>DUET01000080.1 GCA_011192015.1 Anaerolineae bacterium
AGCTCGCGCCCCAAGCCACTTCGGCGCCGTAATTGGCGATTTCCTCAATCAGGCCGAAGGGGAGCTCATCGAGCAGATCGCAAAGGCGAAGGAAGACCATGCGCGTCGTGTCGGCATCTTCCAGCGCCCGGTGCTTGGCGCGCACAGGCACCTCCAGCAGGCTCGCCAGAGCCGTCAGGCTGTAGCGAGGCGCGGAGGGCAGGAGCACGGAAGCGAGGTCGAAGGTATCCAGGGGCTCGTTATGCTGGAAGAGACCCTGGCGCTGCAGGAAGGCCAGATCGAATTGGATATTGTGGCCCAGGATGGGCACATCGCCCACGAAGGTTTGGAGATCCCCCAGCACTTGCGTGATGCGAGGTGCCCCGGCGAGCATTTCATCCGTGATGCCTGTCAGCTGGGTGATGAAGGGAGAAAGCGGTTGGCCGGGGTTGACCAGTGTGCTCCATTCCTCTTCCACGCGCTTGCCGCGGAAACGTACCACGCCGATCTCGATCACGGCGTCGCGCTCGGGGTCGAGCCCCGTGGTCTCCAAGTCAAGGGCGATCAGTGTCTGCATGGTGTGATGCCGCGCATTATATCATCCGGCGCGCGCAACCATGCTATACTCGCCAGGCGGGAGCCGCTGCAGGAGCGGAGGGGCAACCGTGAGAGGATTCAGGTGTTAATCTCGATGCATGCTTGTATGCGCCACAGCAAGGCCGACCGATGACCCAACCTGAGGTGGACGATCTGAAGCTCGTCCGTCAGGCGGCGTCGGATTTAGATGCCTTTGGCGAGCTCTACGAACGCCATGTGCGGCGTATCTACAACTACATCTACTATCGTACGGGCAATCACCATGATGCCGAAGATCTGACGGCTCGCGTGTTCGAGCGGGCGCTGCGCCACATTCCAAAATTCAAAGACAAGGGTGTGCCCTTTTCAGCATGGCTGTATCGCATCGCCCACAATCTTGTGGCCAATTGGCATCGGGATCAAAGCAGGCGTCCGGTTGTGCCCCTCGATGATCGTTTCTTCTCCAAGGGGGGGCGCAACATACCCGAGACCGAAGCCGTCAGTAAGGATGAGCAGCGCATGCTGCTGGCAGCTGTCCATCTGCTCCCGCCGGACCGCCAGCAGTTGCTGATCCTGAAGTTCGTGCAGCGCTTCTCGAATGCGGAGATCGGCGAGATCATGGGGCGCACGGAAGGCGCCATCAAGAGCCTCTATCACCGCACTTTGAATGCGTTGCGAGAGGAACTGGAGGAGATACTCAGGACCGGTCTGGAGAACCAGGAGTACGATGAGGAGCAGGGGAAGCGCAAACCAAAGCAAGAACGAGGAACCAAGGAATGAAACCTGTGCGCTGGCAAGGCGAGGTAGAGTTGCAGAAGAAGGGGTTTCGTGATGTTTAGTGGAAGGATTCCCGGCGGATTGGATAAGGATCAACTGGTGGATTGGTTGGAACAAGTGCTGCAGCCGGTTGAGCCGAGCAGGCGATTCCTGCGCCGTTTGCGGGCGCGCATGGTGATGTATCAGGGGAGAGGCCTTTCCTCGGTTTGGTTACTCGTTCTCATGGGCGGCGTGGTGCTGGTGATGATGGCGGTGGTGCTTGGTTTGGCGTTGCGTTTACTCATCGGACTGCTGAGCCTTCCGGGCTTGGTTCGGAACAAAAACAAGGAGAAGAATCAGGAGGCTCAACCCTCGACAGGCTAGGTTCCACCGCATCGCCGCGGTGATCGACTTCCTTGCGAATCCTGTCATACCTTGGCTATTTTGGTTGTTGCTCCATCTTTGGATTCCCACCCAGACTCCTTCGTTAAAGCGAACTGCAATCGTCGCCGTCCACGCCCTGCCGGCTTGGGGTTCCGTCGACGGATGCCACGTGTTACCGACGCCCCGGGCTGCGCAGGGAGTAGATCGCCGCAGTTCAATCCGATCCGAAAGGGTTCTCCATTGGGGCGTAGGGGTGGTTCTCTTGTCCCGGGTTCTGGTCGGGGGAACCGGCCCAGCGAGACATAGTCAGCTATACACGGTTCCGCTCAATTCGCGTGATGATATAGATCCAGGGACCACCGCATCGGATTCAAGCGGATGTAGCGCCGAATGCGGGAGAGATCGGTACCATCGCGGATGATGTGATCGTGATATCCGCGCTGCCATGCGAAATCTGGATAACCGTTCCGTCGTGCCCAGCGTGTAACCGAGGATTTATAGGATCGGATTATCACTGCAAGACTTCCCGGCTTGGGTGAGATTGCTGCCATTCTTTGGGAAATGCTTGGCTCATTGCTAATGCTCCGTAGGGGCGTTGCATGCAACGCCCCTACGCGCCGTCCATTTAATTGGAACATTATGATTCCATGAAGATGATTAGGCATGATCACAAATTCGTTGAGCTGAATACCCTTCACGCGTTCGGAGATTTGGGACCAGTGTTCCCTGGCGATATTGCCGAGGGGAGATTGGAGTAAGTGATCAGCCAGGATGTCTCCAAAAAGGAGTTGTCGATTCTTGGTGCAGATGGTGATGAAATACCATGCCTCGGAGCTGTAATCCCAAGAATATAGGCGCAGGGAATCCCGCCTGTGGGGTTGTTTCGGTTTGACCATGGAATCCCCCTTCTTTACCTTCCAGGCCTCCCGATGAGGGAAGCCCGTGCATCCTTCAGGGATTTCCAACGATCAGAACAGACCCCAGGAGGCGGTGGCCGAATCCTCCATCATGCTGGCGCTCCACATCTCCATGCCCATCTCGATGGTTGTCTCCATGCCGGAGGCTTCTGCGGCCTTGCTGCGAGCCATCTCGAGCATCGCCGGACCGTAGGGGCAGAAGGGGGTGGTCAGGATCATGGTCACGTGCAGGCTGTCATCCTCGATCCGTACTTGACGCACCAGGCCGAGTTCGATGACATTGAGACCGAGTTCGGGATCGTTGACCAGGCGCAGCGCCTCGCGGATGATCTTCGCCTGCTCGGGATGCGTCGAATCGATCTCCCAGAGGGTCTTGGGTTCGCCGGCCTCGTTACTCATCTGGGTTCTCACTCTCAAGAAGGCCCATGAGATTGACCTTGTAGGTGCAATGTGCATCGCCTCTGAGCAGGCAGCTCACGCGCTCGACCGGTAGGGAGAGCGCTGTGGCGATGAAGATATGATCCACGTGGCAGACTTCGGGATGCCGCAAGCCGACCTGCAGGTAGGGGCAGGAGAGCTCACGGATCACCCAGGCATCCTCCTGCTCCTCGAAGTCGGCATCGAAGCCTTCGTCGGTGAGCATTTCCGTCAGGCGCTGCATGCGTTGATCCAGCGGCAGCCCCTTGAGCTCTTTGGCGTAGGCTTCCGCCATGTTCTCGGCCATGGCTGCGAAGAGTTCCAGCACCTTCCCCTCAGGCATGGATTCCTTGATCTCTTCGATGAGGCGGTTGGCCAGACGAAGATACCGAGTGGGGAAGAGTTCCAGTGCCTGTTCGGTGAGGGAATACATGTGGCGCGGTCTTCCCACCCCATGGCGCATCTCTTCCACGGCGATCAATCCCTGGGCTTGCAGGCTGGCAAGATGGTGGCGAACGGAAACAGGCGAGACCGATGCAGCCTCGGCCAGATCCTTCACACTACACTTGCCCTTCGCACGTAGGGTGCGAAGAATGATGTCGCGTGTTGCTGTAGCCATCGGGTTGGATTTTAGCATGATGATTGAATACTGTCAATATTTCAAATATTTATCAGAAATATTGACAAGAGGGGCCCCCTGTGCTATAATCCCAGCCTTGTAAAATTGGCCTTCTCACGTGCTGTGGAGTGGTCTGGAGGAAGGCGGATGAACGGTAAACTAGAAATTCGTGATCTGCATGTGAGTGTGGAGGATAAGCCGGTTCTCAAGGGTGTGGATCTCACCGTCAAACCGGGTGAAGTGCATGCCTTGATGGGACCCAACGCCACGGGTAAATCCACGCTGGCCTATGCCTTGATGGGGCATCCGCGCTACACGATCACCCAAGGTGAGGTTGTCTTCAACGGCGAGAACCTCTTGGACAAGGATCCAGCCGAGCGCTCACGCGCTGGATTGTTCCTGGCTTTTCAGTATCCCGTCGCGATCCCCGGCGTTTCCGTGGCCAATTTCCTGCGCACGGCCATCAACGCCCACCGCCGAGCGCTCGATCCCGAGTACAAGGGCATACCCGTTCCCGAATTCCGCACGCTGCTCAAGCAGAAGATGGACCTGCTCGAGATGCCCTACGAATTTGCCGGCCGCTATCTCAACGATGGATTCTCTGGAGGCGAGAAGAAGCGCGCCGAGATCCTGCAGTTAGCTACGCTGGAACCTACGGTTGCCATTCTGGATGAGACCGATTCCGGGCTGGACATCGACGCGCTGCGCATCGTTTCCGAGGGGGTGAATGCGGTGGCGGGGCCCAACCTGGGCATCTTGATCATCACGCATTACCAACGCATCCTCAACTACATCAAGCCTGAGTTCGTTCACATCATGCTCAACGGCCGCATCGTCGAATCCGGCGGCTCCGATCTTGCCAAGCAGCTTGAGGCCCAAGGCTATGCCTGGGTGCGCGAGAAGCATGGTGAGGCCGTCTCGGAGGCTTAGGGATGGCGAATTCGAAAGATCGGGAAGCGCTGGAAGGCCTTGGGCAGTACCGCTACGGTTTCTCCGATCCCGATGTCTCGGTTTTCAAGACACGCAAGGGGCTCGATCGAGAGGTGGTCGAGCAGATCTCGCGCATGAAGGGCGAACCCGATTGGATGCTCGAATTCCGCCTCAAGGCGCTCGATCATTTTCAATCCAGACCGATGCCTAATTGGGGCAGCGATCTCTCCGAGCTCGATTTGGACAATCTCTACTACTATGTCCGTCCTACCGAAGGCGCGGGTCGCTCCTGGGACGACATTCCCGACAGCATCAAGGAAACCTTCGATAAATTGGGCATCCCCGAAGCTGAGCAGAAATTCCTGGCCGGCGTGGGAGCGCAGTACGAATCGGAGATGGTCTACCACAACATCCAGGAACATCTCGAGGCCCAGGGCGTGATCTTCCTGAGCATCGAGGAAGGGCTGCGCCAGCACCCCGACCTGTTTCGCGAGTATTTCAGCAAGGCGGTTCCCATCAGCGACAACAAGTTCTCGGCGCTCAACAGCGCGGTTTGGTCGGGCGGTTCGTTCGTATACGTTCCGCCGGGTGTCAAGGTGGATCTTCCACTGCAGGCCTATTTTCGGTTGAACGTGGCCAACATCGGACAGTTCGAGCGCACGCTGATCATCGTCGATGAGGGGGCGCAGATGCACTACGTGGAGGGTTGTACGGCGCCGATCTACACCACGGATTCCTTCCACTGTGGGGTGATCGAGATTGTGGTCAAGAAAGGCGCACGCTGCCGCTACACCACGATCCAGAACTGGTCGACGAACGTCTACAACCTGGTGACACAGCGCTCGATCGTTCACGAGGACGCCACCATGGAGTGGGTGGACGCCAATCTGGGCAGCAAGACCACCATGAAGTACCCCGCGCTCTACCTGATGGGCAAGGGCGCCCATGGCGAAGTGCTTTCGCTGGCGTTTGCGACCGGGAAACAGCAGCAGGATGCCGGGGCGAAAGCGATCCACGTTGCGCCGTACACCACCAGCAAGATCACTTCGAAATCGATCAGCAAGGACGGCGGGCGATCTTCCTACCGAGGACTGCTCAAGGTGCATAAGGGCGCTGTCGGTGCACGCTCGAATGTGGTCTGCGATGCCTTGTTGCTCGATCCGCAGTCGCGGTCCGACACCTACCCCTACATCGAGATCGATGAGGATGACGTCCTGGTCGGTCACGAGGCTTCGGTGAGCAAGATCGGTGAAGAGCAACTCTTCTATCTCACAAGCCGGGGATTGAGCGAGGAGCAGGCGACCACGATGGTGGTTTCGGGGTTCATCGAACCCCTGGTGAAGGAGCTGCCCATGGAATACGCCGTGGAGATGAACCGTCTGATCCAACTGCAGATGGAAGGTTCGATTGGATGAGCCATCGGATTCGCCCCGGGCGGTGATGGATCTGAGCGAAACGGCTTCGTGGGGAGTATAGACATAGGTATGACGAAGTCATCTGTGAAGCGGAAATTTACGCAGAAGAAACTCTCGGAGGTTGCGCCGGAGTTTCCTTTTACGCTTGAAGATGTGACGAATCTCTCGGAGCGCCTTGGTGAACCGGCATGGCTGCGTGAACGACGCCTGAGCGCATGGCAGGCCCATTCCCAATTGCCCATGCCCTCGATGCAGGACGAGGCCTGGCGCCGCAGCGACATTCGTAAACTGCCCTCCGACCGCCTTGCCTTGAAGCCTGCTGAGGATGTATCCTTGGATCCGAACCTGCTCGCGCCGCTTGGAGGAGAGGATTGCGGTGGCAGATTGGTCCTGCGACCGGGATTGCCGTCGCAAAGCACGGGCGGCACGGAATTGAGCGAGCATGGTGTGGTCTTCTGCGATTGGGCCACTGCGGTACGTGAGCACGAACGGCTGCTGCGTGAACATCTCGGCAGCGTTGTGCGTGAAAGTGAAGCCAAATTTGCAGCGCTGGCAGCAGGGCTGATGCAGGAGGGGGCGTTGATCTACGTTCCCCCTGGTGTCAAGTTGGAAAGCCCCTTGCATACGATCATCTGGGCTCCTGGCAGCGGCGGGTTGGTGGCCACGCGCTTGATGGTGATCGTGGACCAGAACGCGGAGCTGACCCTGGTTCATGAGACAGGTTCTCCATTGCAGCCCCAGGGCGAAGCGGTATATGCTGGGATGGTTGAATTGCATGTTGGAGAGGGTGCCAAGCTGAGCTTCGTGGAACTGCAGCATTGGGGCGAGCACGTTTGGAACTTCACGCATGAGCGCGCCCGTCTCGAGAGTAATGCCCGTATCGAGTGGGTCTTCGGCGCTGTGGGCAGCCGTTTCACGAAAACCTATGCGGATTTGGATCTGGATGGCGAGGGTGCTGAAGGACGCATGGCGGCCTTCTACATCACGGATGGAGAGCAGCACCTCGACCATGATACGCAGCAAAACCATCTCAAGCCGCACACCACAAGCGATCTCCTCTTCAAGGGAGCGCTTCGGAATCGGAGCCGTTCTGTTTGGCAGGGCATGATCTATGTGGCACCGGGGGCGCAGCAGGCGGATGGGTATCAGATGAATCGCAACCTGATTCTCAGCGATGATGCCCGCGCCGACTCCATTCCTGGTTTGGAGATCCTGGCGGACGACGTGCGGTGTACACATGGCGCCACAGTGGGGCGCTTGGAAGACGAACCGATCTTTTATCTGATGACGCGAGGGTTGGAGCGTGAAACCGCGGAACGCTTGATGATCGATGGTTTCTTCACCCCCATACTGGAACGTATTCCTTTGGAAGATCTGCGGGTGCGGACGAAGGCGATGCTCCATCGAAAATTAAACGAGCTCACTTCCCACGGATGACGTTGAGCAGCATCCGTTCTATGATCATCCGGGATTGTTGTAAGGATAGACATGGGCATAACTGATTTTGGCCGCATTGAGGAAAAACTCTACAATGTCGGTGACTCAGTCGAAGTGTTATGCGATCACATCCGCGACGATGAGCGGATTCGTGATTGGCTGCAAGGAACCGTCGTGCAATCGGACCGTAAGATGGTCGCAGTCCAATTCCTGCAAGACGTGTATCTCACAGGGGGATGGATGGTTCCCGATCGGGTGCTCTGGCTGCAGCAGAAGAGCTCCAATATTCGCCCATCGAAGCGACGGCGTTCGCGTCGAAAGAAAACCAGCACCCGTTAGCCGGTGCGAGAAGGGATGAGATCGTTGTCTGGAGCCAAGACATTGGATGTGATGCGTGTTCGCCAGGATTTTCCCGTACTGGCGCGAGAAACCCGTAAGGGAGTCCCCCTGGTCTATCTCGATTCGGCAGCTACGGCCCAGAAGCCGAGAACCGTGATCGATGCCATGACCAACTTCTACGAGACCCAAAATGCCAACATCCACCGGGGCATCCACCGTCTGGCGGAAGAGGCAACTGAGGCGCACGAGGCGGCCCGGAAACGAGTGGCCGATTTCATCGGCGCCGCTTCTTCGCGCGAGATAATCTTCACACGCAACACCACGGAATCCATCAACCTGGTGGTCTTCTCCTGGGGGCGCAGCAACCTCCATAGCGGCGACTGTATCTTGCTCACCGAGATGGAGCACCACTCCAATTCGGTTCCCTGGATGCTGCTGGCCGAGGAGCTTGGACTGCGTCTGGAATTTGTGCCCATCACCGGCGAAGGTCTGCTCGATCTCGAGGCGTACGCCCGTTTGCTCGAACTGGAGCCTCGCATGGTCGGTTTCACACACATGTCCAACGTGTTGGGAACCATCAATCCGGTGAAGAAGATGACAGAGATGGCGCATGAGGCGGGAGCCCTTGTGCTCATCGATGGCGCGCAATCGGTTCCGCATTTCGCGGTCGATATTTCCGATGTGGGAGCGGATTTCATGGCCTTCTCGGCCCACAAGATGTGCGGTCCCACTGGCATCGGTGTGCTCTACGGTCGTGAGGCGCTGCTCGAGAGCATGCCGCCCTTCCTGGGCGGCGGCGACATGATCAAGCGCGTGAGCTTGCGCGAGTTCAAGGCCAACGATCCGCCGTACAAGTTCGAAGCCGGAACCCCAGCCATTGCGGAGGCCATCGGCTTTGGAGCGGCGATCGATTATTTGGATGAGTTGGGTATGGACGCCGTGCATGCGCATGAGCAACAACTGATCGGTTATGCGCTGGAGCGTTTGGCTGAAGTTCCCGGCCTACAGCAGTATGGACCCGATGCTGAAAAACGAGGTGGGGTGGTAGCTTTCACCTTCAACGGCATTCACCCGCATGACTTAGCGCAGATCCTGGACGATGTGGGAGTCGCCGTGCGCGCTGGACATCACTGCGCCATGCCGCTGCACGAGAGTCTCTCGATCCCAGCCACCACACGCGCATCGTTCTATATCTACAACACCATCGAGGAAATCGACGCCCTCATCGGAGGGCTGCACAAGGCAAAGGGAGTCTTTGGGTAGGTCCTATGGAAGACATGTATCGTGAGATCATCATTGATCATTACAAGAATCCCCGCATGAAGGGGACGCTCGATCCGCATGACTACAGCTATGAGGACGATAATCCACTTTGTGGAGATCGTATTCGAATCGACGTGCGCGTGGATGATGAGGGACGTATCAGCGAAGCCGCTTTCAGTGGAGAGGGCTGCGCCATCTCCATGAGTTCGGCCGACATGCTGACGGAAGCCATCATCGGCAAGACTTTGGAGGAGGTGAAGGCCCTGGACAAGGCCTACATCCTCGAGATGCTGGGGATCGAATTGGGAGCCGTTCGGCTGAAGTGTGCGCTGCTTTCCCTCAAGGTCCTGAAGGCCGGGGTCTATGGTCTGGAAACTCTGGAGGAGGAACTGCTCTAGCAGGTTCTGGCCTGACTGTGCCAATCCCACCCCGCCCGCAAGGATTCGGCGGGGTTTTCGGTGCCAAAGATGTTCAACTATCGTGCATTAGATCCCGAACAATTGGAATATGTAGCGGTGGCCACGTTGAAGGAGATCGGACCGGGGGAGCGATTGAGCTTCGAGGTGGATCATCGATCGATCGTTTTATTCAACATCGCCGGCGCCTTCTACGCCATCGACGATCTCTGCACACACGACGGAGGTCCCGTGGGTGAAGGCGAGGTTGAGGAGCACGCCATCGAATGCCCGCGCCACGGCGCTCGCTTCGATCTGGAAAGCGGCAAGGCGCTCAACCTACCCGCTGTGGTGGACATTGCCGCCTACCCGGTGCGCGTGGAGGACGATCAAATCCTGATCGGCCTGCCGAGGGAGAACAACCCTGTTTGAGCACATGGCGTAGGGTGTGTGGGAAGTGCCTTTGGTATGATGATCACTCAGGCTCTTCCAGCCGACCCAGAAAATCTCAACAGCAGGATGGGGCTGGAGAGGCTGTTTTCGAAGTATGCAAGCAAGAAGGAGGAGAAGAATCATGGCCCAGAAGTGGGTTTATCTCTTTGATGAAGTCGATGAGGCTGAGACCAAGACGGGTTCTTGGGAGGCGGTTCGAGCGCTGCTGGGGGGCAAGGGCGCCAATTTGGGAGAAATGACGCGCACCGGAGTTCCCGTACCACCAGGTTTCACGGTCACCACAGAGGCCTGCAATGCCTATCTAACAGCGGGAGATCAATTCCCGAAGGGCATGTGGGAACAAGAACTCAAGGCCTTGAAGGACGTCGAGCGCAAGACGGGGCGCAAGTTCGGGGATGCGAAAAAACCGCTGCTCGTCTCCAGTCGTTCAGGCGCCAAGTTCTCCATGCCCGGTATGATGGACACCGTACTCAACATCGGCCTCAATGACGAAACAGCTGAAGGCATGATCGAACTCACCGGCGACGCGCGCTTCGTTTATGACTCTTACCGGCGTCTGGTGCAGATGTTTGGGGCTGTTGTCATGGGCGTTCCGGATGAGCCCTTTGAAGAGATCATCACCTCCACTCGCAAGAAGCGCAAGGCGAAAACCGACGCCGAACTCAAGGCTGAGGATTGGAAGGAGGTCACCGGGGCCTTCAAGACGCTCGTTAAACGTCAAACAGGCAAGGCGTTTCCCACCGATCCCTACGAGCAACTGCGCATGGCCACAGAAGCGGTCTTCAAATCGTGGAACGGGAAACGCGCCATCGCCTACCGCGAGGAAGCCGGCATTGCCCATGACCTGGGGACCGGGGTCAACATCCAAACCATGGTCTTCGGGAACATGGGGGCTGATTCGGGAACCGGTGTTGCGACGACGCGCGACATCTCCACCGGAGAGCGTGAAATCGAAGGCGATTATCTGATCAATGCCCAGGGCGAGGATGTCGTCGCCGGCATCCGACAGACCAAGCCGATCGCTGAGTTGGTTCGGGACCTCCCAGAAGCCGACGCCGAACTGCGTGAGATCTGCGCCAAGCTGGAGCGGCATTATCTCGAAGTGCAGGACGTCGAGTTCACCATCGAGCGTGGCAAGCTCTGGATGCTGCAGACGCGCGACAGCAAGCGCACGGCCCAAGCCGCGGTGCGCATTGCCGTGGAGATGGCCGAGGAGGGCTTGATCGACGAGAAGGAAGCCGTGCGCCGCGTGTCGCCGGCGCAGGTGGATTTCTTCCTGCATCCGCAGTTCGATCTGCAGGCCAAGGAGCAGGCCATTGACGACAGACGTTTGATCGCCGATGGTCTCAATGTGTCACCCGGAGCGGCAGTGGGGATGGTCGCTTTTGACGCGGACCTGGCGGCCAAGTGGGCCAAGGAGGATTGTCGCCCGGTGATCATGGTGCGTCCGGAGACCAAGCCCGATGACGTGCATGGCATGCTGGCGGCGGAAGGCATCCTCACCAGCCGCGGCGGCCGCACGAGTCATGCGGCGCTCGTAGCGCGGCAATTCGGCAAGCCTGCTGTCGTGGGTGTTGCGGAATTGGAGATCGATCTCGAGAAGCGGCAGATGGCGGTCAATGATCAGGTGATCAAGGAAGGAGAATGGATTTCGATCGACGGGTCTGAAGGCCAGGTCTTCACAGGCCAGCTCGAGACCGTCGTGCCGGACATCAACGATCCGTACTTGATCAAATTGCTCACCTGGGCGGATGGATTCCGCCGTTTGGGTGTTTGGGCAAATGCCGATTATCCACGCGATGCACAGCGGGCGCGTGACTACGGCGCCGAGGGCATCGGGCTGTGCCGTACGGAGCACATGTTCTTCGAGACGGAGCGTCTCCCGATTGTGCAGCAGATGATCCTCGCCAAGAGTGAGGAAGAGCGTGACGAGGCATTGCAGAAGCTGCTGCCCTTCCAGCGCTCGGATTTCGATGGTTTGTTCCGGGTGATGGACGGACTGCCTGTGATCATACGCCTGATCGATCCTCCGCTGCACGAGTTCCTGCCGAGCCATGAACAATTGTTGGTCGAGGTCACCGAGCTGCGAATAAAGGGCGGCAAATCCAAGGTGTTGGCCGAGAGGGAGAAGATGCTCGCGGCCGTGGAGCCGATGCTCGAAGCCAATCCCATGCTTGGATTGCGAGGCGTGCGGTTGGGCATTCATCTACCGGGTCTGACCAAGATGCAGGTGCGGGCCATCTTCGAAGCCGCCTGTAAGGTGGCCAAGGATGGCGTGGACGTACATCCCGAAGTGATGATACCCCTCACAAGCCATGTCAACGAACTGAAGGTACAGCGGGCTGCCTTGGAGCAGGTCGCCAAGGATGTCATGAACGAGCAGGGGATCGAGGTGGATTACAAGTTCGGCACGATGATCGAGATCCCCCGTGCTGCGCTGACGGCCAGCGAGATGGCCGAGCATGCGCAGTTCTTCTCCTTCGGAACCAACGATCTAACGCAGACCACGTACGGCATCAGCCGCGATGACGCGGAGGCAGGCTTCCTGATCGAATACATCGAAAAGCGCATCCTGCCGGGCAATCCGTTCCAATCCATCGATCCGGATGGTGTGGGGCGCTTGATGCAGATCGCCACGAACGAGGGGCGCAATACGCGCCCTGATCTGGAAGTGGGCATCTGCGGGGAGCATGGTGGGGACCCGGATTCGATCCGCCTGTGTCATGCCTACGGATTGAATTATGTGAGTTGTTCTCCCTTCCGCGTGCCCGTGGCGCGGTTGGCAGCGGCGCACGCCGCATTGGAGGCGTGAATCGTTTATCGAATTGAGATGCGAATCCCATCTCATCATCATGCGATCCCCTGGGAGCGTTGAAGCCTGGGGGATCCTTGATTCCAATGAGATCTGGAAGGTAAGGTTTTTAGAACGTGAATCTGCTTGCTGGCTACTCGCTCATCGCAATCGCGTCTATACTGGTATCAAACCACCAGAGAGAAGGAGGACGCAATGAAAGGAAATGAGAAGATCATCCAGCAACTGAATGCTCGCTTGGCTGATGAATTGGCCGCCATCAACCAGTATATGGTGCATTCGGAGATGTGCGCTGATTGGGGATACGATCGTCTCCATGAAACGATCGAGAAGCGTGCCATCGAGGAGATGAAGCATGCCGAGGAATTGATCGCCAGGATCCTGTTCTTGGAAGGAACCCCCACGGTCAGCGAATTGAGCCCCATCAAGATCGGCGCAGATGTCGAAACTCAGCTCAAGAACGATCTGGCGGCCGAAGCCCAGGCCATCAAGGATTATAACCAGGACATCAAACTTGCACTGGATCTCGGTGATAACGGAACTCGAAAACTCCTACAATCCCTTCTGAAAGATGAAGAGGAGCACCTCGATTGGCTGGAGACACAACTCGAACAGATCCGGCAGATCGGCGTCCAAAACTACTTGGTGGAACAGATCGAATAAAGCCGCACGCTCTCATGGAAGCAATGGAGAGTTTACACGGAGTGTCTCTGGGCGTTACTTGAGTCCATTTAACCGGAATCTGGAAGGTGGATGTCCTGATTCTCATGCAAAGGAGGCAGATATGTTGCTGGAAATCTTGCAGGTTGTCTGTGCTGCGGCAACGATCCTCACAGGATTGGTATCGCTGATCTTCCCCACCCGAGTGACCGGATTCACCGGTCTTACCCCGCGGGGCGGTCGAGGGATCACAGAGATCCGTTCCGTGCTGGGTGGTTTCTTCGTCGCCCTGGGTGCAGCGCCTCTGATCTTGGGAGTGGATGCGACTTTCACCATGCTGGGTATTGCCTATCTCGTAGTGGCAGCAGTTCGAGCGGTCTCGATGTTCGTCGACCAATCTGTCGAGCAATCGAATTGGATCAGCCTCTTGGCTGAGATCGTATTCGGTGTCATCTTGGTTCTATAGCCTACCTTCGGAATCCCCTCAACAAAGTTCAATACCAATCGGGGCTCAATCCGGCTGAAAACTAACCCGAGATTGAGCCCTACTTTTCCCCTCTCCGAGGCTTGCCTTCGTGAGGAGAAGGCTTAGAATCATTCCAGGTTGAGAGGTGGAAATACCCTCCCAGCGCCAAACAACCAGCTTGCCGTATTCTTATGCGCAAGCACCCACTATGCAGAGAGAGGAGTACAATCGATGAAGAACCACGCGCGAATCCACCTGTTTCCCATCCTGCTCATGATCCTGCTGTTGGCTGGATGTGGATCCACGCCGTCCATGGACACTGCCAACGATGCGGGTTTCGTGGCGGTGTGCGACTTGTCCGAGGACATTCTAGGTTGGAAGGCCACCACGCGCGGCGAGATCACGTTCTTTGACCTCAGCCCTCCTGATGGAGTATTTCTCGAGATCATCGATGACGGCTGTCAGATCGGCGTCTTCTTCCACAACGATTTCTGGAACACCTTCTCGAATGAACAGCAGGCCTATGTGGCTTATGGCAATCATATCGAAGTCAGTGGCATCGTTGCGAAGAGTGGGGGCGATTTGCATATCACATGCCAGACGATCGATCTGGTGGAATGAGGTGATGAAGCATTAAAACAGCGCGTGGGCTTGGGTTGAATCCTGTGCCCACTCGCTTGATATAT
Source organism: Anaerolineae bacterium (assembly GCA_011192015.1). Taxonomy (GTDB): domain Bacteria; phylum Chloroflexota; class Anaerolineae; order Anaerolineales; family E44-bin32; genus W1033. Next base: position 14,505 of record DUET01000080.1, read on the forward strand.
GCGATTCGATTGCGGACTATCTGTACCGATGGATCTCAATGCATCCAATCGATGCCTTGTTTTTTGATCCTTCCATGAGCGGATACGATAATCTATGGTTCATAAGCCATGAGGGTAGCCTTATACATCGAATCTCATGAGATGTTCCTTGGTAGTGAACGTTTTTCCTACGATTTAAGTATATCTTCCGGAATAGCTGGCAGCGGCGATCGAGATTAGCATACAATTCCTATGTTCTCAGTTCATCAGGGTGTACCCATGCTTCCAGCCCGGTGTCTGATCCAATTCAGTGGCTATTCAGTGGGTACCATTACGTTTTCGATAATGCCCAGATGTTTCCTTCTTCCCTGACTTGCGAAGATTATTGATCAATCAGAGAGGGATAACAATGGAAGAAAAAGACCACAAGCTCGAGAGTTTTGAATCGTTTCTTCTATCAAGGAAAATCGAGGAAAACGAAGTGCGGCGCGTGATTGATGCACTAAGGGGATTTATTCGATTTCTTGCGAAGGAGAACGACACGGTTTTTTCGTTTTCATACGGGAAAATGATCCACTATGCGGATATGCTGGCAACAAAGGATGTAAAGGAAGTTGTAACCCTTGTCCGTGGGCTGTGGAGATACTTGCCGTTTATCAAGGCCAATCACCACATGGAAGAACTTCTTGATATCGCTGAATCCTCCCAAGCAATGGAAACGCTCTATGAAAGAGTCGCCGAATGGCATGGAGAAGCTGTTCAGACTGAGATCTTCAAGGGTATCGACATCCCTCCGCTTGGAGCCCGCCCCGAAACGAAACCCCCTGTAACGAGAGTCGTCTTGCAAAGATTGGAAGATCAACTGGGGGAAGAGAGTACAAAGGATCTGCTCCGACCCTGTTTGCACGGAGGCCAGGATGTGGGTACGGATAAAGAGCGATTCTATGAGATAGGTGATATCGATCAATTTCTCAAGATCAAATACCAAGAACTCATAGAGGAAGTGGAGCAGCATAGAGACGAGCAAACAGCCATGTTTGCCCAGCTCGTGGACGATGATGTTGTTGAGTTCGTAAGAACCGTGCCTTCCGTGGGTCCAGGAGTTCGAGAGGGCAACAAGATCATCATATCGAAAATCCCCTATCAGATAAAGCACTTCCTAACAGAAGAACAGCCTAATGTGAAGCGGTATCACCTGTGCTACTGTCCCTGGGTAAGGGGGGCCATAAGGGATGGAACAGAAAAGGATATATCACCGAATTTCTGCTATTGCAGCGGGGGATACTACAAAATCTATTGGGATGAGATTTTCGACCAATCCGTTGTCATCGAGCCACTGAAGACTGCCTTATGGGGAGATATGATTTGTACGTTTGCCATGGAGATTCCAGATGAGATCATGAAGGAGTATGTTCGAGACGAGTAACGGATAACGTGCATTAGCGTATTTGACCTCTCGACCTGATCTCGAAACCAAGAAGCTTGATAGAAACCAAACATCGGCAGATCGAACGCTCTGGTTCAGACCTGCCGATGCTTCCATTTCGTGGGTAGGTGTCACGATTTTCGGGATACTGCGATCCGTATAATTGAAGTTCGCATGCACTCCTTACACAGGTTGCTCCAACAGGAGCATCGTCGAGCTTCATCTGGAGGCGAGCAGGCTGTTGGCACCGTTGCGGTCGTGACCGACGATCTACGAGACGGCTTCTGCGACTGGTCCAGCCTCTTGTCCGTCAGCCTTTTCGAGCTGATCGTGATCCGGCAGCAGGGTTTCCACGTTCCGGATGGTGGGTATGAACCAGGCCACGAGAATGATGGAGATGTAAGCCAGACCGGAGACGATGTACTGCAGCGACATGCCTGAGCCAGGCCCGGTTCCAACCAACCATCCGAAGGTTTCCGCCAATCCCGACTGGGCGGCCATCGCCGGCTCGGTTACGTAGTCTGCCATCAAACCGGCAACAATGGGCATGATCGGTTCGACCAACCAAGCGATCAATCTGCGGGCTGAGAAGACGCGCCCCTGGATATCGGGCGCCACCTTCGATTGCCAGATGGCATTGCTGGCGCTCTGTGTGAGGGGGAAGGTCATCGAGGCCAGGACCGCGGCGGGAATCCATATGTAAAGACTGCGTCCAAGTCCGAAGACGATCATGCCGAAGAAGGCGAAGAGAGCCCAACCGACCAGCATGCCCGTGATACGCTTCTTGAGACCGCCCCAAGCGCTGACGATCAACCCGCCAACGACGCCTCCGATGGCGAAAGCCGATTGAACCGAGCCGAGCACGGTGCTGTTGTTGCCGCTTCTAGAAAGCAGCATGGGAGCAAATAACGCCCCCGATAAGCCTTGAACGAGGTTCAGGCACAGGATGACAAGCAGCAGGCCGAGCAGGCTCTTGCGTTGGAAGATGTACTTGAACCCGTAGACGGCCTCGCTTGTCAACGTTCCCTTGCCCGACTGTCCTTCCTTGGTCTCGGTGGGTTGTGGAACATGGACGAACAGCAGGGTCCCAATTGCGAAAACGAAGGTGATCACGTCGATGATCAGGATCCCGGTCAAACCGAGAAACGGCAGCAGCGCTCCTGCAATCATCGGCGAGAAGACCGCAGGTCCCGAATCGATGAGGGACATCATGCCGTTCGCGCGGTCGTACTTTTCCTTGGGAACCATGGTGCTGATGGCGGCCATGTACGCGGGCCATTGGAAGGTTCCGCTCAATCCATAGATGACGCATGCAACGTACACATGCCAGATCTCCATAAGATCTGCTGCACTTAGGATCAGGAGCGCTGTGGTCGCGATGACAGCGCCCAGATCGCTGATCATCATCATCAGCTTGCGGTTGTAGCGATCGACCATTGCGCCTGCGAAGGGAGAGATCAGCAGGAAGGGCAGGATGAAGGCCGTTTGAGCCGCCCCGAGAACGGTCGCGCTGCCGGTTTTTTCGAAGGCCCAGATGGTGATGGCGAACCAGCTCATGTTCGAGGCTAGCACCGAGATCAATTGTCCCGCCCACACGATTGTGAATCCCACCATCCCCGATGGACGTTTGGAGGTTTGTGATTGATTCACCTTTACTATGCCTCCCCAGCAAGAATGAGGTTGTACAAATGGATCGCTGTGACGACGAAATTGCCATGCAGGAGAATCGTGCGTTTGACCTCAACGTTGTTACCCATGCACATCAGAACCAGAAGAGGAAATTACTCTGTACGAATCGATCGTTCGAAGATAAAGACCTGCGACACGATGGTTCCTGGAGGGATGTTTGCGTTTGTCCACTTGAACAGAAGTCGGATGATATCACACGTTCGAGTCCCTACCCACATAAAATAATAGACTCTTAGCGAGGGGATAGGGTTCAAGCCAATTCCAGGACGGGTGATGCCGCGTGGTTGAGTGCTCCTTGGAATTTTAATCAACACATTGCTCATCTCCTCGAATCCTAGAATGCCAGATGCAACGGCTTGTTTCTGGGGAAGGGTGTTAGAATCTAAGCAGTCCTTCGACTCAGTGTTGCTTGGGGGTGTGTGATGCTTCCATCAGGCATGATCGGAAATTCGAAACAAGCGAAGCGCATCTTGATGCTTCTCCTCGCTGCTATCCTGTCGGCTTGCGGACTCGCCGATTTCGAGCCGGAACCTACTGCTGAACCCATCGGTGATTTCTCCATCTTCATGCCGATCGGAGATCTGATGATCGAAGATGTGCAGCCTCTCGACGAGATCGTATTGCAGGAAACGCCAGTGCTGTCCATGGATGACATCATCTCCTATGATGCTGAAACACATGTCATCGAGCTTGAGCCCGCGGTTGCGGAACGCTGGGATGGTCTTGAACTGCCGGGAAATTACTTCGTTGTGGTGGTGGGCAAGGAGCCGATCTACACCGGCGCATTCATGGCGGCGTATTTCTCCCGCAGCTACGATGGGGTGGTGATCCTGTGGCCCCCGATGGAAGGGGGGCCGAATACGATCAAGATCCAGTTGGGTTATCCGTGGGAGGATTTTTTCAGTGGTGTAGATCCCCGCGCGGATTCCAGGATCATGGAAGCCCTTCGCCAGGCGGGGAAATTGTACTAGCGAGCCGATAGACCTCACAACCCGTGCGATACCTGGGGTGTCGAGCGATCCATCCCTCTGCAACGGAACCTCAACGATCGGCGCGTGGACGTCGGCGAAGAGGGTTTCAGCGGCGAACGAACCCAGGTGGAATCCAAGGGAATGACAGGCTATTTGCAGGATGTCACTGGCGTGGATGATCCCATCTCCACTACAATACATCAGGATCATCCGGGCGAGGATAGCTTCAGTTTGTGGGTGCATCCTCGCAACGTTAGGGCATGGACCGCGGTAGATGCCGGACGATGCCCGAAGGTGAGGGCAGGAGAGAGTTCGGACCGATGAGTGAAAAGGCTATCCAAGACTACTATCCCGATGCGTTGAGCCATTGCTATGGTTGCGGGCGCCTCAATCCAGACGGCTTGCAACTCAAGAGCCATTGGGACGGCGAAGAAGCTGTGGCCGTCGTCCATCCCAGGCCCTATCACATCGCCATTCCAGGTTATGTCTATGGGGGGTTACTGGCTTCGATCGTCGATTGCCACGGTACCGGAACGGCAGCTGCTGCGGCAACCCAGGCCGCAGGGCATGAGATTTCGGAAGAGACGATCCTGCGTTTCGTGACCGGCTCGTTGCATGTCAAATATCTGAAGCCGACGCCGATGGGGGTTCCGCTCGAGGTGCGTGGGAAGGCAACGGAGATCAAGGGGCGCAAGGTTGTGGTCAGCATTACAGTCAAGGCTGGAGATGAGGTGGTGGTTACGGGGGAGGTGGTGGCGCTACAGATGCCGGATCACCTCTTCCCTGAGGGTGGTGTTGGGTAGCAGGAGGGGTCCCATGAGCGAGAAGCAGGAAGGATAATTTCGCCATGGGATGCGATAAGATATTAAGGAAATATTCGGAACCCAAGGGTCAGTGTACGCCTGTGCGAGCGTTGAAGAAGGGCCTTAAGGAGGATCGGGAAGGGGCACGGGATGAGCGCCCGGGATTGCCGTGCAAAGCCCAACCGTATCGGCTACGCACGCAACAAACCGGATAGCTCAGAATCCACGGGAACAGATTGCCATGCCAACGAATCTGCCTCCGGAGTACTTCGAAGTCGACAAACGCTACCGGGCTGCTAAAACGCCAGCGGAGAAGATCGAGACGCTCGAAGAGCTCCTGAGCACGATCCCCAAACACAAGGGTACGGACAAACTCCGAGGCGATTTGCGCAGGAAGCTTGCCAAGTTGAAGGCCTCGGCCCAAACCCGAAAAAAGACGGGAAAGCGTGATACCGGCTTCCGCATCGATCGCGAGGGCGCGGGGCAGGTGTTGGTGATTGGATCGGCCAATACCGGAAAATCATCACTCGTGGCTGCCCTCACCAACGCCACCCCGGAAGTTTCAGAATCACCCTTTTCAACCTGGGCTGCTACTCCTGGAATGATGCCCATCGAGAATGTCCAGGTTCAATTAATTGACACTCCCCCCCTGAACCGTGACTTCATCGAACCGGAATTGATGGACCTGATCCGCAGATGTGATCTGATCTTGATCGTTTTGGATCTGCATACACAGCCAATCCAGCAACTCGAGGACACTCTGACGCAGATGAGGGAACACCGCATCCTGCCGCTGCGATTGAAGGCGGAACACGAAGGAGAGCGCCGTCTCACCTTCGTTCCAATCCTGGTGTTGGTCAACAAGTGCGATGATGATTCTTGCGACAGTGACTTCGAGGCGCTTTGTGAATTGCTCGAAAACCGTTGGCCCATGCTGCCCGTTTCGTCCAAGACGGGGCGTAATCTCGATCGCCTGAAGCAGGAAGTGTTCGATCGACTGGAGCTCGTGCGCGTGTATTCTAAGATCCCCGGCAAGGAGCCCGACATCCAATCCCCGTTTGTTATGAAGCGAGGGGGTACGGTGGAGGAATTCGCCAGCAAAGTTCATCAAGATTTCGTCAAGAATTTAAAAACCGCCCGGGTTTGGGGCAGTTCGGCCTTCGATGGGCAGATGGTCCCGAGAGATTACGTGCTGCATGATGAGGACGTGGTTGAACTGCGCACCTGATCTTCCGGCGCGTGGACTTTCGAAATTTAGGATCGTGTGGCAGCGCGGAAGCGCATGAATCTGACTGTGGACCGGAATTCTGAGTCATGGAGCTGAAGAATGGAATGCAATCAGGAACGCAATCTCGCAAAGTGCAACTGCACCTACGAACCCTGCTCTCGTAAAGGACTTTGTTGCGAGTGCATCAGCTACCATCTGAAGATGCGTGAGCTGCCTGCATGCTGCTTTCCTGCGGATGCCGAACGCACCTACGATCGATCCTTCGAGCATTTCGTGCGGCTTCATTTCTGAGCACACCGCCGCCCCGTCGAGCGAAGTGGGGAAACCTGCTTGGAAGGGGGTGTGCAGGAAGGAGCGGAAAATGGAACAGACCATGTTCGACCATCAAGGTTCACCGATCGCCTACAGCGACGATAAGAAGACCATTCACCTCTACTCAGGAAAGACCGTGGCCTATATCGAGAAAGGGTCGGTGTATGCCTTTGGTAGCAAGCATTTGGGCACACTGCAGCGGGGCTGGCTGTGGGATAACAACGGCCACTGTGTTTTCTTCACAGAGACGGCGACGCGCACTGGACCACCGAGGCTCGTCATGCGTGCTAAACCTGTGAAGAACGTAAAGAAACTGCAGCGTGCCAGAGGCCTGAAACAACGCAAACCCCAGACTCCATCAAAGCGAAGAACCTGGTCTCAGCATTCGGGGCTTCGATTCTTCAATCTCTGACTTCAATTCGTTTCAAGCTGGAATGGTTCATTCCCGGAGCCAATACTTTCATAATTCAATCCAAAGGAGGGACGCAGAGATGCATACCCAAAAGCGATGGTTGATTGGCATCAATGTACTCGGTGGTGCTGCTGTGATCGGCAGTTACATTCAAGGCATCCTGACACACGAGGATGCCGGCACTGTGCTTTGGGGAGGTGTTCCCCCATCCATCCAGTCCCTATCCACAGCGTGGATGCCTGTGGCAGTACTGGGCTATTTTGCCTTCACGGGCTACCTGCTCTTTGCCCTTGATGCGGATCAGGCGCGCATTGGTAACCGTTTCGGTTATCGTCTCTTCCATTGGATCTACTTGGGCATCCTTGTGCCCTCAGCGCTGTGGATGCCACTCACGTTTGGCATGATTGAGCAGCCAAGCAGCGTTTTGTGGTGGGCGATCACCGTCGTCCTGATCTTGGTTGGGCTCGTTTCGTTGGGCTTGCTGGCTGCATTGCTGGCCCTCAAAGTGCCGCGTAAAGGTTGGACGTATTGGTTGGCCGTTATCGGGACGGTTGGTTTCTCCGTGCAGACCGTGATCATGGATGCGGTGCTGTGGGTGGTTTACTTCCGGATCTAGAACCGGCCAATCGGGTTACCCGGGAAGGGGTCTGAGCCGATTGGAGCGGGGATTCATGCACCATAACAACGCGAAGGCATAGGTGAGTATCATGCAGGACTGGATGATCATCCTTCTGGCCTACTTGCTGGGATCCATTCCCTTTTCGTACATCATCACGCGCATCATCGTGAGCCTGGACATCCGCCGCCTGGGGAACGGCAACGCAGGCGGAAAAAATACCATGGAATCGGTCGGCATCCTGCCAGGCTTGTTGGCAGCCTTGCTGGACATCTCCAAGGGAGCTCTGGCTGTGTTGCTCGCGCAGCGTTTCTCCGATTCCGAGCTCGTGATCTATCTTGCCGGCGCGGCAGCTGTTCTGGGACATGATTTTCCCATTTATCTGGGATTTCGCGGAGGCCAGGGCATGGCGGCTTTGACGGGAACGTTTTTGATCTTCATGCCCTTTCTGGTTGCGATCGCCGCGCTGGCGTGTTTCATCACGCTCTGGATCACGAAGAAGTGGGACACGAGCTGCCTCGTCGGTTTTATACTGCTCGTGATCTTGATGCTGATGACCAGGCAGTCGCTCGGATTGCTGCTGTATACGTTGATCATGCTGCCCACGCTGGCGGCTACGAAGCTCTTGCAGAAGCGACAAGCGCGCACAGAACACGTTTGAATCCTCCATTCAGGGAGACGGCCATGGATTTCTCGCACAGCACAGCAGGCATGCGCATGCGTAAGACCTTCAAGGTCCTCAACCGTTACATGATCCTGATGTGGCGTTTGGGATTGGGCTCTTGGTTGAAGAACAAGGAGACTTGGGGCCAGGTCTTGGTGATCGTACACAAAGGCCGAAAGACCGGCTTAAAACGATACGCTCCGGTCAATTACGCGCAGGTGAACGGGGAACTCTATTGCGCTGCCGCATATGGTACGCGCGCGGATTGGTATCGCAATCTCATGGCCAACCCCGAGATGGAAATCTGGCACCCGGAGGGCCGCTGGGAGGGAGTTGCCGAAGATGTGTCGGGTTCGGAGGATCGCGTTGCCTTGATGCGTGAGGTACTCATTGGAAGCGGATTCGCAGCGAGGGTTTTCGGCCTCAATCCGCATGCACTTTCTGACGAGGAACTCGCAAAGATCACACAGCCTTATCGCTTGCTTCACCTGAGGCGGGTAAACGCCCTGACAGGTCCTGGCGGGCCGGGGGATCTGGCTTGGATTTGGCCGTTGACAACGGTCGGACTGCTGTGGATCCTGCTGCGCAGAAGGCGTAGACGGTAATGTCGTGATTGGAGGTTATCCGCGCGTGCTTGCGTTCTGTACACAGAAGAACCCAAATCCCGCTTCCTCGTGGTCAAATACTTGGCCTGGTGATAGACTTCAGCTGCTTTGAAACCCGCAATCCCTTTCTGCGTATAGAATCGTAGAGGGCCTCTGGATTTCGGGTCAGTATACGGGAGCGAGTAGAAACATATCCAATGTATATGAGCCAGGTAATTTTCGCAGGTACAAGGAAATAGCGGAATTACATCTAATCGATGGAGGCAAACGTGAGAAGTACATTGTCATTGTTGGTCCTTGTGGTAACGGCTCTTTCTTTGGCTGGTTGTGGATTCGTCTTAAATCTTCCGAGCCTGGAACCCCGGATCGAGGGTTCGGGGAACATAATCTCTGAAGTTAGAGAGGTTTCAGGCTTCACCAGGATTGTGCTCTCAGGAGCCGGTGATCTGACGATCACTCAGGGCGACGGCCATGCGTTGACGGTTCGAACGGATGACAACCTGATGGATTACGTCAAGACCGAGGTTCTCGGAGACACGCTCGTTTTGGGTTTCACGGATGAAGCCAGAAGCAAGAATCTCCGGCCAACGCAGGGGTGGAACTACGAAATCACCATCGAGGAGCTTGAGGATATCGCGATCTCGGGCGCGGGAATGATCACATCCGACAGCATCCAGGGTGATGAGTTGAAGATCTCGATCTCCGGATCGGGCGATATCCGCCTGCCAGATTTGAGAATAGATGATCTTGACATACACATTTCTGGATCGGGCGAAATCGAGATGATTGGAGAAGCCACGCGGCAGAGGTTCACGATCGCGGGATCCGGGGACATCGATGCTGGAGATCTGCAAGGCGAGGATGTCAACGTCGCCATACAAGGTTCGGGCAACGTTACGGTTTGGGCATCCGAAACCTTGCTGGTGATGATTGCTGGGAGTGGTGATGTCAATTACTACGGCAGTCCTGAGATCGTCCAATCCATCCTGGGACTGGGAAGTGTACACAGCCTGGGACAGAAATAGGTTCGAGCCACAATCAAGCGCGGAATGCTGGATGATCTCCGGCATTCCGCAGTTCTGTCGAGATCGATGATCTTATGATCAAGATCAGCCACTATGGCGCCGTCACGCGTTTTGATTTGGCCAGAACGATTGCTGGCCGAGGGCGCTATTGGACAGCGGCCTACCTTATCGACGACTTGCTGATCGACAGCGGTTGTGCATATACGGCTTCGGAATTCACCCGACAACTAGAAGATCGATCCATCGCGCGTATTGTCAACACTCACTCGCACGAGGATCACATCGGGGCTAATGCTTCTCTGCAGCGCCAGAGAAGCGGAATACAGATTTTAGCCCACGAGCTTGCGCTTCCCGTACTCGCTGATCCTCGGGAGAAACAACCCATTCGCCTCTACCAACGTGTGTTCTGGGGTTGGCCTGAACCCAGCGCGGCGAATCCTGTGATGGAGGGCGACGTCATCGAAACCGAGCACCACAACTTCCAGGTGCTGCACACACCTGGGCACAGCCCGGATCACATCTGTCTGTACGAATCCACACAGGGGTGGATCTTCAGCGGGGATATGTTCGTGGGTGGACAGGAGCGCGCCCTGCGAGCGGATTACGACATCTGGGGCATCCTTGCCTCCCTCAAACGTCTGGCAGGATTGCGGGCGAGTATGCTCTTTCCGGCTTGTGCGCGTGTGCGTTCCAATCCCAAGGGGGAGCTTCTGGCCAAGATCGCCTATCTGGAGGAGAAGATCGGGCGCGTGATCGAGCTTCATCGAAGGGGATGTAGTGTGGGCGCAATCACGCGGCAGGTGTTCGGTGGCCCCATGCCCGTTGAACTCATCACCATGGGCAATTTCACCCGCAGGCACATGGTGTCTTCCATACTTCGGCGGAATTCCGAATCGAGTGATTGAAGCTCATCCCCCAGCTATCTTTGTCCGAATCGTGATGCAGATATTCAAGGGGAGTTATGCCGTTTCTTCCCGTGGCGGCTTCCAGGGTTCGGGATGTACGGTGACGTCCGCGCCAGGGAGTTCTGCCTCGATGGTGGCTTCGATCGTTTCTGTCAGGGCGTGGGCTGCTTCGAGCGTCTGGGTACCATCCAGCAGGACATGGATGTCCACAAAGAACTGCGGTCCTGAGGAGCGCACGCGGATCCGATGACAATCCTCCACCCCGGGAATGCTTTCCACGCTGGTTTTGATCTTTTCCCGAACACCTGCAGGAGCTACATCCAACAGGGCTTGCACGGTGCGTACACCCAGTTTTGCACCAACTACGATGACGATGACAGCCACTGCAAGCGCTGCGATGGGATCCGCTGCGCTTAAAAACTCTGCCTCCGGGAACACGGTTTTAAGACGGACGGCGATTAAACCCAGGATGACGACCGAAGAACTCCAAATATCCGTGCTGAAGTGAAGCGCGTCCGCCTCCAGCGCCTGGCTCCTGTGTTTATGGGCGGCTTGATAGAGGACTTTGGATCGTGAGTAATCGACGATGATTGAAATCCCCATGACCAGAAAAGCCCAGATCGAAGCGTCAACTTCCACTGTTTTGACGAACAGGCGCTCGATGGCTTCATAAACGATCCAGATGCATGTCACCAAGAGCAGCAGAGTCTCGAAAAGAGCGGAGAGATTCTCGATCTTGCCGTGGCCGTAGAGGTGATCGTGATCCGCGGGTTTACCCGCAGCTCGAACGGCCCAATAGGTGACCAGCGCCGCGCCCAGATCCAATCCCGAATGGGCGGCTTCGGCCAGGATTCCCAGACTGCCGGTCAGGAACCCCACGATGATCTTCATGAGCGTAAGAAAGGCGGCTGCGATAACGGAGGTCAGCGCAGCGGACCTTTTCTCGCGTTCAGCAGCCTGATGTGTGTCGATCATCCTATTCCTTCCCAGATCGAAGCTCGAACTGTGATTGGATCATTGTAATCCATTTCATCCCCCCATCAGAATCAGGACCAAGCGGTAGAAACCGATAATGCATGTCTTTCTTGAAATCTCCTAATGGATGCGCGCTGATTTCACTTTGGATGCAGATCGTCGGAGTGAATAAAAAGAACTTGCCGTGGGGGTATACCACCTATGCAGATGGACTCGCGATAAGCTGTTTCCAGGCCTCTGGCAGCCTTGATTTGAACCTCCAATGGAGGTATTCTGCGGTGGATTCCGCTGCCAGGATCGATGATTGGGGGAGCGGATGACCCATAAAATGCCCGGGATGAGCCATCCAGGAACGTGAGACTACGCGAAAAATCATGTTAGTTTTGTCCATTCCAGGAAACCGCGCAATGGGGTAGCCTACTTCCGGCAATAGCCACAATCCGAATTCTGGGGTGCATACTATGGCAATGAAAATCACTGACGAATGCATTTCATGCGGTGCCTGCGAGCCCGAGTGCCCGACTCAGTCGATCACCGAAGGTGATGTGATCTACGTCATCGATCCGAACACTTGCGTCGAATGTGAAGGGCATTACGATTCGCCACAGTGCGTGGCCGTGTGCCCAGTGGATTGCATCGAGAAGGCATAGTCTCTAGCTGAATTCAGCAGAAAGCCGTACTGTTGAACTAGCCCCACACCCGTGGGGCAGTTCCTCTCTCCATGCTGAGTTCGTCGTGCCCATAAATTGTAAAGCTTGAACCGCGCGTCCATGGGCGCGCGGTCATGATTCCATCACCATCAAAGCAATGTTTCCGGTTGGGCGCGGATTTGATCCTACTCGAACATATGTATCGATCGGTACAGGATCGAGAAGCCACCCGCCGATGTCGACGCTATAATTGCAATGATCCCCGAACCACTCGAATGGGCGTTCCGCTTCAGAAGCGAACGACCTTTTGGAGCCAATCATCCGATCCTTCCAAAGGAGGTCATCGTGAAGCGTCTGCTGTTTATCTTTTGGCTCATGTTCTTTCTTTCCGCATGCGGGACGGTTGATGCGCTGCTGAATCCGCCCTCGGCTGCGGATCAAACTCCTTTGTCAACCCTCGATGTGCCGGATGGGCTCGTCGGCGAATTTTATTGCATGGGTCATGAATTCGGACTGCTGGCCTTTGCCGGGCGATTGGTCCTGGAGGAGCGAGGGGATGCGGTTCTTTATTGGATGGACATGGATCCTGCAGTGGAGGGGATCTGGCGTTATGATCCCGTTGTCGACCAGGTAACGTTTTCCGACGAGATGGAGATCAGTCACGCTGAATTCGATCCGGAATTTGCGGTTCTACAGGTGTATCTGCGTGAGGGCGTGGAAAGAGCCCACGTTGAACTGGGCGTGATGACCTGTCAGCCGTAAGAATAGGAACGCCATCTCCGTTCAGCCGAGAGTGGGGGAATTCCCGGCATGGGCATCGCTGCGTACGTGAACCGTGATCCTCATGCCATCAAGGTGCGTATTGGATGACGATCAAAACCCTGATCTTTGCCTTGATATCCATTGGGTTCGTCCGTCTTTCCTGGCAGTCCCTGCGGAATCGTTTCACCTACGGCGTCTACCGTTTCTTAGCCTTTGAAACGTTATTTGGACTGTTCTTGGTGAACGTCGACCGTTGGTTTGCCGATCCGTTCTCACCTTCTCAACTTCTGTCGTGGTTCCTTCTGATTGGCTCTTTGCCATTGGCGATCCATGGTTTTTGGATGCTGCGGACGATCGGTCGGCCGCAGGGCAGTATCGAGGACACGACCGAACTGGTCGTCAAGGGTGCCTACCGCTACATACGCCATCCGCTCTATGCCTCCTTGCTGCTGTTTGCCGGAGGCGTGTTTTTCAAGGCTGCCTCGCTTACGGCCGGCTTGCTGCTGGCGCTGATGTGTGTGTTCATGACAGCCACCGCGCGCTTCGAAGAACGCCGAAACCTGATTCGATTCGGTGGTGCTTACGAGGATTACAGGAAGCGCACCAAGATGTTCATTCCCTACATCTTCTGACAACAGCCGGACCTCCGCCTTCCTCGCACATCAGCCTCGTTGCCGTGAATAGGTCATTGCTGTATGATCCAAAGACTGGACGTGAGGGCGGGAAGCATGGCGGGTAGATGGGCTTGCTTGGCCATCCTGCGCATTCCTTCCTCCAAGTGCGACGCCGGATCGCCATCTGGAGCTTCTCTTGAACCTTTCTTCGAGATGCGGAGTAGAGAGGATGGTATCCAGGTGACCGTGGTCGATGTCGGCGTTCCTGTTCTGAACAAGAGATGATGGGAGCGAGGATGTTGAACAGGGGAGTAGATCATGAATAAAATGCTGAAAATCGGCTTCCTTATGGTGCTATTGGTCACGGCTGGTTATTTCTTCGGAAGGATTTGCCATCAGGTCGGCCAAGAGTATGGCTTGTTCCTGGCTCCAGGCGGGGAACTTCTGATACTGCTGCTGCGATTCTTTATAGCAGCGGTGGCCCTGGCTGTAACCGCAGGCCTGGTGGCGGGGTTGTTCCGCCCGCTTTCCATGGCGTTTTTAGCCTTCGCCTTGTCCGCTGTGGCCATTCTCGCGGGCTGGGAGATCAGTTGGATCAGCGGGATCATGATCGTGATCTACCTCCTGGCAAGCTGTGTCTATGCTGCCAGCGTGGCCAAGGATATGCGAGAGCGGATCAAGGTCTCGGAAACGTCGTCGCGCGTGGGGCAGGAGATGTTGTTGGTAGCGCTGGCGTTGGTTTTCTGCGGAAGTTTCTATGGGGGATTCTCGGATCAGATCAAGAGGGAGGGATTCACGATCCCTGAGCAATACATCCAGACTTTGGAACAGCAAATCGAGGGCCCCATCGGAGCGCTCATTCCCGAGATCATGCGTGAGCAGGTGCTGAATAATTTCCGAGAAAGTTTCCAGAACATCCTTGGAGGCTTCGTAGACGACATGCTGGAACCCTACGAACCCTATATCCCCGTGGCTTTCGCCCTGGCCATCCTGCTCACGCTGGCGACCCTGCTGCGGTTCCTGTCGTGGTTACCCTTGTTTTTCTTGACCGCAATTTATGCGTTGCTGCGAGCGCTACACTTCACGAAAGTTGAATATCAAACCGTGGAGGTCGAGAGGCTCGTCCTGGACTGAAAGCGTCAACCCACAAGTTCCGTTAGTTCCAATGCCGGGGGCTTGAGCTGAGTCACAAAGTCAGCGATGGTTGCAGCAACAGAATACAGGTGAGGAGGCGATCTGGAATGGCAATCAATTGGGATTTTGAACAGGCTTGGTTGAAGAAGCTCGCGGCCGGTCTGGACGCAGTTGCCGGAGTGGAGCTGCGCAAACAGATCATGGAGGGAAGGGATTCGCTGTCCGCGGAAGTCGCTCCGGAAGCAGTCGCAAGCTGGACCTACGCCATGCTGGATCGCTTGAGTTCGCTCCTGGATGCTCAGGCCGCGCAGAGGGTCCTGACCGCCTGCGCCTGCCAGTACTCCAAGGAGAATCTTCAACCTGTGCGGCAGGCCTATGATCGCAGCCATGATGTGGCTGTTGCTCATAAGATGCTGCAGGAAAGTTTCGAGACATTTCTCCATGACACGCTGCAGATGAGCGATGAGATGGTTGCTGAAGTCGTTGACAGGGGTTGGGGAGTGGCGGGGATACACCGGGAGAACACGATCATCGCCACCAAGATTCCGAAATCGGGCAACCTGGTGAGCTACCTGCGGGAACCTGATCACGAACGCAAGCGGCATCTCTATTGCCATTGCCCGCGCATTCGGCATGTGGTGTCCGAAGCCGGGGAGGTACCACACCTATACTGCTATTGCGGCGCGGGTTTCTACAAGGGTATCTGGGAGGAGATTCTCCAACAACCGGTCGAGGTGGAGGTTTTAGAGACCGTGCTCGATGGTGGTGATGTCTGCAAGATCGCCGTGTACTTGCCTCACGGAATATCGTAGCCGACCCGGTTTGCAGCCCATTTCGCGAACCATCTGCTTCTACTGACAGGAGAAGATCAGTCGATTGCCATGCTGGCTTCAGGCTTGCTTACTCTGCCGGGTGTATAAGGATGGGTGTCGGCCGATAACCATCCTGGAACCGGAGGCAGAAGCATGGGAAAGCGGAAATCTGAACGCAAACAAATCGCGCCCAGCCTTTCGGTGTTCGATCTGCAAGCCGAATTGGGTATGACCAAGCATATGGGCGGGCAGCAAGCCACGGATGAACTCGCTGAGCTATGCTGCATCGATGCTTCTTCCTCCGTGCTCGATGTGGGCTGTGGGGTAGGGTTGTCATCCTGCTACTTGGCTGAGGCCATTGGCTGCCGCGTCACCGGCGTGGATATCTCACCTCGAATGGTCTTCCGTTCGGAGGAAAGAGCTGCCAACGCTGGCATGATGGATCGTGTGATGTTCAAGACGGGAGATATCGAGCGTCTCCCCTTCGACGATGATGAGTTCGATGTGGTCTTCGTCGAATCCGTGGTCTCTCTTCTCGAGAAGAAGCGGAAGGCCGTGAGCGAGTGCGTGCGTGTGGTCAAGCCCAGGGGATTCGTGGGCTTCAATGAGAGCATCTGGATCAAGACACCGCCGGAAGATTATTCCCAAGGCCTGTCGTACCGCTCGGGTGTGAATGTTGGCGTCATCGAACCGGATGCGTGGGAGCGATTGTTGCTTGAGAATGGATTGCGTGATTTGGTGGTGAGAACTTACCCAGCTGATGTCCGCAGCGAACTGCGCAACACCATCCGGCGCATCGGTTTCCGTGAGCTTCTCCGTGTTTGGTCGAGAGCCTTCCGCCTGTATCGGAAGGATCCCACCTATCGAGATTTCGTGCGCGAGGCCATGTCCGAACCCAAGGAGATGCTCGAATTCATGGGGCGGGGTATGTTCGTGGGGCGGAAATCGAAACCGGTGATCCTGTGATGTGCCGGGTTTTGACATTCTCAATAGAAGGTCTCGATTCAAGATGCGTTTCTTTTGGATCATCCCTTCGAGCGGATTTCCGAGAGAGGTCTTCGTGTAAGTTTCAAAACGACTGATTGCAGCTATTACCACCTTTTATACGCACGGTTCAAAAGGTAGGATCGCGCATCAGACCAGCTCCTTGATTCATACTGCTTGCGATCCAAGGTGGCGTTATCATTAGTGGGGAGTTGAGTTTCCAGGGATTGCCCTAACAGCATTTACAACCATCCACTCAGGCTACAGGAAAGCGTGATGGAAACGGCCGCATGAACACCCGGAACCGACGCTTGGTATGGATTTGGGGATCCCTCCTGCTGCTTTTGCTGCTGGTCAGCGCACTGCCGCAGCTGACCGTCGCCCCGCAGCAGTTGATGCAGGTGGATGATTCTACTCAGGATCCCATGCTGAACTTTGCGAAACTCGTTAAAGTCCTCGTGCTCCTGGCGCTGCCTTTGTATGTCGTCTTCTTGCTGCTCTTCATTCCCGTCTTTCGCTCGCGGAAAGCGCTGATCGCCGCCATCGTACTTCTGCTGGTGCTGCTCACTGCAGCCTGGCTTGTAGGCAATTTGTCGGCCGTGGATGAACCGAAACCGACACCTCAGCCCTCCCAATCGCTGGAAGGGGAGACGGTCGTCGAGCCATTGCTCCAAGAAACACCTGCCGTGGAGTCGATCCCTGCTGACACTCCACCACAATGGGTATCCCTGCTCATCAGTTTCATCGCTGTTTCCGTGATCATTCTAACTGTTGCGCTTCTCATCTGGTGGTTCTGGCCGCAGCGACGGAAACGATCTCCGCTGTCGGAGCTATCCCTAGAGGCGGAGCAGGCGCTGGAAGCGCTGGAGCAGGGAGAGGATCTGCGCAACGTTGTGGTGCGCTGCTATGTGGCGATGGGGCGCGTGGTCAACAGGATGCGCGGCATCAAACGCGCCCGGACCATGACGCCGCGCGAATTTGAGCAGCAGCTGGCGCAGATCGATCTGCCGACTGAGCCGATTGCCGGTCTGACGCGTTTGTTCGAGAGGGTGCGCTACGGCACGGATGAGGTGGACAATGCGGCTGAGCACCAGGCCAGAGAATGCCTGTCCGCCATCATAAACGCCTGCCGGGAGGGTGTATGAGACATCGTTCGCTTCCGCGTCGATTCTGGCTATGGCTGGTGTTGGCACTGCTGTTCCTGGCGCTTCCGCTTGCCTGGTGGTTGCGTGAACCCCTGGCTGAGCATGTTCTGCGCCCCATCACAAACTGGTTCTGGGGAATGTATGATGCGTGGCAGATGGTGCCACAGGCGAAGCTATGGATGGGATTGGTGATCCTGAGCGCGGCCTACGCCGTATTTACTTTAGGACAGAGGGCGCGCCTCAATCTACCGCCTTTGTCGATTCCCTCCCGTTGGGGGCGTGTCGGCTATTGGCTGGGCGTGCTGCGCATGGGTTTGCGTGCACGTCCTCTGGTGATACGACCGCTGCGCCACCTGGTCGTTCAGGTTCTAACCCACACCAGGAATCAAACTCGAAATGAGGTGCTGACCCAGCTGCAGAAGGAATCGCTGCCGTTTCCAAAACACGTCCAGGCCTATTTGAACGAACGACGTGTCCCTCGTAAGCAGATGGATAAGGCGGGCTCACGTTCGGCTTCTCATGTAGCTTTCGACCCGGAATTGGAGGAAATCGTGCGCATCTTGGAAGATTACCTGGAGGTTCCGCATGGATCGTGAGAATCAACCCGTTGCCCTCTGGAGCGAGCGCGTCCTGGCAGAAATGGGCCGCGCCATCGTGGGCAAGGAAGAACTCCTACAGCAGCTGCTGACGGCGGCGCTCGCTTCCGGCGGGCATGTGCTTCTGGAAGATTTTCCCGGCCTGGCCAAAACCCTGATCGCCCGCAGCTTTGCCGCCGTCATGGGCTTGACCTTCAAACGCATCCAGTTCACCCCCGATCTTCTCCCCGGGGATATCACCGGCGGTTACATCTATGATCGGAACGCCAACGAGTTTGTGCTGCGCGAAGGTCCGATCTTTGCCAATATCGTGCTCGCGGATGAGATCAACCGCGCATCACCCAAGACTCAGTCCGCGCTGCTCGAAGCGATGCAGGAGTACCAGGTGACCTTGGAGGGGGAGACACGCATGCTGCCGCAGCCCTTCCTGGTGATCGCCACCCAGAATCCCATCGAATACGAAGGCACCTTTCCCCTGCCTGAGGCTCAGTTGGATCGCTTCATCATGAAATTGTCGGTCGGGTATCCGGATTTGGACGAGGAGCAGATGATCCTGGCGCGCCGCAGGGAACATCGCAGCGACATGATTGAGCTGAAGGCCGTGACCAGCGGGGATGAGCTGCTGGAGATGCGGCAGCAAGTGGAACGCATTCATGTGGATGACGATGTGGAGAAGTACATGGTAGCCCTGGCAGCTGCCACCCGAAAGCAGAGCCAGGTGATCGTCGGCGCCAGCCCGCGCGGTTCTCTGGCCCTGCTGAAATTGACGCGCGCCTGGGCCGCCCTCCAGGGGCGCAGCTATGTCATCCCAGACGACGTGAAGTGCTTCGCCCGTCCTGCATTGCGCCACCGGTTGATCCTGGATCCGGCACTGTGGCTGCAGCGCGGTGCGGAAAAGGACGTAATCGGTTCTGTCCTGAAGCTTGTGCCTGTTCCCATTACCTTCACCAAACCAACCTGATGTCTCGTTTCTTTCTTCTCGTTTCGCTCGTATACGCACTGCTGCTGGCCGGGCTGGGTACGCTGAATGCGCACATCATGGTGCTGGCCGTGCCGCCGCTGCTATACGTTGGTCTGTCCCTGCTGCGCGCCAACCAAAGCTTAGCCATTCGCTGCCGCCGTGTGCTCAATCGAGACACCGTGAGGGAGGGGGACGAAGTGCAGGTGATATTGACGGTGACGAACGAAGGTGAGGAATTGGAGCGGGTAGAGGTCTTGGATCCGGTGGCGGAGTTGTATCCGGTGATCGAAGGTGAGACCTCTGCGCTCGCAGCTTTACTACCTGGTGAGGTGCTGAAGTTGCAATATACGATTCGCGGGCAAAGGGGAGCGATTTCGTTGCCACCGGTTCAGGTACGAGGCGGGGAGACGCTTGGTATTTCCCCAAGGTGGGAGGCGCAGGAGACGAAAACCAAACTGATGGTGCTGCCGGATTACCCGCATGTGCGCCGGGTGTCTGTCCGTCCCTTGCACACGCTGGGATTCACGGGACCGATTCCGGCACGCCGGCCTGGATCGGGCACGGATTTCTACGGCGTGAGAAATTACCAGCCTGGTGATCCGCTCCGGCGCATTCACTGGCGCGCAACAGCCAGGCATGTTGATGTTCCCTTTACGACTGAATTTGAGCAAGAGCGTATTGCCAACATAGGCATCATTCTCGACACACGACCCGAGCAAATGCAGGAGAGTGGAGATCGGGCGCTTTTTGAGCATGGGGTGCGGGCTGCGGCGGCATTGGCCGATGCGCTGCTGCGGGATGGGCATCGCGTGGGGCTGCTGCTGTATGGACTGGGAACCTGGGTCTTTCCGGGCTATGGCAAGGTGCAGCGGGAGCGCATCCTGCGCGCATTGGCTTCCAGCGAACCCTCGACGAGCAAGGCTTACTGGACCCTCGCTCAATTTCCCACACGCTTCTTCCCTGCGCGTTCTCAACTGCTTTTCATCAGTTCACTGCGAGCGGAAGATGAGGCCACCCTGCTCAGACTGCGCGCCTTCGGCTATTCGGTTCTCGTTGTCAGCCCCGATCCGATCGCCTTTCGAGCGGAAAACTTACCCGAAGATCCTCTGCTGCATCTGGCGGTTCGCCTGGCGCGCATCGAAAGGCTGCTCCTGCTGCGGCGGTTGCGGCAGGGCGGTGTGATCCCGATTCATTGGTCCGTTTCTCAAAACCTGGATCAGGTGGTGGCGAGCACGCTGCTGCGGAACCAACCCATGCGCCAGATTCGGGAGCGTTTCTGATGAAGTCGATCCAGCGATTCTTCATCGCTTCCCTGGCAATGGGGGCCCTGCCGGCGCTGCTGGGTTGTACGCTTGCCGGTCATTGGCAGTTCGGGTTCGTCTTTGTGGTTTTGAGCGGTGGATGGTGGCTGCAGCAGCGGCGAAGAATGGCATGGCATTCGGTTTTCTTCCTCGCCTACATGGGAGCCTTGGCTTTTGCCGGCACCTTGAGTGTAGGGGCTGGATGGCTCCTCGCTGCCGCGGTTGCCGTTCTCGTTTCCTGGGATCTGAACCTTCTTCTGCAGCAGGCCGGAGCTGCCAATCTTGTTAACGAGGCACTGCTGGTGCGGGCTCATCTGCGCGCGCTGGGAAGGGTGGTTGTTCTTTCTCTGCTGCTGGGAGCAGCCGTGCTGCTCATCCGGATCCAGCTTTCATTCTGGATCGCCTTCCTCCTGGCTCTCGTGGTGATCCTGGCGTTGAACAGCATGATGCGGCAGGTTGTGGATGAGTGAGGGAGAAGGATGTATATAGGACGGCTTCTCTTGGCAGGCTGGCTCCAATTGCGAACTGTGCGAGAATAGGCTCTGCAGAAATGAATTCGAGGAGGAGAGGATGGCCCAGGAGTGGAAAGATCATGTCGGGCACTGGCTAGAGCACGTGCGCGCCCTCGCCGAGGAGATCGGGCCGCGCGGTTCGACCACACCTGAAGAGCGCCGCGCTTCGGAATACTGCAGGCGCGTGATGGATCAGGCGGGACTGCAGGCACGGATCGAGCCCTTCACCAGTGCGCGTTCGATCTATCATCCCCACCTTCTGGCATCGATCATCATGCTTGCAGCGTTTGCCATCTACCCTCTTGCAGGTCGTTCGAGCGCTGTCATCGCGGCCCTGCTGTCCCTGATCGCCCTGATTTCCGATCTGATGGAACTCAGCTTCCGCGATAATCTCCTGCGGCGCCTGGTCCCCAAGGGTCCCAGCCAGAACGTCGTTGCACAGGTTTCCCCTGCCGGGGAGCACAGGCGCGACCTGGTGCTCATCGGGCATGTGGACAGCCATCGAACGCCGATCATCTTCCGTTCACCACGTTGGGTGGCCGTCTATCAGGCCTTCACAACGATCGCCTTCGTGTTCTTCCTGATCCAGGTGGTGCTCTTTACCCTGGGAGCTTTCATGCAGTGGAGCTGGATCTGGTTCGCAAGCATCCCCAGCGCTGTCTGCGGGGTGCTGCTGGCGGCGATGTGCATCCAGGCGGATCTGACGCCCTTCAGCGCCGGCGCCAACGACAACGCTTCCTCCGCCGGGCTCGTGCTGGAGCTGGCTGAATCCCTTCATTCCGAGCCACTCGAGCACACGCGTCTCTGGTTGGTATGCACGGGCTGCGAGGAGGTTCAGCATTACGGCGCCATCGATTTCTTCCGGCAGCACAGGAGCGATCTGCAGAATCCGATTGCGATTGCCTTCGAGATGCTGGGTTGCGCAGGACCGGCGTGGTTGACCCAGGAGGGGATCGTGATCCCCTTCCACAGCGACGCCCGGTTGGTTTCATTGGCGGAGCGATTGGCGGCCGAGCATCCGGAGTGGAAGGCGCATGCCTCGCAGATCAACGGCGGCAATACGGAGATGGCGGACGCGCTGCGCGTGGGCATCCCCGCCATCACGATCATCGGCATGGGAGCCAACGGCGAGATGCCCTATTGGCATCAGGTCGAAGACACCTTCGATAAGATGGATCCCGAGGTGATGGGCAGAGCTTACGCCTTCATCAGGGACTTCATCCGGTCGCTGGATGAAGGCGGGATTGCCTGATCGTAAAGCCTAGAAATCCAATGATCATGCCTCAACACCATTCGGAGCTTGAATGGAGATGGGGGCTAATGGATAGGAAATACACCATCGGGGATGAGCTCCCCAAGCAAGCAGATCTCATCCCCGAACGGGTCAACGCTACTCTTACTCCCAACGGAAGAAGCGCGCCGTGAGGGCACCGCAGAGCACGAGTACACCGACCAGCACGGCAACTTCAAGAAGATGCTCTCCCCAACTCCCCCCGAACCAAAGACCCCGAAGGAGCTTGACCACGTAGGTCAGAGGCAGGAAATCGGAGATCTTCCTCACGGTTTCCGGCATGATCTCGAGTGGAATGCCGGCGCCTGAGAGGAACATCATCGGATAGAAGATCACCATACCGATCACCTGGGCTGCCCGTGCTCCGGGAGCAAGCCCGGCGATCAGATAGCCAAAGGAAAACATCGACAATCCACCGAGTATTAATGCGCCGATCACTTTCAATACCTGTCCCTCGAATTGCACACTGTACAGCAACCAGCCCACCAGGACCAGAAGGATCATGCCGAGCAGGGTCATGATCAGATTGGTGATCACGTCCGCAGTGATGTAGGTCAGGGGGTTCATGGGAGTCGTCCGATAGCGGCGAAGAACGCCCTGCTCGCGCAGTGAACCGACCTGGATGGGAATGCCGAGGATGCCGACCGAGCCCAGGATCAATGCCGTGTAGGCCGGCATGGAAATGTCCATGGAGCCGTAGCCACCGAAGAGTGGGCTGGGATCGTTGCCGTACATGGCACCGAAGAGCACGACCAGCAACGGAGCGAAGGCCAAGGTGAAGAATACCGACACGGGTTCGCGTATGTAGAGCTTCAAGTTGGTGATGGTGAGTCGTATCAAACCACGCATGTTCATTACTCCCGCATCTCCCGACCGGTGAGAGCCAGGAAGACGTCTTCAAGATTGGGTTGCTCGGTGCGCAGATCCTGGAAGTCGATGCCGGCATCTTCGAGCGCGTTGAGGACGGCGCTGGCAAGACCCTCTTTGCTTCCATAAACCACGACACGATCGCCGCTCGTTTCCACACGGCTGACCTGAGGGAGATCCTGCAAGGAAAGGTCGTCACTGCCGTTGGGCAGGGTGAACACGAGCCTGCTTTCCACTCCTAGTGAGCGTATCAGCGCCTCGGGAGTGTCCAGGGCTACGATGCGGCCATGGTCGAGGATCGCCACCCGATCGCATAGGCGCTCGGCCTCTTCCATGTAATGCGTTGTAAGGAAGACCGTTCTTCCCTGCTCACGAATGTCGCGCACGAGGTCCCACATCGCCCGCCGGGCTTGTGGATCCAGGCCGGTAGTGAGCTCGTCAAGAAAGACCACTTCGGGTGAATTGATCAGCGCCAGGGCGATGAACAAGCGCTGCTTCTGGCCTCCGGACAGCTTGGCGTATGCCGAGGATCGCTTCTCGGTTAGTCCCAGGCGTTTCAGCAGTTCCTGGGGATCGGCCTGGCGTTGGTAGAAGGACGCAAACAGCACAAGCGCTTCGGAGACGCGTATTCTTGCCGGAAGCGCTGATTGCTGCAATTGGATCCCGATGCGTTCAGCGATCCTGCTGCGGTCATGCTGGGGATCCAGATCGAAGATGCTCATCTGGCCGCTATCTGCGTTTCGCAATCCTTCGATGCATTCGATGGTGGTCGTCTTGCCGGCGCCATTCGGGCCGACCATGCCGAAGATCTCTCCCTCGGCCACCTCGAAGCTGATGCCGTCGACCGCCACGACGTCATCGTATGTCTTTCGTAAATCCTGAACCTTAATAATGGAAGTCATTCTGTCCTCCAAATGAAATTTTCGATCCACCCTCTCGCAGCGGCATGTAGTTTTGTTTGACCACCATGCATGTCCTCTTGCTTTGTAGAAGGATAGGACGGCTGATTGTGCCTATCGTGAGCATCCTAGTTTGCCCTGCTTTCTTCGCCGCTCGTGATGGCTTCCAGTGCGCTGACGTGCTTCTCGAATGCATTCCGACCGAAAGCCGTGATGGCGATGTAGGTGTGCGGTTTGCGAGCCACGAAGGTCTTGACCAATTCAACGTAGCCGGCTTCCTCGAGCTTGCGCAGGTGGGCGCCCAGGTTGCCGTCGGTCACGTCCAACAGATCTCGCAGGTAGGTGAATTCCAGCTCGAGATCCCCTTCAAGCGTGACCAATGCGGCCATGATGCGCAGGCGAACGGGTTGATGGATGAGTTCGTTCAAATCAACCATGGAGCTTTTCTCCCGGATGGGGCTTTCTCCACCGGTGCAGGATGTAGAAACCACTCAAGATCAAGGTGCCTCCACCGAGGAAAGCCATCCACAGAGAGAAATAGGGCAGGAAGCATGCATACCCGATCACAGCCATGACAGTTACGATGATGCCCACCCAGGCCGCAGATGGTTCCACCCAGATGCCGGTGATCACATAGCCGAACATGCAGAAGGCGACGATCAACATGGATGCCTGCTCCCCTCGCGTGGGCGCTGCGACCCACCAAACCAGGGCAGCATAGATCGTGATGGCAACCCACAGGTACATGAAGCGAGGCGAACTCTCCGAGCGCATCTTCGTTCGGAAGCGCATGCCGATGATGAACGAAAGCAGGCTGCCCATGCCGACAAGGCCCAACCAGATCCAACCGAGGTTGGCATTGCGGATGAAATGGCTGCAGATATAACCCACGAACCAGATCGCTCCCCACAGGATCATGTAGTAGGGTGCGCTTCCCATGGCGATCGCCCTGCGCATCTGTTGGCGGATATTTTGTATGGCATCCAGCGCCTGCCTTGCTTCGTGTTTGGATATTTCCATGATGTCGTTCCTCCATCTGTTCTTGGGATTGATCTCTTCCCTTAGAGTACTCTGTGGTACAGAGTACTCTATCATCATATTGCGGTTTTGTCAAGGAATGCTTGTGGATCGGCTGATCTGCGTCTCCATCTTCCTGTGCGTTGATTGCCTGCTTTGCGTATACTTAGGGAACATCCTTTTCAATCCGAGGGAAACCATGAAGGTAATCGTCATCACCGGAAGCACGCGCGGTATTGGCTATGGACTGGCTGATTCCTTTCTAGATCATGACTGTGCTGTGATCGTAAGCGGTCGAACGCAGGAGAGCGTCGATGCAGCGATGACCAGATTGGGCGCCAGGCATGATCGCGAGCGCATCCATGGATGGCCGTGCGATGTTTGCGATTATGGACAAGTGCAAGCGCTCTGGGATGCGGCCCAGGCGCGCTTCGGAAGCATCGGGATTTGGATCAACAATGCCGGTGTGGGACAATCGCAAACCCGGATCTGGGAGCAGGTTCCCGACGACGCCAGGATTATCATCGCAACCAACGTTATCGGAACGGTCAACGGCATCATGGTGGCCATACCGGGGATGCTCCAACAGGGCTCCGGCGCGCTGTACAACATGTTCGGGGCCGGCAGTGATGGATTTCGCATTCCCGGGCTTGCGCTCTACAGTACTTCGAAACGTGCTGTGAGTTATCTGACCAAGGCACTGGTGCGTGAGGTACGTGACTTGCCCCTGATCGTGGGCGCCATCAGTCCTGGGATGGTGATCACCGATCTGATCACCAATCAGTACACGGATCGTCCTCAGGATTGGGAACGAGCCAAGCGCATCTTCAATCTGATCGCTGATCGCGTCGAAACCGTCACTCCCTGGTTGGCGGAAAGGATCTTGCACAATCGGAAGAACGGAGCGACGATTTCGTGGCTTACTCCAACAAGGGCTCTGGGACGGTTCCTGCTTTCACCGTTTCGCAAGAGAGACATCTTCTCCTAGCCAAATCTGGTGCAGGGTCGAGCAGCGCATCGAACATCCATCGCCCCGATACATTCCCCTCCGATCTTCCTCAGGCGGGCGTTTGAGTCTTCTCGGTTTGTTTTGCTTCTCGTGATCGTTGCGCGTGCAATCTCGACCGGCTGGTGACTGCGTTTCGCTATCTGAGATCGAATCCAGGCCAATGCGGGAATTTCAACATCCTGATCGAACATCGCCTGCATGTCGGGCAGCCTAAAGGGAGTGTTTTATGAAGAAAGTACTTTCCATCAGCGTAGGATCCTCGTCCAGGGATCACACCACCAGGCGCACCTTCCTGGGAGAGGAATTCGAGCTTTCACGCCAAGGCACGGACGGGGATTTCGATCTTGCGGTCCAGAGATACTACGAATTCGACGGCAAGGTGGACGCGTTTGGAGTAGGGGGAGCGGAGTTCTATCTGGAAGTCGGCAAGCGACGCTATTATTTCCGCGACATCAAGCGCATACGCGAGGCGATCAAGATCAGCAAAGTAGGGGATGGGAACGGCGTCAAGGGGCTGCTGGCAAAACGCGCCATGGTGGCCCTCGAGAAGCATCTCAACAAGGAAGACAAGACACTGGTGGGCATGAAGGCGCTGAAGACGAACGCTGTCGATCGCTACCACATGGCCGCCGCTCTCGTTGAGGCGGGGTGCGAACCTGTGTTTGGCGATTTCATGTTCACCATGAACCTGCCCATCGCCGTGCACCGCCTGTCCACCGTCCGCCTGCTGGCAGCCATCCTGCTTCCGGTCATCACACAGCTTCCCTATATGTGGTTCTATCCGCTGGGCGCTCAGCAGGATAAGGAGCCCGAAGCCAAGTGGGATAAGTACTACCGGCAGGCGGGGTTGATCGCCGGTGATTTCCTACAGATCCGGCAGCACATGCCCGATGATTTGCGCGGCAAGATCATCGTTACCAACACGACCACGGCGCGCAACGTCGAGGAGTTACGTCAACGGGGCCTGCACATCCTGGTCACGACCACGCCGCGCCTCGAAGGGCGCAGCTTCGGTACGAATGTCATGGAGGCCACGATGCTGTCACTGATGGACAAACCCCAGAGCGAGGTGACCTCCCAGGATTTTCTGGACCTGATCGAGCGTATCCCACTGGAACCCAACATCGAAATCTTGAACTGAGGTGGAAACTCGCTATTCAGTAGCAGGCAAGACTCTGCCAATCGCCAGGATTGTCGGAATCCTGCTCCGGAAATGGAAACAGCAGCCGCGCGAATGCAAGCGGCTGCTGTTCTTCAGTTGTGCATCAGTTTCGGATCAATCCCGATCTCAATTCAAAATCATATCGGGGAAATGCTGTGGTTAATCGTCGTCGTATTCCTCATCGTCGTTAAAATCATCCCAGTCGTCGTCGGCCCAATCGAGTTCGATCGGCGACTCGGAGATTACCTTCAAGTAGGCGCCACAATTTGGGCAGGTGACGAGAAGTCCCTTGCGCAGATTGTTACCGAAATTGATGCTGCTATCGCATTCGGGGCAGAAGCCCTTGGTCATGATAAACCTCCCGCGATGCAATGGATTCGCGCCCAGATCATACGGTCGATTTGTTGCAATCACGTGCAAGGCATATACAGAAATTGTATAAAAAACACGAATGATGCGCGAAAAGCATTGCGTCAGGGGGATTCCATGTCGAAAATGTATCCCACGCCGGGGATGGTGTGGATGAATCGTGGTTGCGAAGGATCGGGTTCGATCTTCGCCCGTAACCTGCTCACCAAGCCTCTCACAAGCTCCCTGTTGCCGCCTTCGGAGTACCCCCACACGCGTTCGACGATAACCTCCGAAGGGATCACCTGTCCGCGATGGGTCATGAGTGTGTAGAGCAGACGAAATTCCAGTTGCGTCAAGCGCGTTGGCGGTTGATCTTGGATGGTTACGTTCCTGGTTGAGGGATTCAGCGCGATGTCGCCCAAGTCCAGAGTGGGAAGCGTGAACGCCGGAATTCCACCGCTGCGCCGCAGTAAGGCATGGCAATAACTTGCCAGTAATTTGGGACCGATGGGTGTTTGGAGTACCAAATCGGCTCCGGCTTCCAGCAAGGAGCTGATTTGATTTTCGCTGGGAGCTTCGATGAGCACGATCAACGCCGCACGGGCGGCGTTACGCAGGGCCTTGATCGCTGCCTCGAGGTCAGGGGAAGGACTCCCACCCAGCACAACCAAATCCGCCGGATTCTCAGACCATTGGGCTGCGAGTTTGGCAGGATCCGCTTTAAGTCGAACGTTGAACCCGGCTCGATGAAGCGTGTGGGCTATGAAATCCCGTTCTTCAGGCTCTTTGCAGGCAGCGATTGCTTGCATTGATGATCCCAGTCCTCGCTAGCATGACACTCTGACGTGTGTTATGCAATCCACAATCAATCCCGCTTGCGTCGTCCATTCGATTGAAGGAGTAGCAAGGATTGTCTGCAGTCGTTAATTGTACTTGGGATCGTGTGGAAAGAAACCTAACTCTCTGTGGATTGAGAGCGGATGAAATTACTCAGGTCGGGGAGGACCAGGGGCCGATCCACTCCATCGCAGAACACGGATCGATTGATGTACTCGAAATTTCGATGCACCTCCCGCAAGGCGCGCGCCTGCCATTCGGGAGGTTCCTTCGAGAACGCTGCCAACACCGCGGAGTATTGACCTGGAATCAGCAGCAGCGTGGTGCCGTCTTCGGTCTGCGTACCGAACATACGCTTGGTCTGTTCCTCGGGCATGGGTCCGCTGAACGCACCCAGGAAGCCGGTTCCCGCTTGGGATTCTTTCGGTATCCGCCCTTCTTGGAAGAGCGCTCTTTGAGTTTCGTACTCGAAGCAGGAAATGCCATGGCAGATGGCTTCGTTGACCTGCATCAGAAACGTGGTCTTGCCGCTGTCCAGGACAACGCGCCAACGCTCGCTTTCGGGATGCTTCTTGTGCAGCTCGACGGCAATTGAACGTTGCTCCTCAAAATGCCGTTGCAGCGCGCGATACTGAGCCGGATTGATACGTCCCTTCTGAATGTCCTCCTCCAGGCGTTGAATCTTGATTTCCAGCGAATCCAGCTTCTCCTGGATGGATGGATCCAGATCTTCTTCTGGGAGTGCTTGCGAAACCGGCTCAGACATGGGGGTTGAAGCGACGGGGGGCTCTTGGATTTCTGTTGCGATTTCTGGAGCAGCGGCAGCATCGGGTTCGGTTTCATCTTCCATCGGTTTCGATGGCGCATCCCCGAGTTCCAATTCCTGGATGAATGGCGGTACGTTGATTTCACCCAACTCGATAAATTGTTGCTCGTGTTCGCGGAGCAGTTCTCGCATGGCCCGTAATTGCCCCTCGCTGATATGCCCCTCGCAGAAGGCAATCGCTGCTGAATACAGGCGCTGACGAGCATTCGAAAGACGAGCAAGCGCGGAAGGACCTCCGTCCTCACCCGAGGTTTGTCTTATGGCTTCCTCGACGCGGGACATAAGCGCGCTTCGGTCGTGATCGTCCGTTTCGCGATTACGTGCTTCCATCATCCAGATGATACTCACATTCAACCGCTTTCCACAGAAGGATAAAGGTACTAGTTAATGGTTAGGAATAGTTTAGGAAGATGTTATTCTCACGGCATGTCATAGTCTCTTGGGGGGATGCATTGAGGAAATCCCCTGTGGCTTTGCAGGCAGATGTTCAGCCGTCGTCCTGTCATGAAACTTGCCGGCGGAGGTTGAATCCGCGATGCGCTGAGTCCCGTCAACTCTGGCGCGGCATCTCACATGTGGGATGGGAGCGAGAGCGCATCCCCCCAACCCGGGGCATCGAGGGGAAAAGCCTGCAGGGACGGAACAGCATCGAGCCGATTGTGGACGAAGCCACGGACAGGTCGCGTCGGCAAAGAGCCCGCAAGGGGATTCATGCTGGCAACCTGGTCTGGGAATCCAACGTGGTCCGATGGTTCCATCGGACCACGGGAATTAAGCATGTGCGTGAGGGTGGGGTTAATTACTCGCCGAACTGGATTCCCTGCGCCAGAGGCAGCTCGGTGGACCAGTTGATGGTGTTGGTCTGGCGGCGCATGTAAGCCTTCCATGAATCCGATCCGGCTTCGCGCCCGCCTCCGGTTTCCTTCTCACCGCCAAAGGCGCCGCCGATCTCAGCGCCGGAGGTGCCGATGTTGACGTTGGCGATGCCGCAATCCGAACCTGCACCGGAGAGGAAGAGCTCCATCTCACGCATGCTGTTCGTGAAAATGGCGCTGGAGAGCCCCTGGGGCACGCCGTTGTGCAGCGCTATGGCCTGCTCGATGCTCTCGTATTCGAGCAGGTAGAGGATGGGTGCAAACGTCTCCTGCTTGACGATCTCGCTCTGAGCCGGCATCTTGATGATCGTTGGCTCCACGAAATTGGGACCCAGATCGGGTAGGGCTTCGCCGCCGGTGAGCACATCGCCGCCGTCGGCCTTGGCTTGCTTCACCGCTGCGAGCATCTCCTCCACTGCCGAGCCGTCGACCAGAGGTCCCATGAGAACGCCTTCCTGGAGCGGATCGCCGATGTTCACCTGCTTGTAGCCATCCACGAGGCGCTTGGTGAGATCGGCGGCGATGTCCTTGTGCATGATGATACGCCGGGTGGTGGTGCATCGCTGCCCCGCCGTGCCCACGGCGCCGAAGAGAATGGCGCGCACCGCCAGCTTCAGGTCGGCGTCTGGCCCGACGATGATGGCGTTGTTGCCGCCCAGCTCGAGAATGCTGCGCCCAAATCGACGGGCGACGGTTTCGGAGACGTGGCGTCCGATGTTTGTCGATCCGGTGAACGAAACCAGGGGAATCTGGGGATCGTTGAGCAACAATTCGCCTACATCACGCCCTGATCCGATGACCAACGAGAAAACACCCTGCAAGCCGTGATCAGCCATGACGCGGTTGGAAATGTGCTGCACTGCGATGGCGGTCAACGGAACACTGCTGGAGGGCTTCCAGAGAACCGGATCCCCGCAGACTGCGGCAATGGCGGAGTTCCAGGCCCAAACGGCCACCGGGAAATTAAAAGACGTGATCACACCAACTACGCCCAGCGGGTGCCACTGCTCGTACATGCGATGGCGGGGGCGCTCGGATTGCATCGTCATCCCGTAGAGTTGGCGGGAAAGACCGACGGCGAAATCGCAGATGTCGATCATCTCCTGTACCTCGCCATGGCCCTCGACGCGGATCTTACCCATCTCCAAGCCGACCAAGTCGCCCAGAGGTTCCTTGAATTCGCGCAGGGCGTTGCCCAAATCGCGTACAACCTGGCCGCGTTTGGGCGCGGGGATCTCTCGCCAGCTCAGGAAGGCTTTTTGAGCGGAAGCAGCAACCTGCTTGTAGATCTCGGGTGTGGCTTGGATCACCTTGGCGATCGGTTCGTTGTTCGCGGGATTGGTCGAAACTAACTCCTTGCCCTTGGGATCTTTCATCCAAGCATCAGGACCAGAACAAGCTCCTGCGTTGATCTCTTCGATGCTCAGGGCTTTCAGCAGAGCTTTGGTGAAAGACTTCATGACACGTTCTCCTCAGAACGATGGTGGATTGGAAGGATTCCTGTTCATCCATACAACAGCCCCGATGGGGGCTTGTGGGATCAAGTTTATCACACGAGTTCCGGACTTTGGCGCTTCCGCAAACGCTGCACACCCTTCGCTGGGAGCGGTTTCGACGGATGCGGAAAGGCGCAAATGCTGGTCAGTTCCACAAACACGTGATGCCCAAAGCACCCCAGCCGACGATGGCCCAATATAGGATGTATTCGAAGAAGGAAAACACGATCAGTGGAAGGGAGGGGAGCCCCCGCAGAAAGGGAACTTTGTCCACGATGCCCAGCATGAAAATTCCCAGGACATGCTCGAGCATGCCTTCCACTCCACCCAGCAGCACGAACCACAGCAGTGGTTTGCCGGGAAGCTGGAGCGCCAGCCATCCCATGCCCATCCCCAGACCGGTGTACAGCAGGACCGTGAGGGGCGCTGTGATGCGTATCCAGGATGGGTAGAAGTAGTGGTAGTAGCGATCCCAGAAGACGAACAGCATGGTCACACCGAAGAGTGTCCAGAACAGTGCACTGGCGAGACCCACGGCGCGCGCTGCGGTTTGGAATCGTTCGAAATCGAAGCACCCGATGAGGGGAATCGATACCGCGAGGCCCAGCAGGCCGAAGAGGATCGTGCTCCACCAGACCTCGCGGACGGTCAATCTCTGGTTCGACAAGGATGCGTTGGTGTCCTCCGATTGCGAAACGCTTCCTGTCACTTGTGGTGCAAATTGGGCGCGGCGATGAACGATAGTCCGCGCTCAGTCAGCTGCCAGGCTGTCTTGTTGAGAGAATCGAACTTGTCGAGCAAGTTCAATGTCAGATGGCCCCAATCACCGGAGGCGATGATCTCCTCTTTCTCACGGAAGTAGTCCAGGATGTCGGAGGGATGTTCGCGGGTGACGTCGACCTCCGGATCCGCGCCTTCATGCTTGGCGGAGATGTTGGCGACGTGGTCGGCGATCTCGAGCAGTTCGTCGCGCCGGTTGTAGGGCTGAATGACGATGCTCTTGTAGGTCTCGACGATGTGGTGCTCATAGCGCACGACTTCTTCGAAGTCCAGCGATTTACGAAATTGATCGGTGATCTCCATGGTCTCGTTATTGACCGAGTTGCTCCAGTTGAAACCGATGAGCGGTGAGGTTCCATCTTGGCGCGAGAAGAGTTTCGCAGCGAACAGCGTCCACATGGCGGCGTAGGGATTGTCGTGGCCGGTGTAGACGCTGATCTTGTATTCCATGTCCACGCCCAGGCGGTGCAGCAGGATGCCCAGCAGGATCGTACCCGGGTTGACGTTCAACACCTGGCGAGTGCCGTAGGTGGTGTAGTAGTAGAGGTATTCATCGAGCCATTGGAGGGCGTGTTCGTTGGGTTGCCCCACACCGCCGAAATAGCCTGTGATCGTCTCCGGTCCGCCCAGGTGAACGTTGGAGCCATCTGTGCCCTTGGTGTCCAGCGTCTCGACGAAGCTGGAGCCGATGATCTGCATGGCGGCAGCGAAAGCTGGTAGATCGCCATCGGCTTCCTGTTCCTTCATACGGCGCACTCGAATGAAGCGGCCGGGAACAAGCTCCTGGCGGTCCAGGGCTCGCTTGGCGATTTCGATCAACCAGGGGAAATACTGGCAGGCGCTGAGTTCCAGCGTGACGGCATACTCGTCCTTGAATTTCATCTTATCGGCTTTGTCGCCCAACACGCGACGCCGATAGTCCGCCTCGCTGATGAAGGCGTTGTTGTCGCGCTGTTCGGTCAGCCAGTCCAAATCCTTGAGGTATTCGGGATTGATGGCTTCGGTCTTCTTGCGAAGTGCATCCAGCTGGCGAGCCTTATCAGCCTTGCGGTTGATTTCCTCAGGTGTGCCATAACGGGCTACGATCTCCAAGAAGCTGTTGATGGCTTCCATGTTGGGATCCAGCAGCACCTCATTGATGGCTTCCAATTGCTCGGTGGGGATCTTGAGCCTTTGGCGCAGTTCTTCTATCATCAAAGCCTCCATGTTTGCCCGTCTCGGGCGGAAGATAGGACTGGATTACTTCAAGAGTCGGATGAGTTCCTCATACTCCTCGTCAGGCATGCCGAACCAGTTGTCCTCTTTGGGGAAGGTTCGTTCGGTGACCTCTTTGACGTACTGCTTGAGTCCATCCTGGATGACGGTTCCAGCCTCAGCGTAGACCTTCGCCATGCGCGGCTTGAATTTCGGATACAAACCGAACATGTCGTGATAGATCAGGAGTTGGCCATGGGCGTCGAGACCCGAGCCCAGGCCGATGATGAAACAATTTTCCGCGCGCTCCGTGATCAGCTTGCACAGGCGGTCGGGAACCAGTTCCAGCAGGATGGCGAAGGCGCCGGCATCCTCCAGGGCTTTGGCGTCATCCACGATCTTCTTGGCCTGCAGCGCGCCTTTGCCCTGAAGCCGGAAGCCTCCCAGCGCACTTGCGCTTTGTGGTGTCAGCCCGAGATGTCCCATGGCGGGGATGCCCGCCGCCACGATGCCGGCCAGGCGGTCAGCCATCTCGGCGCCGCCTTCCAGCTTGACAGCATCACAGCCCGCCTCGGCCATGAAACGGCCGGCGTTGCGGATGGCGGATTCGACGCTGGGCTGGTAGGTCATGTAGGGCATGTCGCCGATCAGCCAGGCGTTGGGGGAGCCGCGGCGCACGGCCTGCGCATGGCGGATCATGTCATCCATGGTGACCGGCAGTGTGCTGTCGTAGCCCAGCATGGTCATCCCCAGGCTGTCGCCTACCAGGATCATGTCGACTTCGGCCTGCTCCTGGAAATAGGCCGTGGGGTAGTCGTAGCAGGTGAGAAATGTGATCGGTTTGCCTTCGCTCACCTTCTTGAAGAGCGCGGGAAGGGAAACCTTCTTGCGATCGGACATCATCGACCTCCGTGGTTGCGAGTTATGTTGCCAAAGGAGACCGCGGCTGAAGGAGTCGCGGCCGCGCCGGATCGGTCGAAGCATCTTGGAACCATCCGGTGCTGGGTCCGTCCAGCGATCGGCTTAAGTGTAGAGGATCGCGGGGCTTCTCACAAGTCACTTTCTTCGTGTTTGCAAGGCGTGATGTTTTGATTCTCGGATTTCACTGTCCCTGGGTTGGATGCGCACAGCCGGACCGAAATAAGCTACAATCCGCATGTTCTGTGGACATCCGTAAAGCGGATGTCCAGGCATGCGTAAAATCCAATGGAGAAAATCCCTTTGTCCAAGCTCTTTGAGCCGGCTGTGTTGGGGCGATTGCAGTTGCGCAATCGCATTGTCAAATCGGGAACTCTGGAGAACATGGGTTCCCCGGAGGGTCTTCCAAGCGATGCCACGCTGACGTTCTATCAGCGACTGGCGCGCGGGGGCGCGGGGCTGCTCGTCACGGGCTTGGCGTACGTGAGCCGGGCGGGAAAGTCCTATATGCGCCAGCACGGCATCCACAACGACGGCGTCATTGCGGCATGGAGACGTGTCACGGAGGCTGTGCAAGCCCAAGGTGCGGCCATCGCCTTGCAGCTTGCCTATGGTGGAAGACAAACCCATCCCGCAGTGCGTGTTGGGGGCCGCGCGCTCTCCCCATCGACAACGCCCAGTTTCCTCTACTTCACGCTTTCCCGAAGCATGCGTGAGGAGGAGATCCTCTCCACGATCCAGGATTTCGGCGCGGCTGCCGGGCGTGCCAAGCAGGCTGGCTTCGACGCCGTCCAGATCCACGCCGGTCATGGATACTTGATCTCCAGCTTCCTATCTCCGCTGACCAACCGGCGGCGCGATGCCTGGGGCGGTGATCGAAAACGCCGCTTTCGCTTTCTGGGCGAGGTGTATCGCGCCGTGCGCCAGAATGTAGGCGATGATTTCCCGGTCCTGTGCAAGCTCAATGTGGATGACTACCTGGGCATCGGCTTGCGCCCCAGCGAAGCCTACCAGGCCGCTCAGAGGCTGAACGCAATGGGCTTGGATGGCTTGGAGATCACCGGAGGGGTGAACGAAACGGCGCTCAACATGAGTCGAGGCGAGGCACCGATTGCAATCCTGAGTCGGGGAAGAGGTTTCCTGGCGCGACTCTACTTCCGGCTTGCTCTGGGAATCCAGCGGCCGTGGACGCGTTTTCAAGAGGCCTTTTTTCTCGACCATGTCCGGCGGTTGAAACCGAGTTTATCGATCCCCCTGTTTCTTGTGGGCGGCATTCGCCGCCTGGAGACAGCGGAGAGGGTCCTCAAGCAGGGCTGGGCGGATTTCATATCCTTAGCGCGGCCGCTGATCCGCGAACCAGGGCTGCCTATGCGCTGGAAGGCCGGGGATCGCGCTCCTGCGCAATGTGAATCCTGCAACCGATGCCTGGGGGAGATCGAGCGGGGCAATGTGTTGAAGTGCTACTCGAGTCTCCCATCCACGCTCGAATGAAATCCAACTGTAGAGTGTTTCCATAGCCAAGGTGTATAACTTGGCGAAAGATGCGGATTGTGCGAAAATCCTTCCCATCTTTAGGGAGTCTGCTCTCCTTCCATCCCCAATCCATCTTGGATTGCCTGCCGTAATGCGGAGCACGTGAGTAGGCGGATGTCCAGCGCACGGAACTTAGGATGTACTTATGCACCTGAGACAGAAAACCCGTTGGCTCAAACTGGGGGCGTGGCTAACGATCCTGCTGACCGTGGTTTCGTGCTCATTCCTTGGCTATTCCGTAGCCTCGGATTCCGGAGATTCGACTGTCGAAGTTACACGCATCGTGCGTGAGACCGTCATTGTCAATAATCCGGTTGAGCCGGTGGTCGTGGAGGTAACTCGCCGAGTAGAAGTCACGCGTTAGTAGAGGTACCGGTAACCCGTGTGGTTACTGCTGTTCCACAACCACCTCCGATGGACTTGGAGGGGGTTTGGTACAACCCATCCACACATTCCGTGACCACGATCATCTGGACAGGCCATCTTTTTTCGGCTGTGTCGGTGATCGACTTGGATGATGGTGATGTTTATCCCATTACGGCATCCAATTGGAACGGCAGCGTCATTCAATGGGGTTATTACGTCCCCGATACGACTTACAACGTCGTATTTACCATGACCTCACTGGTTGGGGATAATTTAAATTGCGAATGGTATAGCGATCACGGGATGTCGGGAACCAGGACCTTGGAGCGACAGTAAGCGGCTATCCGAGGAATACAAACCCGACACGTATCCAACCGCCAAGGTTTGACACGCATATCCGTACCAGACCAAACATCCTCCTACTCTGCTGACAAACATCCATTTGCTCAGCCGGGCAGGTCATGCGATAATCCATTTCCCTGTGGGGGGAGCACAACCGTAGGGGATGCAATTCAATGGTTTGCTTGGTATTTCCGTGCCCCAATCCGTTGCGGAGTATATCGATTCCAAGGATTGGATTGTACACGGTTATCCAGCAGTGGTAACCAACATGGAGGAAATATGCTATTCGAAAGACGCATGAAATGGGGATTTATATTCATCTTGATGTTGATTGTCTTGGCAACGATTTCCTGTAATTTCGTCGAATCCCTTTTCACTGAATCTGAGCCGCCTATTGATCTGGCTGGTGTTTGGTTCAATCCGATGACACACTCCGAGTCGACCATCGTCTGGGAGGATGACGAATTCAGAGTCATATCCGTCGTTGATACGGATGACGGTGAAGTTCGTCCAGTCCAGGAATCCGATTGGAATGGCACACGCATCCGATGGACGTATTACGTGCCTTCCACGGACTACACCGTTACCTTCACCATGGAATACCTCGAAGGGGATTTACTGCATTGCAGTTGGTTCAACGACCACGATCGATCCGGAACGAGAACGCTGGAACGCCGGTAGATCAGGAGGCTCAAGGAGCCAAGCTGATCTGACAGATCCTTGGTATGGACCTGTCAACCATAACGTTGGATTGTTGGTACTTGCAGAGCTTGGTTTTATTGCCACGCTCGGAAATATCCTCCCTTTGCTGGAGGAGGTACCTGCCTAGAACCTGCTTCGCATGCAGGGAACGAACGAGAGTTTTCTTGGAATCTGGAGGCATAAATGCGCTCAAGTTGGAATCGAAACTGGATCAAGGCATTGTTCTTCGCTCTTGTCATCCTGGCGACCCTTTCCTGCAATTTCTCGGATTTGTTCGGGGTTACCCCCGAAATCCAGGAAGTTGAGGTCACGCGAATCGTCACCGTTGAGCCTGCAGGTCCACCGATCGATCTGGCTGGGATTTGGTACAACCCCTCGACGCATTCGCGCACGACGATTATCTGGGACAACAACGAGTTCAGAGTCATCTCGGTTGTGGATACGGATGATGGAGACGTGTATCCGGTGACGGCATCGGATTGGAACGGCACCCGCATCCGCTGGTCTTACTACGTCCCGGATACGACCTACAACGTCACCTTCACGATGACCTCGCTGGAAGGAGACGAACTCTACTGCGATTGGTTCAACGATCACGACCGATCGGGTACGAGGATCATGGAACGTCAGGAATATTAATCACGAAGATGAGCGAGGATCGCGGTTTGCGATGGATAACTTTGCCTTCTGCCGGAATTCGTGTGACTGTGAAGGCTGGTGAAATCTTCGTGCCGAATCGATTTTTCCTGACATCAATTCACGGGTTGCCTTAATGCGGAAAGGTGACCCCGATTGCATCGGAGCAGTTCAATGCCATCAAGTTTGAATCGAGCATGGACCAAGGGGTTGGCGATTGCGCTGGTCATCCTGGCGACAGTTTCCTGCAGTTTTTCAACATTGTTCGGACCAACCCCAACCGCGGAGATACGTGAGGTGGAAGTTACCCGCCAGGTGGAAGTTACTCGCCAGGTGGAAGTTACTCGCATCGTGGAAATACCCGTAACCGTCGTTGTCCCTGTCGGGTCGTCAGCCCCGCCCATCGACCTGGCTGGGATTTGGTACAACCCCTCGACACATTCGCGCACGACAATCATATGGGAGCATGACCAGTTCAGGGTCATTTCGGTCGTGGATACGGATGATGGGGATGTCTACCCGGTGCTAGAATCGGATTGGAATGGCACTCGAATCCGCTGGACTTACTATGTGCCTTCCACGGATTACACCGTAACCTTTACAATGACTTCCTTGGTCGGGGATAGCCTGCATTGTGATTGGTTCAACGATCACGACCGATCCGGTACGAGGATCATGGAGCGTCAGGAGTATTAAACGAAGAAGAATCAAGGATCGTTGCTTGCGATTGGCCTTCCTTGATTCCTGTAGGAGGCTCAACGCCAACAAATTGGGTTGATCCAGGATCGGGATGGGGGGATTCCCGCTTCCAATGGAATTCCCGTTCTTCAATCCGACGGGGGCTTTGGACCTGCTGATTTTCGTAAAGGTGATATCAAGAATCCTTTGGAGGAACCAATGTTTTCTAGATTGAATCGGAATTGGGTTAAGTGGACGGTGTTTGTTCTCGTCATCTTGACCATGCTTTCCTGCAACTTCGTCGAATCCTTCTTCGAGTCCGAACCGCCGATTGATCTCGCAGGCGAATGGTATAACTCGGTCACGACCACCGTGACGACGATCGTCTGGGAGGACGACGAGTTTCGAGTTGTCTCGATGTACGATACGGAAGATCAGGAAGACCGCCCGATCACCTTCTCGGAATGGGACGGGACCCGCATCACGTGGTCGTACTACCTGGAATCCAATGGTCTGACAATTACCTACACGATGACCTCGCTGGTTGGGGATAACCTGAATTGCGATTGGGTCAACACCAATAACGCCACGGGGACGAGAACACTCACGCGCCGATAGGGGTAGACAACCCGCTAACCAAACGTCCAATTATTCCCAGGAGTGTTCGCTTCTGTGAAACCAAGCATTCACCGCGGCATGAAGGGAAACATGGCCAGCCTGAAAGGTTCCGAGAACCTTTCAGGCTGTATCGCAGCGATGGATGGCGCTTACTTTCCCTCAGGAATGAAAAGCTTCGCTTGTTCTAGGCTGGAAAGTATAGGACAATCGGTAATCCGGAATGGGTGAACTTGTCGGACGAAATCGCGCATTGGGATGGGGGTTTCCCAAATTGCATTGAGCCTGATGCCCATAACGTAAACAGCGTGCCAAGGGGCTGCTCGTTTCGGAAAAGGTGAGTTCACGATACCTCAGGAGGAACCCATGTACTCTCGATGGAATCGAAATTGGACCAAAGCGATGGCGTTCGCGGTCATCATCTTGGCAACGCTTGCCTGTAGCACCTCGTCGCTTTTTGGACCGACCCCCACACCGGTGATCCGGGAAGTCACCCGCGTCGTTGAGATCCCGGTAACCAGAGTCGTCACGGCTCCGCCTTCTGAACCACCGATCAACCTGGCGGGACAGTGGTACAACACGACCACAACAACCATGACGACGATCATCTGGACGGGTTACGAATTCATGGTGGCCTCGATGTACGATACGGAAGACAGAGAAATCCGTCCGGTTACGCTCTCAGAGTGGGATGGCACTCGCATCAAATGGTCGTACTACTTGGCGGCCAATGATCTCACGATTACCTACACGATGACGTCTCTGGTTGGTGATCGACTGAATTGTGAGTGGACCAACACCGCCGGTTCGAGCGGAACGAGAACCCTGGACCGCGAGTAGCAGGACCAAGCAAAGAAGCCAGTCAGGGATAATCATCCAGCATCGACAGGCATTGCTGCCGATCGCTGGGTAATCCACAGGCTGAACGCGCATATTCATGGATGTATGATCAAAGGCGGTTGCCTTAAATGGGCGACCGCCTTATGATATTTTCAAGCCGGTGTCGGAAATCAAAACTCAGGATCATCTATTCGTTGCCTGGAACCCTGATTAATTTATGAACGTCTACCACGCGGAGGAACATTCTTTGCGACTCCGCAATCATGCTGGAGGTTAGCTATGAGGACAAAGCTGCTGATCGGGCTCTCGTTGCTGGTCATGGGAGTCTTGGCGCTTTCCAGCTGCGGTCGACCCAGTGAGATCGTGCTGGATGACAACAACAACGGAAGCCAGATAATGCTTCACACGGACCAGACTTTGACCATCCGTCTCGAAGGCAATCCCAGCACCGGCTTCAGTTGGGAAGTATTGGAAATCAACGAAGCCGTGCTGCGTCAAGTAGGCGATATCAATTTTGAGGTCGAATCAAACCTTCCCGGTTCGCCGGGAATCCAGGTGTTGCACTTCGAGCCTGTGGCCTCGGGAGAGATGGACCTGGAACTGGTCTATTGGCGCCCCTGGGAGCCAGAAGACCCCGTAGAGACCTATTTGTTGCGGGTGATCGTTCCCTAAAGTTACCGCG
Source organism: Anaerolineae bacterium (assembly GCA_011192015.1). Lineage (GTDB taxonomy): Bacteria > Chloroflexota > Anaerolineae > Anaerolineales > E44-bin32 > W1033. The sequence continues at coordinate 55,502 of DUET01000080.1, forward strand.
CCCATCGAACTTGATGGTTCCGAGCAAGGGACAGGCGAGAGGCGAGTTGAGACTTCTTCCAACTCGCCGAATCGCTTTAATAGCATTAGTAAATATTTATTGTAAATTTATAGCCTTAGCATAGGGGGCTCCAGAGGGGAGGCGCGCAACTGCCAGGAATCGGAGCCGCAGATGGCACGCATTCAATGCCGCGCCTTTCTCATCGTCTTCTTCCGCTTGACTGTAGGAATCCGTACCGTTGAGGAGGCGGCAGCCATGTCCATGAATCGCATCACAAGGACCATCCCCATCTTAGTCCTTCTGGTGATCGTCCTTTCCCTGCTGTCCTGCTCGGAGCAGGATGCACTCAAGTGGCTCAGCCCTTCATCGGATGCCGATGTGTTCGGAATCGTACGGCTCGAGGTCGATGTCTCGATGGGGGAAGGCGTCGAGCGTCTGAGGTTCTATGTGGATGCCGTTGATGATGCACACAAAATCGGGGAATTATCCGGGGATGTCTCCAGGGTTGAACTTCCCTGGTTCACAGATGATGTTCCTAACGGCGTTCACGAACTGCATGCCGTAGCTTCCGGCTTCGACGGCGGCACGTTGCAGGCATCGGTGAGGGTAAACGTGGGGAATGTGTCCCGCGCCGAAGCCATCCCGAGTGACGCTGTTAAGATGACGCCCCAAACGGATCCCCATCCTCCACAACTCCATCCCGCCTTCGCAGATATCTTCGACCCTCCGGTTCCCATGCCGGGACCGATCAACACCGCCGGCGCCGAGGCTTCACCCTTCATCACACCCGACGGCACCGAATTCTACTTCTGGTTCACACCGGATGCCAACGCCCCACTGCAGAATCAACTCACCGATCGCTCGACCGGCATCTACTATTCCCGCAAGGTGGACGGCGAATGGACCGAGCCGGTGCGCATCTATCTCACGTACTACGATGAACCCTCGCTGGACGGCGCCCATACGGTTCGTGGAGACACGATGTGGTTCGCCAGCGTGCGCGCCGGCAATTTCCGCGAGATGGACATGTGGAACGCCACCCTTCTCGACGGCCGATGGTTGAATTGGAGCATCGTGGATGAGCGGTTGAATCTCGAAATCGGCATCGGCGAGCTGCACGTTTCGCTGGATGGCAATCGCATAACCTTCGACTCGAGCCGCGAGGGTGGCCTGGGTGAGAAGGACATCTGGATGACGGAACGGGTGGGGGGCGTGTGGCAGGATCCTCTGCCCATCGCAGCCGTGAACACCGAGAACACCGAGGGCTGGCCGTATGTGACCGAGAACGAGCTCGAGTTGTGGTACACCACCGGACCTGGCGCGCCCGAGATCCACCGGTCCTTGTACGTGAACGGCGAATGGCAGCCGCCGGAGACGGTGCTGACGCTTTTCGCCGGTGAGCCCACGCTCGACAACGCCGGCAATCTCTACTTTGCACATCACTTCTGGGACCCCGTAGAGGACCGCATGATCGAGGCCGATTTCTATGTCTGTTATCGGAAGTAGGGGTTAGGGTTGCGTATCCAGCGGAATGATGAGTTGTCCCTTGTACTTCGTGTTTGGTTTCATGGAAGCATAAATGGAAGGTGCGAATCGGTCGTTCGGCTAGGCATCATCCCCTAGCACGTGCGTTCCCAACGCCTCCCCCTTCAGCGCCGTCAGAATGGTCCCCGCAGGTTTCCCCGAGAAAATGCGCACATCGGCTTCGGGTAGCAGACTTGCCAGCGCAAGCGCGTGTAGGACCTTGTCCTGCATGCCGCCGGTGACGTCGGTATCTTCAGCGCCCTCGAGCTGGATGCGCTCAAGATCGACCTCGCCGAAGGATTCCATCAACTGCGTGCGCCCCGGATAATCGGCGTACACGCCCTCATCCACCCCCGCGAAGAGTACCCGTTCTGGCATCAGCACCAGCGCCAACGCGGCGAACACGCGCTCGGTCGATACGATGCACGCGCCCTGACCGAGGTCGAAGGCCACGTCGCCGTACACCACGCCCACCAGCCCGGATTCCAGTGCTTCCAGCAGCGGATCGAAGGCGTAGGAATCGATCTCACCGCCGGTGCAGATCACCGTAGCAGAGGGCGGGAAGCAGAGCGCAGCCACACCTGCGCCGTGCAGGGCGTCCATGACCATGCGGTTCAAGGTCTGCGCCGCCCGCCACACCTCGGCAAAACCGCGCCAATCCTCAGCGCTCGCGGCGCCCAAATGGGTGCCGTACTGGGCTGCCAAGGGGTGTCCGAAGGATCCGGATCCATGCCCGAGCAACAATTGCTCGTCGGGAGATTCCTGCACGAATTGCGCGATCTCTTCTGCAATCCGTTCGAGGGTCTGCTTGCGCACGGCCATCGGCTGGTACTTGCGCGTGATAAGCGATCCGCCCAGCTTGAGAAAGATCATGCCCCCACCTCCACCGTCATCGTCCATGCCGCTCCTGCATTCTGCAGCGCCTGCTCGATGTCTGCAGCGGCCTCGGTCTCCACCAGGGCGATCATGTTGCCGCCCATACCGGCGCCACTGAGCTTGGCGCCCAGCGCGCCCGCTTGCTTGGCGGTCTCGATCAGCGTTTCCAGTTCGTCTGAACTCACGCCGATCTCCTGCAGCAGCTGCTGATTCTTGTCCATCGCCTCGCCCAAGGTTGCCCAATCGCCTTGCTCGATAGCCTTCCGGCCCAGCGCTACGGTCCCCGCCACGCGGTCGAACAGCGCTTCGAAGCGCTCCTTCTCCGCCTGCCATGCCTGGAGAACCATGCCCACCGCCATGGAGGTGTTCGAACGCAGGCCGGTGTCGCCGAGAACGAGCGTGAACGGTGCGCCGATCGGGAAGGGCTGCGTCGCATCCCCTCGCACGAAGTACACCGGCTGCTCGTAGGCCACGACGGTGTTGTCGATGCCCGAGGGCGTGCCGTGATGCAGTTTCTCGACTTCGAAGGCCAGCGCCGATTGTCGCTCGGGAGCAAGCGGATGGCCCCAATGTGCGCTAAGGGCACGCAGGACGGCCACCGATACCGCCGTGCCCGATCCCAATCCGGAAGCCACCGGGATGCTGGACTGCACGCGCAGGGCAAGCGGTGGGTGTTTCTCGATTGCCAGCGCCTGTCGGGTGAGCCGAACGATCACGGCCAGCGGCTGATCCGGCGACAGTTCATGCAGCCAAGCGGCAAGCTCGATATCCGGAGCTTCGATGCACACGCTTCCTGGTTCGCCCTCCGCCAGATCCGATGCCGCGGCTGTGGCGCGCAGATCCGGCAGCGGCGCGGCCAGCGCCGGTCGCCCGTAGACCACCGCATGTTCGCCGAGCAGGATGATCTTGCCGCAAGCACTGGCGATGGTCATGGCCAGAAATAGAGGATGGCAATGGCGGTCAGCCCCCAGAGCAGGAAAGTCGCCAGGAGCGGGCGGTCGGAGAAGAGCAGTTCCTCGGGGGCGCCGCCGGCGTCCTCGACGTGGATCAGATAGAGATAGCGGAAGATGCCGTAGAGCACGAACGGGATGGTGAGCATCATCATGTCGTTGTCGGGGAGGTTGGTGGCCGAGAAGGTGTAGAGCGAGTAGGCCACGATCGTGGTCCCCGAGACGATGACGATGAGTTGATCGAGCAGGCCCAGGTTGTAGCCATCCAGCACACGGCGGTGGCTGTTGGCGTTCTCCGCCAGCAGCGTCATCTCGGCTCGCCGTTTGCCGAAGCCGATGAAGAGCGCCAGCAGGGAGGTGCAGATATACAGCCAGGGCGAGAAGCGCTCGACCTGGATCAGCGCCACGCCGCCTGCGACGCGAAGCAGGAAACCTGCCGCCAGGATCAGCACGTCGACGATGGGCACGTGTTTCAGGCGGAAGGAGTAGAGCAGGTTGAAGAGGATGTAGGTCAGCACGACAAGCCCGAACTTCCAATTCAGGACGAAACCGCCGGCCAGCGAGATGACGAAGAGGAATCCCGCCGTAACCAGAGCCGTGGGGACCGGCAGTGAGCCGGAAGCGATGGGCCGGTTACGCTTTCGAGGGTGGTTCTTGTCGACCTCCATGTCGGCCACGTCGTTCACCAGGTACACGGCGCTGGAGGCCAGGCACAGCAGCACGAAACCCGCAGTCGTGCGCAGGAACGGTCCGATCGCCAGCAACTGCCGGTCGAACACGAGGGCGGCGAAGACGAAGATATTCTTGGCCCATTGGCGTGGGCGCATGGTTTGGATCAAGGCACGCATGTCGGCGATGATAGCAGGAAGGTGGGCGGGTTGCAAGGTGGAGGATGATTCTAAAGGTAGGCGTTTAATGTCTGGTTCATCCCTTGGAGCATCGAGAGCTTGTGATGCGCCACCGTCCCGAGGATGACGTGCAGCCCAAGGCTCCTCCCTCGATGCCCGAGGTTCCGCAGCTCCCGTTTCTCCTGCCACATGGAATCCTTAGCCTTCCATGGCATGTCCTTCCGAGCCGTTCTGGGGCGAAAGATCCCCGCTGCGCGGGATGGGATCGTGTGCTACTGCGAACTATTTGTGTCCCCTCGCAACCATGCGCAGGGGCGTCCCAACGGGACGCCCGCTGTTGCGAATCATGGAATATAGACCGTGCTCTCGATCAGAATCGTAGCGGCGTTTCATGAAACGCCGCTACACCTTTCCGAACGGGCTACCCAACGGTCATTCCGAGCTGTACTGGGGCGAGGAATCCCCGATGCGCGGAATGGGATCGTGCGCTCCTGCCGGGTTATGTTCCAATGGATGACTATAGGGATCCCTCGGCTCGCTTTGTTACTCGGGATGACAAAGGAGAGAATGGCGCGCCCTCAGCGTGCCTCTATGGCATCATGAACGGGCAGGGTAAAGAGATTCCGCTTCCTCAAGACATCGTAGGGGCGTTTCATGAAACGCCCCTACGAATCGATTGGAGGGTTGTTACTCCAAGCGAAACCCCCTCAACGAATCAAAGGGGCGCATCCCGCAGAGAGCGCGTGCTCTGGAAGCAACAACCGGCATCTTCGACAAGTGGCGGGACACCCGCTGATGTGATCCATGATGGCTTTGTTTCAAGGGATCCAGGCATTGTCGGTTTGAGCTTCCCCAAAGGGCATCCATTTCTGGAGAAGCATGAGGATCTTTCTTATCTACCCCCCTCAAGTCCCCCCTTCAAAGGGGGGACGTGGGGGGGAATTGCTTTTCCCCCCACACCCCCCTCGCAAATTAACCATGATCAGGAGCCTTGATTCGCGAAGACGTCCGAGGATGAATTGCATGGGAACAAGGGAACTTTGAAGTCGAGGGTTGAGGTTGAGCCCCGCATGTCCTACCGGGCCGTTCTGGGGCGAGGAATCCCCGATGCGCGGGATGGGATCGTGCGCTCCTGTTGCCTAGTATGCGAATGGATGATCACGGGGATCCCTCGGCTCGCTTCGCTCGCTCGGGATGACCAGGAGGAAGTAGGGGCGCATGGCATGCGCCCTTTGACCCACGCAGAAATTCCCCATAATTTTGCCCACCTCCCCAAGTCTGGTAGACTGAGAATATCTAGATTTCGCTTCGCGATGGAGGAATGAAATGGCTGATGTTGTGGACTATCGCATTTTTGGAGACGACCTGCAACTGGTCGAGATCGAACTCGATCCAGGTGAGGCCGTGCGGGCCGAAGCCGGAACGATGACCTACATGGAAACCGGCATCGAGATGCAGACCGGGACCGGCGGGGGCATCTTCAAAGGCCTCAAGCGCGCCATCACCGGCGAGAGCTTCTTCATCACCACCTTCCTGAACAACGGAAGCGGTAAATCACGAACTGCCTTCGCCGCTCCCTACCCCGGCAAGATCGTCCCTGTTGAACTTTCCGACTTCGGCGGCAGCATCCTCTGCCAGAAGGATTCCTTCCTGTGCGCCGCCCAGGGGATCGAGGTCGAGATCGCSYTGACSAAGAAGATCGGRGCCGGCATCTTCGGYGGCGARGGRTTCATYCTSCAGCGSYTSGARGGYGATGGWTTGGCCTTCGTGCATGCCGGCGGCACGGTGATCGAGAAGGATYTSGCTGCCGGCGAGACGCTGCGCGTCGACACGGGCTGCCTGGTGGCCTTCGCCATGAGCGTCGAGTACGACATCCAGTTCGTGGGCGGCTTCACCAACGCCCTCTTCGGCGGGGAAGGCCTGTTCCTGGCCACGCTGACGGGACCGGGCAAGGTCTACCTGCAGAGCCTGCCGTTCTCGCGCATCGCCGACCGGATCATCGCCGCCGTTCGCCGCCAGACCGGCGAGCAGAAGGGCATTGCTGGATTGGGCGGCGAGATCCTGGGAGACATCATCAGCGGAGGGTAAGTGAAATAGGTAAATAGCCCTCGCAGACAAACGTAGGGGCGTATCCCGCTTAGAACGCGAGATAAGCAGCCGTGCCCCCCTGCAGAGTCTTGTGTTAAGGGAAGGTTATCTCGCTTCCTAATGTTGTAGCGGCGTTTCATGAAACGCCGCTACGTAGCATTTCGTGTGACCCATCCTTGGTAAGTCATTCCGAGCCGTTCTGGGGCGAGGAATCCCCGAAGCGCGACAGGGGATCGGGTGCTCCTGCCGGGCATTATTCTAATGGATGATCATGGGGATCCCTCGTCTCGCTACGCTCGCTCGGGACGACAAAGTCATCGAACCGGATGGACTTGGTTGATCCTCGCCTGCAGGCGCTGGTATGCCGTCGAAGCGGCGTATTTACGCAGCGCCTCCAGACGTCGAACGGTCAAGGGGTGGGTGGAGATCAATTCGCGCAGGTTTCCCTCCAGATGATCGTCTTCCGCTTCGATGCGGCTGAGCGCTCTCCTCTGGGTTTCAGCCGAGAGGGCTGCGGAGGATCCACTTCTCATTTTGACCAACGCCGAGAGCGCTTTCTCCGGCTTGCCACAGGCCAGAAGCCCGGCCCTGTCGGCGGAGTACTCACAGGCGCGGTTCCACCAGCGGAAGGCGAAAAACAGCACGGCGGCGGCGAAGTAGGGGCTTGGGATGCCGGCCAGGCCGCCCACGAGCGAGTTGAGCATGGTATGTCCTAAAGCTACGTGCCCCAGTTCATGCCCGATGATGAAGCGCAGTTCGTCCGCATCCATGATCCTGAGCACGCCGGCGTACACCACCACGACCTGTGGTTTCGCAAGCCCGAAGGTGTAGGCGTTCAAGACGTTTTGGGGCGCCAGGAAGGTTTGGAACGAACCGGAATGCAAGCGTTTGCCGCAATCCGCGACCAACCTGGCCAGCTCCGGTTGGCTTTGGGGCGAGATCGGGAGCGCTTTTTCGATCAGGCGATTGTGATGGGAGCGATTGAGCACGTAAGAAAGGACCAGCATGCCCAGTACAAACACGACGCTGCCGCATACCGTGGCCACAGCCGTCACGGCAATCACGGCGAAGACCAGCAGCAGCGTCAGCGCCAGGATCAAACGTTCGTTGGGGTAGCGGTAGGATTTCATCGGACGTTGATTGTACTGCAATCGGGCGTGTGGGGGGAGGACGGGTGCGGCAGAGGCGCGCGCCTACAAAAGCCAAAGTGAGGAGAAGGACGTCTCGCTTCCCAATATAGTAGCGGCGTTTCATGAAACGCCGCCACGTATCAATAAAGGAAGTATTACCCGTACGATCCAGGTCGAGCGGGGGATGCAGGGCGAAGCGAACCGCGGCATGGACGGGCCGCGAAGCACAGGCTCCCAGCCCCCGGGACGGCGTCCCATCCCCGGCAAGCTGCGCGCCAAGAGATTAACCAGAAGAAAACGCTGCAAGAAAAAGGGCCGCCCAAGCGGGCGGCTCTTCTCATGCATGCATAACGCCAGATCATTCGACGGTGACGCTCTTGGCCAGGTTGCGGGGCTGGTCCACGTCGCAGCCGCGGATCACGGCGATCTGATACGCCAGGAGCTGCAGGGGGATGATGGTGATGGCGGGATTGAGCAGCCAGGGTGTCTCCGGAACCCAGATCATGTGGTCGGAGATGGGCGGTAGCAACTCGTCTCCATCCGTGGCCACAGCCACAACGACGCCGCCGCGGGCCTTGGTCTGCTCGATCTGGCTGAGCATCTTCTCGTACCAGGGATCGCGGGGCACGATGGCGATCACGGGCATGTCCTCATCGATCAGGGCGATGGGTCCGTGCTTCATCTCCCCGGCGGGATAGGCTTCGGCATGGATGTAGGAGATCTCCTTGAGCTTGAGGGCGCCCTCGTAGGCGATGGGCATGTTGATGCCGCGGCCCAGGTAGAGGCAGTGGTCCATGTCCTTCAACGCCCAGGCGACCTTCTCCACATCCGGCGCTCGATCCAGGCACTGCCCCACCAGGTCGGGGATCAGGCGCAGATCGTGCACCAGGCGGCGGCGTATCTTCTCATCCAATTCGCCGCGCAGCTCGCCCAGATAGACGGCCAGCATGTACATGTCCACCAGGGGGGCGGTGAAGGCCTTCGTGGAGGCCACGCCGATCTCCGGGCCGACCTGCATGGTGATCGTGCCGTCGGCGATGCGCATGGCCTGCGATCCGACAGCATTGACGTTGCTCCACAGGATGGCGCCGCGCTGGCGTGCGAGTTCCATGGCCGCCAGCGTGTCGGCGGTCTCACCGGATTGGCTGATCGCCAGCACGACGGTGTTCTCGTTGACGATCGGATCGCGGTAGCGGAACTCGGAGGCGATGTCCACCTCCACCGGAATGCGAGCCAGGCGTTCGATGAGCACCTTGCCCACCATGCCGGCATGCGCTGCCGTACCGCAAGCCGTGATGACGATCTTCTCGATCCGCTTGGCCTGCTTGGCGTCGATTCCCAACTCCGGCAGCAGGATGTGCCCGCCTTCGAAATCCACGCGGTCGCGGATCGTGTCCGTGGTGGAACGCACCTGCTCGAAGATCTCCTTGAGCATGAAGTGTTTGTATTCCCCCTTCTGCGCCGAGACCGCATCCCACTGGATGGTCTGCACCTCGATCTCGAGAGGATTCCCCTCGAGCGTGCTGACGCTGAAGCCCTGGTGATCGATGACGGCCACCTGCCGGGACTCGAGGAACGCCATGCGGCGCGTGTGATCCAGGATGGCGGGGATGTCGGAGGCGACGAACATCTCGCCTTCCCCAACGCCGATGACCACACCTCCCGCATTCCCGATGCGGGCGGCGACGATCTTGTCCGGCTCCTTCAGCGCCATGAGGACGATGGCGTGGGCGCCCTGCAGGTGAACCATTGCCTTGCGCGCTGCCTCGGGCAGGTCGTGACCCATGGCCAGGTAGCGGTCCACAAGATGGACGATGACTTCCGTATCGGTATCGGATTGGAAGGCGATGCCCTCGGATGCCAGTTCGTCGCGCAGTTCGAGGAAGTTCTCCACGATGCCGTTGTGCACCAAGACGACTTCCCCCGACGCCCCCATATGCGGGTGGGCGTTGCGCTCGCTGGGGGGGCCGTGCGTCGCCCAGCGTGTATGGCCGATGCCGATGGTGCCTTCGACGGGATCCTTATCGAGAAGCGTTCTCAGGCGACTGAGCTTACCCACGTCGCGGCGGATTTCGATCTGGCCGTCCTGGATCACCGCCAGCCCGGCTGAATCATATCCTCGATACTCCAGGGTCTTGAGACCCTCGTAGATAATTGGCGTAGCGTTTCGCGCACCGACGTAGCCGACGATGCCGCACATAAATGGCCTCCAAAACGATTCTGGTTTCGACTTTGAAGCCACTCCCTGTTATTTTTGTCCGCTGCGTTGCCACGGCGGCATTGGGAGCAGGGTTGTAGCGGGGAAAGGGGACGGGCGGTGGCGCGCCCGGAGGGCATCCGCTGATCCTTCGATTTTCCCGGGTGGACGGTTTCCCGTCTCCCGGTTGGCTCCGCCTCGCGGCGGGGAACCCTCATCCTCGTCACCCCGGCATACCCGGGGCCTTGCGCTAACCCCTTCCATCACGAAAGTTTGGTCCTGATGCACCTCCTGCATGCGATGTGGCAACCATTATACCTCTCACTGCCGGTCTGCAAATCAGTTCCGGTCGCGCTGTGAGAGGCTACTGGACGGGTTCATTCCCCAGGCGTTTCGAGGAATTCGATCGTGTCCGTGGTGGCATGGTCGAGATCGGCGTACACGCCGCGGCGATGTTCCGGCAGCATGCCGGCCACCACATACATGGCCTCGTCGGTCATCTTGCGCATCTGCTCCCGATCCGGTCGCTTTGTTGTGGGTTTGAAGCGGAAAGGTTTTCCGATGCGGATGACAGCTCCCGGCTCACGCAGGCGTTCTCGATTGAGGGTGGGGAAACCCTTGGTACCATCCACGGCCACAGGCACGATCGTGGCGCCGGCGCGATACGCCAGGAAGGCCAATCCTTCCTTGGCCCTTCCCATGCTGGGGCTGCGGGTCCCTTCGGGCGCCATGAGCAGCACCTCGCCGGCTTCCAGCACAGCGATGGCTTTGCGCAGGGCTTGGCGATCGATGGTCTCACGCCGCACGGGGATCACCTGCCACAACCAGGGGAAGATGCCGAAGAAGGGAACGCGGTAAACCTCGATCTTGGCCATGGGCACGACGTTGCGCGGCAGCACGGCCAGGACGACCACGGGATCGACGAAAGCGATGTGGTTGATGACCACGATCGCCGGTCCTTCCATGGGGAAGTTTTCAATACCTTCGACGTGATCCACGCGTGCCAGAAATCGAAAGCCGATGTTGTCGATCATCCAGCGCAGCACGTTTCTGCGGCCTTCGAGTCGATGGTGGTTGTAATTCGTCCAGTCTCTTATGGATCCAGTTTCATCCGGATCGGCATGTCCACGTATTCTCTCAGCCATATACGCCTCGATACTCGGGTGGAAGCAGTCCGGCAATCTTGCGCATCAAGATCTCGGTGTTCTCCTGGAGGATTTGTTTGCGGGCGGACGATCCCCAGGGAACCCGGGGGAGCGTGAAGGGCTCGCCGATCACCATGCGCCACAGCGGACGACGCCATCGTTTCCATTCGTCAGGACCACATTCGGTGCCGGTGATGCCCACAGGCACGAGCGGCACATCGGCTTTTCCGGCAACGTAGGCGGCGCCGTTCCAGGCTGTGCCCATCCCGGGAACGTAGGAACGCCTGCCTTCGGGCGCGATCATGAGCGGCAGGCCGTGCTGGAGCAATCCGATCATGTTGCGGAGCAGTCTTCGATCGACGCGGCCTCTCGTCACGGGGAGGCCGCCATAGCAGCGCATCAGTTCCCCCTGGAAGGGGCGCTTCAACACCTCCACAGCCCCAGCTGTCTCCAAAGGTCTTGGCCAGAAGGCGAGGACCAGCGGGGCTTCATAGAGCGAGATGTGGTTGATCACCACCAGGTAGGCGCCTTCACGCGGTATGTTCTCTCGCCCTTCGATCTGGATTCTACATAGGATGTGCATCAGAACACGGAAGATCGGTCGCGCGATGGCACGGAAGATGCGGTTGCCGGGGGATGGAAAACAATCACTGCTTTTGATCGCTTTGTCCGTCGAGATCGCGCTGACCGCTGCATTTTGATCCAATCCGCCAGTTTCAACCTGGGCGATGAGTTCCAAACCGCGTGCGTAAACATCATCCGCCGTCTTGTTCGTTGAATCGATGATCACGGCATCCGAGGCCGGCTCCAGGGGTGCAAGTTCTCGGCTTGAATCGATGCGATCGCGCTCGCGCATCCCGCGCAGGATTTCCGTGCGGCCCAATTGCCCGCCTCTTGCATGGTTTTCCAACGTTCTGCGCTGGGCGCGCACTTCCACGCTTGCATCGAGGTAGATCTTCAGGTCGGCCTCCGGAAGCACGACCGTGCCGATGTCTCTGCCGACCATCACCACCTTGCCCCTCAATCCGATCTCGCGCTGAATGCGGGACATCTCCTCTCGGACGATCTTGTAGGTCGAGACGAGCGACACATTGGCATCCACCTGTGGTGTGCGGATTTGCCAGGTCACGTCCTCACCATCCAGCAGCACGTCGTATTGGCGCTTGTCATCGACTGTCGGTAAGCGTACTTCGATGGTCACCTTTCTAGCGAGGTCGCTCACACCGTCCTCATCCTCAAGGGACACTCCTCGCTCCAGCGCGGCCAACGTCACCGCCCTGTACATCACGCCGGTGTCGAGGTAGAGGTAGCCAAGATGCGCTGCCAGGCGCATCCCCAAGGTTGATTTTCCCGAAGCTGCGGGACCATCGATGGCGATCATGTCGACCCTGGGCATTGAGCATCCTCGTGAAGACGTCGCTTCCGTATTTTCAAGATCGTTCCTATTCTGACAGATCGAAGTTGTCCGACAGGGCAAACAGCAGCCAGCGTTCTTGCAGCGCCGGCGCATCCCGATAGATCAACCAATCAACCAAATACCGGGGTATGGATCCGTTCCAGCCCCAGCGTTCACTGATGCTTATGACCTGGCCGGTGTATGTATTCGCCAAACCGGACAAACCACCGTATTCCGGCATAAGCACGATCGGAGCCTGGACCTCCAGAAGTGGGTCTGCAAGCCTTGCTTGGGAGAAATCGCGGAGTGCCCAGGCGAGACCGGGAGTGATATCCGGAGATACTTCCAACTCCACGCAGTCACGGCATCCTGTTTGAGCCACGGAGAGATTCTCCAATACACCCACCAGCATGGACATCCCGCTTGTGCTGGCTTGAGGGCGCCATAATTCCCGCCCGGTTCCTGCATTGGGGCCCAGAGATTGCCCATACCCTGCAGCGAAACTGAAGGCAAAGCACACCATCACCACAGTGATCGATACACCGCGCCACGCCAACTCCCAGGACCATCCCAATCCGAAGAGCAAGATCCCCGCTACAAGAAGGACGACCACGGCACCAGCGAAGAGCAGCAGCATGCTGGAATCTTCCACAGGAAGCAGGGCGCCGCTCGAAAAGGCGGTCAGATTCAAGTAGCCGAAGATGAAGGCCACCAGAATCATGCTCACCAAACCGATGATTTCGGTTCCCAGATGAGTTTCCGCCCATTGCTCCATCAGAGCAACGAGGGCGCTGCTTGCGAGCAAGGCAAGCGGGATCACGGCGAATACCACATAGGATGGTTGCCGCGCTGGATAGATCGATGCCAGCACCATCGACACCAATACCCAGCTCAGGGTCACAAAGCCTCTGCGATTCTGCCTGCGCCAGGCGAGGATGGCACCGCCGATGCCCAGCACAAGAATCAGGGATTCGTAGAAGGGCAGGATCGCCCACAGTGTCAACGGTTGGACCCCCCTGGGGTGTGTCCAACCGTGGAACCAGTTGGCCAGTGAATCAAAGAGATCGGAAATGCCTCTCAAGTGAAAACCAAATCCGCTGGCGATCACCAGAGCAACGATTGGAGCAAGCCAAAGATACCTGCTGACCCCGTCGGATTCCTGCTCGTCTTCTTCCTCAGAGGCTGGTTGCTGCAGCCAAGCGACTACGAGTGTGATGCCCAGACCGATCAGTGCGGTGATGGCTTCCTCTCCTGATGCCAGGGCGAAACCCAATGCAATGGCGATCCAAATACCGCGTGCTTTGTTATCGGAGTACAGCATCAGGACAAAGGCAACGAGAATGCCCACTGCCGTCAACGTGATCCCGCCGGCGGTTCGTGATGCAGCGATCAAAGTTGGTGAGAAGCCCAGGATGTAGGCCGTCACCAGGGTTCGTGCGCTGCCCAATTGCTCTCGCACCAGCAGAGGAGTGAAGACCAGCACCAATCCAAACAATGCCGGTATCAGGCGCGCACAGGCGTCGCTCGTTCCGAAGAGCTGAAAGACAGCGGTTGTGAGCACCTTGTACGTGGAGCTTATGGAATGGATGCTGTCATTCTCCGTCCAGAGAGAGGATGCAGCGGGTGTTTCCTGCAAAACGGCCAAAGCCTGGGCGGCTTCTGCATTGTCCAACGGGGGCCATTCAAGATTCGCCATCCGTAGCCACGCGGCTGCCATAGCAAGAAGAAGGTATAGAAGAACCTCAATGCGAATCGTAGCCAGTTTCTTTTTCATGGCCCATGCTCCATGTTGGGAACCGCGTAGATTGCCACTGTCCGATTGCGGAAAACGAGTTGCAGGAATTCCTCCAGTCTGTTTTCGGAGAGGAATGGATAGGTTTGGCGTTCCCGATGCCCGATGTACACATAGGCAACGTCATAGCGATCGATCAAGGCTTGCGCCTCTGCGAGGTCGCGAGCTTCGTAAATCCGCAAAACATCGTCCTTGCGGGAGCCGATGACTTCCTGATGCCGATCACCGCGCCACTGCACCTCATGGTATTCCCAACCCAGCACGGTTGGAAAGCCCGTGACCGAGGATATGCGACCATACTCCGTATAGCTGCCGCCCACGGCTTCGAGAATCACCCCCGGTTTGAGGTTGGAGACGATCCATTGGATGGCCTCATACTCATCCTCATTCCGCTCTGCGATATAAGCTGTGCCATCGAGGGTTCTTCCTGAGGCGGGATTGAAATTCTCCGTTCTCGTCAGAACACCTTGTACGGAGTAGAGCAAGCCCAGGAACACCGGCATCACAAACGGCACGTACAGCACACGGAGCCAGCTTCGCTTGGGCGGCCAGTCTTTGTAGATGAGATAGACGACACTCAAAGCCCATAGAATCCATGCGCCGATGTAGGCCCAGAAGAAATATACGGCCAATGGATTCTCGTTCTCCACCAAATAGAAGACTTGAGGACCGAGCGCGATCAGGATTCCAGCCGAAGCGACGAAGGCCCAATTGCGAGGGATGAGCTCTGCGGATGCGTATGCAGCCGCCACACTCCACAGAATCCAGGTGGCGAAGTAGAACTTGAATACGGTGTTCATGCGCACGCCGAAGAAATCACGCAGGTAGAAGAATTCAAGCCAGAGCACGAGAAAGGCGCCCAATGCCGTCAGCAGGACCACAAAGGGCAGCACTTGGCGGCTGTTTTCCGTGGTGTGTTCCTGGTTGGACCGCGCCTTTCGCATCAGGAGCACGATTCCCACTCCCAGCATGAATACCATGAGGAGGGAAGTCCAGGAGCCGGTCAGGCGGCGTTGGATCATGGCTTCGATCAAGGTTGATGTGTCCGTTCCGCCAAGCCCCTCGATGACCTGATGCATCAATCCCGGATCTCGCTGCAGAACCAGAAAGGCCAATCCGGTGGTCGCCAGTAAAACCAGGAGCAGCGATCCCAGCATGCCCAAACCGATCAGCAGGATACGTCCAGCATCACCCAAGGCACGGTGCAGACTCTGGCAAAGTTTGACGATCAGCCAGATCCCAAGGGGTATGAACAAAGTGCCGAACATGATCAGAAAATGGGGCAGCCGGGTGGTGAATGCCACGTTGGGCAGGATGCCGCCGGCCTGAGAGCTGAAGGTCGGATACCAGGGTATGTAGAGCAGCACACCGACGATGACCACACCCAAGGCGGTCGACGCTAAACGCAGCAGCAGCTTTCCAAGGGGCAGTTCCCGGCCTGTCCACCAGAGCACGGCCATCAGGAGTGCGAAATAAAGCGGGAAATCCCAGGTGTTCAGGAAGGCCAAACCCCCGAACAGGAATGCTGAAAACCAGAATTCGATGCGCGTCAGGAAGGACGGTATCACGCCAACCTGCTGCAAGGCGGGGATACTGAGCACAGCCATCCCTGCCAGAACGATGATGGCTGTGCGTAAACCCGTTAGCAGGGCTTCTCCGGATTGCATCCCCGAGAGAACCCCGGCTCCCACGCGCAGGACTCCCACAACAAACATCAGTGCGATCACACCAAAGGCGATTCGCTCAATCAGTTGCCCTGAAGGCTTGAAAGCTTTCAAGCGCTGACCCACGCGCTTTCCCGCCATGAAGACCTGCAGGCTGAAGCTGATGGCCAGTAGCACAAAGGGAAGTGCCAGCAGGTGGGGATGGTTATCTGCCAGCAGGAAGGAGAAGAAGGGGAATTCGTCGATGGGTTGTATGCCGATCGGGTTGCCGATGAGATTGTAATCCCGCACGACACGGGAAGCACGCCACCACCAGAGGTAGCGATCCGGACGCCATGTCGGTTCGCTCATCACAGGGGGATTGGAAAGCTGCTCCACATCCAACCAGTTCCAGAAGGGAGATGTCAGTGCTCCATCAGGCGCTTGCGTCCAGAAGACAAAGCGTGCGTGCAGCACCTCCAGAAGCCCTTCCAGGTTTCCTGCCAGAAGCAGAAGGAGCGGTCCCAAAAGAGCCAACGCACGACGTGGTCGGCCGGCGCGGCTGGTGAGCAAGTTGTATACCAGGCTGTAGGTGGCCAGGGCGGTCAGGGCGAACCACAGGGCGTTGCCCAGATTGAAGGCCACACCGGCCGAGACTCCAGTGAGGCGTGCCAGAAAAGCCAGCAGGACGTAACCGAAGTAGTAGTAGGAGATGGCATGCCCGGAGAGCCAGACATCCGAGGGCGGAAAGGTCTCTGAACGCAGGATGCCGTTGAGAAAGGCCAACTCCATCGGCTTCTCGGTGGCCGTGATCTCAGGGTTGTTGGCGCGTACGAAACTCCACAGAAGGAAGGCCCCCAGGAAGACGCCTTCCATGGCCAGAAGCGTTTTGATGTTTTCTCGCAGCCAGAGCCGGAACTCATTCCAGTGATTTCTGCACATCACGGCGCTCAAAGCGGCCAACACGACCAAAGCGCCCAGCGTGGAGCTGGAATCAACGCTCAAGAAGCCAATCGATGCGCCCATCCAGAGCACATACCCCGAGATCAGGAGTCCAAGAGCCCGGCTCAATCCGTAGCCCCGATCAGGCAGTCGGTTGAAGATGCGCCATGCAAGCGGCAGGGTCGTCAAACCGATCAGGTAGCTGACGAACCACCAACTCACAACCTGTGCGATCACGGTAACACCTCGTAGATCACAGTCTGTCCATCTTGATAAACTTCCCGCAGGATGCCTTCGGTCACCATGGTCTCGAACTTTTCAAAGGCACGCGTCGGGCACGTGAGGGGGCTGTTATCAACCCCTGGATTCATGAGCGCACATTCCGATACCGGAATGTTCGGAATTACCATGCCCATGGGGCGCCCGGCCATCTCGCAACTTATCGTCTCACCTTCCCCCGTAGAGGGCCAACAGGGTTCGATCGTTTCGTAATAGACGCGCTCCATCTGACCTACGATCACATAGCGCACGTCGTAGGTATCCAGGAATGCGATGGCCTCCTCGACGGATTGGGTCATGTAGAAGGTGGCAATGCCGTAGGCACGCTGGACGATGGCCGTGTCGCCGGCTGCCAATCGCTGCTGGCGTTGATGCCAGTTCCATCCAAGCACTCCGGGCAGTCCGGTGTAGACACTGTAGCGAGATCCCCAACGGTACTCAACGGCGTTGGCTTCTACGATCACGGGGGAACCTTGAACGTTCTCTTGCAACCAGCGTATGGCCCGGTAATCTTCGTCGTGTGTAAAGCCCTGGCCGAACTCGTAGTAGATCGAATATTGCATGTAGGCCATGCCATCGAGCGTTCTGGGCGCCTCATTCGACATGCGATCTCTCATCTTGGCTGGAGCGGCTGTGATCGGGTATAGCGCGGTGCAGAACACCATCAATCCCAGGACCAATATCCAGAGTCTACGACCGTTCGGATGCCAGAGCGGCAGTTCAGCCAACAACCAGGCTAACGCGGCACCCGCAGAGACGCTGAACAAGGTCCATACTTGCAGATAGAACTTGAAGACCGTGTTCATGCGGCCTATGTCACCCCGCAAGACGACGATCTCGACGATGAAAGTCAATCCCAGCGCAATTGCGGTGAGGATCAAGACCAGGCGTTTTTCAAGAGGCATGTCCCGCCGGAGAAAGAGAATCCCCGCCCAGAGCATTATGGGCAAGATCCAGATCGAAACGACGATGCCTTCGGTGATAAACGCGCCAATCGCCAGGAGTACGATCATGCATAAGATGAAGAGAAAGGTTGCATATCGTCTCAGTTTTCTCAAGGCGGAGATCGGCGTAGCAGCCATCCACTGTCTGGTTTCCCACATCATCCACGACACCAAGATGAAGAGGAACAGTCCATGGACCGTAAGGTAGGCTTCCAGGGATGTGCGTCCACCTTCCCAGGGGTCCACGTTGGTGTACCCCGTTCCATACCAGGAAGCAAACGGTTGATAGAGCAGCAGCGCCAGGACCACGATGACTGCTGCGGCAAATAACGATTCCAAGATCACCTTGGATGTGAAACGTCGTTCGCGGATCCACACCGAAGCGGCCGCGGCCGCCACGCCCAGAGTCAGGTAGACCGGGAAATCCCAGGTGTTGGTGGGACGAAGCGCGCCGAGAATCAAAGCTCCGGTAAAGAAGCTCAAACCCGTGTGAATCCAATTTCGCTTCTTGCTCTTTTCAGCCTGCAGCACTTTCGAAAGCGCCCAGGCCAGACCGATCACAGTTAAAGGCAGGGCGATCATGTGAGCATGCAGATCGGCGTATAGGAACGTGAAGAAGGGAAATTCCGTGATCGGGCCCGGTTCCATCGGTCCAGGAGGAATGACGCGGCTGGGGTCCCAATACCAATTACCCAAGCCGAAGGGGAGTGTGTCTTGCAGTGTGAGCAGGTTGCCCATTCCCCGCAGCGCCGCCATCCATCCGGCCAGCATGGTGTGCTCCTGGCCGATGGGAATCCCGCCAAGCTGTTTGAGACCGTCGAAGATCAAGCTTACAGTTCCCAGATTGCCCAGCAGCACCAGTCCCAGGGCGGCGGCGATTCCAGCCAAGCGAGGTTTCGTCGGCCAGCGCAAGGTGTCCTTTCGGGAGAAACGCAACGTCAGGTTGTAAGCCACGCTGTAAGCGGCAAGTGCGAGCAACGAGAAGAGTGTGGGCAGAATCAGGTTGTAGGCCACATGGGGCACCAATCCCAGCATCTTCACGGGTACGCCCACGAGAACGAAGCCGAAGTAGTAGTAATTGATGTAGCCGTCTGCGAACCAGGGGTCGTAGGGAGGGAAGGAGGTGCTCTTCAACACAGCGTTCAGATAGGAGAGGTCCATGAACTTCTCCCCGCCTTTGGACGAATGCCAGAGATCTGGATTGGCAATGCGGATGACGAGAAGAAGCAGGAAGAATGCCAACGCGAGCACTTCCGTCCAAACGATCTCCTTCCACCTCCGGCGTAGAAACGCCTTCAGTTCATGCCGATCGCGCCAAGCAATGAGGGCGCTAATGAGGGCAAACAAAAGCAGCACGATCCATATGGTTGTGGGGACGAAGGGGACTCGGAAACTGCCCAACATCCACACGCTCCAGGCAACGAGCAGCAAACCCACAGTTCGTGATATTGGATAACCCCCATCATGCAATCCACCGAAGGCAGCCCGCACCCATGGGAAGAGCAGGAGACCGAAGGCTGCGATCAGCAGGTACCAAACCAAAACAGCGAGTGGTTGGGAGCGATTGATCCAGCTGTTCGCAGGATAGAGTTCTGACCATGTTCCGCCCTCTCTTTGCTCCGCAAGTCGTTCGGGCGGTAGCATCAGATCAAGCTGCCTCGCGTCGGCGTCACGTGGGACCATGTTGATCACGGATCCCACATCAACTTCTGCGAGCGTATCGAAAACATGCTGGGCTGAGAAATCATCGCGCTTGGCGAAGATCAACACCTTGGGATGGTCGTAGACCGTGAAGGCTTCCTCCGCACCCTGATCGTTGATTTCGAGAGGACCGATCTGGGGATTGCTCTGGAAGACGGCCACCAATTCGTATCCCAGATCACCTTGCGTTTCTCCCACTTTGGCGGTCGCGCCGCAGTGCCAGATCTCCTCGGGTTCATCACAGCCCAGGAGCGCTCGATAGTAGGCGGCTGTGAGTGGGTAGCGAGAGGTGATGCGGGTGATGGATCCGTACTGCCGATTGGAGCTGATCGAGAGGTAGTCGCCCTGATCGAGCGTTGAAACGATGCGTTCCAGCTTGTCGGGAATCCCGTCGCCATCGTCGTCCTGATTGTCGGGCCAGTAGAGCTCCTGATTTCGGCTGCTGTAGTACCCGCCGTACCCATCACGATCGTCAAAGCGCATCGGCAGGGGATCGTCCCAGGTGGATTCGAGAACGAAGATCGAGCCGCGCATATCCAGCGCATTTTCGCTCAGCAGTTCCAGATTCACCGAGTAGCGTTCTCCCGACTGGAGTGCGAATGGTTCCAGGATTGGAAATTCCAGCTCGGCGTCTTCCTGTGAAACAAGACTTCCCTGGTAGATTGCCACAGCGATGGATGGATCGTCGGATTCGCTGCGGAGCGTGATCTTCAGTGAGATCTCCCCCGGCAGATCTGCGATTTCCGTGACGTGAGGCAGCATGAATGTCGTCGCGGCGCCATCCACATGGCTGGTGAAGGAAGTGCCGTATGGCACTGTAGGATCGAGCGTGAAATTGGGATGGAGGGGGACAGGCTGCAGCAGGGGGCCCTCGGTCGTCTGCACGACGAGGTTCAGCGGACCGGGGATGTGCTTGAAGATCCAATCGCTGGCATCGACGCGCGTGAGCGGTCGTGTGTAGATCGATGCGAAGGCGAACGCCCACAGCGTGGTGTACAACAGGACAATCGTTCCGGCGGTAGCGGCGATTCCTTGCCAGAGACGCCGCCGTTTGGCTGCCGTGCTTGCCCTGTCCCAGGCCCGCCATAAGCCCCAAGCTGCCAGGATCGCAAGCGTGGGATAAACAGGCAGTTGATAGCGCATGGCTGAGGTGAAGGAGATCGATTGCCACAGAAAGATGCCGCCGGTCCAAAACACGAGCAGGCTTTGCCGGGTTTCCTTGGCCGTGAACATGCGCAACGAGGCCCATCCCCAACTGAGCCAGGCGGTGATTCCCAACAGGGGTCCTAAACCCCACAGCACCATGTTCTTGAGCGCAAACAGGATCGGCGTGCGGTCTGCCCATTGCCATGCCGGTGGGGAATCGGCTCTGCCGGAGGATTGAGCGGTTTGTTCGCGCAGGTCGTTCAACCACTCAGGATTCGGGCGCACGTCGAAGAAGGACGTACCCATGAAGGCATAGGGCTGGAGGATGCGGAACACGAGCAGCGAGAGGAACGCTGCCAACACCAGGCCGCGCATCTCAGACCACAGGGCAGGAATCCACTTTTCCCGCGGCTGTTTGGCGATGCGCAAACCCGCCACCAGGACGATGATTCCCGCCAGCGGGAAAGCGCTGATCTTGGAGGCTGCTGCCATGCCCAAGGCGAGGCCGAAGAAGACGTAATCCCACAAGCGCCCTCGATCCAGCACGCGCACTGCGAAGTAGATGCCTCCCATGATGAAGACATTGGCAAAGGTATCGACGACGAAGAAGTGTGAATGCTGGATGAGCAGCACGGATGTGGCTGCGAAGGCCGCGGCGAGCAGACCTACCCGCCTTCGATAGAGTCGGCTCCCGACCAGGTACACCAGCAGGATGGTAATCAGATCAAAGGTTGCGGAGACCGCGCGTCCGAGCAGGTGGATCTCGTTATAGCCCAGCTTGCCCGTCCACTCGGCCAGATAGCGCACGAAGAAGATTGGCAACGTGCCATAGACGAAGTGGGGATGGCCTACGTTGTGCGGATTCAATGGTGAAACGTCGGTTCGAAAATACTCGGAGAGGCTTTCCACAGGCCGGATGGCGCCTTCGACCATCGTCAGAAAGCGTTCATCGGGATGATTGTGGGAGAATTCATCCCAGTTCAAACCCACATAGCGCAGGTAGGCGGCAACGGCCATCACCGCCAGCAGGATCAACGCTGTGATGAGATCGCGCCGCCCGATGGTCCGGCGCTTTCGGATTGCGCCTTCCGGAGAAGCTTCGGAGGGATGTGTCATGGCTGCGGCTCCTCCAGATCGAACGGTCGTGCGGGAACGGAGTACATCAGGAAATCCTTACCTTCGATTTCAGCTTCCCATCGTTTGACGCTGCCTTCGGGAAAAATCATCTCCAATTTCTGCAGACTTTCGATGTCGTTAGGATGGAGAAGGAAGAGCTGTGGGCGCGCTTCCGCAGCCAGTGCCTCGAGCTGATCCGACCAGTAGGCGAAATTTTTCACGCCCTGCCCGGCGGCAATTCCCACAAGGGTCGTGTCCATCCAATAGGGGTAGGGGATGACATGAGTGGTAGCGTAGCTACCGACGGTCTCT
Organism: Anaerolineae bacterium; assembly: GCA_011192015.1. GTDB lineage: Bacteria > Chloroflexota > Anaerolineae > Anaerolineales > E44-bin32 > W1033. Next base: position 77,531 of record DUET01000080.1, read on the forward strand.
GCGAATGCGTGGACCACTTGCCCGGCCTCGCTCGTGTTCCACAAGCCTTGACGGGCATGGTCAGGGAATTCCTTGAAGGTCAGATAGTAGTTGTTGCTCAGCGCGAACACGAAGAGCGATGCTGCGGCGAAGTATCCCAACAGGTGTACGCGACGATCCCGCCAGTGCTGCTTGGCCCATTCGGGAATGGCCGCCAGTGGAATGGCTGCCAGCGTGAAGACGGGGATGATGGCGCCGATGGACCGGTTGGGCGCGGGATTCTCGTTGGGGAAGGCCAAGGAGAGCGTCGATGGCAGCATCAAAACCAGGATCGAGACCAGAATGAACACATCCTGCCAATTCCGCTTGCGGATGTAGCGAACCAATGTCACGACCACACCCAGGTGGAAGAGTGCCGCTGTGATCCAATCCAGCTCCGGTCTGTGGGTGAGTGTGATGACCCAAATCTCGCCGTTATCCCAACCGAACATGGCGAGGCCCTTGAGCACATTGGAAACGAAGGTCTTGAGCGCCGGCTCGGGCAACTCGCGCTCCAGATTGCTGATGCGGGTCAGTGTGCGGTACATGAAGGCATCCGGCATCTCCACCGCCACTCGGAGCAGGGGGAGGAACACCACCAGCGCCACGAGACCGCAGGCCACCAACCACCCCAGAACCTCCCGGCGCTGACCACGCGAGGTTCGATGCAGCAGAAAGATCGCCACACCGACAACAATCGCAACGGGGATAGCCCTTGCGGGGGAATAGCCATGCAGGCCGAAACCGGTGAATAAACCACAAATCAGGAAATGATTACGCTGCTTCAAACGCAGGCCGCGGATCAGATGGTACATCGCTGGAGCTGCAAAAAGCGAGTAGAGCGGGAAGCGCAGACCGAAGCGGCTGATCGTGTTGGGCCAATAGGCCACACCCGCCAAAAGCAATGCCACCAGAGCAACCTTGCGCCCTCCAAATTCCTTCGCGAAAAGGTACAGATAGGGCAGCGTGAGCAGCCCCGCCAGAACGGTTCCGATCTTGAGGGTGAGGAAGGAAATGCCGGTGTTCAGGAGCTTGATCGTGGCGGCAGCCAGGTAGAACTGGAATGCCTCACGACCGGTGTTGCTGGGGAAGAAGATGCGGGTTTCCCCATTGAGCAGTTCCGTAACGTCGGAGAGTTTCTCGGCGTGATCGCTCCACATCTCCAAGGGAACGGTCGAGAGTTGTGTGAAGCGGAAGTAGGCGGCAAGACCGAAGGCCGCCAGAACCAAGAAGCTCCAGGTACTGATGCGTACGATCTTGCGATGTTCTTCATACCAGCGCTTGATGCGTCTCCACATCCCTTTCAGGCTGATGTCCCCCTCCCACAGGGCAAGCACGATGTACACAATGGCCGCAACCCAGAAGAGCACGGTGGACAGGCGGAAGCGATTTCCCTGCGAGGTGAACCAGGTCAGCAAGCCGAACACGGCAGCCGCTGCCAGGTAAAGAAGACGGACTTGAATGGCACCGGCCTTGACACCTTCATGCTGCCGCGGCCTCCCGACGGTTAGATCACCAGCCCAGATCGCCCAACCCGCAAGCCCAGCCGCGATGACGTAGAAGGCGATGCTCAGTCCAACAGGATAGGATCGTAGTTCAAGGCGTACCTGTGCGATCAGGGCCAGCAAGAATGCCATCGGCAGGCGAAGGTGCGCCCATCGGACGCGGATGGCGGTTCGAGCCCGTATGGCTTCATGGGGCTGACGGACGGACGGCAGCTCGGAAATCCATGGCGCCGCATCCTCCTCCGGGATGGGGATCGGCTTCAAACGCAGCAGGGATCGGAACCAATCGAGCACAGATGGTTCTTGGCTCGGTTCCTGGGTTTCACCAGGCAAGGCTAACTCCTCCGTGGCTCATTTTCTTCGCGCCAGCAGGAATGTGTAGGTGCCGTCATCCGAGAACGATTCCACATAGTAGCGCCGAACGAACCTTTCCGTCAACCATAAGTTCCAGCGCGTGGGGGCCAGAATCCAACGTCCGGTCAGGACTCGCGGTAGCAGGCAAGGTCCACCGAAGTAATGCCCCCATTCCAGCATGCGCAGCGCAGCGGGGGAGAAGTAGCGCTGCGTACGCTCAACGACGAATCCCGCCTTCTCCAATCGCCTTTCCCATCCGGCTTCGTCGAAGAGATTCTTGGTGCGCGACATGCGCATGAACCAGTCTTCGTAGGCATTCCCCAGCGTTCGCAGGCCGAACTTCGACAACCACTTGGGCAGGCTGAGCTCGCCACGGTAACCGGGATTGGGCACGGTTATGGCAAAGGGTGCTCCCGGGCGCAGCACGCGCCCCAACTCCCTCAGGACCTCATCCAATCGGTCGACATGTTCGAGCACCGAGTTGCTGATGGCGCTGGCAAAGTACTCGTCGGGGTGGGGAAGCTGGGCACCATCGGCAACAACCAGCAGCCGGTGCCCGTGACGTTGCCTGGCTTCATGCATGATGGCTGCTGCAGGATCGATGCCCACATCCAAGGGACGATCAAAGACTACGGATGCAAAATGCCCGTCCCCACTGCCAAGATCCAGGGTGGGGGGTTTCAAATCGACCTCGTGCATGAGCCGCGCTTCGACCGCACGCAATGTAGCCCGGAAGTAGGGCAGATCTCGCAGGTGAGGCCAGAGGAAATCTTGATCCATCATGGCTTTCCTGATCTCAAACGATCCAGCAGTTCTGCAAACAGCTCCTCATAGTGTTCGGCGGTGCGATCCGGCGTGTAGCGTTCCCCAATGGCATGTTCATCCCCACTGAAGGAGCTGCGATCCTCCAGCACTTCCAGGATGGCCTTCCCCAAGGCTTCAGGATTGCGCAGGGGAACGATCCTGCCCATGCCGGTTGTGAGTACAGGTTGGCGAACCCCAGGCAGATTGGAGGCCACAACCGGGGTGCCGCACATCATGGACTCGATCTGGACGAGTCCGAAACTCTCGGTGGCGTTTACACTCGGAAGCACGGTCACATCACAGGCGCGGTAGAAGGCACCCATCTGGCGTGGATCGAGCACGCCCAGGAACGACCAATGGTCTCTGAACCGTTCGAGCAGGGGAGCCAGTTTGCGGGCGTATTCGGCTTCACCGAGCACGTTCTCATGCTGTCCCACGAAGAGCACTTCAGCCGCGGGTTGCCGTTCTAGAATGCGGGGCAGCGCTTGGAGCAGGTATTCCACGCCCTTCTCGGTGGCCAGCCGGGCTGCCATGCCGATCGCTGGTCCTTGAAGGCGACGGTGCCGGCGTACGAAATCTGCAAGCTCCTGGTTGTCAGCCCTGTGCACCTCGACTGGCGGTGGGATCACATGCAGCTTCCGCATGTACTTCGAAAGGAAGGGCGAGTGGATGGCATAGTCCTGGGTGTAGGCCACCACACCGTGGGCGAACAAGGCTGCAGCCCGATTGGCCAGATTGACCACCACGTTGGCCGCGGCATGGACCGGTCCCCTTGGAAGACGCAGATCGCAGTGGTAGGTGAGCAGCGTGGGCCGTCGAAACAAGCGCCCCCGCAGCGCAATCCCCGCGGCATCGAGTTGGGGGAGGTGCAGGCTGAGCACGTCGTGAGCTCGAACCTGCCGTGTGGCCTCCAATCCGATGGTGGGCATGATCACGCCCTTGCTGACGCGCAGCGCCACCGGAACACGCACGATGTGTACCCCATGGTCGATCTCTTGGCGCGGCAGATCGGGTTCGTATTGAGATGTAAGCACGCTGACATGATGACCACGATTTGCCAGGGCGCGGGCCAAGCGCTCAACGTAGATCGTCAGGCCTGATACGTGGGGACGATAGTAGGTCAGCGCCAGCAGGATCTTCATGGTGTGGGATTCGTCTCCGTTCTGCGCAGCAGCGATTGCGCTTTGGATGCCAGGTCGCGGAGCGTCTGGCCCTCTCGAGCCAGAGCCCATGCCCCAAGGGCGCCGGGAAGCCCGAGTACCAAACCATGCGCCAGGATGGCCACTCCAAGCGCGACTTCGCGCGTGTAGCCAAAGACGAGCAGTGCCGCCACGGCGGAGAGTTCATACACGCCTATGGCGCCGGGTGAGGAAGGCAGCGCTGCTCCGAAGGCCATCACGGCGGAGGAGAAGAACGGCACCACCGGCGAAGCCCACTCGCCGAAGGCAGCCAGCAACAACCAGATCATCAACCAATTCGTCAACCAGGCCAGGCTGCTCCAGAATGCCGCCTGCACGAGCCGCCAGGGATGGGCTGTCATGGAGCCGATCTCGTTCAGGAATCGATCAGCGGCCTCGGTTAAACCCCACAAACCTCGACCCGGAAGGCGCCGCAGCAGATTCAAGAACAGCTCCCGTTTGTAGAGAAGGACTGCCAACCCCGCGATCACGCACACCAGGGCGATGCTCACCCCTACGGCCACGTTGACGGCCCAATCCGGACTCACGATGAAGGGCAGCACACCCAGCAAGCCAGCTAAACTGACAACGATGTCGATGAGCCGTTCCACGACGATGGTCGCCAGTGCGCCGGAGGCTGAGATGGCTCCCTGCTGACTGACGAGGTAGGCACGCGCCAATTCGCCCAATCGCAGAGGCAGCACGTTGTTCAAAAGGTATCCCTCGTTCAGAGCATCGAAGGTTCGAGGATAGGAAACAGCTCCGCCCAACAGCACGTGCCAACTCCGGGCACGCGTGAGCAAGCCCAGCGCGAGCAACAGGGCACTGGGGATCAGGAAGAGATAATTGGCCTGCTGGAGGGCATCGAGGAAGCGCGCTGGACGAACCCCCCACAAGGCGATCACCAATGCCGTCAGGCTGATCGCTGCTCCAAGGATCCAGTTGCGCGCTTTGCGAGTCCTGTTTCCCATGGTTGCTGTCCGAAGCTCATGCGCGCATGACCACCCCAGCATACGAGCGCAAGAGTCGGGGAATTATAGCATCGGCCCCCACGAAGCGGGTCGTGCTGGAGCTTCAGGTGAATAGCTCTTTGTGGTTATGAACCCATTCGAAGAGCAGTCGCATGCCCTCATCCACACCCGTCTTCGGTTGCCAGCCGAAATCCCTCTGAGCCTTGGAGGTATCGGAGATGTAGATGGGCTGGTCCCCCGGCCGCCAATCTTCGTAACTGACGGGAATTTCCTTTCCGAACAAATCGAAAAGGATGGGTTCGATCTCGAGCCAGATGCTGACGCTGTTTTCAGCACCGCCCCCGATGTTGTACACCTGACCCTGTGTCCCATCGATCTGAGCATAGGCGGAAAGCATTGCTTCCACCAGATCCTCAACGTAGAGCAGATCACGCACCTGCTTGCCGTTACCATAAATCGTGATCGGGGATCCCATCACGGCCGCGATCACGAACCAAGCCAGCCACCCCTGGTCCTCGATCCCGAACTGACGCCTTCCGTAGATGCAGGAGTTGCGGAAGACGATCGTCCGCATTCCGTAAATGCGATGATAATCTCGCACGTACTGATCCGCCGTGCCTTTGGAGCATCCATAGGGCGAGTAGAAATCCAGGGGCGCCGTCTCCGTGACCCCGTGCGGCAGGTCGGCGTAGCGATAGTGAGTCGCCTCCTCGATGACCTCGAGATGGGAGAGTGCACCGTAGACCTTGTTGGTGGAGGTGTAGAGGACTACCGGAGGAGTTCGTAATTCCCGCACAGCTTCGAGAACGTTGAGCGTTCCCAGGGCATTGATCTCGAAATCTGTCCGCGGGTCGGTAACGGAGCTGGTGACGGCGACTTGTGCGGCAAAGTGCAGCACCAGATCGAGAGATCGATGATCCTGGAATGCTTTTCGCAGTGCGTCGAAGTGCCGGATGTCGATCGGATGAAAGGCGAAATCGCCATGGCGCTCCTGCAGCCATCGAAGATTGCGTTCGCTGCCCCGGCGGGATAGGTCATCCACGATGATGACTTCGTGCCCTTCACCCAGCAGCCGGTCGGCCGTGTTGGTGCCGATGAAGCCTGCGCCGCCTGTGATGAGTGTCTTCATGGATGTCCTCCATTGTCTGCATACATGATCCAGTGGGGATTGCCGGGAAACCAATTCATGGCCGCGCCTCTGTGCCGATACCCAGCGGCTAAGATCTTGAGAGCCGCAATCGATCCGGAGACAAATCCTGGTTGATTCTCCTGTTTTCAAAGCCAAGTATAACGGAACCACAAACGAAGCTAGGCATCGTCGGTGTCTATGAAAATCCCCTGCAGGAGCGCCTGCTTCTTTTCGGCTTCGGCATGCAGACGGCACCAGAGCAGGAATTCGATGTTACCCTTGGCCCCCGTTAAGGGTGAAGGCATCAGACCGAGTGGGGCGAGATCGTTTTCAACGGCGGAATCCAGGACCTTCTCCAACACCTGCCTATGGATGGCGGGATCACGCACCACGCCGCCTTTTCCCACGTTCTTGGGACCGGCTTCGAACTGCGGTTTCACCAAGGCGATCACATCAGCAGCCGGTTCCAGCCAGCGCCGCACGGCAGACAGCAGTAATTCGAGTGAGATGAAGCTGGCATCGATGGTTGCGAGTTGGATGGGCTCCGGGAGGCTTTCCAGTTGGCGGGCGTTGGTTCGTTCCATGAGCACCAGGCGGGGATGATCGCGCAGGCGGTAATGCAGCACGCCATGACCGACATCGATGGCGTATACGCGCGCGGCGCCGTGCTGCAGCAGGCAATCCGTGAAGCCTCCGGTCGAGGCGCCCACATCGGCGCAAACCCGTCCTTCGACATTCACAGGAAATTGGTCCAATGCCGCCAGCAACTTATCGCCGCCCCGGGAGACGAAGCGTGGCATCTCCTCAATCGTGATGCTTGAACCGCGATCCACGCGTTGCGAAGGCTTGTGAATCCTTTGCCCTGCTGCGCGTACCTGCCCCGCCATCACCAGACGCTGTGCTTGAGAGCGGCTTTCCGCCAATCCCCTTTCCACAAGAAGAAGATCGATTCGTTCCTTACGGCTCATGACCTGATTCTACATGATGGTTGGCAGACATCCGAATGACGCGGGAATCGGAATCCACTGGGATGGAGGCTGGATCTCTCGGTTGTGAGAGGAAAGGAGATCACTGCTGCTGGAAGCGGGTGATTATAAATTATGGTCGCGCACGATCAAGATGGAGCAGGATAAGCTTGAAAGCACCTGCGGCGTGACTTCGTCCCGCAGCCACGCATCGACACTGGCGGGTGATTTCGCGGCGCCGAGCACGATCAGATCGTAGATCTGCATCTCGCAGGCACGCACGATCTCCTCGGCCACCATGCCGTGCCGGAGTTCCAATTGGGCTTCTACGCCTGCCTCTTCAGCCATGGCGGCGATGCTCTTGAGGTGATTGGACAGGGGAGTATCCCGAGAGAGAAGGTCAGACAGATCCTCGGTGAAAGAGGGCAATCCCGTGAACATTCCCGGCGTGGATGAAGCCACGTGCATCAGAGTTATCGGTGTGGCCGCGACGGAGGCGATCTGCAGCCCCCATTCGACGAGGCGATCCGAAGTCGGTCCACCCGAGGTGCAGATGAGAATGCGTTTCAAAGCTTCTGCTGGAGGGCGAACCAGCAGTACGCTGTGTGGCACGCTCATGGCCAGTTTCTGATTGAAGCTCGAGGGAGGCTGGCCGGGAGAGATGCCATGAGCGCCCAGGACCATCAATCCATAATCCCGGCTGAGGAGTTCCTTCTTGATCTCCACAGCGATGTCGCCCGTTCTTTGGATGTTGTCGGCGGTTGGAATGCCGAGCATCTTCACCGCACTCTCTAAGATGCGGGTTGCTTCTGCTGCTTGTTTCTCGGACTGGATCACGTGCAGCAGCACAGGCTGCAGCCCCAGTGTTGGCAGCATGAAGGCGATGAAGCCCATCGAGGCCTTATCCAGGGGTTTGCCTCCGATGCCGATGAGTGCAAAATCGTGCGTGGTTGGCGAAACGTTTTCCTTCATGTCACCTTCTTTCAGCCGAAGATCTGCAGGAGCATCAATACGGATGCCACCAGGGGCAGGATCGAGAACAGGAGACGAATGAGCGGTCCGGTGAAGTAGCGCGTGGCTGCCGCTCCGATGTGAGCGCCGAGCACGGCTCCGGTTTGCATCGTCAGGGCGATGAGGATGTCCACATTGCCTTTCAGCGCGTGGCTCAGCGTGCCGTAACCCGCTGAGAACACGATCTCGAACAAGTCGGTTCCCACGGCGACATGCGTGGGTATGCCCAGCAGATAGACCATCAATGGAACACGCATGAAGCCGCCGCCGACTCCGAGCATGCCTGCCAATATGCCCGTCACCCCGCCCACCAGGAGGACGACCCAGATGGAGATCTCAGCCACGCCGGAAACCGGAAGCCGGATCATCGGTGGGATGCGCAGCAGACGCGAACGGTAGATCATACTCGGAATGCTGATGGCCTCTCGCGCCGAGAGTTTGGAGGTGCGCTGCATGCGAATGGCCCGCAGACTCTCCCAGGCCGTAAAGACTCCCACCAGGGTGAGGATCGCCACGTAAATAACGCCGACAACCTGATCGATGTTACCGATCTCCTTGAGACGTTCGATGAACAGGGCTCCAAGTTCCACTCCCGGAATGGTTCCCAGGATCATCAAGCCCCCAAGGCGCAGGTCCACGTTTCCCAGGGTGCGGTGGCGACGAGCGGCAACGATCGATTTACCCAGCATGTGCGCCAGATCTGTGCCCACGACGAAGTTCATGGGCACGCCGGCCCAGAACATCATCGGAGCCGCCAGGAAGCCTCCTCCAACACCGAAGAATCCTCCCAGAACGCCGACGGTGAATCCAATCAGGGCCAGGAAGAGGGGATCAGCCACGATGCCGGAGATGGGGAATTCCATGGGTTAGGACCTCAAGCCGAATCGACGCAGCAGCCAGGAGGTGAGCAGATCCAAGAGCACGCCTTGGGCAAGAATGGCGAAAGCGCTGACAACCGTATAGAGCAGGGGTGATTGAAGGAAAAGACCTTCCAGGAACACTCCTGCATAGCGCAACACGATGAAAAGGTACGCCGTTACGATGGGGGCGTAGATGAGCAATTCGAGGCCCATGCTGCGCAGAAATGGTTTCAAGGAGGGATCTTTGGGAATGATCGGGCGTTTGCTCATGGCGCTGCCTCCAATTGTTCGATCAGTTCAACAGGAGAAGTGGTGGGAAGATTGCATGAAAAGGAGCGGCAGAGGTATGCGGTGGCCTTCCCCTCGATCGACTGCCGGCCCTTTAGCAGTTGTGGATCGCCGTCCATAGAACCCAACCCGCCGGCGATCACCAGGTTGGGCATGAAGCGCCCTCGGATAGTTGCTGCCAAGGATTGGAAATCCTGCGCTTCTGGTTGCCCCATCAGGGCGAGTTGCAGCTGCGGACCGATGGCGAAATCCAGGTTGCTGAGCCAGCCTGCGAAGGATGTCGGATGGCGGGAGGCGATGTCCTGCATGGCCCGGATCGCGGCTTCCGCTGCCTCGCTATAGCGTCGTTCTCCGGATAATGCCGATAAGCGCAGCAACAATTCAACCGCCAGGGTGTTACCGCTGGGCATGGGGCTGTCTTGCATGGATTTCGGTCTGGCGATCAAGGTCTCGTGGTCGCCGCCCGTATCGAAGAATCCTCCTTGCGGGTCGGTGAAGTGCAGGAGGATCTCCTCCGCCTGTTCGATGCAGCCTTGATACCAGCGGGGATTGAAGTCGGTCTGATAGAGGGATAGCAGCCCCTTGCCCAGCGCGGCGTGATCTTCCAGGAACGCCCTGTGCCGGGCTTGGCCGAGCCGCCAGGAGCGCATCA
>DUET01000081.1 GCA_011192015.1 Anaerolineae bacterium
CCATAGAGGTTCACGACCGCGGCGGCATCGGCGACGCGATCCGCCCCCACGGATTTTGGATCCTCAAGTCGGATACGGACCCCGGTTTTCACGCCAACTTCGATCACCAACGGCTGCTGCCCGATGTACTGCGTGCATGCATCGTAGAACACGCCGGTCAGCGGCGGCACGACCGAGGCCATGGCGGCGCCCTTGATGTCCTTGGACGTGAGACCATCATGCTGCAGCAGACCGAGCAATTGAAGTCCGTACTCGTCGGGCAGACGATCGTGGTCGGTGGCCAATCGCCAGGCGGTCACCAACTCCGCATCGCGGTGCACGCCGAGGGTGATGTTGGTATTGCCGATGTCGATGGTCAGCAGCATGGCTGTGCTCTCCTTTCCTGCGTTGAGGGCCGGTCCGGGGTCGACCGGACATGTTCGGCGGTCGGACCGCAAGCGCGGGAACTCAGGATTCTCGTTGTTCACCCACCAGCATGTTGTCGATCAGCCGGACCTTGCCGATGAAGACCGCCATGGAGAGCAGGCCGCTGTCGATGGGGCCGGATAGTTCTTCCAGCGTATCGGGATGGGCGACGGATATGTACTCGAGCCGGGCCAATTCCTCGCCTGCCAATGTCTCGGTCATCAGCTGGCGCAGTTTATCGGCTTCACGCTCGCCGGAATCGAACGCTTCGGAGGCGCGACTGAGCGCTTGGAAGAGCACCACGGCCGCCTGCCGCTGCTGGGGATCGAAATACGAATTCCGGCTGGACATTGCCAGGCCGTCGGCTTCACGCACGGTAGGGCAGATGATGACCTGGAGGGGAAAATCCAGATCCATCGCCATACATCGAACCACCACGGCTTGTTGGGCGTCCTTCTGCCCGAAGTAGGCGCGTTGTGGCTGAAAGGCGTTGAACAGTTTGGCCACCACGGTGGTGACGCCTCGGAAATGGCCCGGTCGATGGGCGCCCTCGAGAGGGCGGGTGAGTGTTTCGACCGTGACCCAGGTTTGGAACCCGGCGGGGTACATCTCATCCTCCGAGGGTGTCCAAACCAGATCCACGCCTTCAGCTTCGAGCATCTCGAGATCGCGGTCGAGATCGCGCGGGTAGGAACTGAGATCTTCGGTGGGTGCAAATTGGGTGGGATTGACGAAGATGCTGGCGGCTACGCTTGCGCACTCGGCGCGAGCATGGCGCACCAGGGAGAGATGTCCCTCGTGCAGGAAGCCCATCGTGGGCACCAGCCCGAGAGGGTCTGGAAGCGAGGCGCGTGCAGCGCGCATCGCATCGAGGGAACCAACGACTTTCATGCTTTCTCTCCTGAGGATGAAGCGATCAGGGCGCGGATCAGATGCCAGAGCGTCCAATTCACCGGAGCGGTCAGGGATTGGGTTTCAGCATGGCGCGCCACGGCGCCGCAAATGGCGTCGATCTCAGTAGGCGCGCCGCGCTTTATGTCCTGCAGCATGGACGAATGATTGCTGGCGGTATTCTTCGCAACCTCAACGACGGCAGCCGCGGCATCATCATAAGGAAGGGCTATGCCCAGCGAGGACGCTACAGTTGCGGTTTCCTGAGCCGCGGTTTGCATCAAGCGACGCGCGTACGGCAATTCGCAGAGCATGCCGTTGGGAACACGCAGGATGGCCGTGAGAGGATTGATTCCGGCGTTGATGGCGAGCTTGCCCCAGAGTAGGCCTTCCAAATCGTCAGCGTATTCTATTTGGAAACCTGCACGACGGAGCAGGTCTGCCATCGGTTTGAGGCGGGGGTGGGATCCGAGATGAGTGGTGCCTGCGCCGCCGGCGCGCACGTATCCGGGACCAAGCAGGGTGGCGCCGGAGGTGGTCACGCCGAGGGCAGCGCGTTCGGTGCCCAGTGCCTGCTGCAGGATCTCCAGGTTTCCCAGCCCATTCTGAAGCGTGAGCGCAATCCCGTCCTCGGCCAGGCAATCCGCAAGCTGGCTTGCCGCACGCTGTGTCTGCCAGGATTTGACCAACACCAGTGCGAGTTTGATTTCCTTGCAGTTTGCAGGACCATGGCTGGCTGCAACGTTCATCCGATGCTCGTTTCCATCGGTCTCGCGCAGACGTACGCCGCTGTTTTGCAAAGCTTCGAGCCCCTCAAGCCATGTACCCAGCAACGTAACTCGGGCATGTTCAGCGAGGCGGGCGCCGAAGAGGCAGGCCATTGCACCGGTGCCGACGATCAGCAATCTCGGTTTGGAAGACACGTTGTTCCCCTTGTACGCGGCATTGGAGTGCTTGCTGCATGATGATGTCCGTGAAGCATCATTCGATTGATTCGAGAAGCGCTTCCCATTCCGCTTCCGGCATTTCCAGGCTGTGTGCTTTTTCCGGAAAGGCAAGATTCTCGACGTCGGATTTGTAGGCCTCGAAGGCGTGTGCCATCTCGGCATGGAAATCGGCATACTTCTTCACGAAACGCGGCGTGAAGCGATCGAACATCCCACAGAGATCGTGCGTGACGAGCACCTGTCCATCACAGCCGACGCCGGCGCCGATGCCGATGGTGGGAATCTCCAATCGCTCACTCACCAGCTTCGCCAGACGAGCAGGGATGGTTTCGAGCACGATCGAGAAGCAGCCTGCCTGCTGCAGTGCCAGGGCATCCTCGAGGAGATTCCTGGCGGCCTGGGCATCCTTGCCTTGAGCTCGAAAACCCCCGAACTTGTGGACCGATTGGGGGGTGAGGCCCAGATGGCCCATCACCGGAATGCCGGCGGAGAGTATGGCTTGGATGGCATCCAGCCGCTCGCGGCCCCCTTCGAGCTTGACGGCATCCATGCCAGCTTCTTGGAGGAATCGTCCGGCGTTGCGCACGGCATCGTCTACAGAAGCCTGGTACGACATGAAGGGCATGTCGCCGATGAGCATGGCATAGCTTGACCCTCGCGCCACGGCTTTACTGTGATGGATCATGTCGTCCATCGTCACGGGAAGGGTGGTGGTGTAACCCAGCACGACCATGCCCAGCGAATCGCCCACCAGGATGATGTCGATCCCTGCCCTGTCTATGGCCAGGGCAGTGCCGTAGTCGTAAGCGGTGAGCATGGTGATCGGTTGTGATTGGTTCTTCTTCTCTTGGAGGGTGTGCGTGGTGATCTTCTTGCGGTCTTGGAGGGGTGTGGAGGCGGTCATGGCTATCTCCTATAGGAGTGAGATGCTCGAGAAACCGGAAACGACGAACCCGCCCGGGCCACGGGCGGGAAACGGCTCTTCTGCCTGACTGCCGTCTCGGTCGCGGCCCGATCCAAGCGGCAGGAAGATTATATCAGGAATCCGTGGTGTTCTGGGCCATCTTTCGACCGGAATGGGTGCAGGTTGGGAGGATTCATTGCTCGGTTGCTTCGGATGAATCCGATGCCGGAAGGTCCGATGCGCTGGTCGGCGGAGGTGGATCTCCAAGTCCGAGCATCCATCGGTGGGTAGTTTGGGTAATGATCCCGATAGAGGCGATGAGGGGGACAATGATCAACGCCAGTAGAATACTCCCCAACGTCAGGGCTGTAATAACGGCCACAAACACGACACCTCGATGCATCCGGAGCCTCGTTCCAAGAATGCGCGGCTGAAGCCAGATCGATTCGAGCAATTGGATACACTGGTAGACCACCACTACGAGCACCACGAACCACACCGGAGAGATCGGCAACCAAATCGAACCTTGGGTCCATGCAATGAGGGCGGCAATGGCTGTGGCGACGGCGGGACCGAGTGAAGGGACGAAATCAAGCCCTCCAGCGATCAATCCGAGCAGCAGGGCGTTCGGCAAGCCGATGATGGCCGCGCTCAGTGCGGATAGGATGCCGATGACCAGCATGAGCAGAAGCTGACCGCGGAGATACGCACGCCAGATTTCCTTGATCTGCGCATGTATGTGCCTGATATCCGATTGTTGAGACTCCGGGAAGAGCCCGATGAACCAATCTCGCAGCTTCTCCCAATCTTGAAGAAGGTAGTAGGTAGCCACGAAGATGACCAACACCCAGGCGATGTTGGTGGTGGCGTCCATGATGACATGGAAGACGCGATCCGGGGCAAATAGCGCGCTGGATGCGTCCCGGATATTTGCGTACACACCATCCAATTGCAGGGTGATGCCCATGATGTTGATCGGCTCCGCCAAGGCGGCTTCGAGACGCGGGGTGAAATCCTGGACCGCCAGCACCAGGCTATGACCTTGCCGGATCAGCACCGGGGCAAGCAGCACAAGGCTTGCGATGAGCATGGCAAGGAACAGGGCGTAAACCAGGGCGGCGGCTATCGTTGTTCTCATTCGCAGGCGTTCTGTGAAGAAACGGGTGAGTGGTTTGAGGATGTAGGCCAACAACGCGGCGATCACCAGCGGTCCCAACAAGCCGCGCACGAGGTACACGATCAGCACCAGGAGCGCCAATCCCAGAGTCAACACGAAGTAGCGTTTGGTCAAACCTGCCTGGGTCTGCATTGCTATACAAAGCCTCCTGCTCTTCCTATCGAAGCTGGTCAAACCCTCGCCATCAATGACCTCAGTCTACCCGGATTCCGGAAAATAATCACGGTGTCGGGCGAGATTCAATACTACAGGCGAGCTGCTGCAAGTCGACTGGCCTTTCACGTTTACGAGGTCCATGATCTCCTGTGTGAACGGATTCATCGAGCAGCTTTCCTGAACCTGGTTTCACAATTCCAAGATATCGGAACAGAAAAGCCTCTTTCCCTTGCGAGATGAGCCGATGGGTCTATCAAGCTGACTTCAGATGGGGTCAGGGATTTGCGGGAAGGATCCCGGCTTCGAGCCAACGCATGCGGAGCTCGGTCTTGCTTCGCATCCCCAGCTTCTCCAGGGCGTGGCGCACGTGGGTCTTCACCGTTTCGGGTGAGATCACCAGCCGATCGGAGATCTGGTAATTGGTGAGACCGCGCAGCGTCAGACGTACGACCTCCTGCTCGCGCGGGGTGAGCTTGTCCAACAAGAGCTCGGAATGGGCACGTAGTGTCTCTTGTTCCAGGCCGCGCTGCAGGAGATCACTCGCCAACGCCGCGGGCGTTTGATCTCGCGCTTCCGCCGCAAGGCACAAGCGCGTGCATAGGTCGCCGTTCACATGGAGCAGAAGATGCTCATCCGAATCGGATGAATTGCTTTGTTCTACACGCGCGGTTGGCAGGCTGTCACGAATGCTCACCCAAACCTCTCAGGAGAAACCGTATCCGCGGTTTCGATAAGGAAGGGATCGTTGCCTTCCCATTATATAGAACAATTGTTCTGATGTCAACCTCCATGCCAGGCGAACTCGTATAGACGTCGATCTCAAAGACTGCTAAACTCGGGCGCGTAAGGAAGGTGATGACCATGAGAGCAGCACGAATGATACTTCTAGGAGTCTTGGCAATATTGGTGATCAGCTGTGCGATTACGCCACCAACGACATTCCCCACCTCGACTGCATCACCCACGGAAACCAACACGCCACCGAGTCCGCCGGATGACAACCGGACTCCGATTGTGATCGTGCCTGAAACGCCCGTCGAAACCGTGGAGCCAACACCCGATCGACCCGATGAGGCCATTCTGATTCTCTTTCCCGGTCCCGGTTCGATCGTCACCAGTCCGGTGACCGTTTCGGGGATCGCCGATCCAACCTTCGAGCAGACCCTTGTCGTGCGCATCTTGCTCACCGACAATACGGTGCTTGCCCTCGAACCCACCATCATTCAGGCTGACTTGGGCGAACGGGGTCGTTACTCCGTCGATGTCCCTTTCCAGGTCGAGTCGACGACCCAGGGCTTCATCCAGGTTTTCGCAGAGAGTGCGCGCGATGGCGGCATCACCCACCTCTCGACGATGGGCGTGGCCCTGGCGCCCTCCGGTCCGGAGACCATCGTGCCGGGGCAGTTCCTCCCCGAGCAGATCTGGATCCAGAGTCCGGTTTTAGGGCAGACGGTTTCCGGAGGGGTCGTGCGTGTGCAGGGATTCGCTCTCGCCAGTTTCGAGCAGACCCTGGTGATCGATGTGTATGATGCCTCCGGAAATCTGGTGGGCAGCAAGCCGACGATGACACACGCCCCCGATCTCGGTCTGCCGGGTCCCTTCGATGACACCGTGTCCTATATCGTGGGCAGTACCGGACCGGGGCGCATCGTCGTTCGCGATCCCAGCGTTGCCTTCGTGGGAGACTATCACATCGCCAGTGTCGAGATCACCTTGGAACCCTGAAGCCGTTAGGAGTTTTGCAGATCGGCGGATATTGAGGTGCAGTCTTGTTTGACGTCTATCGCAAGGAAACCGAGATTGCAGTTCGCGCGGTAAGTGAAGCCGTACAGCTTGTACGGGCAATCCAGGCCGAGGTGCAGTCGCCGTCGATGCAGAAGGAAGATTACTCCCCGGTGACGGTAGCCGATTTCGCTGCGCAGGCGCTGATTGCGTTCCACTTGAAGGAAAACCTGCCTCATGATGTGCTCGTTGCTGAGGAAGATTCCTCCGTCCTGCAAAACGCGCAGGGCGAGGAGATTCTTCGAAATATCGTGGATGCTGTTCGCCGTCTTCTCCCGCTCGCCGATCGAGATACCGTATCCGCTTGGATTGATCGAGGCTCGGGCGAGCTTTGTTCGCGTTTCTGGGTGCTCGATCCGGTGGATGGCACGAAGGGCTTCTTGCGCGGCGGACAATGTGTTGTGGCACTGGCCTTGATCGAAGATGGGCGCGTGGTGTTGGGGGTGTTGGGATGCCCCAATCTGGATCAAGATCTCAGACCCGCATTGGGAGGCGACGGCAGTATCGTCCTGGCTGTCCGCGGACAGGGTTCATGGGTGGCGCCGTTGCAGGGGGAATTCCTGCAACGGCTGCAGGTCTCTACCGAGCGATCCCCCACTCGGGCGCGACTGCTGCGCTCGTTCGAATCGGCGCACACGGACGAAGAGAAGATGGCCAAGCTGATCGATGCGCTCGCCATTCAACCCACTCCTATTCCCATGGACAGTCAAGCCAAGATTGCCGTCTTGGCTGCCGGGCATGCGGAGTTGATCTTCCGTTTGAATCCTCCGGGCCAGCCCGATCGCAGGGAGAACATCTGGGATCAAGCTCCTGGGAGTTTGGTGGTTCAAGAGGCAGGCGGTCGCGTCACCGATTGGATGGGACATGAGTTGGATTTCACAGCCGGACGTCAATTGAATCGGAATCTTGGTGTGGTGGTCTCGAACGGACATCTGCATGGAGCCGCGCTCCAAGCCATCCAAAACCTGGGCGTGGATCCATCCACGGAGCATGCATGAAACCACGCATCTGCTCTGCGCTGGCCCTGGCATTGGTGCTGCTGACCATGGTGGGAACCGCCTGGATCTCCTACAGCATCTTCGAGCACATGCCGCATGTCGAAGACGAATTCGCCAACTTGTGGCAGGCGCATGTGATGGCGGAGAATCAGATCTTTCTCCCCTCACCACCCGTGCCGAAGGCCTTCATGGTGCCCTTCGTGGTCGATTTCCACGGACAGCGTTTCGCCAAATACCCGCCTGGTTGGCCTGCCACCCTTTCCTTGGGCGTACGAGTCGGCGCGACCTTCTTTGTCAACCCGCTGCTGGCGGGATTGTCGGTTTGGTTGATCTACCGGCTGGGAAGTAAGATCCTACGCCCCGAGATCGGTCTCTTGGCAGCCCTGTTGGCAGCTGCATCTCCGATGCATCTCATGCTTTCAGGGACGCTCATGCCGCATCCATTGAGCCTGTTCCTCGCGCTGGCGTTCATGCTGGCATGGTTGGATCTCTTCCCGCGCCGGGCCGATGTCGTTGATGAACGGATCAAGATTCCTGCAGGGCTGCTTATGGCGGTAGCAGGGCTTTGTTTGGGATTGCTTGCACTGACGCGTCCTTTGACGGCCATCGGCGTTGCGCTTCCGTTCTTGATCCATGGTCTGGTTCTTCTGGTGCGGGGACCCCATAGGAAGCGATGGCAGGCCTTTGGCATCGCGCTGATCGCAGTCGCGATCGCTGCGCTGATACTGCTCTGGCAGGCTGCCCTTGCCGGTGATGCATGGCTCAATCTTTACACCCTCTGGTGGCCCTACGACAAGGTCGGTTTTGGGCCTGGTTTCGGACATGCAGAAGCTGGTCATAACTTGAGATCTGCCATATGGACAATGGGCAGTAATTTAAAAGCCGGCGCACATGATTTCTTTGGATGGCCATACGCCTCATGGTTGTTCCTTCCCTTTGGCATGTTCGCATTGCGCCTCAATCGTGATGGCTGGATGGCATTGGCAGTCTTTCCCAGCTTGATTGGGGTTCACTTTGCCTACTGGGTGGGTTCCTGGCTCTTCGGCCCTCGCTACTATTACGAAGCCCTGCCGGGGCTGGCGATCGCCAACGCTCTGGGCATCGCCTGGCTTGGAGGTTGGATTGGGAAAGCCACTCGCTGGTTGTCACTACGGCGCAAAGCCCTTGTGGCGCTGGTCGGCCTTTTATGGATGGTCAATCTTTGTATGTACCTGCCGCCACGCCTCGACGGCATGAAGGGGCTCTATGGAGTGTACGGTGCTGCCAAGCAACCCGTATTGGACGCCGATTTGGGACGAGCCTTGATCATCGTGCACACCACCGGCACTTGGTACGACTATGGCAACCTGGTCACC
This sequence comes from Anaerolineae bacterium, assembly GCA_011192015.1. Classification (GTDB taxonomy): domain Bacteria; phylum Chloroflexota; class Anaerolineae; order Anaerolineales; family E44-bin32; genus W1033. The sequence goes on from DUET01000081.1 coordinate 8,616, forward strand.
CTTGGACCGCCCTACCTCGAGGGGGACCTGCTGCTGGCGATCTCACAAGGTTCAAAGACGAACGAGCAATTAATCGAAGCCTATCCTGATCTTCCCATCTATCACTATTACGTTGCAGATCCGTCCACCTTCATAGAATCGCAATATTGATGGGGGTGTGGGCCCGGGAAGGGAATCATATATGAAGTCGGGTAGCTGGGAGTTGATCGTCAGGAGAACGAATGACCAGCGAATGATATAATCCCGCCGTCAAGGGAATGAACTGCGAGAATCTTTCTTAAGAGGGAAATGACCTAACTTGTCTACCAGAGACGAAAACCACACGAAACCATCTCCTGACCCCGATAAAGACAGCCAACAATGGCATGCCACAACCGTCGATGAGGCTTGCCAGCTTCAAAAGACGGATCTATCCCGGGGCCTATCCGCGGCGGAAGCCGCGCGCCGGCTGGAACGGTTTGGCCGCAATGAGTTGGCGGAAGCCCCCCGTCCTGGCATCTGGCACATGCTCTGGGAGCAATTCAGGAATTTCATCGTCATCCTCTTGATCGTGGCTGCCGTAGCTTCCGCAATTCTGGGAGAGTTCCCCGAAGCCCTGGCCATCATGGCGATCGTGATCGTCAATGCCATTTTGGGCGTCGTTCAGGAGCATCGTGCTGAAGAGGCTCTGGCCGCACTGCGGAAACTTGCAGCACCTGAGGCGCAGGTGATCCGTGATGGACATCGGCAGAGCGTGCCCGCATCCGAACTCGTTCCGGGAGACATTGTCACCCTGGAGGCCGGCAACTACATTCCTGCGGATCTCAGGCTCTTGGAGACCTTCAACTTCCGTGTCGAGGAAGCTGCCCTGACGGGCGAATCTGAAGCGGTTGACAAAGACGCCGTGGCGGTCCTGGATGCGGGCGTGCATGTTGGTGATCGATTGAACATGGCGTTCATGGGAACGGTGGCTGCCTACGGCCGTGGATTGGGCCTTGTCGTGGGAACGGGCATGGAAACGGAAATCGGCAGCATTGCCACCATGCTCCAAGCCGTGGAAGTCGAAGAAACCCCGCTGCAGGCCAGGCTGGATCAACTTGGCAAGGTCCTGGGATGGGCCGCGCTTGGGGTGTGTGGTCTGGTCTTCATCGCCGGATTCCTGCGCGGTTTCGACGTTCTGCAGATGTTTCTCGTGGCTGTGAGTCTTGCAGTGGCAGCCGTGCCCGAGGGATTACCTGCCGTCGTGACGATCACCTTGGCGTTGGGCATGCGGCAGATGATCCAGCGCAATGCCCTCGTTCGTCGCCTGGCTTCCGTTGAAACCCTTGGGTCCACGACCGTGATCTGCTCGGACAAGACTGGAACACTGACTCAGAATCGCATGACGGTTACGCGTTTGTGGGTGGATGGGAACGATCTCTGGGTGACTGGCGATAGCGCAAGCGATGAAGGGGCGTTCCTGATGGGTGGCGAGGAAATCGACCTCGATGACTATCCGGCTTGTGCCCCGGCGTTGCAGCTGGTTGTGATGAACAGCGACGCAACCATCGAGCGCATGGAGGGCGATGAGGGAGCGCCCTATCGCGTCGTAGGCGATCCCACCGAAGTGGCGCTCATCGTTGCTGCAGCCAAGGCAGGAATCTATCGGGATGATTTGGAAAGGTCATATCCTCGCATCGGAGAGATTCCTTTTGACTCGACGCGCAAGCGCATGACCACGCTTCACAAAATTCGGGAGCCGCGCCGTGATCTCAGTCATCGGGATTGGGAGGTGGCGGCCACAAAGGGCGCCCCGGACGTGATCCTGGAACTTTGCAGTCATTATCAGGACATCCAGGACCGAGCCGTACCGATGGACGAGACGATGAGGCAACGCATCCGGGATGCCAATGATGCCTTAGCCCAGGAGGCGCTGCGTGTGCTTGCCGTCGCCTACAGGCTCTCGCCGAGTGTTGAATTCGATCGGGGACCCGATGAGGTCGAACAGGGCCTGACCTTTGTGGGCTTGTTTGGCATGATCGATCCCCCACGTTCGGAGGTTCCACCGGCGATCGAAATTGCCAGGCGGGCGGGGATCCGCACGATGATGATCACGGGGGATTATCCCAATACGGCCAAGGCTATCGGCGAACAAATCGGGCTTCTCGAGACCGGCCATCAGGTCTGCACAGGTCTCGAGATCGATGGCATGGATGAGGAGGCGCTGCTGGCAAAGGTTGTGGAAAGCGACGTCTTTGCGCGCGTATCTCCGGAGCACAAAGTACGGATCGTGGATGCCTTGAAACGCAATCGGCACATCGTGGCGATGACGGGCGATGGCGTCAACGATGCTCCCGCGCTCAAGCGCGCCGATATCGGCGTAGCGATGGGGATCACGGGAACGGATGTGGCCAAAGAGACTGCAGACATGGTCCTCACGGATGATAACTACGCCAGCATCGTGGCCGCCGTCGAACAGGGACGCGTGATCTACTCCAATATCCGGAAGTTTGTCTTCTATCTGCTCTCATGCAATTTGGCTGAAATCACGGTCATTCTCATTGCCATCTTGGCGGGTTTACAATCGCCGTTGACAGCCATTCAATTGCTCTGGCTCAACCTGGTCACCGATGGATTGCCAGCGCTTGCGTTGGGTTTGGAAAAGGGCGATCCCGATACGATGGATGTTGCACCCCGTCCGCCGGAGGAACCGGTCATCAACCGCCCCATGTGGTTGAAGATTGGTATTCAGACGGTGGCTATCAGCGCCGTGACTTTGACAGCGTACCTGCTGGGTTTGAGATTCCATCCGGAAATACCAGAATTGGCAGCGACCATGGCCTTTGTGACGCTCTCCTTTTCGGAGTTGCTCCGAGCGTTCACTTCACGCTCCGAAAACTATCCCTTGCTCAAGATCGGTCTCTTCAGCAATCGGGCCATGGTAGTCGCCTTCATAACTTCTCTCCTGCTGCTGCTGACCGTTATCTATACCCCCTTCTTGCAACCCATCTTTGATACCGTCGCGTTGGGCTGGGATCAGTGGGTCATCGTGCTGCCGCTCCTGATTGTGCCTTCGCTGGTAGCCGAGATTACAAAGTGGGTCATGCGCAGACGAAAGGCAAAGGCCAACCACTACTGACGAACACGCACATGGCCACTGCCCACGTTCCACTTGACCCTTCGTACGGAAGGTGGTCGATCAGCAGCGTTTGAAAACGTCCCGGATACCCACGGATTCCCATTCGTTTGAGGTTCCCTAAATCGCGTGTTTGAAACCCCGCGGGCAAGCATGCCTCAATGTTTCGATTATGGGCAGATTACTGCTCATCGATGGGTGTGGGATTGATGGACAACGGAACAGGATTGAAAGACATCTCACCGCATGGAGCAACTTTTAAGGTAGTATAAGAAAGCCACAAGGTAGGATTTGAAAGGAAGGTTTCCACGTCCAACGATTTGAAGATGAGTTGATCCCGCCGTAGACGGCCTTTCGTGGATGATGTTGCATGGTTGGTTATTACGGCGGTGATGTCTTTTTTCCGAAGTGCAAGAGACTGACAATCGAAGCGCTGGTAGGGTTGGCGAGGCATCCAGGAACCAGCGTCGAAAGGGAATCCAATCCTGAGGAGGACGCATTGGTCGTCCGAGCCATCATCAAATCCAGTCTTTATCACGACTCGGTCACGTTGATGAACGTCGCTCGAGAACTGCGCGCCATGGAGGGTATCGATGATGCCGCCCTGGTGATGGGAACCGAGGCGAACAAAGGGTTGTTGGCTCAGGCTGACCTGCTCGTGGCCGAGGCGCAAACCGCAATATCCGACGATTTGATCATCGTTGTGAAGGGGGAAGAGAAGGCGGTTGATGGAGCCGTGCAGCTTGCAGACGAGCTGCTGGCCAGGGGATTGAGCAAGGAAACGGAAGTGGGAACGCACAGGCCTCGTTCGCTGCGCGGCGCACTGCTTTCACGAACCGGCGCCAAGGTGGCTGTGATCTCTGTCGCAGGACAGTACGCTGCGGCAGAGGCTTGGCAGGCTCTGGAAATGGGCTCTCATGTCCTGCTCTTCAGCGACAATGTCTCTCTCGAGGACGAGATCGCACTCAAGCGCTATGCTGTGGATCACGATCTTCTGATGATGGGACCCGGAGCAGGGACGGCAATCATCAATGGCGTCGGATTGGGCTTCGCCAATGCCCTTCCCCGCGGTCCTGTCGGCCTGCTTTCCGCAGCGGGCACCGGCCTGCAAGAAGTGAGTTCGCTCCTGGCACAGCAGGGGATCGGGCTTTCTCAGGGGATCGGACTGGGAGGACGCGACCTTTCAGATGAGGTCGGCGGATTGATGATGTTTCACGCCATGGAGGCCTTGCAGAACGATCCGGAAACCGAAGTCCTGATCGCGGTTTCCAAACTCCCCTCGAAGAAGATCACCAAGAAAGTAAAGAGCAAGCTGAAGACCGGAGCCAAACCTGCGGTGGTGATGTTCATGGGCGGCGAAGAGAGCAGCGGAACGACGATGGCGGCCGATGACAATCTCTTCCAAGCCGGAACCCTGCATGAGGCCAGCTTGATCGCTGCAGCCCTGGTTGAAGGACAGGATCCCGGGAAAGTGCTGAAGGAGCAAGCGGACAAGCTACGGGCATTCGAGGAGAGAGCACGATCCTTCCGAAGTTCGCTGAACGCAGGGCAGAGATACCTGCGCGGCTTGTTCAGCGGGGGGACACTCTGCGATGAGGCTTTATTGATCTGGTCGAGACGTGGCTTCTCGATCTGGTCCAATCGGCCGCGATCACCGCAATATCGCCTCGAGAACCTGCATCAAAGCCAGGCTCATTGCGCCCTCGATCTGGGTGAGGAGGAATTCACGCTGGGTCGCCCTCATCCGATGATCGATCATGATCTGCGCTTGCGGAGGCTTCTGAGCGAAGCCCAGGATCCCGCTGTGGCCGTACTTCAAATGGACGTGGTCCTCGGCTACGGTGCACATCCGGATCCCGCCGGCGAGATTGGGCCGGCGATTGCGGAAGCGAAACGCATCGCCAAGGCCCGAGGGGATGCGTTGACCGTGGTTGCATCCATTACGGGAACGGATGCCGATCCTCAAAATCGTGGCCGACAGCAGGCGATTCTCGAGCAGCATGGCGCGCTGGTGTTTGAGAGCAATGCCATGGCCTCGGTATTCACCGCACAAATTGTGGATCCTGAAGCATGAACGAGGAGATCATTGGCACAGAGTAAACCATACCGTGAAAGAATCCGTGTCTAGCTGGATCAATATTTCCAGGAGGACGTCGCAATGGATATGGAACTGGAAGCTTATCTGAGACCCCCGGAAATGGACATGCCCCCATATCCGGCCAAGGTCATCACACTTGCCACAGGGGGGAAGTTGGTGGTGAGGCAAGTGAATCGGGACGCCGTTCCGAGGTTGTTGCAGGCCGTGAGACCGACGCTCGAAGTGCCCCGCGATTACTATGACATCGTGGGAGTGCGTCTGTATGCGGAACTGCTCGGCTGGTATCGGTATCGCGTGCGCGATGAGTTTTGCCTGATCGGGCAGATCGACGGTTTGTTGGTGGGCATCGTCAACACACGCGCCTATTCACCGGAAGTGGACATCAGTCTGCACACGCTTGCCATCGAACGCGGCCTGCGCATTGGAGCGCATCTCTTCGCTGCCAAGATGGAATACTCGATCGAATACTGTGGTCGTGAGGAAGTGCTGATCACGGCCGAGAGCCCCATCGGGTTCCGACGCTGGATGATCGAGTATGACCTTGAGAAGCGTGAGGGACAGCATGAGTTGGGTGGCGCGACGCCCTATGCGCTGACACGCGATCTGTACTACCGCAACAAGGAACGCCTGGTGGCAGGTGAGCGCCCTGTACCGGAGGAGCTCATGCAAGTCGCTGAGCGAGAGATCATCATCGCCAGCGAAGAAGACATCCTTGAGAAGATCCTTGGAGCAAAGAGGAGGATAGTTCAATGAGACCCGTCGTCGTTGCAGGAGCAGGCATGATCCCGTTCGAGCGACGGGACGAAGACACCCTGGTCGATATGATGGCCGTCGCCAGCTTGAAGGCGATGGATGATGCCGGTCTGGGTGATCGAGCGGTGGATGCGGTTTACGTGGGCAACATGGCATCCGGCTTGTTCAACCATCAGGTTTCCGTGGCCAGTGCGCTGGTCGACCGCCTGAGCTTGATGCCGGCGGCTGCGGATCGGATCGAAAACGGCCCCGCATCGGGAGGCTCTGCCATGAAGAACGGCTTTCTGGCCGTAGCTTCCGGGTATGCGGACGTTGTCCTGGTGGTGGGCGGGGAGAAGATGCGCGAGGTGATTGGCCCCAAGGCCACCGACATCGTAGCCGCTATGACCCACCCTCAAGCCGAATATATCTACGGCGTCACCCTTCCCGCATTGGCAGGTCTGTTCACGCGCCTGTACATGGAGAAGTACGGCGTCACACGGGAGCATTTGACCATGGTGGCGATCAAGAACCAGGAGAACGGGTTGCTCAACCCCTATGCGCACATCCGCATGAAGATCACCATGGAAGGTGTACTCAAGCATCCGCAGGCGCATATCAACAGCCCGGTCGTCGCCGATCCGCTGCATCTCTACGATTGCTGCCCGGTGAGCGATGGTTCCGCTGCTGTTCTTCTGACGACCGAGGAGATCGCCAAGGACCTGAAGAAACCCATCGTGACCATCGATGGTGTAGGTCAGGCAACGGACACACACACTGTCCACGAACGCAGTGATCCGACCGAGTTGAAGGCGGTCATCGAGTCCTCGAAGAAGGCATTCAGCATGGCGAACGCCAAGCCCAAGGATGTCGATGTGGCCGAGTTGCATGACGCCTTCACGGTGCTCGAGATCGCCGAGAGCGAACAGGCCGGTTTCTTCCCCTTGGGAGAGGGCGCCAAGGCACTGGAGCGAGGCGACACGCGCATCGGTGGCAAGCTGCCGATCAATCCCTCTGGCGGCTTGAAAGCCCGCGGCCATCCTGTGGGAGCAACCGGAGTGGCGCAGATCGTCGAGCTGACCTGGCAATTGCGTGGCGAGGCAGGCGAGCGCCAGGTGAAGAAGGCCAAGACAGGTTTCTCGCTCAATTTCGGCGGATTCGGTAACAACGTACTCGCCTTCGTCATGCGGAGGAAATCATGAATACCATCACGGCCTATAAATGCAAGCAATGCGGTTTGGTGATGTACCCACATCACTTCCGCTGCCTGAAATGCCACGCGCGCGAATTCGAGGAGATCACGCCCTCCGAAAAGGGCAAGCTGCTCACCTACACGATCGTGGAGCAGCTTCCATGGGGCATCGACGAGCGCGGGCGGGTACTCGGCGTTGTCGAGTTCGATAATGGCGTCAAGGCCTTGGGCGTCCTGCACGTGGAGAATCCCAAGATGGGCATGAAGCTCAAGGCCGGCTGGGATTGTGTGCGTGTGATCGGCGGCGAAGAGGTCTATGGGCTCACCTTCCAGGCTGCTTGACGGCCTGTTCGGGCGGCCGCTCTCCGTGATCAATGTCGGGCTGGGGATCCTGGCCGAGGGCGTGCGTCTCCAGGAGGCGCCTCTGGTGGACGTGGACTGGAGTCCGCCGCCCGAAGGCATTCCCTGGTTGACGCATACCAGCAAGGGCGTTTCCATCCAGGAGGCCAACCGGGAAGTGGTGGCGCGCATGATGCATGGGCGCCCGATGCTGGTCGGTTTGGACCTGGCAAGGAATGTGATCCCGGGCATGCAAGAGAACATGATTCTGCATGCCGGGCCTCCAATCACCTGGGAACGCATGTGCGGACCCACGCGCGGCGCCGTGATGGGGGCGCTTGTCTACGAAGGGCTGGCAGACGCTCCCGAAGAAGCCGAGGTGATGGCCGCCAGCGGGGACATCATCTTCGATCCGTGCCATCACCATCATGCCGTGGGCCCCATGGCGGGGATCGTTTCAGCCTCGATGCCTGTTTGGATCATCGAAAATGCTGAGTTTGGAAACCGTGCCTTCTGCACATTGAACGAAGGTCTGGGCAAAGTCCTGCGCTACGGAGCCTACGGGGAGGATGTCTACGCACGCCTGCATTGGATGGCGGATGTACTCTATCCCACCCTGGCGGCAGCCCTGGAGGCTTCCGGGCCGATCGATCTGCGTTCCCTGATCGCTCAGGCTTTGCACATGGGTGATGAGTGTCACAATCGCAACCGGGCCGGGACTTCCCTGCTACTGCGTGCTCTGGCGCCGAGCATGGCCAGAACCTGCGCAGACAGCGAACGGCTGGCCAAGGTGATCGAATTCATAAACGGCAACGATCACTTCTTCCTCAACCTCTCCATGCCTGCCGCCAAGGCGATGCTCGAAGCCGCAGAGGGGATCGAGGGCTCGACGATCGTGACTGTGATGGCGCGCAATGGAACCGACTACGGCATTCGTCTGGCAGGGGAGCCCGAGCGCTGGCATATCGCTCCTGCTGGATGGGTCGAGGGTTTGTATCTACCCAGTTTCAGCGCCGAGGATGCCAATCCCGATATCGGCGACAGCACGATCACGGAAACCGCCGGTTTCGGGGGCTTTGCCATGGCCGCAGCGCCTGCCATCGCCAGCTTTGTCGGCGGAACCGCGCAGGATGCCTTGAACTCGACGCTGGAGGTGTATGAGATCTGCTTTGCGGAACATCAGCATTTCACCATTCCCGTGCTGGACTTCCGGGGCACGCCTACGGGAATCGACGTTCGCCTGGTTGCCCGGACGGGAATCCTGCCCAAGCTCAACACGGGAATCGCGCACAAGCTACCCGGCATCGGCATGGTCGGTGCCGGAGTGCTTCGAGCGCCATCGGAATGTTTCCAGGCGGCCTTTGAGGCCGTGAAAGATTGGTAGAGCCGAAGAAGGTTTTAGGTCAAGTTCGATTCGAAAGTTACACAGGAGTAAGACAGAACATGAAGATCATCGATCTATCCATTCCGCTCGGGATCGGCACACCCCCATGGCCGACCTACGAGCCGCTGCAAGTCAAGTATTTCAAGCGCCTTGCGCCGAACGGCGCCAACGGCCAGATCGTCACGCATTCCAATCACCTCGGCACCCACCTGGACGGGGAGATCCATTTCCACACGCCCGGCAAGGACATCGCTTCGCTGGACTTCGATTTCCTGTACGGCCCCGGCGTGATCGTGGATCTCTCGGATGCATGCGGTGATTACGAAGTCTACACTTCCAAGATGGTGGAGGAACGCGTGGAGGTCCGGGAAGGAGACATTCTGCTCATCCACACCGGATACCACCGCTATGGCTGGGATCAGCCCTTGGCGGACGAGATCCGCTACATGGTCAAGCATCCAGGACCGGACCGGGAGTTCGCCCAGTGGTGCTTGAAGAAGAAGATCAAGTGGCTGGGTGTGGATTGCGGCAGCGCAGATCATCCCATGAACACGATCATCCGAACGTGGATGCCGCGGCAGGCCAAGGAAGCCGATGAGGTCTTCAAGGCGAAGTACGGCAAGCCCATGGCGGAGGTGTTCACGGACGATAAATATCAACTGATGCACCTCGACCTGTTCCCCCACGGGATCATTCATGCCGAGTGCCTGGGAGGCGACATCGATCTGCTGCTCAACGAGCGTGTGGACATCGGCTGTTTCCCCTGGCGGTTTGTGGATGGAGAGGCGAGCATCAGCCGCATCGTCGCCTTTGTCGACGATGATCGCTATGCGGAATTGATGGAAAAGAAGAAATCGTTTGAACTGACCAAGTTCGGGGATTGTGTTTGTCCGAGACCTCAGTTGTGATTACATCGGGCATGATCTGCTGACGATTGCAAGAGATGATTGCTGTTAGATCAAACATATCGATCCTTCATGCCAGGCATGTTGAGGCATGGAGATGAGCCACCTTCTGGGAGGCTAGCATGGAAGTTGTAAGTTCGGGGCTGCCCGAATTCGAATACATTCACGCCGAATCGATCGAGCAGGCTTCCACATTCCTGCTGGATGAATCCAAAGACAGCCGGCTGTTCATGGGAGGCACGGATCTTTTCGTGCAGATGAGAGCCGGAGCGAGATCGCCCAGTTTGCTGGTGGACGTGAAGCATCTTCCGGGGATGAACGACATTCAATTGAAACCCGATGGAAGCCTGCACGTAGGAGCGGCGGTCAATCTGAATGCGCTTGCCCGGCACGAGGACGTCGCCGAACACTATGCCTTGCTTGCTGAAGCCGCCCAGAGCGTCGGATCCTACCAGTTGCGATCGCGGGCCACGATGGGTGGGAACCTGTGCAACGCCTCGCCGGCTGCAGATACGGCCCCGGCGGCACTCGTACTCGGGGCAAGGCTTATCGCCCAGAGTGGAAAGGATGAGCGGAGCATCCCGGTGGAGGCGTTCTTTCTCGGTCCCGGGGAAACCGCTTTGCAGCGTGGCGAGATCCTCACGCGTATCGAATTCCCTTCTCCCCCCAAGCGATCGGTGGGGCGGTATTTGAAACTGGGACGCAATGCTGCCGGCGATCTGGCCATCGTCGGCGTCGCCGTCCTGGGCTTCCCGGATGACGAAGCGCCATCGGGATACCGATTCCGCTTGGCCCTATCGTCCGTGGCGCCTACACCCCTGCTTGTGCCCGAGGTGGAAAACATCCTTTCCGGAGAAACCATGAACGATGAACGTATCCAGGCAGCCGCAAGGACCGCACAGCAGGCAGCCAAGCCGATCGATGACGTTCGCGCCACGGCTGATTACCGCTCGGCGATGGTAGAAGTGTATGCAAGACGCGCCCTGAAAGCTGTTTGGGCTGCGCTGCGGAGGGATAACTAGATGACCACACACAAGATCGCGTTGACCGTCAACGGCATCCAAGAACAGGTCGAAGTACCCTCCAACATGACGCTATTGACGATGCTGCGAGAGCGCCTGGGTTTGACAGGCGCCAAGAATGGATGCGCTGCCGGCGAATGCGGCGCCTGCACGGTGATGATGAACGGCGAACCCGTAAACTCCTGCCTGGTGTTGGCCGTTGAAGCCGAAGGAGCTGAGATCGTCACGGTCGAAGGGCTCTCCAACGAGAATGGCTTGGATGGGCTGCAAGAGGCCATGATCGAAGTTACGGGTACACAATGCGGCTTCTGCCCTCCGGGGGGCTTGATCTCGGCAAGGGCGTTGCTCGATCGAAATCCCTCCCCCAGTGAAGACGAGATCAAGGATGCCCTGCGCGGCAACTTATGCCGCTGTACGGGCTATGTGCGCATCTTGGAATCCGTCAAACAGGCAGCGAAGGGAGGCTGAAGTGGCTGAGAAAATGAAATCCCCAAGCGTCCCCTCGCCGATAGGAGAAAGCGTTCCCCGTTTGGATGCGCTGCAAAAGGTGACCGGGGAGGCCGTGTTCACCGACGATCTGCAATTCGGCGCGGATCTCCTCTACGGACGCATTTTGCGCAGCCCGCATCCTCATGCACGCATCAAACGCCTCGATGCCAGCAAAGCACTGGCGCTACCGGGCGTGAAGGCCCTGGTGACGGGGGATGATTGCAAGGATCGTTTTGGCTTGTACCTCAAAGATCGCTACACCTTCTGCAAGGATCGCGTGCGCTATGTGGGCGATCCCGTCGCCGGCATTGTCGCCACGAGCGAGCGCCTCGCCGAGCAGGCTTGCCGCTTGGTGGAGGTAGAGTACGAGGTTTTGGAGCCGGTGTTGGATCCCGTGCAGGGAGCCCAGGATGGCGCTCCCCTACTGCACCCGAATCTCAAGGAGTACATCGTCGCGCCTTTCATCTTTCCTCAGCATGGCAGCAACATCTCCAACTACTTCAAACTGCGCAAGGGAGACGTGGAAGGCGCTTGGTCGAAGTGCAACGTGATCGTGGAGGGCGCTTACCGCGTTCCCCATGTGCAGCATGTGCCCATCGAGCCGCACATCACCGTCGCGAAATTCGATCACAGCGGCAATGTTACCCTATGGGCCAGCAGTCAATCTCCCTTCGCCCAGCGTGATTTGATCGCGGGTTCGCTGGGGATCTCCCCCAACCGTGTGCGTGTGATCTCATCCTTTGTGGGAGGCGGCTTTGGCTCCAAGGCCGGCGTGTCGATGGAGGCCTTGGCCGTGATGATGGCGCAGAAGGTGCCGGGGCATCCTGTCAAGGTGAGGCTGACGCGCGAGGAGGAGTTCTACTGCTCGTTTGTGAGACAGGGATTGGTTTCCAACATCAAAATCGGTGCGGATGAGGACGGCACGCTGCTGGCTATGCAGACCGAGTTCTACTGGGATGCAGGCGCGTACACGGAATACGGCGTCAACATCACACGCGCGGCCGGCTATTCCTGCACCGGACCCTATGATGTTCCCAACGTGTGGAGCGATTCCTACTGTGTCTACACCAATCATCCGGTCGGCGGCCCGATGCGCGGCTTCGGCATGCCGGAGATTCACTGGGGCATCGAGCAGACCATGGATCAAGTCGCCCAGAAGTTGGGCATGGACGAGAAGGAGTTCCGTCTCAAGAACTGCATCCGGGAAGGTTCGATCACGCCTACGGGCTCGAAGATGCATGCTCTCGATCTCGAATCCTGCATCCTCAAAGCGGCGGAGGCGATCGATTGGGGAAAGCAGGAACCTGCCAGCGCTCCCCACAAGCGGCGCGGCAAGGGCATTGCCATCATGTGGAAAGCCCCCGCCATGCCACCGAACGCAGGATCGTCGTCGATCGTTCGGTTCAATGAGGACGGCACCGTGTCGGTCGGAATCGGTGGGCAGGAATTGGGCCAAGGCTCGCATACGGTTGCAGCGCAAATTGCAGCCGCGACGCTGGGCGTGCCCATGGATTCGATCCGCATCAGCTACCCTGTGGACACGCAATACAGTCCCTACGAATGGCAGACTGTTGCCAGCAGACTCACCTGGTCGATGGGCAACGCCATTCGGGAGGCGGCCCTGGATGCCCGCAGGCAGATCCTCGAGCTTGCTGCCGAGCATTGGGACGAGCAGCCTGACGATCTCGATCTCCATGATGGGCAGGTCATCTCCTATAAATCCGAGAGATCGGAACCCCTGAAGAATCTGGTGGTGTATGGCCTTCCGAAGGAGGATGACAGCGGGTGGCGTGGAGGCCCGATCATCGGGCGGGGCATGTTCATGCCCAACTACGTCAGTGCCCTGGACCCTGAAACGGGTCAAGGACCGCGTGCGGTTGTCCACTTCACACCCGGATGCCAAGCGGTGGATCTCGAGGTCGATATCGAGACCGGGCAGATCACGCTGCTGCGGGTTTCATCGGCTTTCGATGTCGGCAAGGCCATCAACCCTGATCAGGTGCGAGCCCAGATGGAGGGCGGCGTCGTCCAGGGCGCAAGCACGACCTTGCTCGAGCATTTGCGTCTGGAAAACGGCGTTCCTGTGAATCCCAATTTCACCGACTACCGCATCGCCTCCACGGTGGACATGCCCCTCAAGACCATCCCCATCATCGTGGAGGTCCCGCAGGACGATGGCCCATGGGGTGCGCGCGGCATCGGCGAGCACTCGATGGTGCCCACAGCGCCGGCTATCGCCAACGCGCTGGCCGATGCCGTCGGCTTGCGCATTCACGATCTGCCGTTGAGCGCAGAACGGGTCTTCAAGGCTTTGCGGGATAAGGAAGCTGCAACATAGCGCATTCGCTGAAGGCTCTCTCGATCAGTTCTCATGCCCGGGCATGGCTGCGACGTTCGCCGCCTGCCCGGGTATTGCATTTGTTCGACGAGGCGTGCAACTTGTTGGCCGATGACGGGGATGTGCTCTCGCTGGTGACGGAATCCGTGAGCGATGGCCCTTTCAACCTGGTCCTGCCGGCGGTGGATTTCACCCGAGTCGTTTCTCCCGATGCAAGGGTTGAAAGCCGTGCGGATGGATTGCGCCTCGGAGATATCGAGATCGATGCCCGTTCGGCGCGCACCTGGGAGGCACGGCCCGATTGGCGGCAAATACAATCAAAAGCCGATCGGCTACAGGTTGGATTGGAACATGTGATGGCGGTCCTGGAAGGTTCAGCATTGGATGAGGGGCTGGCTGGATTGATCGTGGACTTGCCGGTGCAACGAGGTGCGCTTGCCGAAGAAATCCTGCGTCAAGCGCGTCCGTCGGCGGAAGAACTGATGCTTGGTATGCGAAAGGCGGACGCTTCGATCTGCAGGCAGGCAGCCGGGGAACTGGCTGGCCTGGGAGGCGGCCTCACGCCGGCTGGGGATGACTGGATCGTCGGAGCCTTGCTGGGCGCATGGGTGCTTTGGAAACACGAGGAGGCAGCCCAGTTGGGAGAAGCGGTTATGCAGGCGGCCAGGCGTTCCCCACCCCTTTCGCTTTGCTGGATCCGCGCCGCAGCTGGGGGTGAGTGCAGCATGAGATGGCACGAGTTGTTGGGCGCATTACAGCGCCGGGATGAGTCGCCCATTCGAAGTGCTGCGCAGCGTATGCTGGCACAAGGCCACACTTCAGGAGCGGATGCTCTAGCAGGTTTCGTTGCCGTGCTCCGAGGGGAGCGACTCCGGGAATGAGATCGCGGTGAAGAATCCTTCACGGAACGGGTCGATCTTTCATGCTTTCGATACGAGATCGAGCCAAGCCAGGGATTGCACGGTCTGATGGAGCCTGTGATCGTCGTCGACGACGTTGAAGGTGAGATTCGTGAAGACACGCTCACAGATGGGGCGCAGGGATTCAAGCGGGATGACATCATCTCGCTTGCCGTGGAAGATCACTGTGGGCACCTCGATGTGTGGATCCGATGATTTGTCGAATTCAGGAAGGATCAAGGCCGGCGCGAGCAGAATGAGCTTGCGCACCTGATCCGGCTGCTGCGTGGCGAAGATCGTGGCCATCAACCCGCCGAAGCTCGAGCCGATGATCGTCCAACCGGATCGATCCCCGATTATTGGGTATAGCTGGGTCAGGCGTTCTTCGAGGGAGCCGGTGAAATCCGGTGTGAGGGCATGTGGGAAGATGCTTCGGAACAGATTCCCTTTGAAGCCATGCCCGCTGCTCACGAGCCCATGCAGGAAGATGATCGGCGGTTTGGGTTTCATCTCGCACCTCGATTGCCTGTGCGCGCTGGCTGTTCTCCATGAGTCGGATGGAACGGCCAATACCAGCGTTGGATGGGGAAGTCATTCTCGGATCATCCGGGTCTGTTCACTGTCTTTGGATGCATCAACTCTCAGCAGGGTGGCGTGATCAGATGCCTCTTGCTGTTCGTGTCATTGTGTCTCTGATAGCGGTGCGTAAAGTTCGGGTCTACGGTCCTTGATCAGATCGAGTTCATATTCCCCGGGGATGTAAACGCGCTGCTTGGCATCGCTGCGAGAGAGATCGATATCAGCGTAGAGGATGGTTTCGGCGTCCGGGGGCGCCTCCGCGAGCATTTCCCCATCAGGTCCCGTGATCACGCTGCGCCCCAGGAAGCGCGTATCCCTCTCCTGCCCTACATGGTTGGCGGCCACAAGGTAGATTCCATTTTCCGCTGAGCGTGTGCAGGCCGCTCGATCGGAATAGAGCGTGGCGGTATGCGGCCATGCGGTGGAAACCAGAAGCACCTGCGTACCGGCCAGCGTAAGCACCCTTGCTGTTTCAGGAAATCGCAGATCGTAGCAGACCAGCATTCCCAGCCTGCCCGCGGGCGTGTCGAAGGGACCGTTGATCGTTTCGCCGGGCGTTAGATAGCGATCCACACCCAAAAATGGGAGATGGGTTTTTCGATAGGTACCAGCGTGACCGTCCGGACCGAGCAGCGCACAGGCGTTGTAGTAAAGCTCGTCCTGACCCTTCTCGATGATGCCGACAGCGATGATGATGCCTAGTTTGTCACAAGCCTGAATGAGCCTCTCGGTGCGTGGCCCAGGAATGGGCTCGGCGACAGCCCGAGCCTCTTCGGCCGTGAGCGCATATCCGCTGAGTGCGCATTCGGGGAACACGGCTACATCGGCTTCGGCGGCCGCGGCGTCTTGCATATGGGCGATGATCTTCTCGAGATTGGCTTCCGTATCGAGGACCACGCTTTCCATCTGAACGGCTGCAAATCGGGGCATACCATCCTCCATCATCGAGACATGGCTCGTGTGCAAGTTTAGCAGGTTTGGTGTCGGGAGACCATGGATATCCCTGGAGAAGCCAGGGTGAAAACCTATACGCTCTGCATCGTCGCAGCGCAGATGAGAATCCAGCCGTTGCAACGAGAGAGGCATGGCAGCAAGATGGGGTTTGACCGGGGTTGCAGCCTGGGTTAATCTAGCCCACAATGTCCGGTTGAGAAGTTCTGCATTCGCCGATCATGGGAGAGGTGGGATGGCGAACGAATCAATCCCACGGAAAGCTGATACGCGTTCGAGCAGATTGCCGCGCAACGTGTGGATCGTCACCCTGACCAGCTTCCTTACCGATGTCTCGAGTGAGATGCTGCTCTCCTTGCTTCCGCTGTTCCTCTTCAACGTGTTGGGGATCACCACTTCGCTGATTGGGTTGATCGAAGGCGTGGCGGAGACCACGGCCAGTCTGCTGAAAGTCTTCTCGGGTTGGATCTCGGATCGCATGGGCAGGCGCAAGGCATTGGCCGTGATGGGGTATACGCTTTCCAGCGTTGTCAAACCTTTCCTGTATGTGACCACAACGTGGTTTGGGGTCATGGCAGTGCGTTTCGCCGACCGTGTTGGCAAGGGGCTGCGAACAGCGCCGCGCGATGCACTGGTTGCCGATAGCGTAGATGAGCACCAGCGCGGCCTCGCCTTTGGTCTGCATCGGGCGGGGGATACGGCGGGCGCCATGATCGGTATCGGATTGGCTTTGGTTCTGATCCTCATCGCAGGCGGAGCCGAGCGGCTCACGCGCGCGAGCTTTCAACTGGTGGTGCTGTTGAGCGTGATCCCGGCTGTGGCGGCTGTTCTGGTGCTGGCTTTGGGGGCGCGTGAGACCGCTGTGGCCCCAGACGAAGGCAGAGCCCCACGGTTGACATTGGCAGGTTTCGATCATCGTTTCCGTTGGTTTCTGCTCATCCTGGTGTTCTTCACGCTCGGGAATTCATCGGACGCCTTCCTGATCATCCGGGCGCAAACAACAGGGCTGAATGTCGGTGGGGTGTTGGGCATGATGATCACCTTCAATCTTACCTACGCCCTCGTTTCCACACCGGCCGGCTTGCTTTCGGATAAAGTGGGGCGCAAGCGCGTGCTCATCGGAGGATGGCTGCTGTATGCGCTCGTCTATCTGGGATTTGCGGGTGCAGGCAGCGGCTGGCAGGCATGGTCTTTGATGGCGGTGTATGGGGTGTATTACGGATTGACGGAAGGTGTGGCCAAAGCCTTCGTGGCCGACCTGGTGCCGGTCGAACGTCGGGGCACGGCGTTTGGATTGTTCAATGCCGCCGTGGGCGTGATGGTGTTCCCCGCAAGCCTGATTGCGGGTGTGCTCTGGCAAGGTGTCGGCGATTGGACGGGTTTCGGGCAATCGGCGCCCTTCCTTTTCGGCGCGGCGTTGTCTCTGCTGGCCACGTTGATGTTGATCATGCTTCCCGGAGAACGAGTCCGCATTGAAGCTTGAGAGAATCGAGGTGCGAGATGGATGTGAATCGATATTACGGTCGTATACGAAGGCCCGTCCAGCGTGAGGGAGCGGAGCGCTATCTTCTGGTGACGCTCATCAGTTTTGCCGCTTCGGTTGCAGCCACGCGGCTGTTTCTCGAGCTCACAGGCTACCCGCAGTTGGGTGGAGGGGAGCTTCATATTGCCCATGTCCTCTGGGGAGGATTGCTGCTCTTCGTGGCAGCCCTGCTGCCGCTGATCTTTGCCAACCGTTGGGCATACCTCTTAGGAGCACTGGGCGCCGGTTTGGGGGTGGGCTTGTTCATCGATGAGGTCGGCAAGTTCATCACCCAGACCAACGATTACTTCTATCCAGCTGCCGCGCCGCTGGTGTATGCCTTCTTCCTCCTGACGGTGCTGGTTTATCTTCAGGTCCGGCGTTCCCATGCGCACACACCGCGCGCTGAGCTGTATCGGGCGCTGGATGGAATGCAGGAAGTCCTCGATCGGGACCTCGATACGGAAGAGCGGCAAGCTCTCGAGGCGCGGCTGCGCTTCATTGCGGAGCATGCCAAGCATCCCAGCTTTTCCAGGTTATCGCGAGAGCTCTTGGATTTCATCTGCGATGATGAGCTTGCCTTGGTTCCGGACGTGCCCTCCTTCTGGGAGCGGATCCTTACATGGTTGCAGAAGTTTGAAGTGCAGTGGATAACGTTGCGCCGTCTCAGAGGCATGCTTGTAGGGGGACTTGTGGGCCTGGGTGTGGTCCAGTTCCTTGGCGTCATACGCTTGATCTGGGCGGTTCGTGATCCGTTGAGCATGGAGCGGATGCTTACCGATCTCGTGAGCATGGGGAAGGTGACGAGTGCGAGCGCCATGGCGTGGTTTATTGGGCGCATAAGCCTGGAGGGAATAGTCGGTCTCTTCCTGCTGGGCGGTGCGCTGTTCTTGGCTGTCGGAAAGGAACGATTGGGTGAGCGCTTGGCCTACTATGGCCTGCTGGTGTCGCTGACGGTAACGAACTTGCTTGTGTTCTACTTCGAGCAGTTCTCGACCATCATCACAGCGTCCATTCAATTTCTGCTGCTGCTTGGGTTGATACGATACCGACGCCGCTACATCGGTGTGAGGCCGATCGGAAAGACCGACATTGCTGCAGAATAAAATACCCAACAGCAAAGGAGAGGGGGAAGGTTTAATAACGAATCGCCAGGGAAAGTGAATTCGACGGCTTTATGCGTCAATGTCCATGGAATTCGCGAAAGGATGGGCTCTTCAACACGAGCGTCGCACTTAAGTTTATAATGTCTTCCGTTTTGATTAAGACGAACACATGACCTTCATTGAAATCTTCATGCTAGCCGTGGGCCTGGCCATGGATTCATTCTCGGTGTCGCTGGGCGCTGGGGCATCTGGATACGCGATGGATCCGCGCTCGGCGGTGAGATTGGCCTTCCATCTCGGTTTGTTCCAATTCCTGATGCCCATCGTGGGTTGGTGTTTAGGCAATTCCGTTGCTCAACTCATCGCCTCCTTCGATCATTGGATAGCCTTCTTGCTGCTCTTGTTCGTAGGCGGAAGGATGATCCGTGACGGCTTCCAGGATGGTGCCACTCCGTTTGCAGCCAATCCCAGCAGGGGATTTACGCTTGTGCTTCTTTCGGTGGCCACCAGCATCGATGCGCTGGCCATTGGTTTGAGTCTGGCCATGCTGGGAATCTCCATCTGGTATCCGAGCGTGGTCATTGGCGTTGTAACCGGTATGATTTCATTAGGGGGAGTGCCTTTGGGAGCCAAGCTTGGTCATAAGCTGGGGAAACGTGCGGGCATCGTGGGAGGTTTGATCCTGTTCTTCATCGGCCTGCGCATTCTCATTACACACTTGTTGGCTTAGGAAGATTGAATTTTTCATCCAACCAAACATGTAGCTGGAAGTGAATCAGGGGAAGATCGAGGCTGGACTACCCGAATCAAGCAATGGGTATTCTCTCCTTCAAAACATGACTGCCCCGCCGTCGATGTTGATGGCCTGACCACTGGTTCCTCGAGCATCCTCGCTGGCCAACCAAACCGCCAAGCTGGCGACCTCTTCAGGGGAGATCAGCCGCTGCTGAGGATTGGTGTCTTCCAAAATCTTGCGCGCCTCGGTTTCCGAACGTCCTGTTCGGGCGACCATGAAGGAAACGGCGAAATCTGTCATGGGCGTGTCCACGTAACCTGGGCAGATGGCGTTGACTGTGATGTTGTGGTCGGTCATCTCGGCGGCAAGCGCCCGTGTCAGACCCAGGACGCCGTGCTTGGAAGCCACGTAAGCGCTCATGTAGCGCAGACCGACCTTGCTGGCCACGGAGGCGATGTTGATGATGCGCCCGTACTTGCGCTCGATCATGCCTGGCACGACAGCCTTGGTCATGCGGTAGACGCTGGTGAGATTGACCTCCAGCAGCAGCTCCCACAGACCATCGGGATGGTTTACGAATTTATGACTGCCGGCAGCGCCGGCGTTGTTCACCAGGATATCGATTCCACCGAGTTTCTCTTCCACGAGCGCCGGGAGGCGTTCGACCTGCTCAGCAACGGTTACGTCGCAGGCGAAGGCTTCTGCGACGGCACCTTTGGCGCGCAGCGTTCCAGCCACCTGCTGGAGATCCTCGATGCCGCGCGCCGCCAAAGCCAGAGAGGCACCGTTTTCCGCGAAGGAGGAGGCGATGGCGCGTCCGATCCCCCGGCTGGCGCCTGTGATCAGGGCGATTTTCCCCTCAAGCTTTACATCGGTCATGCGTTTCCATCTCCTCCCTATAGATGAAGATAGGAAAAGGTTGATCCCGACGGAGTGCTAGAACCCTATCACCACTCGCACCGAACCTCAAGGCTGCGCGGTCAGGATCATAAACCAGGGGATGAGGCGAGCTTGAGATTCACTGTTTGAAGGACGATGGACCATGCATCTTTTTCACGAATCATGCGCAACGAAGTTTTTCTCACCCGCTCGGATGGGAGCTTGGATGCGGTTCTCGAAGGGTGTGATGGGACACGAATATTGCACATTGTAGGCGCAGTAGGGATTGTAGGCCATGTTGAAATCGATCGAGAAGCGACCATCGGGGAGACGCTGTGGTTCGAGGTAGCGCCCGGCGCTGTAGGTTTCCTTCCCGGCCAGCGAATCGACGAACGGCAGGAAGTAGCCGTGGGGGCTGTGATAGATCGTGAGCTTCGACTGCTGTCCTTCGACTTCGAAGGAGACGCTGCCGAAGCGTTCGTATTCCTGCACGTCGCCCGTTGTGGTTTGCATGGGGAAAACCTGCTTCTCTGCAAACTCCTCGACCGGAATCCGAAGTTTCAATGCGGGATTCTCCGGGAAGTATCGCAGCCCGGTGAAGCTTGTCTTCTGATCGGGTGTCAAAGGGCTGTGTGGATCGTGGCGAAAGAATTCGTCCTTCTCCAACCGGAATTGTTCCAGATCGAACATCCCATCTCCTCCTTCTTGGCTACCAAGCATACTCCAGTTTCTCACAAAATGTTGCTTGGAACCTTATCGCGGCGTTCGCCTCTGCCGAGAAGACTCGCGCGCCTCGGGATCGCGGCATGTTCAACTGCCAAACCATTTCCAGAATTGAAGAGAAGCCGCCATGTATGAATCAGCTTTTCAGAGGAATTGGAAGAACGAGGTCAGGTGGAGCGAAGTCCATTCCTTTGGCGCAGGGAAAGGATTGTCATGATGAGCGGATAGCCATCGGGACATGGATGCTCGCAAGTACCGCAACCTGTGCAAGCCCTCAACCAGTCGATGACATCCTCCATGGGGAGGCTCGATTGCGGTGAACACCATGAGGGATGGAACAGGGGGCAGTGCATCGCCAATCGATCGCGGCAGGCATCACAGGACTCAAGATGAGCGATCAGCGCTTCGAACGTCGAGCGCTCTCGATCCAGGTTGGAGAGCGCCTGGTTCCATGTACGCCGGCGCCAGGCAGAAAGGTTGCTCAAAATGCGTTGGCGGTGTTGGTCTACGTCGCTGGGAATCTTGGGAAGGAGGGATAATTCACTGCACAGGTCCTGATCCAACTCGGGATTGCTGATCATCAAGAGCATGTGCCGGCTGGTTTCGAGCCCCAAAACACCAATATGCAGGTCCACATCGTCGGCCATGAGCAGATCACAGAACTGACAACTTCTTCGGAAGGGACTGGCGAGAAAACCTCCCTCGGATGCAAATTGCAGGGCCTCATGCGTGAGGTTCTGTGGCTCTTCGTCATCTTCCGCTCTCAGATGGCGCTCGCTTTCAGGAGAGGCAGAGAGGCAATCTGTGCTGATAAGCAGGGTCGAATTCGTGTCGAGCCGCTTTCGTCTCGCCAACTCCTTGAAAGTGAGAAGCTCGCAGGGACGCATGGCAAATCCCAGGCGTTGACCTTGGTGCTGATCCAAGACCTGAATGGCAAATCTGGCTGCGTTATCAGGGATGAAAGGGGCGAAGGGATCCGCTCGTTCGAGATGAGCAGGTTCCTGAATCAATGTGGGCTCAGGGATGGATTTCTCATCCTCCCACGCGGGGATGAACATGGCGTCCAGATCCGCGTGATGCCACGTGTGATACAGGAGTTGACGTGAAGCGTGCAGCGGACCTTGTTTGTCTACCGGCAGTAATCTTTGGGCGCTCAAGGCCTGCCTCCACAGGCCTCCGGTTTCAGGAGGTCACCTCGTCCGAGTTATCGCTCAGTATCTCAGCGATGTCCAGCACGGTGATTTTTTCGCTCATACCTTTCGAGCGGATGGCATCATCGAACATGATCATGCAATAGGGGCATGCCGTGATGATGGTCTCGACTTCCTCGTTGTCGATGACTTGTTCGAGGCGGCGGTGGTTGATGCGCGTGTTGGCGTCAGTTTCCAACCACATCTGGCCTCCGCCTCCGCCACAGCAGAAGGTGTTCTCTGCGTGTCGGGGGATCTCCGAACGCTTCAAGCCGTCGATGGAGTCGAGGATGTGCCGTGGTGAATCGTAGATTTCGTTGTAGCGCCCCAGGTAGCATGAGTCGTGATAGGACACAGCCTTGGTGTTCGCCACAACGGGCAGCTCGAGTTGATCATGTTGGAGGAGTTCGTCCAGGAACTCCGTATGATGCAACACAGTGTAGTCGCCGCCGAACTGCGGGTATTCGTTCTTGAGGGCGTTGAAGCAGTGGGCGCATGGTGTGACGATGCGATTGAACTTGACCGCATCGAGCTTGGCGATGTTCTCTTCGGCCATGACCTGGAAGAGATACTCGTGACCCAGGCGGCGGGCCGTATCCCCGCAGCAGCCCTCATCCAGACCGAGTACGGCAAAATCCACACCGGCCTGCTTGAGCAATCGAGCGAATCTCTGGCCGGCTTGTTTATTGCGGTCATCATAGGAGACGGCGCAACCGAGGAAGAGCAGCACATCAACTTCCTCCCCAGGCTGCAGCACGTGCACGCCAAGATCCTTGATCCAGGTTGCGCGTTGCTCTCTCGGCAATCCCCAGGGATTCCCGTAGCGTTCCATCTGCGTCAGAGCTTCCGCAACGGATCCGGGGATTTCTCCCGTGGTCAGCGTGAGATAGCGACGCAGTTCCACGATGGAAGTAACCGGGTCGATGAACATGGGGCAGACGATCTGGCAGGCGCCGCATGTGGTGCACAGCCAAGGCAGTTCGTTGTCGATCTTCTTCCCCAGCAGAGCCTCCGAATTGCTGCCCTGAACCCAGATGAGGGAATCCTGCATGGCCTCGCGCATCGATAGGATCAACTCGCGCGGCGAATAGGGCATGCCGCTGATGTTGGCGGGGCAGACATCCTCACACCGTCCGCACTGCACGCAGGCGCTGAAGGAAAGCAGGAGTTGGCTCTCGAACTCCTCGATCTCAGAGACTCCCAACTTCTCGGCCTCTTCGATGTTCTCGATCTTCTCGAGCGCGGCGTTGTGTCGGTCGGGTCGTAGCAAGATGTTCAGCGGGCCGGTGAAGATATGGCGCAGCTTGGTGAAGGGCATCGCTACGAGGAAGGCCAATCCAGTGGCCACATGCCCCCAGAAAAGGAACTGGTGGACTGCGACGGAAGTTCCCAGTGTCAAGCCCATCGCCGAGAAAGCCTGCGCAAAGAGGTTCCCGATCGGCGACCAGGCTCTCCAACTGGGCTCGACGGAGTGCAGGCGGAAGGCTTCAGACGAGAAACCCAGGATGGGGATGAGGAACAGGAGTGCGAGAGCTATCCAATCCTCCCGCTTGTTGACGAGGTACTTGGGCTTGAAGAACAAACGCCGCAGGATTGCCATGACAACCCCGAGCAGGATCAGCCCGCCGGCGATGTCCATCACCAATTCGAACCAAAGGTAGGCTGTGCCGCGAGGCCAGGGCAATTCAAAGGGGAGAAACAGGTCTTGCTGCATGAGATTGACGGCAGTGCCCAGAACCTGGATGGTCACGCCCCAGAAGATGGCGAAGTGCATCACACCAGGATAGATCTTCTTCCAGACGCGCGTCTGGATCACTCCATAGACGAAGAAGTCAAGCAACCTTTGCAACCAATTTCGCCTCGTACCTGCTTCCGAGGGAGTGGTTTCTACAGCCATGTCTACAGTCACGCCTCACCCCCGATATAGAGAATGTCATCCTCGACGAAAACTGGAATTGCGTCCAATGCTCGTGGAGCAGGACCGGAGATAACTCCACCATCCGTTGGCTCGAAGAAGGCATCATGGCAGGGACACTCGATCTGCCCGCTCTCCGGATTCCACTTGACAATGCAGGCGAAATGCGTGCAAACCGCTGAGTAAGCCCGGATGCCTTCGGATGTGTTGATGACGATGGCGGGGTAACGACCAAAGGCAACGGCTGTCCCTTCGCCGACGGCCAGCGAATCCACAGGGCCCACCGCAACAGGGTTGCTGGGAACATCCTCAAGTTTGGCGGGCCAGAAATACGCCAAGATGGGTCCTATGAGGGCCGCAAGCCCGGTTGTGGCCAGCAGACCCTTGAAGAGCTTCAGAAAATCCCGCCGGGAGGTTGGTGGTTTCTTCTCGGACATGCGCTACTCCATGCAGATCCAGTGGGTCGGTGATGGCGCTGAAAGGGAGAAGATCAGCTAGTTTCGCCCATCACCGTGAGTGCGATAACGACTGCCATGAGCACGATCACCATGACAATGCGAATCGTGCGTGAACGCCGAGAATCGGCTCGACGATCCAGGAAGGGCCAGAACATGAGAACGAACACCCCGATCACGGGCAGGACCGCACCGAGTGTCTTGGGAACATACTTGAGGAGCTCATACAGGAAAAGGAAGTACCACTCGGGCTTGACGTGAGCAGGAGTAGTCATCGGATCGGCCGGAGGCCCCAAGCCAACCGGAATGAATGTGCCCAGAATGCCGATCAGGAAGACCAATCCGAGCAGGCCAATTACGGCCTTGGCTTCTGTCCAGACATGATCGGGATAGAAGGGTATGGTCTCGCTTTCATTGTGTGCTTCGGTCATCGCAACTCATCCTTCACTATCTTGCTTATAGCGGTCTGGCAATGCCCTGCCGTCGGACCATCAGGAAGTGCATTCCGAGGAAGATCACGATCAGAACCGGCAAGGCAAGCACATGCAAGGCGAAGAAGCGGCTGAGGGCAACATCCCCCACTTCCCAGCCTCCCCGCAGGAGAATCATCGCCAGATCGCCGATGATGGGAATACCTCCAACGATTTCCGATCCAACCGTCGTGGCCCAGAACGAACGTTGATCCCAGGCCAGAAGATAACCCGTGAAGCCGAACACCAGGGTCAGCAATCCCAGGGTGACGCCGCTGATCCAGTTCAGTTCTCGCGGCGGCTTGAAAGCCCCGGTGATGAACACGCGCAACATATGCGCTACGGCCATGATGATCATGCCGTTGGCGCACCAGTGATGGATGCTGCGAATGGCGGAGCCGAAGAGCACCTCGTTTTCGATGAACTGGATGCTGGCATAGGCCTCTTGCACGCTGGGCTTGTAATAGAAAGCGAGCATGATGCCTGTGATGCCCTGGATGACGAACAGGGCGAAGGTTATACCTCCCAGGCAGTACCACCAGCGTGTTGCAAACTTGGGGACGGGTTTGGCGAGAAACTTGCGCAGGGGTTCAACGATCTGGTAGCGTTCGTCCACCCAATCCGCGACCCGCGCCCAGATCGGTTTCCAGGGTTTGCGGGTTAGAACGGCACTTCCTGTGCGATAAGCGCCATACACAAAGGCCAGCCCAGCCGTTCCGAACAGGATCCATCGCAGAAGGGGTGCGAAGAGACTCTCGATGGAGCCGGATAGGTGGCAGTGCTGACAAGTGTCCGTCTCGGCCGGCGGTGGAGCCTCGTTGGGAAACGGGGCAAGCATCACGTCAGCGGATTCGATCGAAGCAGTCTCCAATGCCTGCGCGGTCGCGGAATGATTCAGAGCCCATAGGGTAAGACCCGCGATCAACAGCAGCATGGATACGAGCAGAACGGGAATGTAACGTCTTGGGTTCGTCACTGGCGGCGACTCCATACACTTTCCTAGACGCTTTTGGCCTAGGTCATTCTTATGGTAAGGAACCATTTGACCTAGGCATGATGAGTGGCTTCAGGCAAAGCATACGAATCGTGCCCCATACCAGCTAGTGTGTTGTTTCATAAAAACCTTGGAGAAACGTCACCGCAGCGATTCCCGAAAATCGTAACCGGAGAGGACATTCGTCCGTATTCGGTGAGGCCGAATGCGTGAATTCTTGCTTTGAAATCAAAGGCAGAAGGTGAAATTTATGATCCTGAACGGAAAGGAAACTTATCTGCCGGTGCGGCGTGTTAATACTTTTCTTGTGCACATCTCCTACCATTTAACCGTAATCTATCGCAGCAACAAGAGGTGAGAGTAATGTCGAAAATCATCGGAATCGATTTGGGCACCACGAATAGTGCGGTTGCCGTCATGGAGGGCGGGGAGCCCACTGTGATTCCGACTGCAGAGGGTGGGCGACTGTGTCCATCGGTCGTGGCGTTCAGCAAGAACGGCGAGCGGATGGTGGGCCAGACAGCCAAGCGCCAAGCCGTGGTCAACTCGGAGAATACGGTTTATTCGATCAAGCGCTTCATCGGCAGACGCTTCGATGAAGTCGAGACCGAGCGCTCCATGGTTCCCTTCGAGACCATTCCAGGACCGAGCGATGATGTGCGTGTGAAGATCCCGGTGACGGGCAAGGAATACGCGCCTCAAGAGATCTCGGCCATGATCCTGGCGAAGTTGAAAACGGATGCCGAAGCCTATTTGGGTGAACCGGTGACGAAAGCTGTGATCACCGTGCCGGCGTACTTCAACGACATGCAACGTCAGGCGACGAAGGATGCGGGCAAGATCGCGGGGCTGGAAGTGATGCGCATCATCAACGAGCCCACAGCCGCAGCCTTGGCATATGGTCTGGACAAGAAGGCTAATGAGACCATCCTGGTGTTCGATCTGGGTGGCGGAACGTTCGACGTGAGTCTGCTGGATGTCGGTGAGGGTGTGATCGAGGTCAAAGCCACCAACGGCGACACACACTTGGGTGGTGATGACTGGGATCAACGCATCGTCAACTGGGTTGCCGACGAGTACAAGAAGGAACAGGGCATTGATCTGCGAGAGGATCGCCAGGCTCTGCAGCGCTTGCGCGAGGCGGCCGAGAAGGCCAAGATCGAACTTTCGACCATCACTGAAACCGAGATCAATCTTCCCTTCATCACGGCGGATGCCTCCGGCCCCAAACACCTGACCATGAAGCTGACCCGGGCCACGTTCGAGCAATTGACCGAAGGTCTCGTGGATCGCATCCGGGGGCCGTTCAATGCCGTGCTCAAGGATGCCGGCATGAAGACCGCCGAGGTCGACGAGGTCGTTCTTGTGGGTGGCGCCACGCGCATGCCCATGGTTCAGAATCTCGTSMRSWMSMTCWYCRRCAAGGAGCCGCACAAGGGCGTCAACCCCGATGAGGTCGTGGCCGTKGGWGCYGGYATYCAGGGCGGTGTGCTGGGCGGAGATGTCAAGGACATCCTCCTGCTGGACGTGACCCCGCTTTCGCTCGGTGTGGAGACTTTGGGGGCGGTGATGACCGTGCTCATCGAGCGCAACACAACCATCCCCATCAAGAAGACGGAAATCTTCTCCACGGCAGAGGACAATCAGACCGCCGTGGATATCCATGTGCTGCAGGGGGAACGCCCCATGGCGGCTGACAACAAGACTTTGGGACGCTTCCGATTGGACGGCATCCCCCAGGCACCTCGAGGTTTGCCGCAGATCGAGGTTACGTTCGACATCGATGCCAACGGCATTTTGAACGTGACCGCAAGGGACAAGGCCACCGGCAGGGAACAGAAGGTGACCATCACGGCCTCTACGAATCTGCGCGACGAAGATATCGACCGCATGGTCGATGAAGCCAAGAAGCACGAGGCCGAGGATCGCACGCGCAAGGAACTCGCAGAAGCACGCAACACCGCCGACGCGATGGCCTATCAGGTCGAAAAGTCATTGGGCGAGCTCGGCGACAAGGTGCCGGCCGGTGATCGCAGCAAGATCGAAGGCAAGATCCAGGACCTCCGACAGGCGATCAACAGCGAGGATATCAGCCGGATCAAGAAGCTCACGGAGGAATTGCAGCAAGCGAGCCATGCGCTGAGCCAGCAGATCTACTCTCAGCAGGCTTCCGCGCCGGAAGGCGGACCCGAACCTCCAAGCAAGAACGGCGGCGAGGAAGACGTGGTGGAAGGCGAATTCCGGGAGGCATAGAAAACCTCCAACCGGGAATTGATCCACAACCAGCTATGGAATCAGGGCGGCAAAGCCAGTCGCCCTGATTTTCTTATGGCAGAAGCGGGGTCGGTTAATGATGTCGCGTGAGGAGATCAAAGACATTACTTTCCACATGGATTCTGAGAGATATGTCCAGCTTGCGAGGGCGGTGGTGCGGGCCTATAATTCGGTATGCCGGGCGGATACAACGTCGGCCGAATGCACGCGGGCATTTCGGACCCCGGCAGGAGGATACCCAACGTGACGCATCCGAATTTTGCGTACTTCGAAGGCGAAATCGTTCCCTACTCCAAGGCGAAAGTGGGAGTGGCCACCCACGCTTTGAATTACGGCACCGGTGCATTTGGTGGTGTTCGTGGCTATTGGAACGAGGACGAAGAACAACTGTTTGTGTTCCGGCCGATTGATCATTTCAAACGCCTGCTGAATTCCGGGAAGCTGCTTCGTGCTACTTACGAGCATACACCTGAGGATCTGACAGCCATCACGCTTGAACTATTGCGCAAGGAAGCCTATCGTCAGGATTGTTATATTCGGCCTTTGATCTACAAGGCTGACGAGAAGATCGGCGTGCGCCTGCATGATCTGAAGGATGAAATCACGATCTTCTCCATCCCCTTCACGCGCTATATCGAGAATGACGAGAACGCGAGTGTGGGCTTCTCCTCGTGGCAACGAGTGGATGACAACGCCATACCCGCACGCGGCAAGATCACGGGTTCCTACATCAATTCGGCCCTCATCAAGAGCGATGCGATGCTTTCGGGTTTCGATGAGGCTCTTGTGCTCAACCAGAATGGCCACGTGTCTGAGGGAAGCGCGGAGAACATCTTCATGGTGCGGAACGGCAAGTTGATTACTCCTTCCGTGACAGAGAACATCCTCGAGGGGATCACTCGCCGCACGATCATGATGCTTGCCCAAGACGAGCTGGGCCTTGAAGTCCAGGAGCGAGCGATCGATCGCACGGAAGTGTATGTGTGTGATGAGTTCTTCATGACGGGAACCGCGGCCCAGGTTACGGCCATTACCAAGATCGATAACCGCCCTGTTGCCGATGGAAAGATGGGCTCCATAACCGCGCAACTGAAGCAGATGTACGACGATCTTGTCCGCGGTCGCATCGAGAAATTCCGCTATTGGAATGAACCGGTATACGTTAGAGAGCCAGCGAAATCCTGAACTCCGACCCGGCCCACGCAACAGCAGAGCGTGGGCCGGGATCTTGACCCCATGAGCAGATGAATTTCACACCACCTCGCGGCCTTGGTATCTCCATCGGCAGCATAATGCTGCTGTTGCTGCTGGGAACGAGCGCACTTGCTATAGCCCAGTTGGCCACTTCTACCTTTTCCTCCCTCACGGCATTATGGGTTCTGATCCCCCTGATCAGCCTGCCATTGGCGATCATCATCGCATACTACTTGTACGGTTTGGCGACGGCGCGCTACCGCCTGGATAGGAATGGCTTCTACATCCACTGGGGGATGACATCGGTGCAAATCCCGTTGGCGGATATCTCGAACATTCTTCGCACAAGGGAGTTGGATGCGGATCAGGTGCTATCCAAAGGCATGACATGGCCGGGCTGCCTGACAGGCAGACGGATGATCGACAGTGTCGGAAGGGTGGATTTCTTTGCAACACGAGGCGCGGATGGATTGCTGCTGGTCAAGGCTGGCGATCTTCATCTGGCGATCTCCCCTCCGGATCCCGAAACTTTCCTGAAGGTCTTTGGGGAGATGATGCGCAAAGGCGCTCTCGAAAGGATTGCCTTTCGATCCTACAGCCCGGATTTCCTCTTCACGCGTTTGTGGGTGGACCGGCCGGCGAGGTGGATGGTCCTGGGTGGATTGGGCCTGCCGCTGAGCCTGCTTTGCTACCTGGCGCTGCTGGCGCCTTCCCTTCCGACTGAGATACCGTTTGGCTTCGATCCTAACGGTCTGCCATCACCCCTGGCGCCTCCTGGACGACTCCTGCTTCTGCCTCTGATTGGTGGAATCTGCTGGCTTGCGGATTTCGTATTGGGAGCGTGGCTTTATCGAGGCGGACGAGATCGGAAGCTAGCGTATGGGCTGTGGGGCAGCGGGCTTTTAGTCGGTGGATTGTTATGGGGCGCAGCGTTGCATCTGCTTGCGTCAGCATGATTGTCCATAGAATATCCACACCAGGTGCTATGTTATCCACAATTTATGATGGTTTTATCCACATTTCCCCATGGAGTTAGACCCTTGAACCCCTGGCAATGGCTGCTTGGTTTCGGGCTGGGTTTCATCATCGCGGCTTTGGCCCACGCTGCGGGAGCGCTTTCGCGGAGCGGGATGTTCGCTGCGATCTTGGTGGGCGGGATCACCTTCGGTGCTGGAGGCTTGATACCGGGCGTCCTGCTGATCCTGTTCTTTGTATCCTCCAGCGTGCTCTCGCGGCTGGGAAGAAGGCGTAAGCACGCGCTGCATGCCAAGTTTGCCAAGGGGGGGCGGCGTGATCTTGGCCAGGTGTTTGCCAATGGGCTGATCGCGGCCGGGATGGCGCTGCTCTTTGGTATTTGGGAAAACGAATTGTGGCTGGTGGGGCTGGCCGGTGCGCTGGCGGCCTCGAATGCTGATACATGGTCCACGGAGTTGGGGATTCTCAGTCGCAGCAAGCCTCGCTTGATCACCACGTGGACCGAGGTAGAACCCGGCACATCGGGCGGGGTGACGGCCTTGGGAACGGCAGCGGCGGCCGCGGGCGCGGCGATTGTCGCCATCGCTGGTGGCGTGATGGGCGAGGATATTTGGCTGGCGATCAGCGCTACATGCGGGGGCGTGGTGGGTGCGATCGTGGACAGCTTGCTGGGAGCTTCGGTGCAGGCAATATACTACTGCCCCGCCTGTGAAAGTGAAACCGAGCGCCATCCTCTTCATCGCTGCGGCACGCGAACCCAATCTATGCGCGGTTGGCGCTGGTTGAATAACGACGGAGTTAACTTCACCGCCTCGTTGTCGGGAGCGCTGGTGGCCATGGGGATTTGGTTCCTGGGCACTGGTTGAGATGGCCTCGCTCATCCTGGCCTGGATGCTGACTCGGTCGCTTTGTAAGGCAGGCAAAAACAAGAATCGGCAGGGTTAGAAGCGATCAACGGGCTGCGCATCAGCGCAGCCCGTTGTGCATGTCATTCCAGCGCGGGGATTCGTCTCGAAGCTCCTCTACGTTGGGCTTTTTTGGGTTTGGATCATGCTCATCAGCAGTCCCGCCAGCAGCAGGAAGAGTCCGCTGAAGGGCCAGATGGAAGTGTGTCCAGTGCGATCGATGAACCAACCGGCCAGGATCGGGCCTGTGATGGCAGCCGCGGAGGAGGAGAAGTAATACAATCCCGTCAGGGCCCCGATGGATGCCTTGCCTCCAAGGTCATAAACCATCGGGAGGGAATTGATGTTGACAAGCGCCCAGAAGGCGCCCATGATCGCCAATGTGATCAGGAGCAGGGTTTGGTCGCGGATGAAGAAACCGGCGATCAAACCGACGAGCATGCCGCCCAGCCCCATGATGATGGTGGGTTTCCGGCCAAAACGTGTGGCGATCAAGCCACTGGGGATGGAGAACAAGATCAACGTGGCTGCGAAGGCGGTCAGCATTTGTGTGCCCGTACCCACATCGATATCGAGAACGTTGCGGGCGTAGATCGTGAAGAAGGCCTCCATGGCATTCCAACCCACAAACCAACAGAAGATGGCGCCGAGGAGGTACAGCCCACCTCGATCTGGACCCGTGAGAACCTGTGTTAGATTCTCCCTCAATCCAGGCTCTTTCTCTTGCCGAGTTTCGATGGCATCGACATCCGGTTCGCGCACGTAGAGTAGGACGATCAGGATGGCGATCAGCATCACGCCCGATCCCACGATGAACGGCAGCGGCACGCCCAACTTATACAGCGCGCCCCCTGCGAAAAGCGCCACTGCGCCTCCTAAACCTCCCATGAGATTGATCACGCCGTTGGCTTTACTGCGATCTGCCGGCTTGAAGAGATCTCCCAGGTAAGCGATTGTGGGTGCGCGGAAGATCGCCATGCCGATGTTCGTTCCCAGGATTGCCAGGGCAATCAGGATGAAGTTCTCCCTGACGAAGGGCACCAGGATGAAGAACACCGACGCAAGCGGAGCGCCCACCATCAGCCAGGGTTTGCGACGCCCGAAGCGAGTGCGCGTTTGATCCGATAGGCTTCCCACCCATGGTTGTACGAACATGTTGATGATGTTATCCCAGGTGAGGATGAATCCAACGAGGAATGCGGATAATCCCAAATCCTCCAGCATGGGGGGGATGAGGCTGTTGAATAGGGGCCAGATGATGCTGATGCCGAAGAAGCCGAAACCAATCAAGAACGTCTTGCCGTAGGGGAAGCGTGTTTCCATGAGCCCTCCTTTGCGGGAGCGTATTGCGGAATTGTAGGCGCGAGCGCCGGCATGAGCAAATGCGAATGAGCGCAAAGAGAAGGAGATGGGAATACGCGGGAACCCAGAGCGGAGGGTGGAGGCGGAAGAAGTTTGAAGGTGCTCGATGCCTGGAAGCAAGTGGTTGACGGCAGGGGCAATGAGTTTTACAATGGGGCACACTGCCCTAGATAGTTCCCCAGATGGAAAACGAAATCCATCGATCCCATGATGCGTTGCCAAGGATGGAGCGGAGGGACCTTTCCAAATACAGGGCCGATTGGAGGTGAAGGGGCTCCGAATGCATGATTGATCTCCCACTGCGCATTAAAACTGTTTCTCGTGAACGCCTATTCTAGGAGGGGAAACATGAAACGCCGATTGCTGTATGCTCTACTTGGCTTAATGGTAATTTCCAGCATGGCACTAGCATCTTGCGGTCCTCCTGAGCCGAAGACGGTCATCATCGGAGCCACCGACGAGATCTCGAGCCTGGACTACAGTGATGCATACTCTACGCATGACTGGGAGCTGATGCGGAACTGCAACCGGGCCCTGACGGAATACACCCCCGGAACCGCCGAGATCGTACCCGGACTGGCGGAAAGCTGGGATGTCAGCGATGATGGGCTGACCTATACCTTCCACCTCGGATCCGGCTGGATGTACCCGGATGGGACTGAGCTGAAGGCTGCCGACATCGCCAACACCATCAATCGCGCCATGGAGCTTGAAGGCGACATCCATGGTGTTGTCGTGGCCTACGTCGAAACGGCTGTTGCCACCGATGACAGCACGCTGGTCATCACGCTCGACAACCCGCGCGGTGACTTCCCCGAGATCGCCAGCATGGCCCCCTTCATGCCAACACCCGAAGGAAGCTATCCGGCTGACGAACTCAATCGCTTCCCGGACACGCTGGTTGGCGTTGGTCCATGGCAGATCACGTCCTACGATCCCGCCGAGCAGGTCGTGATGGAGCGCAATCCCAACTACAAGTTCGACTTCGACCGCAGAGCGCCCACGACGGTCATCATCCGCTACTTCGAAGATGCCACGCAGATGGCGCTTGCCATCGAGAATGGCGAGATCGATATCGCTTGGCGCATCCTCGGACCGCCCGAAGTACAGCGACTGGGCGAAGTTGATGGGTTGACCTCTGTGAACACCGGCGGCGGTGGAATTCGCTACCTGGTTCCCAACCACGCCATGGAACCCTTCAGCAACAAGAACTTGCGCCAGGCCATCGCCTACCTGGTGGATCGTGATGAGATCGTCGACCGCGTGATGTCCGGCACGATCGATCCTCTCTACTCCATGGTTCCACCCGGCTTCTTGGCCGCCAATGAAACCTTCCTCACCATGTACAACGCGCCCGACGTAGCAGCTGCTGAAGCGCTGCTCGAGGCGGAAGGATACTCGGCAGACAATCCCCTGACCTTCGACATGTGGTATCCACCTGAGCACTACGGAACGCATGCCGCTCAGGTCTTCCAGGTCCTGGAAGAGCAGTTGGAGGCCACACCGCTCATCGAGGTGACCTTGCAGGTTCAGGAATGGGGCACCTACGTCCATGCCCTCACGGATGGCGAGTATCCCATCGGCTACCTGGGTTGGTTCTTTGACTACCCGGACACCAGCAACTACCTCGATCCCTTCGCCGAATCATCCGCCTCTCCGAGCATGGGTGTGAGCTACGCTAACCCGGTGATGGATGACTATCTGCACTCGGCTGGAGCGGAGACCGATCCTGCAATCCGCGAGACACTTTACACGGACGCGCAGGATCTCTACGCCACCGATGTCGTGACCATCCCGTTGACGATCGAACCCGAGTACGCGGTCTTCCGAGAGGCAACGGTGAGAAGCATTACCATCGGACCGGCGCTGGTCTTCAATTACGAACTGATCGAAATGAGATAGCGCCGCGCGCACGAACATACGATCTGCCGGATCCGTTCACACGGATCCGGCAGATCAAGTGTATCTTCAAGTACCAACCGTGAAATGAATACGCGCGAAATAACCCAGAGAAACTGGTTATCCAACTATGTCTCCATTAGCCGGAATCTGCATCGGATCACTCGCGATCGCCTTTGGTTTCATCATCTATGCCTTTCTGAGGGGGAGCCCGGGACTGCGAAGCTACATCGTTACGCGCGTGTTGCTCACCCTACCCATGGTCTTCATTCTTGTCACCGTGATCTTCGTGGTGATGCGGGTCATACCCGGCGATCCCGTTTCCAGCCAATTGGGCCCACGGGGAAGCATCGAAGCCAGGGAGCGCATGCGCGAGCAATTGGGGCTCAACGACCCGATCATCGTGCAGTATTTCAATTATCTCGGGAAAGTCGTTCGTCTGGATCTGGGAGAAGCGCTGATCTTCGGCCACCGGCCGATCATCGACGAGTTGAGCGAGCGCCTGCCTGCGACGATTGAACTGACCCTTCCGGCCATGGTCTTTGCGGTCGGCTTCGGTGTGCTGTCCGGAGCCCTTGCTGCGAAGAACCGGAAAAAAGCATCGGACTACGGCTTGCGATTGTTCAGCATCGCATCCTACTCGATACCGATCTTCTGGTTGGGCCTCGTGCTTCAAGTGATCTTCGGCATTAATTTAGGCGCCTTTCCCATCGCGGGGCGCATCGATTCCATCACCAACATAGGATTGGAGCGCATCACGAATGTCCTCGTGATCGACTCGATCATCACCGGCAATTGGGCTGCGTTGGGAAGCGTACTGCACCATCTCATTCTTCCTTCGCTGACGCTTGGGATCGTGTTGACCGGCGTCTTCGTGCGCTTGAGCCGCATCAACGTCATCGAATCCCTGGTGCAGGACTACATCATAGCGGGGCGTGCCAGGGGCATTCGCGAACGCATCCTGGTTTACAAACACGCCCTATCCAACGCCCTCATCCCCATCGTCACGCTGATCGGTCTGCAATTCTCGGTTCTCCTGGCGGGAGCCGTGCTTACCGAGACGACCTTCAGCTGGCCCGGCATGGGGCTGTACCTGGTCGAACGCATCGGGCAGCGAGATTACACCGCCGTTCAAGGCGTGATCCTTGTCTTTGCCCTGAGCGTTTCGGTGATCAGCCTGCTGACCGACATCATCTACGCCTTTATCGACCCACGCGTGCGTTATTAGCGCATCATTCTGG
Source organism: Anaerolineae bacterium (assembly GCA_011192015.1). Lineage (GTDB taxonomy): Bacteria > Chloroflexota > Anaerolineae > Anaerolineales > E44-bin32 > W1033. Next base: position 44,478 of record DUET01000081.1, read on the forward strand.
ACATCTAATCGCCGATGACAACATACGACGAATATAAAGAAGAGACCATAAAACAGTGGCAGAAGGACCTGGATCAAGTCGGTTTTGTGCGCCGCCTTCTGCTCGGTCGGCACTGGTACGGCGCCGATTGGTGGTTCGTGGTGATCGGTTTGGTCCTGCTGGTTTTCATCTTCAGCATGGCCATTTTCCCGGATTTTTTCGCACCTTACGACCCGCGTGAAGAAGTCGGCCCCGGCATGCTGGCGCCGGGCGAACCCCCACCTTCGTTCGTGCTCGTGGGTAAGGTCGGTGGCACCACGACGCTGGATGGTCTGATCGGTGTGGACACGCGCATCGGGATCGTGAGGGGAAGCCAATCTACCCAGGTGCTGCGCGAAGTTACCGAAACACGCCAGGCGGAGTTGCGGGCCGCCGGGCAGGATATCGTTTTGCGACCCAGGCCCGAGCGCTACTACACCCTCGTCGAAGCCTTGGATGGATTGGAAGCCGACGAGGTTCCTGCAGTGATCGAATTGCGCTCCGAGATCGAACCGCTGCTGGAGGATTATCCCGATTTCGAGATTGGCGAGACGCTCAGCGGAGCCATCCAAGAGCCCTTTCTATTAGGCACCAACCAGATCGGGCAGGACATGCTCAGCCGGATCATCTGGGGAACGCGCATCGCCTTGCTCGTGGCGTTTTCTGCGGCCGTGTTTGCCCTCGTCCTGGGTGTCCCCCTTGGCCTGATTGCAGGATTCTGGACCGGACGTTTAGAACGCGTGCTCACCCTGGTGATGGACAGCCTCTACTCCTTCCCGGGGCTGATCCTGGCGATCGCCATCGCGGCCGTGCTCGGGCCGGGGATTTTCAACGTGATCCTCGCCATCGCCACCCTGTATGTGCCTACGTACTACCGCATCGTCCGGGCGCAGACGATGGCGGTCAAGGAAGAGCTTTATGTAGAGGCGGCACGAAGTTTGGGAGCCAAACCCTTCAGCATCCTCACTCGCTACATCTTCCCCAACGTGATCCCTTCGTTGGTGGTCATCTTTTCGGTGAATGTCGCCGATGCCATCCTGACCGAGGCCGGCCTGGCCTTCATCGGGCTGGGACTTCCACCCGACACTCCCGATTGGGGGATCGACCTTGCCTCGGGGCAGGATTATCTACGTTCGGCCTGGTGGATGGTCACGTTCCCGGGCATCATGGTCACGGTGGTCACGCTAGCCTTTAGCATGCTTGGTGAGAGTCTTTCCGAGATCCTCAACCCGCGCTTGTCGGAGCGTTAGTCATATGGTCAAAGCAGAAGAACGGGACATACTGGTTGAAATCCGCGATTTGTGTGTCCGTTATCAAACCCGCTTGGGTCCGGTCAGTGCGGTGGAAGATGTATCCTTCGACATCTATCAGGGCGAGATATTAGGCCTCGTGGGCGAAAGCGGTTGTGGAAAAAGCACCTTGGGCAAGGCTTTGATGCGCTTGCTGCCTCCAACGACCTCGATCCAAGGCAGAGTGCTGTTCGACGGTGAGGATGTGCTCGAGTTCGACGAGGATCAGCTACGGGATTTCCGCGGCCGCGCCATCAGCATGATCTTTCAGGACCCGATGACTTCGCTCAACCCTGTCCAGAAGATCGATGAGCACCTTGTGGAAGCCATTCAGGTGCATGAACCCGAGACCGAAAAGCATCCGGCCTTGGAGAGGATCCATACCCTCGTGGAGCGTTTGGGGATCCAGAAGGAACGTATCAGTGATTACCCTCACCAGCTCTCCGGTGGGATGAGGCAGCGGATCATGATCGGCCTGGGTTTGGTTTTGAATCCCTCGCTCATCATCGCCGACGAAGCCACGACGTCGCTGGACGTGATTGTCGAGGCGAAGCTGCTCGACCAATTGCGCGAGATCCTGGATGAATTCGGTGTGAGCATCCTCGTCATCACGCACAACATCGCCCTGGTTGCCGAGTTGGCCGATCGTCTCGCCGTGATGTATGCGGGGTGCTTGGCGGAACTCGGATCGATCTACGAGATCTTTGACAAACCTCTGCATCCCTACACACGCGGGCTGCTGCGATCGGTGCCCAGCATCGAATTGGACGAGCGTGAGGAGCTCTACAAGATGCCCGGCGAGCCGCCGAATCTGACCTATCCCCCGAGCGGATGCCGCTTCCATCCACGCTGTCCGGAGGCCATGCCCATCTGCTCACGCTTGGCGCCCACACTGCAAGAAGTGAAATCCGACCAGATGGTGAATTGCTGGCTGTATCAGGATCATCCCGAAAAGAAAGCTCCAACGATCAAGGTGAAATCATGAATGACCAGGGCATCGAAAATCCCGGCTCTCGTGAGAACCTGGTAGAAGCAAGGGATTTGAAGAAGTGGTTTCCGATCCAAACCGGCCTTTTGGAAAGGCTCATGGCGCGTCGTGTGGAGCATGTGCACGCTGTCGACGGTGTTTCGTTCAACATCCGCAAGGGAGAGGTCTTGGGCCTCGCGGGGGAAAGCGGAAGCGGGAAGACGACCACAGGGAAACTCGTCATTCGGTTGGAAGAACCGACGGAAGGCACGGTGCATTTCGACGGGCAGGACCTGGGTGCGCTGAAATCCGAAGAGCTGCGCAAGATGCGCCGGCGCATGCAGGTCATCTTCCAGGATCCGATGGCTTCTCTCAACCCGCGCATGACTATCGGCGAGGCCATCCAGCATCCCTTGCAGATCCATTTCCCCAAAGAAGCCTCTTCCCATAAGGAAATGATCTACGATATTTGCGACAAGGTCGGATTGACGCCCCCGCAGTTCTTCGTGGACAAGTATCCTCACCAGGTCTCCGGAGGCCAGCGGCAGCGCGTTGTCATCGCACGGGCGCTGGTCACGCATCCCGACCTGGTCCTGGCGGATGAGCCCATCGCCATGGCGGACGTGAGCGTGCGCGCCTTGCTCCTGGATCTCATGATCGATTTGAAGAACGAATTGAATCTCACCTATCTCTTCATCACGCACGATCTCGCCACGGCGAAGTACATCTGCGACCGTATTGGGATCATGTATCTGGGGAGATTGGTGGAGATCGGAGATCTGAGGGATGTCTACTCCAATCCTCTCAATCCCTACACGCACGCCCTTCTGGCGGCCGTTCCTGTACCCAATCCGCATCATCGGCGAACGGAGACGATGCCCAGCGGCGAGATCCCGGACGCGATCAACCCGCCCAAGGGCTGCCGCTTCCATCCGCGCTGCACCTATGCACAGGCCAGCTGCTCCGAGGTCGAACCGGAGCTGCGCGAGCTCAAGCCCGGGCATTTCGTCGCCTGCCATTACGCGGAGCAGTTTCTCTGATCGATGCGCAAAGGATGCTGCCAACCGCTGCAGCATCCTGTGAACTGGAACCACGAAGCTCTCGGATCTGCAAAGACCCGGGAGCTATTTCCTATCCATCTTCTTGAAGAGTCAGCACGGTTCGGGTCGGATAGGGCATGACGATGGCCTCGCGTTCGAAGGCGAGTTTGATGGCCTTGACGCCAGCATCCTGCGCAACGATCACGTCGGTCACGGAAGTGTCTATCCAGTAGTGAAGCGTGAAATCGATCGTCGATTCCCCGAAATTGCCGAAGGCCACTCTGGGTGAAGGGTCCTCGGTCACGCCGTCGATTGGAACGATGGCGCCCAGAGCCACACGCGTGACCTGATCGAGATTCGAATCCACAGCCACGCCGATCTTGAGCTCCACGCGCCTGCGATCGGCTCGGCTGAAGTTGACGATGGCGCTGGTGAAGACGTCCCCATTGGGGATGAGCACGAAGCGCCCGTCCAACGTGCGGATCTCCGTCGTGCGCAGGGTGATGACGCGGACGTGGCCGGCATGACCTGCGACTTCGATATGATCTCCGATTTCGAAGGGCTGTTGCAGCAGGAGCAGGATGCCGGCTACGAAGTTCTTGGCCACGTCCTGCAGGGCGAAGCCGATCGTAAAGCCGGCGATTCCCAATCCGGCGATCAAGCTGCCCAATGCCCCCTCGGCGGTGATTTCCGCAGCGATGACGATGCCCAGTGTGAGGATGCCCCAACGTGCCAGCATGCTTAGGAGTACAATCAGCTCCGGATCACGTCCGGCGCGCTTCATGCTCCGGCGTATCAGTCTGGAAATCCAACGCGATAGGATCCAGGTGAGGATGACGATCAAGATGCCGATCCCCAGCCTGGGAAGGAATGCTAAGAACTGGTTGGCCAGGTTTTGAAGATACTCCAGGATGGTTGTCATGACATACCTCGAGGTCGATAGGGCTGCGAATTCCCATGATAGCACAATCGAACCGCAGGTCTCGGTGCTGATGCCCTGCCACAACGCCGGCGCCACGGTGGATGAGGCCGTCGAGACGATCCTCAACCAGACCCTGGGCGAGTGGGAACTGGTGGCTGTGGACGACGGTTCGGAGGACGATACGCTGGAGCGACTTCATGCCTGGCAGGCCCGCGACGGGCGCGTGCGTCCGATCGCCATGGCGCATGCAGGCATCATTGATGCCCTCAATCGGGGGCTGTCCTGCTGCAGAGCTCCTTTGATCGCCCGCATGGACGCGGACGACCGCGCCCATCCAGAACGCCTGCAGGAGCAGGCAGGCTTCTTGACGGACAACCCGCAGGTGGCGGCCGTCTCCTGTTTGGTATACGGCTTTCCGARRGAASATGTGCGMGAGGGCTTTCGGATCTAYATCGACTGGCTCAACAGTCTGATCTCGCCGGAGGACATCGCCAGGGAGATCTTCGTCGAAAGCCCCATGGCCCATCCTTCCGTGATGATGCGCCGCAGCTGGATCGAACGCCTGGGAGGCTATCAGGAACACGGTTGGCCTGAGGACTACGATCTGTGGCTTCGCATGCACCTCGCCGGCGCACGGTTCGCCAAGATCCCCAAGGAGCTGCTGGGTTGGCGGGAGCATGAGTCGCGACTGACGCGCACCGACAGCCGCTATTCGGTCGAAAATTTCCTGCGCGCCAAGGCGCATTACCTCGTTCGAGGTCCCCTGCAGGGGCGGGATGCGCTGATCCTGTGGGGCGCGGGGCAGATGGGACGCAGGCTGTCGAAGCATCTGCTGCGCGAGGGGGCTCCGCTGGTGACCTTCATCGACATCGACGAACGCAAGATCGGGCGAACACGACGCGACAAACCCATTCTGTCTCCGGATGAATTGCTCGAGGTGTGGGGCCGATACCGGCGGCCGATCCTGCTGGTTGCGGTGGGGTCGCGCGGCGCGCGGGGCTTGATCCGTTCACGGCTGGAGGCGATGGGGCTTGCCGAAGGCGAAAATTGGTGGGCCGCGGCCTGATTCGGGCCTCCGAGGGCATCCGGTCCTCGGGATCCAGGCTCTCGATGTGTTGATTTCCCAAACCGAAGTGAAAAGAGAAATTTCGGCTCAGCCGCTGCTGCGCAGCAGGATCAGGAGCATGTGCACGGGGGTCTGCGCCCGCACGCTGTGGGGGAGATGGGCGGGCATGTGCACCCATGTACCGGGACGCGCCTGCTTTGATTCCTCTCCGAGAACCAACTCGGCCTCACCTTCGAGGAAATGCAGGATGGCGGGGCGCGCGGCCGTGTGTTCGCTGAGTTCCTGGCCGGGCGTGAAGCTGAAGAGTGTCACGCTGATGTGATCGTCACTGAAAACCTGGCGGCTGAGGATGCTCTCCTCAGGCAGCGGTGACGATAGTGCGAGCAGATCAGCTACGTAGTGAAACGGCTCGGGCATGGCTCTCTCCCTGGGCAGATTGGTTCTCCAATGGATCATCGCAATCGATGGATCGGAGCCTGCACTCGCAGGTCCGAGCAGACTTACCTCCGTAAGTTCCCCCTTGAAATGGCTCCGTGATTCTAACACCAGATGCGAGCCAAACCATGCGAAGCAGCGCCGTCCGTCGTTCTGCGCCGGTTGGCGCGCTCCAACCTCGGTGCGGCGATTGTGGGAAAGGAATGGATATCGTCCGGGATTCTGAGATGAGAAGCTGTAAGTTGAATGTAAGACGATTATGTGCAAAAGGCGTGTAAAGTGTATGTGAGTGCCAAGAGATTGGATCGATGAGATTGTGGACCGCCGGCTGAAGGCATGCCGGGATTTCAATTCGTTTCATCAGACTTTGATAGACAGGTGAAAGAGGTATGTCCAAGCGATTGATTTTCATCCTTCTGGGTCTGAGCCTGGTGGTATTGATTGGGATATGGGTCATGGTGTTCCGGAGCCCCGACGGACTCTCCGGATTGGAGGATCTGCTGGATCTTTCCGCGGCGGAAATGTCCGTGGGGATCCAGGCGCCTCCCTCGGTGATCGTGGGCGATGAGATCACGATGGTCATCCGCATCCAGAACCTGGGGGATGCGGTCCTCGAAATCGACGAAATCCTCTTTCCCGATGAACTGATGCAGGCGGTCGTTGTGACCTCGATCTTCCCCGGGTCGACCAATCAGCGCAGCCGCGGGGGAATGACGGCCTTCGAGATCGGTTACGGCATCGCGCCGCAGGAGAGCATGGATTACCGAATCACGATGAACGCCATGCGCGCCATCGACTTCCAGGGGGAACTGCAGGTCAAGTCCGGGTTGAAGCGCGAGAGCGTGGGCACGCGCGTGGTCATCCTTACGGAAGGTGGCGAGGTTGCCCAGGGGTTGAGCGGCACCGAGATCGAGTTCGATGCCAACGTTCCCTACCGCTCGGCCGTCAAGGTCACGGCAAGATACCGGGACAACGGGCAGATGGTGGAAGGGTGGAGCGGCTCGGGATCGATCGTCAGCTCCGATGGCTTGATCCTGACGAGTGCGAAGCTTGTGCTGCCGCGCCGTTTCTTCCCCGTGGATGATCTGGTCGTCTCGCTGACCATGGAGCCGGACCAACCTCCCGTACCCATGTATCGTGCAGAAGTGCTGCAAGCGGATCGAACGCTCGATCTGGCCGTGATCCGCATCACCACCGATCTTGAGTATGCACCGGTGGATGGCAGGCAGCTGGATCTGCCCGCAGTCGAATTCGGCGATGCCGACGACCTGCAGTTGGGGGCTCCCTTGGCCATCCTGGGTTATCCGCGAAGCAACAGCGAATCCATCATGCTCACCCGCGGAGAGATCGGGGGCTTCGCAGGGCAGGAGGGCTACGGGGAAAGGGCCCTCGTCATGACCTGGGAGAAGCTCTCAGGGGAGAACAGCGGCGGGCTGGTCTCCGATGGAAGCGGGAATCTGGTCGCCATTCCCACACAGCTCGGCACCGGCCCTGACGATTTTCCGGAGGACTGCCAGGCGATCTACGATACGAATCGAGACGGTGAGATCAACAGCTGGGACGAATGCGTGCCCGGGTCAGGCTTCATCGACATCCTGCGGCCGATCGATCTGGCGCAGCCGCTCATCGAGGCCGCCCTGCGTGGCGAAACATCCGTCATCGAGCTGCCCTTCCCGGATATTCCCGTGCCGCAGGGAACGACGACTCTGTTCACGGATGATTTTTCGGCGCAGGATTCGGGCTGGGAACACGGCAGGAGGGTGAACGGTTTCGTGGGGTACCACAACGGGGAGTATCGCTTCGAGGTCGACTCTACCTACGCCGTCGTGCGCGGTGTCTTGGATCAGGGATTTGTCGATACGGTCATCACCGTGCGTTCGCGCATCGTGACCCCCGCGCAGGGCGCCGATTTCGGCGTCATCTGCCGCTTCCAGGACGGCGTGAACTACTACGCCATGAGCATCTCCCAGGATCAGTACGCCGCCATCTGGAAGCTGGAGAACAGCGTGCAGACGATGCTCATGGATTGGGTCTTCTCAGCGGACATCCCGCGTTACGAACCGGCGACGATCACGGCCTCCTGCCAGGGCGACGAGTTGATTCTGGCGGTCGACGGGGTCGTTCTGGGGCGGGTGACGGATTCCACCTTCACCAATGGCAAGGTCGGCTTGCTGGGGGGCGTCTGGGAACAGGCGGAGTACAAGGTCGCCTTTGATAACATCGTGATCAAGATGCCGTAGACAGCACAAGCGAAATTACCACGATCCGTCGAATCCCCAAGAAGCAATACGACGCAGATTCCAAAACTGAGCCCAACGATTTCCCTGAATCGGGTGCAGCAGCGTCAACCTTCTTCGATTTCTTTGGACTGATCCCCAAAAGAAGCGGAAAAGTCTGGCTTGCTCGCCATGCCCGGCTCCCAATCAAATTGGTTGCCAGGAAGATTGGCGAGGAAGTCAGCTTCGCGTGGGGTTACCGTGTAGCGATCAAGAATCTTGATGGCTGTAGACCCTCGGCGTCCCTTGCGGATTTGCCGTATTGTGAGAACCCCATCGCAGGAAGGGGAGGTTTCACATCGCATCAACACGACATCCAGGTAAGGTGGGTGTGGAAAGAGTTCCTCTTGGATATATTCCTTGATCGTGCTGATGTTTCCGAGGCGCAGGGCGCTTCGAAATTCAGGCCCCTGTTGCGTGGAGACATGTCCCACGTTAATTTTCTTCTCAATCCAATCGCGGCATTGAGGGCAGTAGGGCTGTCTTCCGGCATCGAGAGCGAACCCGGTCGAAACACCGGCGATCAGGCCGGCTTCAATCAGATAATAAACATAGACCCAAACTCCTGTGACCGCCAAACCCCGATCTGATGGATCGGTGACCTGTGAGATCTCGATCCCCTCGCGCTCGACGATCTTTAGGAAACCCAGAAATCCTCCCGATCCCGTTTCATATATGAGCAGATCGTCGAGAAGGTCTGAAGGCGATACCCCAAAATACTCCGCATCGGCGGCCAGCTGCTTCTCCGCTTCCAGACGGAAATGGACATAACCACTCGCGAAGAAGGTGGAGTAGATCAGCATCCCGGCAAACAGTCCGATGAGCGCAGCGATTGCCGCATTTCCGAGCTTGGCTCCCTTGATTTGCCATTTCACCAGGGCACCACCCAGGAATCCCACAGCCAACGGGAACAGAATGATGAGCCAGAGGTAGATCGAGATGATGTAGGCAACAACGCCGATGACCGCGCTGCCCAGGCCTACCGTCAGCAGCACCATGGTTAACTCGGACATGGGTAGGGATGATGCGCTTGGAGGTTGGTAAGGTTTCATGGTTGATCTCCAATCTGCACAAGAGTCGTATCGATCTCCTGCAAGGCTACGATCGTTAGACGGTTTGTTGTTACCGGCAGGCTCCATTCCAAGAAACAGGATGAATATCAAAGGAATTTATTTACTGCAGAAGAATCAGCCTGTGTTCACAAACCGCTTCATCAGCTGGATGAAGATAAACGCATTCGGAATGACCGCGTAATTCAGGCTGGCAAAGGGAAACAAGCTCTTGCGCATTGAATGGATAGAGATATGTCCCTCCCAAATCCTGATCTCCTTGAGTTCATTCCATGCGAGCGATTTATCCTTATACTTTATAACCTGGTTGTTCAGTCCCAGATCGCCAAATTGTACGGTTTGGCCGGATTTCAAGGACTTAACGACTTTGGGTATCAGATGTTCTCCGACCTTTTTCTTCAATATCAAACCAAGCGCATCAATCCCTTTCAGAGTGCGATCGAAGATGATTTTCTCGCCTTGATTGGTTTCAATGGTGTATTGGTGTATCGAACGCGTCGGGATGAAGTTGATACGTTGTATCTCGATGTGCTCCCAGATAATCGAGACATCATCCCATCGGAAACTCATTGTTCTACCAGAGCATGTAAATGATAAATTCTCCGGGAAAACAATCACACGCAGGTCATAATTGCGAAAGAGCTTGATGAATTTGGCAACCGATACGCCGAGGGGTATTGCGCCAAAGATCAGGGGAATGAGTCCAACGCCAACCCAATAATGTAATAATCCAAAGAATGCGAAGATTACGAGCCAGCTTGCGGCATCGAGTAATAATCGGCTACGATCCATCCGGAATTCGGAGCTTGGAGTGCCGAGACCGTACGCTTGCTCCGGAAGGTCCGTGATCATGGCGCTCCCTCCTGATTTCCAATGCGACATCCAACTTGGATCTACCGGGGCTCATCGAAGCGAAAGACAGGACTGAAACGATGGGAACAGACAGGCCGGGATGCAACTGGTGGAGGTGATCAGGATCGTCATGCCGAAGCAAGCGATGCCTGCAGAGGAGCGCCCTGCTTGTGCTGTCCCTGTACCTCAGTACCCGTATTCTAGATGTTGTGGGGTGTGAAACGAACCGTACTTAAGTGCCTGTCTTATGTAGATCTGGTGATCAACTTCATGATGGCATCGGGCTTATGTTTCTCTTCCCCATGCATCGGCGTGAGGAAAGAGGTTCGTTGTTCGTCCTGAATGGTCCTACCGGGATAACCGTAGTCGATCGTGGTCGTCACGACCACCGGGACGGGCGTGGGGGTCGGCGAGGTTGTCTCGCAGTGGGCGTCGCCATAGGTCGCCATGTCCCACATGACACACGCGATGATATCCACGGTCGCGGCTGTAAGGAAGGCATCAAGTCCAGCCAAACCGAGCTGCTTAATCCCCCAGATGAATCCTACCCATAACGTGGATATTTCGGAGACTACGATGAACGCCAGATTGTACGCACCACAGAGGTCTGGCGATTTGATATAACTTGAAATATCGTATGGCCAGCAGCCTGCCAAGCACAGTGATGTTTCAAGTGCATCTCGAACAATTCAACCGTCAAGCGAAGGCATGCGCATCCGAACGAAAATCGCATATCAGCGAAAAGACGGTGAAGGGAGTACAAAATGGTTACCAACTATCCTGAACACGATCGACACGTACGCAAGATGATGGGGGATTTGGGCAAGGAAGATCCGAAGGTGATGAGCGCCTTCATGCAGTTGCATGCCGCGGGCTCTAGCGATTCAGCCTTGAGTGCAAAGATGAAAGAACTGATCGCATTGGCGATTGGCGTCACCGTGCGGTGTGACGGATGCATTGCCTTCCATGTCAAGGACGCGCTCAAGGCCGGCGCAAGCCATGATGAAATCGTGGATGCGA
>DUET01000082.1 GCA_011192015.1 Anaerolineae bacterium
GATCGGAACGCAGTTCCCCGGCCTCGGCGGGGCTCGGTCCACAAGCACCCATGCTGCTACCTCCGATCACGAGCACGAGCAACCACAAACCAACTTTCCGAAAGCCTCCGCAATCCATGATCATCCTCTCCCTTGGGATTTCCATGCCCACATCCATCCCCCTTCTGCGCCGCTCGTGGTCCCGTGACCGACGAAGGCCATGTTGCTTCCGCCATCATCCCGCATTTGACCACAACATGCATCAACGGGCAACCCGATTCCTGCCTTCAATACGGCAGTGCATGGAACGCTGCCCATTCATAGGACGCTCTCCACTCTCAAATCGTTCCCGTCAACGCAACCTCGAGTCCTCGATGGGGCTACTTCTTTCCTATTGCCGTGCTTACACCAGCCAATCTATCATATCTTCATAGCCTAACCTGGAACCACCCCCTGGCTAACGTATAACTAGCCAGGGGTACTCCATCCCTCAGGCTGGTGACGCTGATGAAACTCAAGGGCTTTAACATAGCGACACTCATACTGTTTCTAACCCTTTTTGTCGGAGCCATTCACACCCCCGCAGGCTCAGGCATAGCAATCACGGGTGAGTCACTTGAGTTTCATCACGTCGCCGAAACAGAGGACGATTTCCTTCCCCACAGGGCTCCGCTCAACGAATTCGTCTACCAGGTGGCGAATGGAAGAGCCAATCAGGTTGTGGGCCTGTTCGCCGACAAGATCCTCTCCTTCCCTGTGCTCCAACAGCCGGCCGACAATCCCGGATATGTTACTCATCAGCCGAATACGGTTACACAATTCGGCATGGCGTCACAATACGGATCGACTGGCATTCTGGCGCATAACACTTTGGCCGGCCTTCTGTTCTACTACCTGACGGATGGGCAGCAGATCTCCCTGGTCTACGGAGATGGCTCCGTGCAGCATTTCATCGTCACGGATGTTCTCCACGTACAGGCGCTCAATCCCCACAGCGCCTATTCGAGTTTCGTGGATCTCGACCATGGCGGTTCGATCCTCAGCGCCGAACAGCTCTTCTACCAGGTCTATGCAACCGAGAATCGTCTCGTCCTTCAAACCTGTCTCTTCAACAAGGGAAATCCGAGTTGGGGGCGCCTGTTCGTCATCGCAGCCCCAGTGGGATCCCTGCAACTTGTCGATTACCAAAGTTCATCTCAGGGTTGAACCAGCCGGATCGCAGGTTCGCATGAGCGCAACACCCATGTCTGCAAGAGACATGGGTGTTTATGGTTGTCGATAAGGATGCCGATTGGATCGTGGATGGCTATGAATCCGAGGGGGAGGCCACGACGATCAAGCGTTGCAGATTCGACCAGAAGGGATGGCACGTGATCAGTGTCAACCGATCCTCGTCTTTCGGTGAGATCCACTCCGCATTCAGCGCTCTCACCTCCAGAGGCTGATGGGCTTCGGCCACGATGGCTCTCGAAGTTACCCGGTAGCGGTATTCATGCTCTCCAGCGTAGACTAAGATCAGATCCCCTTCACGCAGATCGATCAAATGTCGGAACACCTGGCCGTAGATGTTGTGATGTCCATTCAAGACCGTGTTCCCATGGACGCCCAAAGGCGCAGAGTTCTCATGCCAACCCACTGCAAACTGGTCGGGCGCTTTCCAGACCTCGTATTTCTGATTCTCGATCGTGACAGTGAAGAAGTCCACCGGCACCACGGGCGCACTGAGGTCGATTGCCGGGATCACCAGACGGTCGGGAATGCGCGCTATGACGGTTTCGGGCGTGGGCTCGATGACATCTTCCCCAACATGACCTTGATCATGAAGAACCGTGGGTTCGACATCATCGGAATTTGAAGATGGGGAGGTCTCCTGCCCGATGGCTGTTGGTTCTTCAGCGAAGGTCACATAGGGCAGAAAACCTTCTCCGCCAGTATCCACCAGGGCCGTAGCTTGCACCGCATGTTGGATCTTCTTGGCTTGCACAGTCGCCATGCTTCCCCCAAGCACGGCGATGATCACACCGGCGGAAATGATGAACACGCTCAATACGCGATGCAATCCCGATCCTTGGACCGGGTGCCTGGTTTGATCCTGATTCTGTTTCGTTCGGGTATCCGAGGCGCGCAAGGTCATGATGAATATGAAAGCCGCCTGCCCCACCAAGATCCCAGTGCTACTCCATACGACTGCGCCACAGGGAAGCGCCAATCATCACGATGCCCAGGCCCATGAAGAGCAGCAAGCTGCTGAGAAGGGTGTTCGCATTGAACGCGAATCGTTGCTCGGATCCGGCGCTCAGACCCTGGGAGGCCGCACCAAGAGCGTCACCACCCGTCACCGGAATCAGGAATCTCTTGTCATCCCATTCCTGTGTTGGTGTCGGCGTGGGCTCAGACACCTGAGTCGGCGTGGCTGTCTGCGTAGGCGTCGGCTCGGTTTCCTGCGAACAGACACCAACGTCCCATGTGTAATCGAGCTTCCCATAGGGCAGTGTGAAAACCACGGTGCGCCCAGTGACCGGATCGGCGTCACTATCCCGCCCGTTATCTCCACCGCGATCCTTGGGGCTGAAAGTGTAATCGTCGACGAGCTCAAATTCCAGGAAGTAGGACCCCGGTGTGCCGATGAAGCCGTAGAAGCCCTGCGCGTTGGTGTAGGTCGAGGCCAACAAATGGCCTCCAGGGAGGTATGCACGAACCATGACGTTCGCCAGGCCTGATTCGCTTCCTTCCTGGATGCCGTTGCAATTCGCATCCACCCAGACATAGTCACCCAAGGCGGCATACTTGAAAAACCCTGCGTCCCAGGAGAGATCGATCTCGCCCGGATCGAGCGTAAAGACATCCGTGTTGCCGGGATTCACAAAGATGTCGCTGTCGCGCGCATCATTCAATCCCATGTCCTTCGGGCTCGGGTAGTAGCCGTCAGGAACATCGAATTCGATGTAGTAACTCCCGGCAGCGACATTGAAGCGGTAGATGCCTCTCCAATCGGTTGTCGTGGTTGCTACCTTCGTCCCACCGGCTGTGTAGATCCTCACTTGCACGCCCGCAATGCCGGACTCACCCGAATCCTGAACGCCATTCCAGTTCCGATCGCTCCATACCAGGTCTCCAACCGTTGCACTGGCAGGCGGAGTGGAGGTATTTGTGGGAGTTGCGGATGCGGTGTTTGTGGCCGTTGGTGTTGCGGTCTTCGTGGGTGTTGCGGTCTTCGTGGGTGTCGCAGTTTTCGTGGGTGTCGCAGTTTTCGTGGGTGTTGCGGTTTTCGTCGGCGTTGCCGTTTTCGTCGGCGTTGCTGTGGATGTGTTGGTAGGCGTTGGCGTCTTGGAGGATGTTGGGGTTATGCTCGCTGTAGGCGAGTTCGTGGCTGTTGGCGTTGGTGTTGGATTCGGCGTTCCGCCGCAAACGTCATCCAGTTCGCCATCCTTGTATTTGTTGATCCACCAAAGCGCAACAACGCGCCCGTCCAGATCGCTCTTCTCCGGATAACCCCCGGGAAACTCGTCGGAACAGGACAAATGGAGGTTGATGGCGTGCAGATCGGGAATATCGTCCCGCGTTACGGTATTGCCCCCGCACCAGGTGCCCTGATCCACTTCACCGCTGGTGTACATGAAGTAGAACTCAAAGCAAGTTTCTTTTTTGAGGTTGGGCATCGCGCTGGCGTTGCTGTTCCACAAACTGAGTGCGAACACAGCAGCCGTCAATCCCAGCAAGAACCAAAGAAGATTGCGCCGTTTTCTGAAAAGAACAGGAACGTCGTTCATGATATCAACCTCTTGAACGATTCCTGGAATGATGCCTTTTCCCCCTATGGCCCCGATGCTCCCTCGCTTTCATCTTCAACGATGTTCAAACGATAGCCGAAACCAGGCCGATTCTGAATCAACTCACTATCGCCTGGTTTCTTCATCATCTTTTGTCGCAGGTTGTGCACAATCCACTTGATGCGTTTCCGGATCTTGGCTTCATACTCCCCCCACACTTCCACAGCAATATCCTCATAGCGCACCGGCTTGGGAGCGTTTCTGGCCAGGACCGATAGCACATCGAATTCCTTGGTTGTCAGATCGATCGAACGGCCATGCAGCTCGACCTGATGCGTGGAGAGATCCAAAGTCAACTCTGTCTGAGGAAAGCTCAGCACCATAACCGGCCGCGAGGGACCCGCGCGCCGCAAGACTGCCTTGAGGCGTGAAACGATCTCCGGAGGATAGAAGGGTTTGGTGACATAGTCATCCGCGCCTGTATCCAATCCATCGATGATTTCTTCCCGAGTCTCCTTAGCCGAGACGATTACCACCGGGGCATCTGTGACTTTGCGCAATCGCTTCAGCGTCTCCCATCCGTCCACTTCCGGCATCATCAGATCCAGGAGCAGGATGTCCGGCGGGTGGCGGATGCACTTCTCCAAGGCTTCATTTGCGTTCAAGGCGCCAGCCACATCCATCCCCGCAGCACGCAGGGTCATTTTCAGCAATTGCACCGTGTCAGGATCGTCATCGATGATCAGCACTCGCGTGCGAACTTGTGTTCCATGGAGAGTATCCAAGTCCACGCCCAGGGTATCGTCAATGTCCTCTCCATCGCTTTGCGACCGGGATGCATTCTCCGTTTGGGCGTTATGGAGCGATGGCTCGATGTTTGCTTCTTCATCCTTCATCAATCAAACCCCTCATTGAATTGACACCCGCGAACAGAATGCTGATCGGATAAATGCTTACAAGCCTCGTACGAATCAAATACGTCGGCATGCAATCCACTATCCATCTGCTCTTGATGCGGATTTTCCGGGACCGGGGAACGCCTCCTGGTATCCGCTCCATCCCATCGATGTGTATTGGTTGGATGATGCAATTCGCAACGGCCGAATTATCGCTTAAAGTAGCTCCCAGGAAAAGTATGGGCGCTTTCTACGGCCAATGTGCATAAGATTCAGGCTCATCCGATAACAGGAATCCCACCCCAAGAGATTCTGTTTGGAATCAATTATAGCGCAGTTATCATTCTTTGTGGTAACGGTTATGGGAAGGTTATTGCCCCTAATATCATGAAAACCGGGGGAAAGAAACGGTCTTCATTGCATGATCAAGCCTCAGGGGGATCCATTTCAGGGATTCCAACCTAAAAATACAGGCGAACGGGTTGGTCGGAACATACCGTTCCAGGATGGTTCTCCCCAGCTGCAACGAGCGAAGCCCTATCTCCTAACGGATTCGCAGATCCTGCCCTGCCGACCTTCACCTACCTAACCATGTCTGCCCCCTCCCGGTCAAATTGAATCAAGGCAAAGCGAGTTGGTGCTCCCATGATTGCAAGGAATTTGAAAGGACTACTCTCCAATGGGCAATGATATGCTGAAAAGAGACCGGATTGCGATGCTATCGGAAAGTTCGCTAGATATCGCAAGATGATCACGCTTGTGTGATTCTGTATATTGCTCGTTCGCAAGACGCGCAAGCGTCCCGGATGAACCATGCCTGATCTGATCGGGACGACCCTGGGTAACTACACCATCCTCGATGAGATTGGACGAGGAGGGATGGCGACCGTCTATAAAGCACGGGATCGAAACGGGGGTCAGACGGTGGCCATCAAGGTGCTCTCCCCTCAACTCAACCTGGAGAAGAATTTCAAGGTTCGCTTCAAACGGGAGGCGAAGATCCTCCGAGGTCTCCAGCATCCCAACATCGTGCCCATTCTGGATTATGGCGAGATGGATGGTTTGGTTTACCTCGTCATGCCGTTCATGGAAGTAGGCACGCTGCGCGATCGTTTGAATCGCGGAGAGCTGGGAATTCAAGAAAGTGCCCGCCTCATCAATCAAGTCGCCACGGCGTTGCAGTATGCGCATGAGGCCGGCGTGATCCATCGTGATGTCAAGCCTTCCAATATCCTGCTCGACAAACATGGAAATGCGCGGTTGTCCGATTTTGGCGTCGCCCATGTTGCCGATGCCTCGCTGAGCCTGACCGGTTCAGCGCTGATCGGCACTCCGGCTTATATCTCTCCCGAACAGATCAAAGGCTCCAAGGTCACCCACCTTTCCGATCAATACTCCCTCGGCGTCATCCTCTACCGGCTCTGCACCGGCATCCTGCCCTACGACGCCGAAACCCCTCTGGCGATCCTCATCAAGCGTGCAACGGAACCCTTGCCACGACCACGCGCCATCAATCCCAACATTCCAGACGCCATCGAAGCCATCCTGATCAAAGCGCTGGATATGGATCCAGCACAGCGTTTCGATTCGATCTCCGCGCTCAATCGAGCCTTCCAAAAAGGAATACGCCAGGTCATAGATCCTGCCACAGGATTGATCAGACCCGAGGCGGTGGGCGAGGCGCCGGAGATCGCACCCACCGAACCTCCCACGAAGATTACAGACATCGAACACGAGAAGCAAAGCAGGACCAGGAAAAGATGGAGAGTTGCATTAGGACTGGCCTTGCTCCTGATCGCCTGCCCGCTTGCGTTCTTAGGCTTCTCTGCATTCGGGATCGGCAATGCTTCGTCGTCAGGAGAGAATACCTCGACTTCCACCATCAGCCCCACGTTCGATCTCATGGCCACGGTCGACTACCTGTCAACCATCAACGCGCCAAGCGAAGGAACCGTTCTCGCTCCCGGCATGGTCGAGACCGCTGTAGCAGGAACTTTGACGGCCATGGCCACGGAACCGGGAAACGAGGCAACGCCAACGCCCACAGACGTGAGCGGGACATCCCCCTCCCACACACCGACTCCTTCTCCCACTGCATCAACCAGTGACACCCCCACAGCCTCTCCTACTTCCTCAATGACACCCACGTCCCCTTCCTCTTCTTCCGCTACACCGACAAGCGCGACAGTCCCAACGGCCACACCCGTGCCGACCTCAACCTGCACCATGACGCCCTCACTCACCCCTACGCCAACCCCGGATCCGTGTTCGCATCTCACCCTGGTCGGCTACATCGTCAGACTTCGTGAAGTCAGTTGGGCCATCGCCAATGAGGATTCTTCGCCGGTAACCATCAAGGCGATTTACCTCAAGTGGCCCGACAGCAATGAGCGGTTGGAAGCCATCCTGCTGGGTCGGGATACCATTTGGGATCAGGGGGATTCAACGCCGCCTACGTACATCAATTCCGGCTGGCTCAGCAGCGGGAGCCGAGTGATCGGACCGGATGAAATCAAGCGCCTGACCTTCCGATTCAGCGATTCCGCGGCCTCCTCGGGCTACTACCTCGAGGTCACCTTCAACAACGGATGCACGCTCGAAGCCGAAACCGTTTCCGCAAACGAACTCAAGACCTTTATCGGAGACTAGGCGCCTGTTTTGAGCCCCATCGCCCAGCCCTCAATCTACGCCGGCGACAACCTTTCGCTCGATCTCGACCCACAAGCGCTCCCCATCACTGATCAGTTCGATCCAACCATGCTGATCGGTGCGCAGCACCGTTCTGCCCGCCAGCGCACCCAGAACCTCCGGTGAAGGCAGCCCTTCCCGATTGCCGGCCTCGACCGAGATCAGCGCCACCATCGGATCCAGATGCTCCAGCCAAGGCTGCGGATTGCCCGCTGCGCAGCCACCTTCGGCCAGCAGTACCGCGCTCATCGAACCAATCCTGTTTGACTGCATCAACGCATGCACCGCTTCGGGATCCGCACCAGAGCAGAGCAACATCCGGGCGTTGCCATGTTCGATCTGAAGCACTGCTCCCCGCGCGCCCAGGGAAACGATCCGCAGTCGCGATCTTGCGCTGAGATCCAGTGCCATGCCCGTCTCGGCCTGGGTGATGACCACGCCTTGCGCGTGAAGCGCCTCGATCAATCGCTGGTATGAACTGCCGCCGGGGCGCCCGGCAAGCAGCGCCCCTCCCACCGCAAACCGCTCCACGACTCCCGCCAGTCCCGCCACCTGCTCGTCACTCGTTCCGGCCACCACGATCCAATCCAGGCGTCGGTGCAGGAGTGGCAGTCTGCGTCCCAGGGCATCCCCCAGCGCTAAGGGACTCTCTCCCCCGTTCACAAGCACAAAGCGCCCTTCCGGAGTCTCGATCAATGTCGCATCGCCCATGCCCACGTCCAGTACGATGACATGCAGATACCCATCCGGACTTCCCGCAGCCGCCTTCCAACTCAGCGCTGCAGCTACCACAAGTGCGGTCATTCCCACGGCTGCCGGTATGCGAACACGCGGCAATCGCGGTCGCCGATTTGCGGGAAGCTGCACCCATGCCGTGATCCCAAAAAGGACCAGGTAGAAGGCCACGATCAAACCCACTCCCACTCGTCCCAAGGTGATCGAGGATGAGGGCCAATCCGCAAAGAAGGAAACAGCTCGGATCGTGAACGCCACTGCAGGCCACGCCGTCCATGCCACGAACTGACCGAGCGGCAGCCACACACTGCCCACAATCACTGCCAATCCGCCCAAGACCATCACCGCAGGCTGCAAGGGGAGAATCACCGGGTTTGCGAGCACCGAAACCAGGGAGATGCGATTGAAGTACAACGCCATGAGGGGCAGCGTCGTCAACTGCGCCGCCAACGTGAACAGCACGAACTCACTCACCGGCCGCGCCAGGCGCTCTGCCTTCTGGGTGGGCAGCCAGCGTGAGCTGAAGATCACGAAGGCATCATGCAGTGGCTCGCCGTAAAGCATCAACCCCAGCGTGGCGGCAAATGAAAGTTGAAAGCCCACGTCCCACAGGATCAGAGGATGCACGGCTGTCATCACCATGGCCGAAGCCGCCAGCGCCGTCAGGGCATCGTTCTCACGGCCCAGCCGACGCGCCATCAACGCCAACCCCCCCATGATGGCCGCCCGCACCACGGCAGCATCCGCGCCCACGAACAACGTGTAAACCAGGATGGCCATGCCCGCCGCGAGGACTCCCCGCCTCGCACCCAGCCAGCGTCCGAATAGGGAGACGAAAAAGCCGGCGACAATGGTGATGTTGAAACCAGAAATGGCAATGATGTGCGTCGTGCCTGTGGCGTTGAACTCCTCCCGCACGTCCTGAGGGATGCCGCTCTCGATCCCCAGCAGGATCCCCGCCAGAAGTGAGGCCTCCGGATCGGGAAAGAGCGCATACACCGTCTCCAAAGCTTGCCGGCGGGAATCGAAGATGGCCTGCATGAAGGGATTGGCCCGCCGGGTGGAAAGCCGCTCGATGCTGGCCCGGTTCATCAGGCTGTGCACACCCTGGCGAGCCAGGTACTCGCGATAGGAGAAGTCCTCGAATTCCGGAGGCGTATCCAAGAAGCCCGAGGCGCGCAGGCGGTCGCCATAGGCGTAGGTCCCGAAGCGCGGAGCACGTACGAGGACACGCCCATGCGCGGGCATCAGCATTCCCCCAGATAGGCGCACGTATTCGGCATCCACGCGCAGCCCGACGTACGTATCCCGCACGTCGGGGAAGTCAACGACCACGCCCGTGATGGTTGCATAGCGGCCGCTGTCGTTGTGCACAGCGATGTGGGTTTCATCGAAAACGGGAAGCTTGACCTGAAGGCGGAAGGCGCCAAACGCAGCCATGGCCAAGCAGGCGAACCACAGGCGCCAGCCGCGCCAACGCCAGAAGACGGTCATTGCCGCCGAAGAAAGGCCGGCGAGCACCAACCACTGCCAGACCACCAGATCGGCCATTCGTCCGGCGGCGATCCCAAGCAGCCAGGCTGCACCGAGCCAGAACAAGGTCATCCATCCCCCTCCAAGATCGACCTTCGACCGAATTATAGCCTCACTTGATCTTTCGAGCACACCTCAGTGTTCGAGAATGGCACAGACCGAGTGCATTTCCACATGCCTAGCGGTGGTCTTCCTTCCAAGCAGCCTCGTGCAGAAAAAGCAGGGTGTCTCTTCATCAAGAGAAACTGCGGAGTGGAAGAATTATGGCGTGGTGTTCAACCAGATCCTGTTGGAATAATCCGAGCTGGAACTCGAGAAGTACGAATTCGCGACGAAAGCATCGAGATCGCCGTCGCCGTCCAGATCCTCGAGCGCGAGGCCCAGGCTGTAGGCGCTTCCCAGGCGCAAGCCGCTGTCGAAGAAGTTACCATTCCCATCGTTCAGCCAGACCGTATTACCGGATCCCGCGCCCGAGAGCCCCGTGTTCGTCATGAAGGCATCCAGATCGCCGTCGCCGTCCAGGTCACCCAAAGCGACCATCTGCGCATTCGAACTCGGCAAACTCTGCCCGCTGTCGGTGAATCCCCCGACCCCGTCGTTGAACCAGACCTGGAAGGCCAATGGATCCGTAATCGTGATGAAGGCGTCCAGATCGCCGTCCTGATCCAGATCGCCGAGCGCGGCCCCATGGCTGTTCCCGGAACCCACATCGATGTCCTGTCCGCTATCGGTGAAGAACCCGGCTCCGTCGTTCAACCATACTCGATGCAAACCCCCGTAGGTGATTTCAAACACATCCAGATCGCCGTCCCCATCGAGATCCCCCAGGATCGAATCACAGGACATATCGTTGACAGGATGATCTCTCCCCAACCTCTGCCCGCTGTCCACGAACTCCCCGGATCCGTCGTTCAACCAGAGCAAGTTGAATCCATTGCGGGCGATGTGGGCGTCCAGGTCCCCGTCTGCGTCGACATCTCCCAAGGCCACGCCCGAACCGGTCACGTCACTGGGAAAGCGCTGTCCAGTGCTGAAACCTGCCGATCCGTCGTTCAGCCAGATTACAGCACTATGGTTCATGTCCACGGCAAACGCATCCAGATCCCCGTCCCGGTCCAGATCCCCCAGTTCCAGGTCGGAAACCGTCTTGCTCCGAACCTCTCCCGGGGAGAAGGAACCCTGCCCGTTGTTCAACCAGATCTGCGAGCGAAGATCATTGGCCACAAAGGCATCCAGATCCCCATCACCGTCCAAATCTCCGATCGCGACGTTCCAACTGCGCATCTCCCCCAATCTCTGGCCGCTATCGACAAAGAACACGCCTCCACCCGGAGAGACCCCTTCCGGCAGCGGGGCTGGCGTGCTTGTCGGTTCCGGAGCAGGTGTCTCTGTGGGCGCAGGAGCTGTTGGGCTGAGCTGTGGAGGTTCATCCGAAAGAACATCCGTTGGAAGATCCTGCGGCTCCAAGGTCGCAGTGCCCGCCACCGGCGAGTCCGTCGGCGGCACTGATTGAGGGTTGCAGCCACTGACGAGCGCGAACAGTGCCACGATGAGCAAGCATGCCACGGAGATGGCAGGTTTCATGTTCATCCTTCCCGCTTTATCTGTTCCCGTTCTTCTGCCGATCTTAATAGAATACGATGCCCACATCCATGAGGTTCACATCCAGAACCGCTTCTCACGCCTCGCCCTTCACGTCGTGGATCGCATGCAGCGTGATCGTGAAGGGCGCGTCTTGTTGCCTCAGGTCCTTGATGTCTTCGAGCCTCCTCCGCCTGGGGCAGGGTGGTTTCTCCTTCATCGCCCATCCTGAGTCTGCGCGTTTCTCCTCAGATTTCGACCTAAACCATGCGCTCCAGGAAAGAGCCGAACTCATCCAACAGCCATTCGAACGTGGGTGGATGCGGGGGTTGGTGGTAGGGCAGGAAGAACTTCTCCATGGTCAGATTGGAGAACTGCCGGCGCACGATGGCAGCCGTGAGTTCGTAATCCAGCAGATCGTCGTAGACCGACATGGCGAAGAAGCAGGGCATGCTGAAGGGAGCCGGGGCGTGATACTCCGTGGAGAGGATCTCATCCAGCGTGTGCGCGAAGACGTCCAGGGTGGAGACGGGCAGGTGCAGGGCGTCCTTTCCCTCCAGGATGCGACGATCGATGTTCCCGAAGGCACTGATGCCGGAGAGCAGCGGCCTTTCCAATCGATCCGAATGCAGGATCTGATGCACGATGAGGCGGATGCGTCTACGCTTGAGCGCGCCGGCCATGCTTCGCATCATCAGTTGCCGTGCCCGGGAATATTGCACAGCCCGGCAGCTCACCACCGGCGAGAGCAGGATCACGTTCTCGATCCGTTCCTGGAGATATTCCAACGTGCGCAGTGCCAGCAGGCCTCCGAAGGAGAAGCCCATCAGGTTGAAACGCTCATAGCCCAGATGATCGACGAGCGCCTCCACGGTTTGTGGAACCGCATGGCTGCTGAAGGGAAAGGGATAGGGGCTCGATCCGCCATGACCTGGGAGCTCGAAGAAGGTGGCCTTGAAGCGCAGCCCCATGAACTGCGCCAGCGGCATCCACTGGCTGATGAGCGAAACCGTTGCCGGGACGATGATCAGCGGCGGTCCATCGCCGCAGGTCACGCAGTGCAGTCTCGTTCGAGGCAGACGGATCTGCTCATACCTCGGGCTGGGTGCCGCCAGGTTGTTCACCCGGACCCCTGCGCTGCGCTTCTCCATGCGTTCCACCTTTGAGCGAAGATCGGCCATTATAGATCAAGTCTGCAGAATCCGCCTCCATCCGCAGCGAAAGTTCTCAAACCTCTATGGACGCCTGCAGATAAAACCACAACCGCTCTATGGCAAAGCCGCCCCATGAGCGATTCTCACGGGACGGCTCAAGTGGTGCTTCGTAGAGATCGAAGTTAGGACTCAGGGCCGCAAGTGCCCTCGAAGAACTCGATCTCCATGCAGGATGAACCATCGGTGAACATGCAGGTGCCAACGTTCCCATCCGTTTCGATGAGATCATAGCCCTGCTGCTCGCAGTAGCTGAACTCCTGCCCGCAGCGTCCTGCCAGGAAATCCCATTGACCACACTGGCTCCCATCCGGGAAGATGCACACAGCATCCTGCCCCTCCGGAGTCTCAACGGTCTCCATCTCAAAGCCGAGACCCTCGCAGTATACGGCCGCCGGGTTTGCCAGGCCGACGCCACTGTCTTGCGAGGTCTCGTCATCGGGAGCACTCGTCCCGCAAGCGGCCAGCGTCAGCATGAGTGCGAGCATGATTGCGAATTGTTTCCTGTTTATCATCGTTGTTCTCCTTCTTCGGATCGCGGTTTGTGAATTCCTACACGATTGACGCTCACAAAGCCGCAAAGGTTCCCATCTCATCCAGCACAACACAATCGCCTGCGGGCTCAATATACCGGAACGAGAACCCACAGGCTGTATAGGCTCATGATCGCACGATTTTCACTTGCTGTCCAGAGGAAAGGATACCCGCCGCTGGAGCGTCATGCCTACGCCTCGCGCGGCATGAGCGCCATGTACTCCACCATCTCGAGATTGAAAAGCACAGCCGGGGCTTCCGCCCTCACATTCGGATAGAGCGTGGCTACCAACTCCACGTCGTAAAGTGCCGAGAACAGATTCTGGCCCTCGAACATCACAGCGCTGAACCGGAATCCGCCCGTGGTCTCGATGTTGCCGATCAATTCATAGCCCCCCAAACTGATATGCACGGGTGATAATGCCGTGGATGCATAACCCCGGCGTGCGCCGGCTGTTGGGCCGACCTCTGCCCGTGCGCTGAGCAGCAGGGCAACCAGATCGCGCTTCATAAGCCATATCTTCGGGTAGCGCGCCACCAATCTCTCGGGTTGGTGGAGTCGATTCAGGTGGGCGCCTTCGATCTCGATGTAGGATTGGGTGGTGATGTTCATGAAGCTGAACAGCCCTCTCCCACTCAGATTCAATCGTCCCAGGATCCGGTAGCCCGTCGTATAGATTTCAACCGAAAACGGTTTCCCGGTCATGACCGCCTCCATTGAAAACCTGCTGACAATCTAGCAGACAAGCAACTCGAGCCGCTTCGGTTGTTCGAGGCACTCCGCATGAGAACCCTGTTTCTCCTCCACCAGGAGCCCAAAGCTGGACATGCTGGTGCGCCCCATCCCGGCCCTGCTCCGGGACCAGGTGATGCGGATAGATTCTCTTCGAAGAGGCATTCCCCCCCGAGCGATGCGCGGAAGATAAGTTCTGGATGCGGTTGAATAGCACGGTTCAGACGGGGCGTCGATGGTCGGCCGTTTTGGGTTGATGGGTTCGTTCCCCATCATGCTGTCTGAGCCGATGTTGACGGCGTGAGCGGCGATCGGTGGCAAGCATGGCATGAAGCTCGGCCAGGGCATCCGGGTCATATTCCCGTCGGCCGCATGCATCGCAGACCATTGCCGCAAAATCCGGCACGCAGATGACGTGGCCATCCTGCATGGTGAAATACGAAACTCTTTGAGGGCTCAAGAAACCCACTTGGCATTCAGGGCATGGATAGAAGGAACGATGTTTGGTCATCATGCTTTGTTACGCGCCCGATAGCGCCAGATGGTGCCCCCATGGTGATGCTTGATTGGGCGTGCTCCTTGTATGTCCACTCACCGAGCTGGATAAATGGGTTCCTACCTTGTGGTTCGAGCCAATCCATGACCAGGTATTCGAGTTACGGCATTGTAGCACGACCGATTGCGGCTGGGGCAAGGTGACTCTGGTCATTCCTGGGCTGCAACCGCCAGATCGTAGTGGGGGATCAAACTGATCTCCCTCGGCGGCCAATAAACGAGCACCGCCTTTCCAATGATGTCATCCTGATCCAGATTCCCCCAATTCTGGGAATCGCTGGACGCGTTGCGGTTATCTCCCAAAACAAAGACCTCGCTCAAACCGATCTCCCACTCTCCGGTGTATTTGGGCGTTTCAGCTATGTAGGGTTCGTTGAGCTCGATGCCGTTGATGTAGACCACCCCATCCTGAATACTTACGACATCCCCCGGTAACCCGATCACCCGTTTGATGTAGCGGCGTGTACGGTCGAGCGGAAAATGAAAGACGACGATGTCGCCGCGCCGGGGTTCCTGCCAGTACATCGACAAGCGGTTGACGACGACGAATTCGCCATCATGCAGGCTGGGCTCCATACTGTTCCCCTCGACGCGTATGCGCGCCGTCACCAGGTTCACAATGAGGAAAAGCCCTACGGCAATGATCAGCGTCTGCAGAACTTCGCCCAGAAGCCCTAGAAAGCGTTTACCCCTGCTTGGGGAGGGTGATGCGCCCCACTGCTGGGGCGCCTGATAGGATTCCTTTCTTTCGTACA
This sequence comes from Anaerolineae bacterium, assembly GCA_011192015.1. Taxonomy (GTDB): domain Bacteria; phylum Chloroflexota; class Anaerolineae; order Anaerolineales; family E44-bin32; genus W1033. The sequence goes on from DUET01000082.1 coordinate 14,971, forward strand.
CGGCACTCGAATTATATGACTCGCATCATCCTATGACAAGACCAGCCGGAGAAGTGAATTAGTACTAGCGTCCGAGGACGATTTTTTCGGTCTTCTATGAAGAGCGCCTTCGGAAGGAGAGGCGAAGCGGTGTCCCAAGGAAACCATACTGATCGCGAATGCGGTTCTCGAGATAGCGTTCGTAGGTGAAATGGACCAGCTTGGGATCGTTGACATGGAAGAGGAAGGTGGGCGGATCACTGCGCACCTGTGTGACATAGAACAGCTTGAGCCGCCGGCCTGATTTTGAGGGAGGAGCGTGCGCATCCAAGGCGGACCGAAGCAGCCGGTTGAGTTCTCCGGTTGGGATACGACGCAACCGTTCTTCCTGAACCTGCAAAGCCAAGGGGATCACCTTGCTGACGCGCAATCCGGTCTTGGCCGAAATCGACAGCACGGGAACGTAATCCATGAAGTTCATCCGCGCCCGGACCTGCTGCGTATATACGGGCAGCGTGTGTGCATCCTTGGGTACGATGTCCCACTTATTGATCAAGACGACAATACTCACCATCTTATCGAGGGCCATGCCGGCGATGTGGGCATCCTGCGCCGTGACCCCCTCCGGCCCGTCGATCAGCAGCAGAACCACGTCAGCCCGATCCATGGCCTTCAACGCCCGCAGCACGGAATACTTTTCCACACCGGGTTCGATGCTCCCCCGCCGGCGGATCCCGGCGGTATCGATCAGCGTGATGGGTATGGAATCGTAGGTCATGTGGGTATCGATGGCATCACGCGTGGTCCCTGGAATCGGCGAGACAATCACTCGTTCCTCTCCCAGCAGTCGGTTGAGCAAGCTCGATTTTCCCACATTAGGACGACCGATGATGGCGATCGACACGGACTCTCCTGCCGCCTCCTCGGGCTGCTCCAGAGCCCCCAGAGCCTCGAAGAGCTTGTCCAGCATGTCGCCTGTGCCCGCACCATGCAGCGCGGAGACAGGAATCGGATCGCCCATGCCCAATTCGAAGAATTCGACAGCCTGCTCTCGTCGTCTTGCGTTGTCACACTTGTTAACCACCAACAGCACGGGGGGCGAAAGAACACCGTCCTGCTCACGTTGGTGACGCCGCAGGATGGTCGCCACCTCTTGATCGGGCGGAGTCAGACCGCTTTCGGCATCCACCAGAAACAAGATCACATCGGCACCGCGAGCGGCTATCTCGGCTTGTGCGCGAATTTGAGGGATGTAATCCGCCGAATCCAGGGAAAGGGGAGTTCTTTTGCGGAGATCGGTAGGATCGATTCCGCCGGTATCCACGATGTCGAAGACGACCCCGCGCCACTCCGCTTCTGCGACCATGCGGTCGCGCGTCGTTCCGGGGCGATCATCGACAACCGCCAGGCGTTCGCCTGCGAGGCGGTTGAAGAGCGTGGATTTTCCGACATTGGGGCGTCCGACCAGGGCGACAACCGCTTTGTTCATCAGCCGCCTTCGGGGGTCGGAGTGGGCTGTATGGTGATCGTGACCTCGATAGTCTCTGGTAGTACGGCCTGTACCTCTACATCCTCGAGGAGGACCACAACCTCCGCCTCGATTTGATGCGTCCCGATTCCGTACCCCAATAAATCGAGCACCACGATCACGTCTTCAGGTTGAAGCTCCTCCAGCGTTGGCTGTGGCCCTTGGAGGAACACACTCACCGAACCGGGAGAGGCTTCGGCCGCCAGGCCGGGATCGAGACCGCTGATCTCGATAGCGCGCGTGATGGTGATCGAGGTTTCGAGAGGCTCGATGGTTATCACCAAAGTGATGCTCGGATCTCCGATCACACTAAAGCCCTCCGCCAAGGAAAGCAGCACGGTCCGCTCGATCGTCTCTCGAGCTCCGGTCAGCACAACCGGCTCGGTCTCCACATATCCCGGTAGCAGATCCACGGCCTGCGGATCGGAGGAGACGAGCGTGATGGCTGTGGGGGAATAGGTTACGTTCTTGACCCAGTAGCCGGGAGCGGGATCCCCCTCGATGATCGGCACCACGGCAACGGAACGAAAACCGCGCTGCTGAACGATGGTGACCTGCACGGTTGTGGTAGCCGGAGTCAAGGTCACACCCCGTACTTGAGCACCGAGTGAATCCACAGGAACGATGACCGTATCCAGGTTCACGTCGCGGTTGCGACCGGTAACATCCACCCGGGCGATGAGTTCCTGCACCTGTTCCACGGCCGAACTCGGCCCTTCCATCGTGGCGTGATCGGGTGAGGTTATCGGCACTTCCGTGCTAAAGCCGATCGCGGGTTCTCCGCTCAGGACCGGAGTGATGACCATTTCTCGTGTGATCGATGGTTTGATAATTATGTCTACGCTTGTGGGTTCAAAGGAGATCACCCGCACGAGCTTCAGATCTTCCTCGGGAAACACATCCACGGTATGTTCGCCGTCCTGCAAGCCGGTCAGATCCACAACCAAACGAAAATCCTCGGATTCCAATTGATCCCACACGCTGGAAGGAGCTCGTAAGGTCATCGTACCTTCCAGAGGTACATCCCCAACGACCAATAGACCCGGCTCGTTGTTCCGATACTCGATGCTCACGCTCTCCTGGAATTCCTGTGTGATCAATGGATCGCTCTCGTTGACGGCTGCAGCCCAAACGAGTATGGATATGACCAAGGCCATGATCAGTGATCTGAGATTCGCTATCATCCAGCGCAGTATGACCATATGAACTCAATTCTCGGCGGTATCTTCCTGCCTGCTGCTCAAGCGCATGAGCAACCTCGTAGCCCATTCCGGCAGCACACCTTGCGCACGCGGCCGATAGAAAGCGATCAAAACACTGCGCAGTCGGCTCTGATCCAATCTTCGGATCATGCGTCCATTCAAGGCAACAGAAATGGCCCCCATCTCTTCGGAAACAACGATCACAACCGCATCGCTGACCTCGCTGATTCCCAAGGCGGCTCGATGACGCAATCCCATCTGCCGCTCCACAGAGCGTGAAAGGGTGCCGCTGGCCGACAACGGCAGCACACAACCGGCGGCCAGCAAACGATCGTCCCGCACGATCACAGCTCCGTCGTGAAGCGGAGTGTTGATGAAGAAGATCTGCATCAACAATTGCGCGCTCAGCTCAGCGTCCAATCGGACCCCGGTCTCGGCGAATTCATCCAGATGCGTCTCGCGCTCGATTACGATCAAGGCGCCATAGCGATGGTCTGCAAGCCTTTGTGTCGCGCTGCAGACAGCATCGATGCGCCGCCTGATCTGTGCGGGTTGCAGATGAGGGGTCAGCAGCGCCCCCGCGCGGCCCAACCGTTCCAGGGCGCGCCGAATCTCCGGCGCGAAAATAACCGGGATTGAAATTAATAACGGGGTTAGGGTAACCCTCAGCAACCAGGAGAAAGCCGGCAGTTGCAACCAGACCCCCATCAGGGCAATGGCGATGACAAGCAGGACCACGCCGCGCAGCAGAGCCACGGCCTGTGTGCCGCGCAACAAACTGAAAATCAGGAAGAATATGGCCATCACCAACAGAATATCAATGACACTCAGCCATTCGAACCTGTTGATGAAGTAGACGATGTCGGAAAAGAAATCCATATAGGTTCCGACCCTCTCGAAAATTCACGCGAAGTGGGCTTATTTCCCCGATTCGAGGTTCCGCAACAACTCGAGATAGCCCTCCACATCCGGGGGCCCCATCTCCACAATGATCCGGATGGTTTGGATGGCTTCCTGAATCTGATCCGCATCCAATTGGATATCCCCCAGGGTATCAAATTGGGTAATGGCATCCGCCTTACGGCCGGCGACCCGATAAGCCTCGCCCAGGCGAGCATGTAAGGATTGTTTGCCTGGGAAATCCCTTACCAACTGCTCCAAGACCTCCAGCGCCTGATTGCCCTTCCCACTCTTCACAAGAAGGTCGAGATAGCCATCCAATTCCCTGGCCGCCCTGCCTTCCTGCCCCAACCGCAAGTTCAGTTCCACAAGTTGTGCCCAGGCAATCTCATCATTCAGATCCAGATTCCGTATCTCTTCATATATCTGAACACCTTGGCGCAGGTCGAGGCGCGCAAGGTCGATGTCCCCGATCTGATGCAGGATCTGGACGATTCGCGTCGGTTCCACGTTGATGTCCTGCGCCAGTTTAAGCGCCCCTGCCAACACCTTGCGGGCTTCATCAATCTGCGCCATCTGCCTGTGAATCTCGGCCAGCTCCAAGTACTGATCCAGGGCTTCGTCGAGACGATCCGTCTGGATGAGAAGATTGATCAGCTTGGTGCGGTTATCCACATTGACGGGGGTGTATTCCAGAACCCTTCTCAGGATCTCCGCGGATTTCTGCTCCTCCCCGCGCACGGCATACGTGTCCACAATCGTGATGAGTTTGTTGACACCCTCCTCGACACGCCCACTGCTGATCATCATTTCCGCCATGCGTGTGTGCAGAGGCAGGAAATTCGGCGATTGTGAGATGGCCAGCATGGCCTCCTCCATGGCTGTCTTGTGCATTCCGCGCTGGACCAACTCATCGATGCGGGTGAGCGCCTGCATGGCCGAATCCGATCCCCCAACAACCAGCATCTCAGCAATGGGAACCACTTCCTCACCCGGCTTCTGAGTCTCCAGTTGTTCGCGCGTGCGCCGGATGCGCTGCATCCACTCTGGGCCGCTGAGGAATTTCAGCGTGTTCTCGACGATGCGCGCGATTCCCCTGGGCTCAGCCTCCGTTTGAGACTCCATGATGCTGTCGTAGAGTTTATTGAGCTGCTCGGCCTGATCATCGCTGACGGAGAGCGAGTCCGCCATTCGCAAAGCCTGCAATAAATAATGCGCTGCCTCTTCCATGTCGTGGCTCAAGCGCGCCAGACGTCCAAGCGCCAGATTGGCTCCCAGAGCCAAATCAGGATCGTTCAAACAGGCAAGCAGATGATCTCTCGCCTGATCATGTTCTCCGATGTCTTTCAACAAGAGACCCATCACGTAGCGCAGAGAAAGTTGATCAAATCCCGCGTCCAGGGCCAATTGGAACTCTTTGGCCGCGTCACGCTTATCCCCGCGGGATTGGAGTTCGATACCCTCATTCAGATGGCCTGAAGCGGCCGCGAGTTTATCACCCCGGACGCGCGTGGTAAGCCTGGAAAGCACTTTGCTGCCTTTCCCATCATCTTCCTTTTCGCTGGTGGGAGTTTCAAGAAGCAAACTGGCGAGTTCAGCCAGGGCATATTGTTGGGCAGCCTTCTCTGGGTCAACCGGACCGTCTTCCAAGCTATCCGTTCCAATTTCCTCGGCCTGAAGAAGGGCTTCCTCTTCCGTCGGCGCCACCAGCCCCGTTACCGAACGCGGTTTCTCCGGCGGGGGCAGCGGCTCTCCGTTCCGCAGCATGCGGAAGATGTTGATGGCTTCCGCATCCCCAGGCATCAAAGATAAACCGCGCTGAATCGCTTCGATGGCCCGGTCCATATTTCCCGCATTCTGCAGAATCGAAGCCGCGGCCTTGAATTCAAAGACCGCTTCCGCCCGACGCCCCATGCGTTCATACGTCATCGCCAGGCGCATTCTAGCGTCGATGTTTTCAGGCAAGAGACGAGCAATATGGGCCCAGTTTTCAAGGACCTTCTCAATATCTTGTCGTTTTAAATAGAGGGCCGCGGCAGCATTGCGCTGTTCGACTGCATCCTTTTTCTGCCCAAGTTGTTCGAAGATTTCGGCGCACTTTTCCAAAGGGGTGGGATCAGCGGTATCGGCTTGCGCAGCACGATGATAAGACGCCAACGCGCCCTTCAGATCGCCGGTTTCCAACTGGCCAAGACCAAGGCATACAAGCGCCTCCGCCGAGTCGGGAAACTCATCCAATGCCTTGCGGTAATGTTCGATTGCCTTTCCCCAATCGAGGTCCCAGGCAGCCGAGTTACCGAGTTGCATCGATTCTTCGAAGAGGTCCTTCCGCCCAGTCATTTAAAGCTTCTTTCCATGGGATTCTGAATCAACGCGAGTATAGCATAAGATCATGCACATCGCGTTCCACGCGCAGAATCAACGATATGCAGCAGATTTCTTGATGGTTCAAGTTCGGGCAAGCCCCATCAGGAGAGAGATTCCAACACTGCCCAGTTGATTCCCGCCTTGGAATCGGTCTTCAGGGGGACCTTCAATGTATACGCATCTCGCATGATCTTGCTTACAAGATCGGACGTGGAATCAATCTCACGTTCTGGACACTCAAACACCAACTCATCGTGGACTTGAAGCAGCATCCGAGCGCGCAAACCAGCTTCTGTGAGCGCATCCGGCAAGCGCATCATGGCAAGTTTGATGATGTCCGCCGCCGAGCCCTGGATGGGTGCATTGATGGCCTCACGATAGGCTCGCGCGCGTGCCACTTCGGTGACACCCCGGGCGCCTGTCATCAATTGCGGGAAGTATCTGCGCCTTCCCAGCAGGGTCTCCACATACCCCAATTCCGAGGCCTGGTGCCGGGTTTGCTGCAAATAAGCCTTCACTCCGGGAAAGCGTTCGAAATACGCTTTGACGAAATCTTCTGCTTCAGCCAGCGTGAGATCGGTGGAGCGCGATAAACCATAGGCGCTCATGCCGTAGATCAATCCGAAATTTATCGCCTTGGCCCGCCTTCTCAATTCCGGTGACACGTCTTCGACGGGCACCTCAAAGATGGCGGAGGCCGTCGTTGCATGAATGTCTTGATCGTTGCGGAAAGCCAGGATCATGGCATCGTCGCCGGCCATGTGCGCGACGATGCGCAGTTCGATCTGTGAGTAATCCACGCTAAGCAACAAATGCTCCGGCGCTGCCACAAAGGCCCTGCGAATCTGCCTTCCGATTTCAGAGCGAATGGGAATGTTCTGCAGATTGGGATCCGAGGATGCAAGACGCCCGGTCACGGAACCCGTCGGATTGTAAGACGTGTGTACCCTGCCGGTTTCAGGATTGACCTGTTCCTGTAGCGCATCGGCGTAGGTTGATTTTAATTTCGCGATCTCGCGTTGGTCGAGGATCATTTCGACGATCGGATGTGCCTTGCGAAGCTCGATCAAAACAGATGCCGCGGTCGAATAATGCCCCGAGCTCGTACGCCGCGTGCGATCCGGGGGTTGCAATCCAAGTTCATCGAAGAGCACCGCGGATAGCTGCTGTGTGGAATTGACGTTGAATTCATGCCCTACCTGAGCGTAGATCTCGCCCTCAATTTCACCCAAGCGTTCCGTCAATCCCTCCGAAAAWTCGGACAGGAATTCCAAATCCAACCCCACGCCTGCGATCTCCATCTCGGCCAATACAGGAACCTGGGGCATCTCCACCTCATGGAGTAACGAAAGCTGCTGCTTCTCCTTCAATTCGGCTTCCAGGACGGGCATCAGCCGCAAACAGACCTCCGCATCTGCCACGGCATAGGGAGCCACCTTGGCAATCGCGACCTCATCCATAGAGCGCTGATTCCTTCCGCTCCCGATGAGTTCCTCGATTCCGGTCATCACCGCACCCAGGCGGGTCCAAGCCAGATTCTTGAGACCCAGATTGCGCGAGCCCGGGTTGCAAAGCCACTCCGCCAGCATGGTGTCGAAGCCGAGCGGCTTGGCCCGAAGACCATTCCGTGCAAGCATGATGTAGTCATATTTCAGATTGTGTCCGACCTTGGATTTCTTGGGATCCGTGAGCGGTCTCCTCAGCGCTTCGATGACGACTCCCACAGGCAGTTGATCGCCTCCCGCAAATGCGGATTTATGTCCAACAGGAAGGTAGTAGCCCTCCCCGGGCTCTACTGCCAGAGAGATGCCCACGAGCTCAGCCCGCATGGCGTTGGTGCTGGTCGTTTCAACATCGAAGGCGATACGATCCGCACTCTTCAAACGCTTCGAGAGTTCCTCAAGCTTCTGAGCGTTATCGACGATCATCACCCCTTCACCCTCCACCGAAGGAACACTCTCCTGTGCGGTGGTAAACAGGTTCAATTGCTGGTCGGATGCATGCTGCTCATCCTTGATCATGCGCCCGAGCAGCGATCGGAATTCGAGCTCGCGGAAGAGGGTCAGCACCTTCTCGTGATCGTATTGTCGAGTTTGGCAGGATTGCAGGTCGAAATCCATGGGAACATCGGTGTCGATCGCGGCCAGTTTGCGGCTCAGGTAGGCGTTCTCCCTGCCCTCGCGAAGTTTGCTCTGGAACCGCGCCGGGATTTCCTCCAGGTGCGCATAGATCTCATCCAACGTCCCATACTGATTCAACAAACTGACAGCCGTTTTCTCGCCAACCCCATGCACACCCGGAATGTTGTCGCTCTTATCGCCTACTATCGCTTTGTAATCCACGACTTGATCGGGCTTGATCCCCAATTTGGCCACGACCTCCTTGGGCCCATAGTCCACGGCTTCCGACAGCCTTCGTCCGGAAAGCTGAATGATGACATCCTCGTCCGCCAATTGCAGCAGATCGCGATCGCCCGTGATGATGATCACCTCCACCCCCTCCGCAGCCGCGCGACGGGCAATCGTGCCGAGCACGTCGTCGGCTTCGAAGTTGTCGGCCTCCAAGATGGGGATGCCGAAAGCCTCGACGACCTGGCGGATGCGATCCAACTGCGGACGTAAATCTTCGGGCATCTTCTCCCGCGTGGCCTTGTACTCGGGAAAGAGATCGTCACGGAAGGTCCGCCCCTTGTCAAATGCTACTGCCAGGTATTCCGGATCCTCCTGTTCCAGAAGTCTGAGCATCACCGATGTGAAGCCATAGGTGCCGGCGGTCGGTTCTCCGCTTTGGGTCATCCATCTGGATCCATCACCGATACCTGTGAGCGCGAAGTACGTACGGTATGCCAGTGCATGACCATCGATCAAGTACAAACGCGGTTTGGAAGTCATGCTGACTCTCCTGTCGATCTATCCGTGAACATAAGCATTGTAGCATCAGGCTGCATGCGCAGGATGCGCATCGCCACGTTGTTTGCACGAAGGATTGGCTAGGCCGTCGGTCGTTGCGGAATCACAGGGCGAGCATCTCTTCCGCAGCTACTGATCCTCTCCTGCCGCAAGCGATCCATTCATCTCGACTCGAGGTCCATGTTGATCAGGCACGGGTACCCCAATGAGCGTCCACGGTCCCGTCCATTCGATACGCACCGGGATCAGCTTGCCTCGCAAATCGGATTCGGATTCGATGTAAACCAACTTATGGGTTCTTGTCCGCCCCCTCCAACGACCGCGTTGACTCTCCTCGACCAGCACTTCAACCGTCTCTCCCAGGTAGGCGCTGTTGATCTCGGAGGCGATCCGAGTTTGCAGCTCTTCAAGCGCCCTGAAACGCTCCATCTTCACATCTGGGGGCACATCATCCCGCATCTGCCGTGCAGCGACGGTTTTCGGTCGTGGAGAGAAGCGTGCCAGATGGGCGACGTCCATCCTAAGCTCGTTCAAGAGATCGTAACTGCGTTGGAATTGAGCTTGTGTTTCACCCGGAAAACCGACGATGACATCCGTTGCGATCGAACATCCCGGAATGCGCTCCCGAATACGCTGGATCAATCCGCGATAATCATCCGCTGTATAGCCGCGCCGCATACGCCGCAGCACCTCATCGTCTCCAGCTTGGACGGGAACTTCGATATGCTCACAGACCTTGGGAAGAGAGGCCACAGTATCCAGCAATTCATCCGTCATCCAATTCGGATGGGATGTCAGGAATCGGATCCGCTGGATGCCATCGATCGCATGCACTTCATGAAGCAAGCCTGCAAGCGTCAGTTTTTCGCCCAGGTCTTCACCGTAGCGATCGACGATCTGCCCCAAGAGTGTGATCTCGCGAACACCCTGCCTGGCCAGAGAGCGCACTTCCCGAAGGATCTCCTCTGCAGGACGGCTTCGTTCCACGCCGCGCCTGTAGGGGATGACGCAGTAGCTGCAGGCATGAGAGCAGCCATCCACCACGGTCACATATGCCGAAACCAGACGCCCCCTCTCATGGGCCGGCAGACGTAAACCCCCATCCATGATCGCATGGCGCATCTGCACTTCGGCGCGATCCAAGGCACGCCCATCGGAGGATGCCAGCAGCGATAGCAAGGGCCCAGGATCCGACGGAGGAGAAAAGAGATCCACATAGGGGAAGAGTTCCTCCAATCCCGGATCCCCCTTCACTCCCACGAGGCATCCCATCACGTTGATCACGACTTCGGGGCGTCGCTCCTTCAGCGGGCGCAGCGAACTCAACCGTCCATAGGCCTTGTCCTCCGCACTTTGCCTCACCACACAGGTGTTGAGCACGATCACATCCGCCTGTTCGGCATCATCCGTGGCCGTGTAATCCAGCTTCTCCAAGGCAGAAGCCACATGCTGCGAATCGGCCACGTTCATCTGACAACCGGATGTCCAGATGTAGTATTTCATGGCTTGGATTATAACCGCCGGGTAGCGCATCTTGCATGCTCCAACCCATGCCGAATGATCATTTCCCTCTGCACATCCTCATTTTTTGATATCATTAGCCGCATCCTGCATCCCGGGATGGTTGCAGGAACAACGTCGAGCCGAGAGGCATACAAGCGGAGAATCGGAAGGCCAGCAACGAAATGCGGGCATTGGAGGGGAGCGCATCCACCTCCATGGGCATCCGCTGCTGGGAGGACATCTCATCCGATCGTGGGCGCAGAGCGCCCAAGCGATCCGATCCTCGTCTTCTCGCTGGAGGCAAACGGTGCAAGCTGTTGGAAACGTCCACATGAAGCTGAGCGTGCGCATTCTACTCGGATGCATCTTGCTTGCCGCATGCACAAATGCGACTGCATCGCCAGGTACTCAGCCATCCAAACCGCCCACAGCCACGCCTGTTCCCTCCGCCACCTCTCGCCTCACGAATACACCGCTTCCAACGCATACACCAACGCCGAAGCCAACGGAAATCCCTTGCGAACATCCGACCGGTCTCATGGTGGCGACCACGTATCCGGGGGATGTGGTGCGCGAACCCATTGACGTGCGCATCTTCCTGCCACCCTGCTATGAAAGTTCTGGAATAAACTACCCAACGCTCTATCTTCTGCATGGAAAGCCCTACGACGAGTCCCATTGGGATGATCTTGGCGCCGACGAGCTGGCCGGCGAAGCCATGCAAAATGGTGACTGGCCTCCATTCATCATCGTCATGCCCTTCGCGCCTGATATCCTCTTCAGTGGAACGGATGGCGGTTCCTGGTCCTACGAGGAAGAGGTTGTAGAAGGCCTTGTCCCCTGGGTTGATCAAAACTACCGAACGATCGCAGATCCCCAGTGGCGGGGTTTCGCAGGTATCTCCCGCGGCGGGGTGTGGGTACTCGAGATCGCCTTGCTCCATCCGGATTTATTCGACTCCATCGCCGCCCTGAGCCCTGCCCTGGCGATGAACATGGCTCGTCCCCATTACGACCCCTTCGAATTAGCCTTCCGGGGAACCGGTGTTCCTCAACGCATCCTGCTGATTGCCGGTGAAACGGATTGGGCGCGGGGAGAAACCGAACGCTTCAGCCAAACCCTGGATTCGCTCAGGATTCCCCATGAACTGATCATCGTACCCGGGGATCATCAGGATGAGACCTGGCAGCAGGCAATGGAGGAAGTGTTGACCTTCTTTGTCGATGCTTGGGGTGGGGACATTCAATCGATGCTCGGAACTCCTACACCCATGCCCACGATGAATTAGAGTACAATTGCGTTCAGGAATTGGTATTCTGCCCGCCATGGGAGAGGGGAGCAGTAGTTATGCCTGGCAAAGAACCCGATGTTGCAGATGTGATCCAGTCCTATCGCAGACGACGTGAGCGCTTGATGCCCATGATCCTCGGTGGTTTGGCTGTTGTCTTGCTCATCGTCGGCATCATCTTGATCGTCCTTTGGCTCACAGGTGCGAATCCGCCGCAACTCCCGTTCCTCTCAACACGGACCCTAACTCCCTCGATAACGCCCACCCCCGGCCCACCCACCATGACGCCCACACCGTCAAATACCCCATTACCCAGCGAAACTCCGACGCCGCTTCCACCCCTCGTACATGTCGTGCAGGAAGGTGAGACCCTCGGTATGATCGCAGAGGCCTATGAGGTCGATCTGCTCATCCTGATGGCCTTCAACGGCATCGATGATGCCAATATCATCGGAGTCGGCACCGAGATCCTGATCCCCCCGGAGGGAACAGGAATGCCGACCCCCACACCGCTGCCCTCCACGCTGATCCCCGGCCAGGAGATCATCTATGTGGTCCTGCCGGAGGATTTGCTGGCAAACATTGCGGCAAGATTCAACAGCACTGTGGAAGCCATCGTTGCAGCCAACGATCTCGATGATCCCAATAATATCTTCGTCGGTCAACGCTTGATCGTGCCTTGGGGCATCATCACACCCGTTCCTACGGAAACCGCAACCGCAACAGAAACGCCCTAATTACCGCAGCTTCTCAAACTATTGCGAAGGCGCGATTTCGCCCCCCACATCCAATCTGTGGGGGGCGTATGCAATCCTCGATCCATCGACAGATCAATCGGAGGCTGACGAACTGTCGGAGGATGTGATTTCCTCCAAAGCTGCTTCGATCTCTTCCAGAACTTCCGCTTCCTTTTCGAAGGTCTGTGCGGTTTGTAGAGCTTGCCGCGCCTCCTCGCCCCCGATGCGCCCCAAAGCCCAAGCGGCATGGCTGCGAGCGATCGGTTCTCCATCGCTCCCCAGGATCCGAACCAGCACGGGCACAAAGCGCCCTGATCCTGTGTTACCGGCAGCAATAGCAGCATTGCGCATCAAACCCCTGCGCTTGGTCCTGCGGATGGGGTTGCCTCGCAGCGTGGTTCGGAAGGCCTCCACATCCAGCTCCAGGAACGCGGTCAGATCGGGAGATTCCAGAAACGGCCGCGATTGAAAGGCGGCATCCTGCTTGGGACGCGCAAAGCGCTGATTCCAAGGGCATACCTGCTGGCAAATATCGCAACCGAACACCCATTCCCCAAGCGCAGCCCGCAGAGATCTAGGGATGGCTTCCTTCCATTCGATGGTCAGGTAGGAAATGCAGCGGTTCGCATCCAACGTGCGGTTTGGGAGAATGCATCCCGTCGGGCAAGCATCCAAGCACCGGCGGCAGGAACCGCAGCGATCGTGCCCGAAGGGCTCATCCGGAGGCAGTTCCAAATCGAGGAGAACTTCCGCCAGCAGGATGTAAGAACCCAAGCGCGGATGGATCAGGCAGGTATTCTTTCCGATCCATCCTAATCCAGCTCGCTGCGCAAGTTCCTTTTCCAACAACGGGCCTGTGTCGGTGTAGATGCGGTGCTCGATCGATTGCCCCACCTCGGCTTGGAGGAAATCCATGAGCCCTGCCAACCGCTGTATAAAGATGTCGTGATAATCCTCACCACGAGCGTAGGCAGCGACGCGCGCTTCTGCATTGCCCATATCACCGGCAGTGGTGTAGTAGCTGCTTGCCAGCACCAGGATCGAACGACATTGGGGCATGATGCGGCGTGGATCCCTGCGGCGTTCTCGGGCGCGCTCACTGGCCAGGTATTCCATGGCGCCGTGGCGCTTGGCTTGTAGCCATTGTTCATAGATCTCGAAATGCGGAGGAGGATCGGGCGTGGTTACGCCGACCAGATCAAACCCTCTGCCAAGGGCTTCGGTCTTCAACCGAGCCTTGATCGCTTCCAGTGCTGCGGTCAACAACCCCTCCTCATCGACTTACAACGTGATTATAGCCCTTCAAAATCATCAGCGCGCACTCAAGGATCCTCCTCTCAAGCAAGGGGAATTCATCAGGCGAATTGTGCCATGGAGCAGACGAGCACAAGAATCAAAACCGGGGCCATCCCTTGGGAATGGCCCCGGAAACTCGTGTCCAATCCTTGAAACCGAAACTCAGCCCATGAGAAACTCGTTGATCGCCTCGGCGGCTCTTCTGCCTGCCAGCATGGCGTTAACCACGAGAGAGGGTCCAGTTACCGCATCGCCGCCCGCGAAGATTCCCTTGCGGGAGCTGGCGCCCGTTTCATCATCCACCACGATGAGCCCCCACTTGTGTGTTTCCAGATCCATTGTGGTCTTCCCGATGGATTCATCCGGCCAGTATCCCAGAGCCAGGATCACGGTATCGGCTTCGACGGTGAAATTCGAACCCTCGATGGGGATGGGGCGGCGACGTCCACTGTCATCCGGCTCACCCAATTCGCACTGCAGGCATTCCACTGCAGCCACGGAACCATCCGCGCCTTCGATGTAGCGAATCGGCTGGGTGAGGAAGCGGAACTTGGCCCCTTCCTCCTCGGCGAGATGTCGATCCTTCTTATTTCCAGGCATCTCGGCTTCCGTGCGGCGATACAGGCAAGTCACTTCTTCCGCTCCGAGGCGCAATGCGCTGCGCAGGCAGTCGGACGCCGTGTCACCTCCACCGATCACAACGACTCTCCGGCCGACTTCCAATTTCCCGCGTTGATCTTCGGGCAGCAGCTTTGGATCCACATTGGTGCGGACCAGGAAATCAGTTGCTAGATGCACGCCGGGCAGATCGCTCCCCGGAGCGTCCATGGTCGCATCCACGCCCGTTCCCACGCCGATGAATACCGCATCGAAGCCGTCTGCGAGCAAATCATCGATGCTCTTGTCTACGCCGATGCGTGTGTTCCCCACAAACTCCACGCCGGCATCCAGGATGTCTTGAATGCGGGCATGCACGGTTTCCTTGGGGAGCTTGAAATTGGGGATGCCATAGAGCAGCAACCCACCAGGAGCGGGATAGCGCTCGAAAATCGTAACCGCATGTCCAAAGCCGCGCAGAAGGTCTGCGCAGGAAAGTCCGGCGGGGCCGGCGCCAATGATGGCCACCTTCCTACCGCTATCCGGACCCACGGCGACTTTGATCTCGCCATGCTTACGTTGGTAGTCGGTCACGAAAGCTTCCAGCGCACCCGTCAGAACGGGCTCACCGCGCTTGGCGCGGACACAATGTCCTTGGCACAGATCCTCATGCGGGCAGACCAGCCCACAGATCTCCGGCAACGAACTGATCTGACGGTAGAGTTCGGCCGCTCCGATGAAATCCCCCTCCTCGATCAGCTTCAACGCGGCGGAGATGTTGTTATGCCCAGGACAGGCTTCTTGGCAGGGCGCCGGATCCGGACAATGAATGCACCTCCTCGCAGCTTCAATGGCCTCTTCCGGGGTTAGAAGACGCGCAACGGGGTCGAAATCCTGAACGCGCTCCTCCGGGGGTCGGAAGACAAGGTCCTTGAACGGGAGCTTCATACGAGCTTTTCGGTCGATAACCGGTTCTTTGTCGGAGCCGGACGACATAACACATCCTCCTACATACATACCTATTCATTTGATCATACCGATCCTATCAAGTCTATCATCAGTCCCAAACATCATACCTGCATAAGACGGTTGTCACGTTCAACGGCAAGTACATAATTCCTTCACAATTCGGACTGCCCAGAAGGTATACTTTGTTGTGGCCGAGATGGTTTATGGGCTGGGATTCAATATGGCACGGGTTCTGTGAATTCAAAACGGATATCCGGATCTGTCAACTTGCTGACAAATCCACCCATCCCAAGCCCCCATAGAAAACATCAATACGGCATTCAAGGATGGTGAAGCATGAAACGTTGGATCATTGGAGCGATCGTGATCGTGGTCATTGTGGGTGGCCTGATCGGTTTCCGCTATCTCAGAACGCGGCAAGCGGAGCAGGAGATCTCCGAATTGCAGACTGTCGAGATTGAAACCGGACAGCTCACGGCCACCGTCGGTGCAACCGGCACAGTGCGCGTCGATCAATCCGCCCTTCTGGCATTCGAGACTACCGGCATCGTAGGCACGATCTTCTTCGATACGGGCGATAGCGTGATGGAAGGCGACATTCTTGCAGAATTGCAATCCGAATCCCTGTCGCCTCAGGTGGTCCTGGCTTATGCCGATCTGGTCAACGCCCAGAAGGCCTTGGACGACCTGCTGGAATCGGACATTCAGCGAGTGCAGGCGCAATTGACCCTCGCCCAGGCGCAGGAGACGCTCAACACCGCCGTTTATAACTGGCGCTATTTCCGCTTGAGTGATCCGAAACCCACCTGGTATGAGGAAGTCTCAGCCGACCGGCAGCTCAGCGCTGCAGAAGATCGCCTTGAAGATGCTCAAGAAGCATACGACGTCCTGGCAGACGATGATCCCGGGAAGGCTGCTGCCCTGCAGGCGGTGAACGAGGCGCAGATCGGTGTAGATTTGGCCAATTGGCTGGTGGCATGGTATGAAGGCAATGAGCCCGGCGAGATCGACCATGCTCTTTTGGATGCCAACGTGGCTATCGCACAAGCCAATTTGGATGCTGCACAACGTGCCTGGGAGCGCGTGGCCAACGGCCCCCATCCTGACGATATCGCCGCAGCACAAGCCCGCGTCGACGCCGCACAGGCAACCCTCGATATGGCTGTGATCGAAGCTCCCTTTTCGGGAACCATCACTTCCACCTACGTCCAACACGGCGATATGGTGACGCCGGGAACCCCCGCCTTCAACCTGACCCGGCTATCGCCTCTCTTCATCGATGTCCAGGTTTCCGAGATCGACATCAACCGGTTGCAGACCGGGCAAGATGTCACCCTGATTTTCGACGCCGTGCCCAACCAAACCTATCAGGGGCGTATCGACCATGTGGGCATGGTGGGAACTGTGATTCAAGGAGTTGTGAATTTCGATGTCACGGTGGAATTGATCGACATCGATGAGGCCGTCAAACCCGGCATGACTGCCGCGGTGAGCATCATCGTCGAACAGATCGATGATGTACTGCTGGTCCCCAACCGGGCTGTTCGTGTGCGCGACGGTCAGCGGGTCGTTTATCTGCTCAAGGATGGTGAGATCGAGATTGTCGCCATCACTTTGGGTGCATCCTCCGAGACTTATAGTGAGATCATCGATGGGGAAATCCAAAGCGGCGATCTCGTGGTCCTCAACCCACCGGCCGAACTCGAGCATCCCGGTGGTTTCTTCGGAAGGCCGTAGCATGAACGAATGGGTCATCGAAGCCGAGAATCTCACCAAGATCTATCACATGGGAGACATCGAGGTCCCTGCACTGCGAGGGGTTTCGCTGCGTGTGAAACGCGGAGAGGTGATCTCGATCATGGGTCCTTCCGGTTCGGGAAAGAGCACCCTGATGAACAGTCTGGGATGTCTGGATCGCCCCACCAGCGGTACTTACCTTCTGGATGGGGAAATGGTCTCCGATCTGAACGATGATCAATTGGCCGCCATCCGTAATCGCAAAGTGGGATTCGTTTTCCAAACGTTCAACCTGCTTGGGCGCCAGACTGCCCTCTCGAACGTCGAGCTCCCGATGCGCTATGCGGGAATCACACGCGGCCGTCGCAAGCGTGCGGCCCAGGCACTGGAATCCGTTGGTCTGGGCGACCGCATGCACCATCGACCCACCGAACTCTCCGGTGGCCAACAGCAACGCGTGGCCATCGCCAGGGCGCTGGTCAACGACCCCTCCATCATCCTCGCGGATGAACCCACGGGGAACTTGGACAGCAAGTCGGGCGCTGAGGTGGTCAAGATTCTGCTCGAATTGAATCAGAGGCTCGGTACAACGTTGGTATTCGTCACGCATGATCCGAAGATTGCCGAACACACCCAACGCGTGATCCACCTGCTCGATGGATTGATCGAGGAGGTAACGGATAATGGAGCTCCGAACAATTAATTCCTGAAGGGAACGGCGGTTGCCTGCAGTTCGGTCATCCATGCAACCTGAACCGTCCCTGGAGTGGTTGAAAGTATGAATTTCTGGCACAGTGTGATCGAAGCTTTGGAAAGTCTCTCAAGCAATAAGATGCGTTCAGGATTGACCGTCCTGGGGATCGTGATCGGCGTCGGCGCTGTGATTGCCATGCTTGCCATCGGCAGCGGCGCGCAGGAAACCATCACGGGTTCCATCAGCGACATCGGCACGAACTTGCTCTTCGTATTCAGGGGTGGAGGCGAGGACGTTCGAAATCCGATGCCTCTCACGCTCGAGGATGCAGAAGCCTTGCGCGATCCCTTCGCCGCGCCGTCTGTGGTAGGCGTCGCTCCAATGCTCACCGGCTCGGTCGAGGTCAGCTTCGCTGGCGAAAGCACGTATACCTCTGCCGAAGGCATCACACCGGATTATGCATCCGTACGCAACATCGCCATCCAGGAGGGTGAATTCATTAACGAAGCCCACCTACTCGGTCGAGCCGCGGTGGTTGTGCTCGGACCGGATGTCGCGGAAACGCTGTTCGGTCGTTCAGAGGGCATCGTGGGCGAGACCATCCGCATCGAAGGGCAGCCCTTCCGCGTCTTGGGCGTTACCGAAGCCAAGGGCGGTTCCGGTTTCAACAACGAAGACGATCGCGTGATCGTACCACTGACCACCGCCCAGACCCGCTTGATCCGCCGCAGCGGCGTCAACAGGGTCGATATGATCCTCGTTCAAGCGATCGACCCGGAGTCAGTCCCTCAAGCCCAGGAGGAGATCGCCGACATCCTGCGGGCTCGTCATCGCACCCCTGTCGGCGCGGATGATTTCACCATCTTCACGCAGCAGGATTTTCTAGCCACGGCCACAACGATCACCAACGTACTCACCATCTTCCTCGGCGGGATTGCGGCCATCTCCCTGCTGGTGGGCGGCATCGGCATCATGAACATCATGCTGGTTTCCGTAACCGAGCGCACGCGCGAGATCGGATTGCGAAAGGCAGTCGGAGCCCGCAAGCGTGACATCATGATGCAGTTTCTGACCGAATCTTCGCTGCTCAGCCTGACGGGAGGTCTGGTGGGGATCGCCTTGGGTTATGGACTTTCCATGCTGGTGGGCGCCATCGCCGCTGCCAGCGACGCCGAGCTCAATCCGCTGATCGGGCTGGATGCCGTGCTGCTGGCAACTCTGTTCTCAACCGCCGTGGGTCTGTTCTTCGGGCTCTATCCCGCCAAACGTGCTGCAGACCTTGAACCCGTGGAGGCGCTTCGGTACGAATGAGGTCGATCCAAAATGGGATTTGACTTTCCGCATTCACAATCAAATCGGGCCGGGAAATCCGGCCTGATTTTTTTCTGTTTGAGCGTCTCACTGCTTAGGGTTCGAGACAACCCGGAATCGAATTCGTATATCCCGTCGGCTGCTGGGTATTCCCGTTCTGATCGTAGATTTTAACGTAACTGACCGAGGAGAATTGGATCAGGTTTGCATACAGAGGGTTGGCAATCGTGTATGTTGCACCTTCGGAATTGCAGTTCCCGGTCAGATAGACACGCGCGATGGTGTCGTTGATCGTGATGTTGCTGAAGCCGGTTGCCCCACTGGTTATGAGCACCAATCCTGAAGCCGCCTCTGCCGGAGTGGGCCCGTTGAAGAATTCCGTCAGAACGGCGCGAGCGACTCCATAAGTGAACGGAATCGTTCGCTGCACCCCCACCTCATACGGTGGTGTAGCGGCGAGGTAGGCGTTGTGATCTGTGAAGTAAACCGTGATGTTCATCGTCGGTATGGGCGTGACCGTAGGTGTAAGCGAGGGCAGAAGTGTCGGAGATGGCGGGAGTGTCGAAGTGGGCGACGGAAGAGGCGTATTCGTCGGCATCGACGTTGGCAAGGGCGTATCGATTGCAGGGGCTTCCGGCGTGTCACTCGCTTGGGGAGGAAGCGTTGGTGGAGAGGGGTTCACCACACAGGCCATGGCGATCAACACACTCAAGATCATCATCATGATTCGCAGAGGCTTCTTCATGAGTTCTCCTCCTCATGGAAAGACCGCCAACATCTCATGTAAGCTGAACAACAGATCGCTGGATGTGTCATTCAAGTCTACACATGGGTCAATAAGGACACAAGCCCTGGCATTCATACGAGGATCAGGTCAAATGGGGTTTGATGAACTTGCCTGTGTAAGAAGCCGCGATCTTGCAGATGTCCTCCGGTGTGCCCTCAGCAACCAGCTCACCACCGCCTTCGCCCCCCTCCGGTCCCAGATCGATCACCCAATCTGCGACCTTGATGATATCGGGGTGATGCTCGATGATCAGGACTGTGTTGCCATGATCCACGAGGCGCTGCAGCACATCGACCAATTTATGGACATCTGCAGCATGAAGCCCAACGGAGGGCTCATCGAGCACGTACAACGTGTGGCCCGTGCTCCGTCGTGATAGCTCGCGCGAAAGTTTGACACGCTGCGCCTCACCACCCGAAAGCGTCGGCGCAGGCTGCCCAAGCTTGATGTATCCCATGCCGACTTCCTGCAACGTGCTAAGCTTGCTCATGATGGCCGGGAACGCAGAGAAGAACTCCAAAGCCTCATCGACAGGCATATCCAGCACATCGGCGATCGATTTCCCCTTGAACCGCACCTGAAGCGTCTCGCGGTTGTAGCGTGCGCCATGACAGATCTCACACGGCACATAGACATCCGGAAGGAACTGCATCTCGATACGAAGCTGGCCCTGACCCTGACAGGCTTCGCACCTGCCACCGCGGACGTTGAAGGAAAAACGACCTGGCTTGTAACCGCGAACCTTCGATTCAGGAAGCTCTGAAAACAGTTTACGAATCCCGTCGAAGAGACCAGTGTAGGTTGCAGGATTCGACCGGGGTGTGCGTCCGATGGGACTCTGGTCGATGCTGATCACCTTGTCGATATGCTCCACGCCCTCCAGACCCTCATGCTTACCAGGAAGGTTGCGACTGCCATGCAGGGCTCTTGCCAGGGCCTTGTGCAGCACTTCAACCATGAGCGTGGACTTCCCAGAACCAGATACACCGGTGATGGAAACAAAGGCTCCCAACGGGATGCGGACTGTGAGGTCTTTTAGATTGTTTTCGCTCGCTCCGACAACCGTCAGATGCTTTCCATTCCCGGAGCGACGATTCTTGGGTGTATCGATCTGGAATTTACCGGAAAGGTAGCGTCCGGTGATCGATTTGCGCTTGCGCATGATTTGGTCGACGGTTCCTTCGGCAACCACCCTTCCCCCGGCTTCCCCCGCGCCGGGTCCCAGGTCGATGATCCAATCTGCAGCTCGGATGGTGGCCTCATCATGCTCGACGACGAGAATCGTATTGCCCAGATCACGCATGTTCGTCAAAGTACGAACCAGACGCGCTGTATCACGTGGGTGGAGCCCGATCGATGGCTCATCCAACACATACAGCACGCCCATCAAACGTGAGCCGATCTGGGTCGCCAGACGGATGCGCTGCGCCTCGCCGCCGGCCAATGTCGTTGCGCTTCGATTGATCGTCAAATACTCCAAGCCGACGTCCACCATGAAACCCAAACGATCATGCAGCTCTCTCAACACACGTTCTGCGATCTGTTGCTGACGTTCCGAAAGCCCTCCCTTGCCTTGCTGCAAACGCTCGATCCACTCCAAACAGCGCGATGCGCTCCAGGAGGTCACCTCAGCGATGCTCAACCCATCCAGCGTGACGGCCAAGGCTTCCGGGCGCAGGCGCCGCCCCTGACATGCCGGGCAGATACGCTCGGACATGAATTGTTGAAGTCTGGCGCGGATCCCTTCGGATTTCGTCTCCCGGTAGCGGCGTTCCAGATTGCCGATGATGCCCTCGAATGCTGTGTGGAAGGTGGACTCACGACCTTCCCGGCTCTTGTAGTGAACGGGAATCTCGCGGCCATCCGTTCCATACAGCACGATGTCGAGCTTCTTTCGGGGAATTACCGAGACCGGAGCGTTCATGTCGATCGCATACTCGTCCGCGACTGCCTTCAGGAATTGCCAGTAGTAGCGAGGGCGATCGGAGCCGCGCGTGGACCACTCCATGGCCGCCACGGCTCCCCCCTCAAGCGAGAGAGAGGGATCCGGGATGACCCGCTCCGCATCGATCTCCAGTTTGCTCCCCAATCCCTGGCATTCCGGGCATGCGCCGTGGGGAGTGTTGAAGGAAAAGGTGCGCGGTTCGATCTCAGCCAAGGTCGTGCCATGCTCGGGGCATGCAAGGTCCTCGGAGAAGGGAATGTCACGCGGCGGCTTGGCGCTCATGTCCGCAATGATCATCGTCCCATCGCCCCAGCGCAGAGCCGTCTCCACGGAGTCAGTCAGCCGTGTTCGGTAGGCCTCCAGATCCTCTCCCTGCACGTGCCGAACGACCATGCGGTCCACAACGGCCTCGATGTTGTGGATCTTGTAGCGATCCAGAGCGACCTCATCCTCCACGGAGTACACGTCTCCATCGATGCGCACGCGCACGAAACCGGAACGGCGTACTTCCTCAATCACCGCTTGATGCGTCCCCTTGCGACCACGAACGAGAGGCGCGAGGATGAGGATGCGGTTCCCTTCCGGCAGCGATTCGATTGAATCCACGATCTCCTGAGCCGATTGCCTCCGCACCTCACGCCCGCAGATCGGACAATGGGGCATGCCCACGCGGGCGAAGAGCAGGCGCAGGTAGTCATAAATCTCGGTAACGGTGCCCACCGTCGAGCGCGGATTGTGCGAGACACCCCGCTGATTGATGGAAATGGCTGGCGAGAGACCTTCGATGTAATCTACATCGGGTTTGTCAAGACGTCCCAGGAATTGGCGCGCGTAGGCTGATAGCGATTCGACATAGCGCCGCTGCCCTTCGGCGAAGATGGTGTCGAACGCCAAAGAAGATTTCCCCGATCCAGAAATCCCCGAGATCACGACCAGCTTATCCCTCGGGATCTCTACATTGATGTTCTTGAGGTTGTGCTCTCTAGCGCCGACAACGACAATCTTATCTTGATTCATCCCAGGTTACCCGCCTTACACGACAGGGATCGTGCAAAACTGCATTATACCATCCGGAGTCCGCGCACTCATCGGAATGCACTCGCGAGTGTGTTATTTTCGATCCCACAGGAGCCTCTTGCAGGGATCTTCCACCCTGCTTTGACAGCCTTTAATGACCGGTGCAGTTGCACTAATATAATAGCACAAATGATCTAATACTACTACCGGGGAAACAAAACGGGACGGTATGTGGAAACCGCCCCGGCCGCAACTTATAGCAGCCAATACCTGTTCGGGATGCTTTCGCTAACTACCTGTATCCACTGGCTCCGCTTGGATCCTGATCACTTCAGCCCTGCCAGGAACCGAGTCCTTATTCGCTTGTAAGAAGAGCTCAGCATAATCCCGGTTGAGAAAATCGAAGATCGTATCCGGAACTTCCTCCTCCGGAGATCGAATGAGAAGCGTGTTCCGCACCAACTGGGTTTCTACTAACAGGCCAACGCGCTTGATTCTAGGAAGTAATACAACCAACGGCAGGAAGTAACCCAAAACGCCAAGGGCTGCCAACATCAGCAGTTCCATGGAGATGTTCCCACTCAGATCGACGATTTCCAGGCCCAGGGCGATGATCAAGAGGCCCAATGCCACGAGTGCGGATGTCAGATGCACCTGTAGTTGTGCGCTTTTCTGCGCGCTGCTGCGTTCGTATAGCTTCTGATGGCATTCCTCGCAAAGGGGTAGACGGAAGAATGCCCGTCTGCGTCTGCTTGTTTCCAAACTTACTGGGAGCGAACCCACTACGGGGACATGTCGCCTCGATGGTTCCGCCATACAATGCGCACAGGCTTTCACAGGGAAATAGACACTGTCGCCTTTGATGATGACGCGATACCGATCCTGCGGTGGGGGTTCTGCGACCTCGCTCACAGGCTGCGGTTCTTGCGCTGGCGCCTCCGCGGATCGGAACTCTTCTTGCTGCGTTCCCGCAATGACTGTCTCCTTGACTCGGGTTTCTTCTGCGACCTCGCTGGGATAAAGCTCATTCAAAGCCTTCAATCTGCTCAGATCCAACCAATCCGCTTCACCTGACACTGCCTCAACATCTTCATCCTCATGGGCCTCGTCTTCCTCGGGGTAATCATCCTCCTCCGCTGAAAACATGGATGGTGGAAGTGCCCTTTCTCTTCGTTCCTTGCTTGCAAGCCTCTCCACTGTTTCCAGATCCGTCCAGATCTTGAACACCGCCTTCTCGGTTTGCGGGTACTGGTCCGAGACCTTGCCATAGAGCACACGCTCTCCTTCCTCGTCCATGACAAAGGAAGAACCGCATGCTTCACAAATGACGTAGTCCGCGTAATCCGCTAGATGGACGACTGTCAATGCAGCCGTACCACAAATCGCGCATTCGGATCCACGTATCGGAACATCATCGATCTCTAAACGTATCTTCACGCTAATGACATCCCTTGGAAGCTGCTTGCCAGCAGAAATACTCTAGCATATTGAAAGTATGCAAGCAATGGGGATAAAGGTCAATAACGAATAAAGGACTATCGGTCATC
The DNA here is from genome assembly GCA_011192015.1 of Anaerolineae bacterium. Lineage (GTDB taxonomy): Bacteria > Chloroflexota > Anaerolineae > Anaerolineales > E44-bin32 > W1033. The sequence continues at coordinate 39,284 of DUET01000082.1, forward strand.
CATTTTCGAATCTACTTATCACCAGGCCCAGTACGATCCTGCTTTACTTCTATAAAACCTAAATTCGCCTGATCGGGCTCCAGCGAAGGGTGGTAGTCCGGGGATTGATGTCGGAAGTAAGTGTTATACAGTTCGGCATAATGACCGCCTTCCGACATCAAACCGTGGTGATCACCCTCTTCGATGATCTTACCTTCCTTGAGCACAATGATGCGATCCGCTGCACGTACGGTCGAAAGTCGATGTGCGATCAAAATCGAAGTGCTCTTCTCCAGGATCATCCCCAGCGCTTCCTGGATCTGGGCTTCGGTGAACGGATCCACACTGGCCGTGGCTTCATCCAGGATGAAGAGCGCCGGATGCTGTACAAGTACGCGCATCAGTGCCACGAGTTGGCGCTGGCCCATCGAGAGCAGCCCCCCGCGTTCGCCGACTTGGGTTCGCAAACCATCGGGCATCGCCTCCAACCACTCCCCGTTTCCGATGCGCATCGCCAATTCCTCGATCTCATCATCTCTGGCCTCAGGGCGTGCGTAGCGGATGTTGTCCACCACGGTGCCCGCGAACAGAAACGGCACCTGCGAGACGATTCCCAGTTGACGGCGATACTCGTAAAGATCGAAGCTGCGGATGTCCTCGGCATCGATCAGTAATTGTCCGTCTTGGAATTCATAGAAGCGGGCGATCAGCCTGGCGATGGATGTCTTGCCGGCACCGGTGTGTCCCACCAGAGCCAGGTTCTCGCCCGGATGTACCTTCAAAGAGAACTGCTCCAAGATCCCCTCACCCTTCACATATCGGAAATCCAATTGCGCAAACTCGATCTCCCCTCGCAACTTTGGTACTCGGCGATCGTCGACTTGCACTACGGCCGCCTCCGTGTCCAGCAAGGCAAACACGCGCTCGGCAGCAGACAGACCGGATTGTATCTGACTCCAGAAAGAAGCCAGATTGAGCACCGGGAACCAGAAGCGATCCAGGCTGGTGATGAACAGATACCACGCGCCAACGGTCACGGCTCCCTGTGCAGCACTCATGCCCCCCACATAGACCAGCAACGCTGTGGCCACTCCACCGAGCACATTGAGGACAGGAAAAGCGCTTGTCAGTACCAGGCCGCGCTGAACGTTCGTGATGTAGGAGGTTTGGTTGACTTCATCGAACTGATTGTAGATGGCCGTTTCCTGCCGGAAATTCTTGGCGATGGCGATCCCCGTGACGGCTTCCTTGATGGCGGCGTTGACGTTGGCGATGGCTCGAAGACCCCGCCGTGTCACCCTGCGGGCGATCCTCCGGAAACCCGCTCCGGATACGAAAACGATCGGCAGGATGCCGAAGACCCACAGCGATAGCTGCCACTCAATGTTGATCAAGACCACCATCAGAATCAGGGATTGGACGATCTGGCTTGCCAGGTCGGTCACCAACACGATCACCTGGGAAAAATCCCGCGTGTCCGAGGTAATGCGGCTCACGATCCTGCCGGAGGAGAATTCATCATGGAAAGATAGGTCATGGGACGCACTGGCTGTAAAAGCGTCCTCACGCAGCGCCAGCATGACATCTCCAACCGTGCGTATCGTCAACCTGCGTCGGATCCAATTCATGAGCCAGACCAGGAAGCCCAGGATGAACACCGCGCCTGCCAAAAGGTACATCGAAGTCGGTGAACTCCTGGTATCCAACATGTCCACGCCGTACGAGACGATTAGGGGAATGGCCGCGTTCATTCCCGAGATGGTAAGGAGGGCAAGGACAATTGCCGTCAGCCTTCGGCGATGCTTGCCGAAGTACGCCGCCATGCGACGTACAAGCTCCCTGTCGCTGTACTGGCGATCATAGGGTTCGGCCTGCAATCCACCAAAGAAACCCATGTTTCACTCGTCTCCATACCATTGGAAAATGCGGCGGTAGGATTCCGAAGTTCGCATCAATTCCTCATGCGTACCCGCAGCCACCAAGCTGCCTCGACGCAGCACGGCGATCTGATCCGCCCACCGGATCTGTGAAAGACGATGGGTGATGATCAGGGTTGTGCGTCCCTGCGCTGCCTGGAAGATGGCACGCTGGATCTCGTCCTCCGTTTCGCTGTCAATGGCGCTGGTCGAATCATCCAGAATCAAGATACGCGGGTCAGTGAGGAAGGCGCGCGCCAGGGCGATGCGTTGCCTCTGACCCCCCGAAAGTGTTACGCCGCGCTCCCCGACAACCGTGTCATAGCCGTCCGTAAATCCCATGATGAAATCATGCGCCTGCGCCGATCGGGCAGCCGTCTCGATCAATTCCCGCGTGGCATCCGGTCGTCCAAAGGCGATGTTTTCGCCGATCGTGCGTGAGAAGAGGAACACATCCTGCTCGATGATGGAGATCTGTCTGCGCAAGGCCTGCAGATTCCAATCCCGCACGTCGACGCCATCGATCAAGACGCGTCCTTCCGTCGCGTCGTGAATGCGGTTGATCATCTTCGCCAGGGTCGTCTTTCCGGAACCTGTCTGGCCTACAATCGCAATCGTCTGTCCCGGTTGAACTTCCAGACTGATGCCATCCAGGGTCTTTTCCCCACCGTCGTAGGAAAAGCTGACGCCATCGAAATTGATCTCCCCACGAATCTCCCCTGCGAAACCGCTCGGATTGTGATCCAGATCCGTCTTGCGGTTCATTAAATCCAGAACGCGCCTCGCACCGGCAAGACCCAAGGAGACCTGCGAGTATGCAAACAGCGACGCAAACGTGGGAAATCCGAACAAATCGATCAAACCCACGTAGGCCACCACCTGTCCCAGATCCAGCAGTCCTTGGTTGAAGAGAATCAGACCATGCAGCAGGGCACCGGCCATCGCCAGCCCCAGGAGCAATTGGGGAATGAACCGCGCTTCGACATCTCCCTGACGGACGAAGGCATCCCGGAAGGAGCGCGCGTGTCCTGAGAAAAGAGACACTTCCTGCTTCTCCTGTGCGCTCCCTTTGACCACTTCGATCCCATCGATGGCCTCTGCCAGGCGCGCGTTCATCACGCCGAACGCCTTGCGCACTGCATCCGAGATCGGTCGCAGTTCTCCCAGGTATTGCCACAGCGCCAGCACATAACCCAGCATGAAGAGAGAAGGAACCAAGATCAAGGACGGGTGGTAGGAGGGAGCCACAATGAGCGGCATGATCAGGAAATTCGCCGATCCGATCACCAAGTTCAAACCCGGGCTGAACATGAAGTTGATCTCGCGTATGTCATTCGTGGCCCGCGCCATCGTATCGCCCACAGGCTGCAGATTGTGGAACGTCATGCTCTTGCCCAGGAGGCTGATGTAGAGTTCGTCGCGGACGTTCCGCTCCAGGCGTTGCGCCGTCATCTCGGCTCCGAAATTACGCGAAAGCTGAAGAAGTCCACGCACGATTTGTGTACCTACGATCCAAAGCGCTGTTTGACCAAGGAGCTTAAGGTCGGGGGGATCCTTCAGGATGGCGTTGAATGCGCGACCTACCAGGATGGGGACTGCGGCCGCCAGGGCGGCATTGCCGAAGGCACCCAGCAGCATGCCGAGCAGCAGCCACCATTGCCGCAGAGCGTGAGAAAGAATCCAGCGGAGGGGTGAACGGCGATCATAGCGGTGTTTTTGAGGAAGAACGAACTCGGATATCGTCATCGAATCTCAGCTCTATCGATCACACCATCCCCATATTCCCGGAACATAAGGAGAGAATACCATAACCTTGGATTTAAAAATTTCCCCACTGCCGGCAATCCAACCTATGCTTCATTCTTGACAACCTACCAAGCTATCGCGGCCTTGCGGTAAAATCACAGACATCAAGAGCTAGATTTTTCGATCGCCTGCTGCCGGTCCACCCGGTTGCATCCTGAAGAGGTGGGATGTGATGTCCAATCAAAAGGAAGATACGATGCGCTTTCGAAGCATACACATCAGTTCGCTTGTGATAGCAATTTTACTACTGGCTGCCTCGTGCACCTCAACCGCGCCAAGCCCTTCGGATGGAGAGCTGGCCGCAACGGCTGCCATGCAAACGCTGACCGCCATGGGCATCTTCTCAACGCCGGAGCCCATCCAACCCATCCTGAGCAGCACTCCGTCTCCAACGGATACCGAGACATTGCCAACCGCATCGCCTACATGGACACCTCCCATGCGCACACCAACCCCCACGGAGGACCCACAAGCGTGCACCGATCTGGTCACCTATGGCAGCGATATCGACGTTTCCATACCCGACGGCACCGAGATCTTACCCGGCGCGAGTTTCGAGAAGATCTGGCGCATCAGCAACGGGGGCACATGCACTTGGACTACGGCTTACAAACTGGTCTTCAATCACGGAGATCAGATGGACGGACCTTCGATCCAAGCCCTTCCAGGTATCGTCGAACCCAACGCCAGCGTGGATCTGACCATCCAATTGACCTCGCCCTCCACTCCAGGAACCTATCAAGGTTTCTGGAAGCTGCGCAACGATGAGGGCGTCTACGTGAAAGGGCCTACCGGGAACGATCTTCGGCTATGGGTGGAGATTGTAGTCCCCGAACCTTAGTCAGCTGAGGACACGGAGATCCTCAACCTGTCGCATCCTGCAGCGGCATTGTCAATTCCGCCAGCAGCACGCATACAGCAGCTTTTTTGGAAGTGATGTGCCGAGAATTGCCAACGCAGCATAACGGTCCGCGCATCGGGGCTGTCCACGAAAGGACAGCCCCGTTCTACTTCATGTCCATCTGCCAGCCGCAAGGATCATCCCTGACGGACTTCTCAAACCGGTTCAAACCGTGCCGTGAAGTGCCGCAGCAGCTTGGGAGCATAGGTGAAGCGGTAGCCGCGTACCTTCTTGCCCCGCTTCTTGACACGCGCCACAACATCAGCGATGGTATCCAGGTGGGCCTGCGTATAAACCCGCCGAGGAATGGCCAAGCGCACCAACTCCAACGGAGGATGCCGCGTTTCGCCGCTCTCGGGATCGACCTGCGAGAACATCACCGATCCTAGTTCCACGCCCCGGATTCCACCCTCCAGATAGAGTTCGACGGCTAATGCCTGCCCCGGGAACTGCTCCTTGGGGATGTGGGGGAACATGCGCCCGGCATCGATGTACACCGCATGCCCGCCGGGAGGTTCGATGATCGGAATGCCCACCTCGCGTAAGCAGGCCGCCAGGTACGCCGTCTGACCGATGCGATATTCCAGATAGGCCTCGTCCATGCCCTCCCAAAGCCCAACCGCAATGGCATCCAAATCCCTCCCCGCCAGGCCTCCGTAGGTGGGGAAACCCTCCCGCAGGATGAGCTCGTTGCTGACACCCTGGAAAAGCTCCTCGTCATTCATCGCCAGAAAACCGCCGATGTTGACGATGGCGTCCTTCTTGGCGCTCATCGTGGCGCCGTCGCTCAGACCGAAGGTCTCCTGCGTGATCTCAAGAATGCTCCTCCTTTTATATTTCTTCTCACGCATCTTGATGAAGTAGGCATTTTCGGCGAAACGGCACGCGTCGATGAAGAACGGGATCCCATGTGTGTGATAAACCTCACTCACCTGGTGCATGTTCTCCAAGGAAACCGGCTGCCCACCGCCGGCATTGTTGGTGATCGTGATCATCCCCAACGGGATGTTCTCCGCTCCCACACGTGCGATGAAGGCCTCCAGCTTCTCGATGTCCATGTTCCCCTTGAAGGGATGTGGATTGCTGGGATCAGCCGCCTCGTCGATGACCAGATTCTCGGGGCGGCCTCCCCGCGCCAGGATGTTACCCTGGGTGGTGTCGAAGTGCATGTTGTTGGGGACATACACCCCGGGGGTCACGAGCTGCGAACAGAGGATGTTTTCCGCAGCACGACCCTGATGAGTTGGCACGAAGAACTTGAAACCGAAGATCTTATCAATGGCCTCTTTCAGACGGTAATACGAGCTTGCGCCGGCGTAGGATTCGTCTCCCCTCATCATTGCCGCCCATTGCCGATCGCTCATGGCGCCTGTTCCCGAGTCGGTCAGCAGATCGATGAAGATCTGATCGGAGCGAAGGCCGAAGACGTTGTATCCGGCCGCTTTGAGAGCTCTCTCACGCTCCTTACGGCTGATGTTCCCAACATGCTCAACGCTCTTGATTCGGAACGGTTCAGGTGGATATTGCGGCATTCGGCACCTCAATCGGTATTGGGATGAAATCCATCATGTCTTCCATCAAGCTGGAATTGGTATTCACCTGCCTGTCGGTTATACTCTACTCTCAGAGTCATCCTCGTGGAAGTTTCCAATATGGGAAGGTCGCTCACAGAATCTATCACGGGCCGACGCGAGGATGGCAGTGCATAAAGACCGCATGAGTATCGACGTTTATCGCTGAAATCACAAGCTGCCGGGAGAGGACCACCAAGCCATCCCGAACATACTTCCTCTCCGAACGGATAGCTTTCAGCACCTTGGATCAGGAAACGAAGGTTGAAGGAGGAAATCGAGGCGTGGTTCACGAAGAGAAGTTCTTTGACGACCAATTGGTGCTCGTAAGGATGGTACTCGGATTGGCACAGACCAACACCTACATCCTGGGCGATCTGAAAACGAACTCCGCATTGCTCATCGATCCCGCCTGGGATGGGGAGGTTATCTTCAAAGAAATCGAGAAAAGGGGTTGGCAGATCCAAGAGATCGCCCTGACCCACGCCCATTTCGACCACATCGGGGGCATCGCCGCCCTCCTCAAAGCATCCTCCTCATCGATCCCCATCGGTATGCACCCCGCTGACGAGTTCATCCGAGCATCCGGTGGCGGTGCTGCCGTCTACGGCTTCACCAACTTCGATCCCGGACCTGAACCCTCCATCGCATACGAGCAGGGCATGCAGATCCGTTTGGGGGAACACCGCATCGAGGTCTGCCACACACCCGGCCATTCCCCAGGACATGTCATCTTCAACCTGCAGGATGCCGGCCTGGTTTTCTGCGGAGATATCATCTTCCAACGTTCCATCGGCCGGACGGATTTCCCCGGAGGTAGCACCCAGGCCATCTTCGCAAGCATCCGCCAGGAGATCCTCTCCCTGCCGGATGAAACCCGTCTGCTTCCCGGTCATGGTCCTGAGACCACAGTGGGCGAGGAACGGCGCTTGAATCCCTTCCTCACGGGTGAATTCCTCCTATGAAACCCGAATTTCCTTAGCGCGCACGCTGACCGACCAACGCCCCTCGGATGGCTTTCCGAGGGGTTTTTCTTTGCGAACCGACCATCCGCAGACTATAATCGCCTTCCACGGAGGTGATCATGCTCCAGCAACGTCTTTCCCGCCTGTTGGAAGCCATGAAGAGCGAGAAACTCGATCTCGTGGCCCTGCTCCCCGGTCCCAACCTGCGCTATTTGACAGGCCTCTCGTTCCACATGATGGAACGCCCCATCGTGGGACTGTTTCCACTCGATGCGCAGCCCCATTTCGTCCTCCCCCAACTGGAGGCCGACAAGGCCCGCACTGCAGCCATGGATTCCGAGATCATCACCTACGGCGAAGATCTGGCATCACGCTCCGAGGCTTTCAAGCGCGCTTCCGACATCTTGGATATGAACGCCAGGTGCGTGGGCATGGAACTTCTGCGCATGCGCGCCTTCGAACTGCAGCTCCTGCAGGAAGCTGCACCTCGAGCGAACATCATCTCGGGTGACGCTGCGCTTGCCGGCCTGAGAGTGATCAAGGATCAGCAGGAATTGGAATCCATGCGCCGAGCCGTCGACATCGCCCAACAGGCGCTCATCGCCACCCTGCCTCTGGTGAAGCTCGGCATGACCGAGCGTGAACTGGCCTCCGAACTCGTCGTGCAACTCCTGCGGGCGGGCTCCGATCCCACTCTGGCCTTCGATCCCATCGTAGCCTCCGGACCCAACAGCGCCCTACCACATGCCACACCCACCGACCGCCGCCTACAGGCCAAGGATGCCCTACTCATCGATTGGGGCGCACGCAGTGAGGGTTACGTATCCGATCTGACGCGCACCTTCGCTCTCAGCGAACCCGATCCCATTCTGGTTTCCATCCATGCGCTCGTCCTGCAGGCCAATGCAGCCTCCTTGCGCAAAGCACGGCCCGGGATCACCTGCGCTGAAGTCGATTTGGCCGGACGACAGGTCATCGCGGATGGGGGTTACGGAGAGGCCTTCATTCACCGCACCGGGCACGGCATCGGTCTGGAAGCCCACGAGCATCCCTACATCAGCAGCCAGAATACACAATTGCTGTCCCCCGGCATGACCTTCACCATCGAACCCGGCATCTATCTCCCCGGACGCTGCGGCGTGCGCATCGAGGATGACGTTGTCGCCATAGAGCAGGGTTGCGAAAGCCTGAGCGACATGCCGCGGGAATTGAAGGTGATTGCATGAGATTCGTAAAATCAGGCGGTGAACCCTTCCTCTTCCCCGGCGGCTCCGTGGGCTGCCTGCTTGTGCATGGCTTCACCGGCGCACCCCGAGAAATGCTGGACCTGGGAGAGCATCTCGCCGAGCAGGGGCACACCGTGCACGGTGTGCGCCTCTTCGCGCACGGCACACAGGTCGATGACATGCTCCGAGCCTGCTGGCGCGATTGGCTGGCCTCGGTCGAGGATGGGTACCACCTGCTGCAAAAACACTGCGATCGCATTGTGATCATGGGGCTTTCGATGGGCGGCATGCTCTCGCTCATCTTCGCCTCCCGCTTCCCTGTTGTCGGTGTGGTTGCCATGTCCACGCCCTACGCTCTGCCTTCGGATTGGCGCCTGCGCTTCATCCGCTTCTTCAGCCTGTTCCAACGGCGCGTAGCCAAGGGCGAATCCGACTGGGTAGATCCCGCCGCAGAGGAAAACCATTTCGACTATCCCTACTACCCCAAGTCCTCTGTTGCCGAATTGCGCGATCTGATGGTCGTTTTGCAATCCGCACTGCCGCGCATCATCATCCCTGCGCTAGTCATCCACTCCGAGAACGACGGCGGTGTGCCGCCCCAGAACGCCGAGAAGATCTTCCAAGCGCTGGGCTCCTCGGATAAGACCCTCGAGTGGGTGCAGCGCAGTGGTCACGTGATCACGCGTGACGCCGAATGCCAGCGTGTCTTTGTATTGGCGGCAGAGTTCGTTACCAAGGTGACGGGAGCTGCTTCATGACCCGGGAGCTTCGCCTGATCTCTGCCTCTCTGTTTGTGTGGGGCGTTGGCGAAGGTCTTTTCGCCTTCTTCCAACCTCTCTACCTCCAGCAGCTTGGAGCCTCGCCGGTTCAGATCGGAGGCATCCTCGGTCTTGCAGGTCTCGGCTTGACCATTTCGCACATCCCTGCCGGTGCCCTGGCCGACAAGATCGGGCGCAGGACTCTGATGCGCGCCTCTTCGATCTTGGGAACTGTTGCCGCCTGGATCATGTTCGTAGCACCCAGCCTGCCGCTCTTCATCATCGGGTTGGTTCTCTATTACTTCACCGCCTTCGTCATGTCGCCCATGTCGAGCTATGCAACCGCCGCACGCGGAAAGTGGACCGTGGAGCGAGCGCTGACCACCATCTTTGCCTTCTTCAGCATCGGCTCCATCCTGGGGCCCATCATCGGAGGTCAGTTGAGCACCCTCATCGGTCTGCGATCGATCTACGGCATCTCCTCCGTGCTGTATGTCGTATCCACCATCGTGATGTTCCTCCTGCCTCCCCAGCCAACCGAATCTGATTCCTTGCGCAGCAGCTACAAACGCTTGCTCGGCAATCGCTCTTTCGGCAGTTTGTTGGTCTTGTTTCTCATCACATGTTTCGCGCTATACCTGGCCTGGCCGCTGACGCCGAATTTCCTCCAGAACGAGCGCGGCGTCAGCTTGGCCGCCATCGGCATCTTTGGCTCCTTTTACTCGCTGGGGAGCGTGGTGCTCAATCTTATCATGGGACGTTTGCGCAGCTACATCGCCTTTCTACTGTCTCAGGTGCTTATCGGCGCTTCCGCCGTGATGCTGTGGCTCGGAACGGGCACGCCCTGGTTCGCCTTAGGCTACTTCCTGTACGGTGGCTACCGCACCGCACGTGCCATGATGACTTCATTGACCGAGACCCAGGTTGAGAGATCACAAATGGGATTGGCCTTTGGGCTCGTCGAAACCGTTGGTGGCCTATCGCTACTGGCGGCTGCTCCCATCGCCGGCCTGCTCTACAAAGTTGCCCCCCATCTTCCTTATCCCATAAGCATGGGTTTGATCGCGCTCTCACTGATCATCAGTGGCCGATACCTCCCACGTCTTCGATCTTCAACCGAACCCCTCATAAGTAGGAGAGAATGACATGAATATCTGGTTGGATTGGGGCCTCCCCATCATCACCTGGTTGCAGGGCCTCGGGGATTGGCTCTTGGTTCCGATGCAGAGCTTCACCTTCCTGGGCAGCGAGGAATTCTTCTTGCTGGTTATGCCTGCCCTGCTGTGGTGCTTTGAATTCCGTCTCGGATTTCGCATCGGTTTGATTCTGCTCACCAGCCAAGGCATCAATGGAATCTTCAAACTCCTTTTCAGTGCGCCGCGCCCCTTCTGGGTCAGCAGCGAGGTCAAAGCTCTCAGCACCGAGGGATCCTTCGGCATGCCCTCGGGGCATTCCCAAACCGCCGTCGTTGTCTGGGGAAGACTGGCTGCAGGGATAC
>DUET01000083.1 GCA_011192015.1 Anaerolineae bacterium
AGCGTGCCGCCCGTGTGAGCCAATCCACGACCGGACATCTTGGCCACAGGCACTCCGCAGGCAGCCACAGCCGGCAGAACCACGAAGGAGGTCTTGTCGCCCACGCCGCCTGTGGAATGCTTGTCGACGGCGTAGGGGACGACCGACGAAAGGTCGATTTGATCTCCGGATCGAGCCATTACCTCGGTGAGATGGGTGGCCTCTTGATGCGTCATCCCCTTGAAGAAAACCGCCATTGCCCAGGCGGAAGCTTGATAGTCCGCGACCTCATCTCGAACGAATCCCTGGATGAAAAACTCGAGTTCCTCATAAGTGAGTTCAATGCCATCACGCTTCTTCTCGATGATGTCGACTGCACGCATAGGCAACCTCCGATGGGGATTATAAACGTATTCCCGAAGAAGAATCAGGAAGTGCTGGATAGCGCGCATTTGCCTCATAAATGCATAGAACTGCTACAATGGTTGAAAGTTGCAGCGAGGTGATCCATGAGTGAGGTTGATTTGATCTTGAGGAATGCAACCGTTGTTTGCATGGATGATGCGTTCCGCATCTTCGAAGTGGGAGCGGTTGCCATTCGCCACCACAGCATCCTCGACGTCGGGCATGAGGAACGGATCTTGAAGGACCATGCTTCGGAAGAGGTGATCGATTGCAGTGGGAAGACGTTGATCCCCGGATTGATCAATGCTCACACTCACGCTCCGATGACCATCCTGCGAGGTCTGGCCGACGATCGACGTTTGGATGTGTGGCTGCTGGGTTATGTGATGCCTGTCGAGCGGGAGTTCGTCTCCCCCGAATTCTGCCTCCTGGGCGCCAAACTCGCCTGCGCTGAAATGATCCGCAGCGGAATCACGTGCTTCGCCGATATGTACTACTTCGAACACGCTGTTGCCGAAGCAGCCGCCGAGGTGGGGATGCGGGCAATATGCGGTCAATCCGTGCTCAAGTTCCCCACCCCGGATGCAGCCTCCTTCGAGGATGCGATGGACGCAGGACGCGAATTCATCCGCCAATGGAAGGATCATGACCTCATCATCCCCTCCATCGCCCCTCATGCGGCATATACCAGCACTTTGGAAATCCTGCGCGCCTGCATCGATCTGGCCGTCGAGTACGATGTTCCCCTGCTGACTCACCTCGCTGAAACCTCTCAGGAAGTGGAAGACTCGCGCGATCAATACGACATGCCGGTCATTCCCTGGGTCAAGAAAGCCGGTCTCTTCGAGGCCAAAGTCCTGGCCGCGCATTGCGTTCATGTCGACGAAGGAGAGATCCACTCGCTGCGGCGTGTGGGTTCCGGTGTGGTCCACAATCCTTCCAGCAATATGAAATTGGCTTCAGGCTTTGCCCCCATCTATGACATGCTCGAGGCCGGTCTAAACGTGGGGCTGGGAACCGATGGTACGGCTTCCAACAACGATCTGGATATGTTCGAGGAGATGCGGTTGGCGGCTTTCCTGGCCAAGGGCACAACGGGCGATCCGACCGCCCTTCCCGCACGTCAGGTTTTCTCCATGGCCACCCGGCTGGGAGCCAAGGCCTGCCACATCGACCACCTCGTCGGATCCATCGAAATCGGCAAGCGCGCCGATCTGACGCTCATCGATCTCGACACCCTTCACAATCTACCTCGCTTCGATATCGATCAGGAGTCGATCTATTCACGCTTGGTGTACGCCGCTAAATCCACGGATGTCACGGACGTGATGGTGAATGGCCGTTGGCTGATGCTCGATCGCCGCTTGCAGACCGTGGAAGAGAAACCGCTCCTCGAACAAGCCCAGCAGATTGCGGATCAGATCGATGCTTTCCTGGCTGAGAGAGAGGGATCGGTCCTCTCCAAGCTCATCGCCATCGGGGGAGCAGAGCAGGAGGAGAGCTACGAAGTCCAGATCAAGCTTTCCATCCCAGATCCGTCTCCCATCATCCAGAAATTGGAAAGCCAGGCCTTCGAGATCATTCGCACGGCGCATTATCGTGAGTACGATTGCTACTTTGGCTTTTCTGATCCGACCCAGGGAAGATTGCGCCACAGAGAAGACGAATTCATCGACAGCGAGGGAAACATCTACAACGTTCGGTATCGCTTGACGCTCGCCGGTCCGGCTGCCGAGCGCACCTACCCCAACTCGGTGCTTCTCTCACGCTCACGCTTCATCGCCCCTGCGACCCACAGTCTGCGCTTCTACAAGGAATACTTCCAACCGGAAGAGACCGTCCAAATCAGCAAGGATCGACTGCGATGGCTTGTGCTTCATCAAGATGAGGAGTTCTTCATCAACATCGATCAGATTCTCAAACCCAAGCTGGAAGGTTGGTTCCTGGAGGTCAAGAGCCGTACGTGGTCCCGCAGGGACGCTGAGCGCAAGGCCGAACTGATCTCGGATGTTCTCAAAATCCTGGAGGTAGACGCTTCCAAGGCAGAAACGCAGGAGTATCCCGAGCTCATAGCGACCCAAGGCATGGATGGCTGAAAGAATCAGTTTTGCTCTTGGTCGCTATCATGGAAGCGCAGATACCATTCGTAGAGTTTGTTGAGCGCTTCCAGGGGCGACATGGCGTCGATGTCCAACGCCTCGAGTTCATTTAGCAGCGGATTGGTTTCCGGGAAAAGCACCATCTGCTGCGCTGAAAGTCGATCGCCCAGGCGCACTTCGCTAGCATCTGCCTCGAGTTGGGCCAGGATTTCCTGGGCACGATTGATCACCGGGCGCGGCAGACCAGCCAATTCCGCCACATGGATGCCATAGGATCGATCCGCACCTCCAGGCACGATCTTATGCAGGAAGACCACCTGTCCCCCCTCATCGGAAACCGCCACGTTGTAATTTCGTACGCCGGGTAGGACTTCGGCAAGGCGTGTGAGCTCGTGGAAATGGGTTGCGAAGAGCGTGCGTGCCCGCAGCTTGGGATGATTGTGAAGGTATTCCACAACTGCCCAAGCAATCGAGAGCCCATCATACGTGCTCGTGCCGCGTCCGATCTCGTCCAGAATGAGCAAGCTGCGCCTGGTGGCATGGTGTAGGATGTTTGCCGTCTCGACCATCTCCACCATGAACGTCGACTGTCCCGCATGGATCTCATCCTGCGCGCCGATGCGCGTGAAGATGCGGTCGGTCAGTCCAAGACGTGAGGAACGCGCCGGCACAAAGCTTCCCATCTGAGCCAGCAGGGCGATCAAAGCCACCTGCCGCAAGTAGGTGCTTTTTCCGGACATGTTGGGCCCGGTGATCACCCGCACGCGCTCGCCCTCTTCATAGAGGGTATCGTTGGGGATAAAGCGTCCTCCCAGGATGAACTCCTCAACCACAGGATGCCGACCTTCACGGATTTCGAGCACGTCATCTTCAACCACTTCCGGCCGTGTGTAATCCCTGCGCACGGCCACCTCCGCCAATCCCGCGACGACGTCCACGCGAGCCAGGGCACGCGCCGTCTGCAGCAGATTCGATGCCTGTTCCCCCACCTTCTGACATACCTCACGGAACAGCCCGGCTTCGATCTCGCGGATGCGCTCCTCGGCCGTGAGTACCTGCGTTTCGTAATCCTTCATTTCGGGTGTGATGTAGCGTTCGGCGTTGACCAACGTCTGCTTGCGGATGTACTCATCGGGAACATGTTCGCTGTTGGCCTTGGTGACTTCGATGTAGTAGCCGAAGACTTTGTTGTATCCAACCTTGAGATTCTTGATCCCAGTGCGTTGGCGCTCGATCTTCTCAAGGTTGGCGATCCATTCGCGAGCATCGCGTGAGGCCTCATGAACCCCATCCAGATCCTTCGCATAACCTTCTCGAATCACGCCCACATGGGCCAGGGTCGCCGGTGGGTCATCGGCAATCGCCCTCTCCAGAAGCTTGCGCACATTGACGCAGGGTTTGAGCGATGCACAGAGCCCCTTGAGCGCTTTCTGCTTGGGTCTGTTCAGAAGCTCGATCACCTCAGGCAGGTGTTGAAGCTGCGTGCGCAACGCAACGAGATCACGCGGCCCCGCCACGCCGGCGGCAGTACGATTGGTGAGGCGTTCCAGATCCCCCACCTTCTTGAGCGCGTCGCGCACTTCCGCACGCCATAGGCCATCGGAGAAGAAAGCCTGCACCTGGTCGTGCCTCTGATGGATGCGCTTCAGATCAAGCAACGGCTTGGCGATCCACTGCCGCAGCAATCGCTTCCCCATCGGTGTCCGTGTGGCATCGATGATGCCCAGCAAGGAGCCGCGCACCTCACCTGCGCGCAGCGTTTCCGTGAGTTCCAGGTTGCGGCGTGTCTCGGCATCGAGAGCCATGAATTCATCCAGCGTGTATGTGGAGAGATCTGTGAGCAACTTGAGAGCAGCTTGCTGAGTATCCGCCAGGTACTCCACGAGCACGCCTGCGGCCTGAACGGCCTGCGGCTTGTCGCTGAGACCGAAACCATCCAAAGTCGCTGTTCCGAAGTGTTGCTGCAGCTTCTCATGGGTTCGATCGAATTCAAAGCGCCAATCGGGAAGGCGAGTGAGGTGGATCGATTCACCGTTCGTGAAGGGCATCGATTCGGCGAACAGCACTTCCGCCGGGCGCAAGCGCACAAGCTCTTGTCGAATGATGGGCTCTGGATCGGGAGCCTCGAGCTGCGCGGCAGCGAATTCCCCGGTGCTGATATCCGCGTAGGCAACACCAATCTGCCGTCCGCTGACGACTACAGAAACCAGGTAGTTGTTCATATCTCCAGGCAGGAGCCCGGGTTCGACGATTGTCCCTGGAGTGACCACGCGTACGACCTGGCGCGGAAAGAGCCCTTTGATGGGCTCATCCCCAACCTGCTCGCAGATGGCCACATGGTAGCCCTTCTCGATCAGACGACCCAGATAGTTCTCGGCGGCGTGGTGGGGGATGCCCGCCATGGGTACACGCGTGCCCTTGGCGATGTTGCGCGAGGTGAGTACGATATCCAGCTCGCGCGCAGCGATCTCTGCATCCTGGTCAAAGGTTTCGTAGAAATCGCCCAAACGAAAGAACAGAATCGCATCCGGATACTGACGTTTGATTTCCAGGTACTGCTTGCGTACGGGGGTGATTTTATTTTTACTCACGAACCCATTCTAGTGCTGCGGATACCAAACAGCAAGCCTATGATATACTGCCGACATGTCCTCGTTGATCGCCGTCGACCTAGGCGGGACCAACCTTCGAGTCGCACTCTTCACTCGTGACCAGCCCCCAGCAGCCGAGTTGATCAAGATTCCTACCCTGGCATCGGAAGGACCTGATGTCGTTATCGCGCGCATGATCGAAGCCATCCACAGCATCCTGCCGAAAAAGAAGCGAGGCCTGCGCATCGGCGTGGGCTCTCCGGGACCACTGGATCCCTTCGATGGTGTGATCCTCGACACCCCCAACATGCCCGGTTGGAAGAACATCCCGCTCTGTGCACGACTGAGTGAGCACTTCTCCTGCCCCGTGATGCTCGAGAATGATGCCAACCTGGCAGCCTTGGGGGAATGGCGTCACGGCGCTGCCCAAGGCACCCAGAATTTGATCTATCTCACCATCAGCACCGGGATCGGCGGCGGGGTCATCGTGGATGGAAAACTCCTTCGTGGTGCGCGAGGATTGGCCGGGGAATTGGGCCACATGACCGTGGAAAGGAATGGACCCGAGTGTGGATGTGGCCAGCGCGGACACCTGGAAGCCATCGCCGCCGGACCAGCCATCGCCCGCAAAGTCCTGGAGCGTATCGAAACGGGAGAGAGTTCCATCCTCACAGAGATGGTTCATGACGAAGAACCGCTGACAGCGGCATACGTTGGAAGAGCTGCCAGGATGAAGGACCGTCTTGCTATGGAAGTTGTCAGCGAAGCGGGCAGGCACATCGGCCGCCATCTGGCAAGCCTCGTGCATGCCTTCAATCCCGAGATGATCGTGCTCGGAGGAGGGGTATCGCGCATCGGCCACCCCTTCTTCAATGCCATCGAGCAGGCCTTACACGAGCATGTCATCCATCCGATGTATGTGGAGGATCTGCCACTAGTACCCGCAAAGTTGGGCGATGAAGCCGGTCTCATCGGCGCGATGGTGATGGTCAGCCAAGCCTAGACGATCGACATTCCAAGCAGCCCATCCCTTTCCTCATTTCCACAACTGGATCAGATCACAACGCGTATGTCCATTCGCTTCCAATCTATTGGAAGCATTGAGAATGGAGACCAAACGAGGTTTCCGGGGGAATTTCCAGCTTGGGATGGATGTGGTATACATCATCGATTGACGATAGAATAGGAATTTGGACGATTGCCTTTGGATTGACGTAACCGAAACGTACGCAACCTTGCTCGACTTTATTGAATCGAATGCGACCATCACAATGACGAGAGCGCCATGAACCCTCCATCCCATCGACTTTCCGTCTCGGATCGCCATCGAGGGGGTATCCAAGGTTGGAAATCACAGCAATGGCTCTTTCCCCTGCTGCTCCTGGCCTTGCTGATGCTTGCGGGTTGTTCGCCGGCTTCGGATTCCACATCGAGATTGACCTACGGCCTCACGCTTGCCCCTTCCGGGATCGATCCACACCTGCACGCCTCCTCGGAGCTCACCATCCCACTCCGTTCGGTCTACGATACCTTGGTGTACGAAGATCCATCCGGCGGGGGCTTCGTGCCCGGGCTGGCAGTAAACTGGACCATCTCCTCGGACGGTCTCACCTATACATTTGATCTGCGCACGGACGTGAGCTTTCACGACGGAACCCCATTCAACGCCCAGGCCGTGAAGGACAACATCGACTACACCATGGATCCCGACAATCACTCCTTCAAGGCTGTCTTCATGCTGGGACCGCTGCAGCAGGTGGAAGTTATCGATGAAGACACGGTCGTCTTCCAGCTATCGGAGCCCTTCGCACCTTTGATGGATTCTCTCTCGCAGTCGTACCTGGGAATGGCCTCCCCCACCGCCCTGTCCGATTGGGGTGCCACGGAATATCAATTCCACCAAGTGGGAACCGGTCCCTACCGCTTCGTGGAGTACATCCCCAACGATCACATCACCCTGGAAGCCAATCCCGATTATGCCTGGGGCCCCTCCTTTTTCACCCAGGAAACGGCCCAGATCGACGAGATCGTCTTCCGCTTCTATGAAGATGAGGCCACACGCGCTCTGGCATTGGAGAGTGGCGAAGTCGATATCATCGGCGAGATGCCCCCACATGAGGTCACGCGTTTGACCACCGACGATTCCTTCACGCTCAACGCCGTTCCCATTCCAGGACAACCGCTGCAGTTCCTCTTCAACACGCTGCGATCTCCCACCGACGAGGTGAAGGTTCGCACCGCGCTCATCATGGCCGTCGACCGTGCGAACCTGGTGAACACCCTATTCGGTTCCTACTCACCGATGGCTCAGGGACCGCTCTGCGCGTGTACGTTCGGTTTCTCGTCCGATTTCGCCTTCCCGGATCACGATCTCGAGGCCGCTACCACCCTGCTTGAAGATGCTGGTTGGATCGATCCCGACGGCGATGGGTTTCGAAGCCGGAATGGGAATGATCTGGAACTTCTGCTGGTCGCCCCCACCTGGGGGTCCAACACCGAGGCTGCCCAATTGCTGGCCGCAGCCTGGGAGGCTGTCGGCGCGCGAGTGACCATCGAAGTTGCCCCCGGATTCGGCCGCCTCAAAGAAGCTCAGACCGCCGGTGAATACAATGCCATCGGCTTCAATCTCTTCGGCGCCGATCCCGATCTGCTCCGCTCGTTTTATGCCAGCGATGGCTTATACAACTGGATGGGTTACAGCGATCCCATACTCGATGCACTGCTGCTTCAAGCTGCGCAGGAGTGGTCGGATCGCGCCAAACGGCAGGATATCTATGCCCAGATTGCCGAGATCCTGCGCGACGAAGCTCTCTTGATTCCTCTTCGGGACTACGTCAATCTGACGATGACGAACAATCGCGTCCAAGATTTGCGATTCTCCACTCAAGGGTGGTCCCCATTCTTAATCGAGACGCAATTCGTACCCTAGCCGGCACGATCCTGCGCCGTATCCTCGAGGGCTTGCTGACCGCCTGGTCGGCGGTGAGCCTGACCTTCTTCGCTTTACGCATCGGCATTGGAGATCCGATCGACAGCCTGCTTTCCCAGGGATTGGCCACACCGGAGCAGGCTCAAGCTTTGCGTCATGACCTGGGCTTCGACCTTTCGCTGCCCCTACAATATCTGCGCTACCTGTGGCAATTGTTGCGCGGAGACATGGGGACTTCTCTCTACACAGGTAGGCCCGTCAACCTAGTGATCGCCGAACAGGCCTCCTCAACATTCGAGTTGGCATTGGGGGCTTTTGCGGTTGCGCTCGTGTTGGCCTTCGCGCTTGGGGTGATATCAGCTTGGCGCAAGCATTCACGCAGCAGCTGGCTTGCCAATGCCATCGCTGGATTAGCCACATCCCTGCCCGTGGCCTTCACAGGGATTCTTTCCATTCTGCTTCTCAGCAGTGCACTTTCCAGTTTTGCATCCAGCCAGTTCACAAGCTGGCTGCAACGCAGCCTGCTTCCCGTGCTGGTCTTGGGTTTCGCTTCCGCGGGCGGCATTGCCCGAGTCGTGCATGCCGGGCTCCGGGAAACCATGGAATTGCCTCACATGACGGCTGCACGCGCCCGCGGGATCGGAGGCACCCGGTTGCTGCTCAAACACGGTCTGAGACCTGCCCTGCCGCCCGTGATCAGCATGAGTGCCCTTCAGGCTGCATTTCTACTCACTGGAACTGTGGTTACGGAAACCGTCTTTGCACGACCGGGATTGGGTCGATTATTGGTGAACTCCATTCTGCAGGGCGATTATCCCGTAGCCCAAGGCATCGTAGCCTTGGCCGCCTTACTCTATACCGGAGCCGGTCTCACCGCGGATCTGCTGAGTATGATGCTCGATCCCCGACTTCGGCGGGAGGCATGACCATGCGTTGGACTCCATGGATATCCCTGGCATGGTTGGTGGCAATGATCCTGATCTCGATCTTTGCTCCCTTGCTCGCGCAGCATGATCCCTATATGCCGATAACACAACCGCTTGCAGATCCTGCGCCAGAAACACCCTTGGGGGCCGATGCATTGGGGCGCGATCTCTGGTCGCGTTTCGTTTTCGGTGGCCGTATCAGCCTGAGCACCTCCTTTGCTGCTGCACTGATCGCCGTTCTGCTGGGCACCACCGTTGGGCTCGTATCTGTATTGTGGGAAACCCACTTCGATCGTCTCATGCTGTGGGCAACGAACACCGCTCTTGCCATTCCCGGGTTGCTGCTGGCGATGCTGCTTGTCACCGTGATGGGACCGGGAATGGATGTCGTTTTGTTGGCAGTCGGATTGGGAGGTGCGCCGGCGTTTGCTCAACCAGCGCGCATCATGTTCCGGCAGTTGGCCTCACGCGAATTTGTGACAGCAGCCCGAGCGCTGGGAGCCGGTAAGCTCCGCATCGCCTTCCGCCACATACTTCCCAACGGACGCGGGGAGCTGATCTCCCTGGCGACCACCCATCTCGCCTGGGCTTTCATGGGTATCACAACGCTGACCTTCCTTGGCCTGGCTGGGGACCCGGCGCTTCCTGAGTGGGGCGCGATGCTCAACGAAGGCAGGAAACACTTGATCGAAACCCCGCTGCTTGCCATCCTGCCGGGAACGGTGATCAGCCTCACGATCCTGTCCATTCATGCGCTTGGGGATTGGCTCAGTCGCGATTTGGAAGCTCATGGATCAGCTTGATCTCCTCCAGCGCCTTTGGTATCCTGCTAAGCTCAAGACGGTCGTGAAAGCATAACCTGACACATGAATGTCTTTCTGATTCTGCTCGCTCTTGCCCTGATATTCGATTTCCTCAACGGATTGCACGACAGCTCCAACGTGGTAGCAACCGTGATCTCCTCCGGCGCCCTGCGGCCGCGTACCGCCCTGCTCATGGCAGCAGGATTTGAATTCCTGGGTCCTTTCCTATTCGGTACCGCTGTTGCCGCAACCGTTGGCGGGGAAATCCTTCCGGTTGCCGAGATCGGAAGCACAGAGATCCTGGCTGCACTGATCTCTGCAGTGGTCTGGAATCTCGTCACCTGGTATATCGGCCTTCCATCTTCATCCTCGCACGCCTTGATCGGCGGATTGCTGGGAGCATCGATTCTCGTGCACGGGACCAGCATTGTGCAGTTGCCAGGCTTGATCAAGGTATTGGTATCGTTGCTCATCTCGCCTCCCCTTGGACTGATCGCCGGGTTCCTCATCATGCGCATCACACTGTGGATGGCGCGTAAAGCCAGCCCCAAGATCAACGCCTTCTTCCGCAGCTCGCAGATGTTCACTCTAGCGGCTTTGGCCCTCAGCCACGGGAGCAATGACGCGCAGAAGACAATCGGCATCATCACATTGGGTTTGGTCGCGTGCGGTTATCAATCCACCTTTCACATCGAAACCTGGGTGATCGCAGCCAGCGCTTCAGCCATTGCCTTGGGCACCTCCATGGGCGGATGGCGCATCATCCGCACACTGGGAGCGCGCATCTATCGCATTCGCCCCGTGCATGGTTTCACGTCGCAGTTGGCAGGAGCTTCTGTCATTCTCGGAGCCGCGTTCTTGGGAGGCCCGGTAAGCACGACGCATGTCATGAGCTCGGCTATCACGGGTGTGGGCGCTGCGGAACGTCTGAGCAAAGTCCGGTGGGGCGTCATGCGGGATATGCTGGTAGCATGGCTGCTGACCATCCCCATCACGGCCGGTCTTGCTGCTCTCGTTATGGCTCTGCTTCCCCCGCTATAACTTCCTGCATCCAGCTTCGAATCGCCTTCAGAATCGCTTTCTCAACACCTGGTTCGGCGAGAAACCAATGAATGTGGGGATCGTCCGCCTTGAACCAATTCGCCTGTCTGCGAACGAGCTGCCTGGTGGCGCGCCGCATCTCCTGCACCGCTTCTGGCTCGCTGATCTCCCCCTGCAGGAAACGGACGATCTGCTGATATCCGATTGCGGACATGGCCGGCGTCTGTGGTGAGATTCCCGTTTCCAGCAGGGAGCGCACCTCATCCGTAAAACCGGCCTCCAACATGCCATCGATGCGAGCATCGATGCGGGCATATAGTTGTGGACGCGGCAGTTGAAGCCCCACACGATAATCCAGCAGCCCGCTTGGCTTCTTGCGACGAACCTCCGACGGTGGCCGGCCTGTGATGTGATGGATCTCCAAGGCTCGGATGACACGCCGCACGTTCCGATAATCGATACGATTTGCGGTTTGCGGATCGACAGCCCGCAGACGATGATGGAGAGCCTCGGGACCCTCATGTTCCGCAAGGGTTGCCATGGCTCGGCGAAATTCATGATTTTCCGGTTTCGGGGGAGGCTCCCAACCCTCGAGAATCGCCATCAAATACTGGCCTGTGCCGCCGACGAGCATCGGCAGCCGGCCTCGGGAGTGGATCGCGTGCAGAGCATCCTTCGCTGCCGTGCTGTAGCGAACCAAGCTCCAAGTATCATCGGGATCAGCCCTATCGATGAGATGATGGGGAATGCGCCTGCGTTGCTCCACTGTCGGTTTGGCAGTTCCGATGTCCATCCCCCGATAGAGCAAGCGGGAATCCGCTGAGACGATCTCCGCATCCAATGTCTCTGCCAGGAGAATTGCGATCTCGCTTTTCCCAACGGCTGTCGGACCGAGAATCACAACGACCGGAATCGATCCCTGCTCCATCACGGATTCATCCCTCCCCCAACCGCATATTCATAGTGTTCCAGGCGATCGACACCACCCGCCTGGGTCCCCTCGATCGCCACCACGTCGATACGCCAAAGCGCATCCAGGCACTCACGCTCTTCTAGATAGGCCCATGCGGTTTTTCGCAAGCGATCTTGTTTGGACACGGTGAGCGCTTCCTCGGGGCTTCCGAATTCTTGGCTACCTCGGGCCTTGACTTCAACGAAGACGATCCAATCCCCTTGCTTGGCAACGATATCGAGTTCGCCCTCTGCATTACGAACGTTGCGCTCCAGGATTTCGTAGCCTCGCTCCGCGAGGTACGCTGCGGCAACCTTCTCGCCCCACATCCCCATTTTGCGGCGCGCTCGAGACATGATGCTAAGCCAAATCCTGCAGGATGTACGAGGCAACGTGCTTGGCCGCGCAGGGTCTCCCCAGTTCTCGAGCCTGCCTCTTCATGCGCTTTACCAGCGATGGATCCTCCACGCAACGCTGCAATGCATCCACGATTTCATCCGGGGTTTCACCACACAGCGCTCCGCCATGCCGGGCCAGGAAATCTACATTCGCCTCTTCCTGACCTGGACCGGGACGGAAGAGGATCAAACAAATCCCACTGGCCAATCCCTCGGCAACGATCAGTCCCCCCGGCTTCGTGATGAGGATGTCATGTTGTGCCATGAGATCATGCATGTTTTCCACCAGCCCCAGCACATTGGCTTCGAGACCGCGTTTCCTCACGCGGCGATTGAGCATTCTCCGCAGGGAACGCGATTTCCCGGTAATGATCGTCAATTCAAGACCCTCAACATCAAGAGCCTGGATGGCATCCACGAGAGCGATCAGGTTTTGTTGCAATCCCACATAGGCTCCGACTTGAAGCCCGCCAACCAGCACAAGCACTTTCAACTTACGATCAGGTCGCTCGGGAGACGCTTTCTCAAACTGCTCGAAACCGAGGCGGATCGGAATCCCTGTGACATGCACGATTCCTGGATCGATGCCGCGATAGATCAGGGTCTGGCGAACGTCCTCATGCGCTACGAAGTAGCCGTCGACGCCCGTCATCGGCCAGAAACGGTGAACACCCCAATCCGTAACCACGCCATACACTTTTTCAGGGAACCTGCTGCGTGCTTTCAGGGAAGAAGCAAGCAAGCAGGGTAATACGTGGGTGGCAGCGACAATTTGAGCATCATGCTCGACTAATTGATCCCCCACCAATTTCTGCAGCCCTCCAAACTCGAGCATGCGATCCGTCAATCCGGGCGGGTTGCCCCTTCGCCAAACCCTGTCAGCCCACGCCGGCGTGAGAATGATCGAGGCTGCTTGAAGTCGTTCCAGCACCATGGGAAGCAGTTCGATGGACTGTGTCAGCGGATCCAGCGTCTGTATTCGAAGCTCTGGCGTTTCACGACGGATCGCGCTTTCCAAAGCTTGCGCCGCCATCTGATGCCCGGATCCTATCTTCAGGTATAAAACACACATCCCGGTGTGTGAATCGAATTTCCTGTTTCCATCCATCGGCGAAGCTCCTTAGACTGCATCATACTCAAATGATACGACCTATCTATGCACCCCCGCGAAAATACGCCTCCTGGGCTTTGGATAAGCTCCATGGCGTATGATTCACCACGACTTTCCTTGTATCCGGGATGGAAACATCCTCACACATGAAGACCCAGTGCAAGTCGTTCACAACACGCATCGGCATGCTTCCATCGGACACCTGGCTGACTGCAAACCCATCGCCAGGGAAGCCATTCTGACGCAATTCTCTTTGTTTGATACGCAGTGGATCGAACTCAATACCCTGTAGCTACGCTCACTTCAATCCTAGCGCGCCAGGTTATACAGGTCAAGGCTCCTTCCCATACAACCTCATGTCAACGAACGATTGTTCGATAGCACGAACGCCCTTCCGCGACTTGATTCCAAGCAATGGGGGCATAAATCTTCCATAAAAAACCTTCCATTGCATCTTCTTCCTATGCTAAACTGACTGAAATTGCGCCGTATAATTTGGCGAAAAGCCGAGATGCTTTCCTGAAGAAGGCGGATGCTCCTTTCGGATTCTCCCTTTAATGAATCAAGGAAATCACATCAATCGACGATGATTCCAATGAAGCCTTGACGAGGAGTCTTGCCACAGATTTGGAGAGGTCACTTCGTTGTCCTGTGTCTATGAAGCCCAAGAAATATGTGGATGAAAGGATATTAGCGGAACGAATTAGAGACCAAGGATAAAGGACAATAGGAAACTCACTGACTTTCTAGGGCCTCAGCATGTGTCACTTACCGGAAACTGGTTGACTCCACAACCAGGCGGCAAGTGCCCTCCAAGCTGTAGCATCAAATCAAATTCGCAACAATGTTGCACTCAATGGGAGTTGCATATACAATCGCCATTATAGATTACATAAATTCGATCCTTGCCCGCATTGGGCAAGCCCCAGAGAAACACCGACAACTGGGCAAGAGTACATGGAAAGGAGAGTGCCTAGGCGAGAAACCTTGGGATCGATAACTAACACTATGAGAACCCGAAAGCCGCTCGAATCTCGTTTGAGCGACCCTCACTGATCATCGAGGAGGAGGAAGTAGAAATGAAGCGCACCTTTGCAATGCTCTCAGTTCTTATGGTTGCAGCCATGATCCTCTCCGCATGCGGCCAAGCAACCCCGGAAGCAACAGAACCGCCAGATGTCGAAGTGACCGAAGCGCCGGAAACACCGGAACCGTTCGAGTGCGATGATGACATCGGATGCGTAACCTATGCTCCCGATGAGCCCATTCGCATTGCCTCGGCACTGGTGATCACAGGCCCCGACTCCCAACTCGGGCTCGACTCCCAGTACGGTGTCGAGATCGCCATCGATTTCCGGGGTCAGGTTGCCGGTCACGATGTCGAGCTCCAGGCTGAGGACGATGGCTGCAGCGCAGAGGGCGGCCAGGCAGCCGGGCAGAAGATCGTCTCCGATCCCACCATCATCGGTGTTGTCGGAACGAGCTGCTCGGGCGCCGGCGTGCCCATGTCACGCGTCATCTCCGAGGCGGGATACTTCATGGTATCCCCCTCCAACACGTCCCCCGTGTTGACCGATCCGGATAACGCCTGGAACCCCGGATACCTGCGGACGGCCCACAATGACAAGGTCCAGGGCGCAGCCATCGCAGATTACGCCTTCAACGTACTTGGGTTGACGACAGCTGCTGCAATCCATGATGGCGATCCCTACACAGAGGGCCTGACGAATGCATTTCGTGAGTCCTTCCAGGCGCTTGGCGGCACGATCGTGGCCTACACCGCCGTGAACAAGGGTGATACGGACATGCGCCCTGTGCTGACCGATGTCGCTGCAGCAGGGCCTCCTGGATTCCTGTACTATCCAGTGTTCACCGCCGAATGTGCTTTGCTCTCCAAGCAGGCGCTCGAGGTTGCCGGCCTGGAAGACACAGTCCGTTCAGCTGCAGACGGCTGCATCTCTGACGCCGCTGCTCTGGCCATCGGTGACGCCAGTGCGGGCATGTACTGGTCCGGGCCCGATATCGCTTTCGCTGGGCAGCTCTACGAAGACTTCAGGGCCGCCTATCTGGATAAGTACGGCACGGAAACCCTTTCCGTGTTCCACGCGCACGCCTTCGACGCCACCAACATGATCTTTGACTGCATCGAATCGGTTGGAGTTCTGGAAGATGACGGCACGCTGCACATCGGGCGAGACGCCATGCGCGCCTGCCTCTACGCGACCACCGGATTCGATGGAATCACGGGCACGCTGACCTGTGATGCAGTGGGTGACTGCGCCGATCCGAAGATCTCCATTTCTGAAATTCAGGACGGGGATTACGTAAAGATCTGGCCGTAGCCATCCATGTTCCAAGAGCAGCAAGATCTATGTGAGTTCATTACGGTGTAGAATAACGGGATGGACCTGGGGAGAAAACCCGGGTCCATCCTGCACCGCCGGAGCAAAACCATGCGAAGTCGCCTTGCGAATATAGACTTTATCGGTGTTTTCCTATGGGTCATCCGAGCTGCCATCATTGTGGCCGTGGTCTGGGGAACCACTGCCACAATCCTGAACAACACCTACACCACACGCCAGTGGACTGATTTCCTGGTTTTCGGGGTCGCCCAGGGAAGCATGTACGCCTTGATAGCCATTGGATACACATTGGTCTATGGTGTGCTCTTCATGATCAACTTCGCTCACGGCGAGTTCTTCATGTCAGGCATCTTCACGGCCACCGTGTTCCTTGCGCTGCCCATGGATAACGCTGGATGGCTTGATCGTAACCCCCTGCTGGGTTTGTTGATCATCGCGGTTGTATCCATGGTCATCTCTGTGGTTATCGCGGTGGTTACGGAAAGGATCGCCTATCGCCATCTCCGCACTGCTCCGCGCCTGGTACCGCTGATCACAGCCATCGGCGCGTCCTTCTTCTGGCAGAACCTCTATCGCGGGCTGTTGGGCGGTGAACAGAAACCTTTCCCTCAGCTTGAAGTCCTTACAGGCACGATTCCCATGCTGGGAACAGAAATTCAGAAGGTGCACATCGTGGTCATCATCGTAACCATCATCATGCTCATTGGGCTGAACTTCTTCATCATACGCACCAAGACCGGGAAGGCCATCCGATCTGTTGCGGAAGATAAGGAAGTTGCCGCCCTGATGGGAATCGATGTCGATCGGACGATCACGATCACCTTCATCACCGGCGCAGCCATGGCGGGTATCGCGGGCGTTTTATACGCCATGGTCTACCGCCAAGTACACTTCTTCATGGGATTCATTCCTGGCATCAAGGCCTTCACCGCTGCAGTCCTCGGCGGCATTGGAAGTATTCCTGGAGCAGCTATCGGTGGATTGTTCTTGGGGATGTTCGAATCCGTGGGCCCCAGCCTGTTCCTGAAGGGATTGGGAATACCTGCTTTCAATCAGCTCAAAGACGTGATCGCCTTTACCATGTTGGTTCTCGTCTTGATCTTCCGCCCGCAAGGCATCCTTGGTGAACCCCTCGCTGAGAAGAAAGCGTGAGGTGACGACATGGTTAAATCGTGGGACATCGATCTTCGCATACCCCTGCGCTTCGGATTGATCGCCGGGCTGATCGCCCTGATGGAGAGCGTGATTGGTATCGTAACCCTCTCCTGGGAGAGAAGCCTCGTTGCC
This sequence comes from Anaerolineae bacterium, assembly GCA_011192015.1. Taxonomy (GTDB): domain Bacteria; phylum Chloroflexota; class Anaerolineae; order Anaerolineales; family E44-bin32; genus W1033. Next base: position 16,885 of record DUET01000083.1, read on the forward strand.
AATGTCGTCACGATGGGCCAGGTGCTGCTCTTTGCTCCCGCCATCGTGATTGCTTCCATGGCAGCCAAACAAGCGAATCAAGATAAGAAGCTGGTTTCACTGCTCTACGGCCTCGTGACCGGGTTCCTAACCGCCATCCCCTTGATCATCCTGATCGCCATGGCAACGGCATTCGATCTGCGGCAGTTCATGCCCAATGTATCACCTGCGCTGATCGAGCTCCTGACCTTCGGGCGATCTCCGGTTGCAGGCAGTTTGATCCTTCTCGGAGTCACATCACTCATGGGATTGCTGGCTGCGGCTTTCGATTTCCTTCCGAAGTTCATTCAACGCCCTCTGCTCATGGGATTGATCGTGACGCTTACCATCGGGATTTTCTCGGAGATTCTTTCCAACCGGCTCAGGGATCTCGTAAGCGTGGATTTCTCAAGAGCGATCTTCGAAGGTAAAGCCCTCAAGACGATCATCGCGGCGGGATTATTCGCCTTCGTTGCCGTCCTGAATTTCCTGTGGAATCAGTTCCAGGAACCCATACGCGGCGCCTTTGGTAGCTTGCCACCTCGTCTCACGCGCGTGCTGCGCGTGCTCGTGATTCTCGTCCTGATTGCACTGGGATTGCTGATCCCCACAATCGCCGGCACCTACCTGTCAGAAGTGATCAACAATGTGGGCATTTTCGTGCTGATGGGATTGGGACTCAATATCGTGGTTGGTTTTGCGGGTCTTCTCGACCTCGGCTATGTGGCCTTCTTTGCCATCGGAGCTTACTCGATGGCGGTGTTTACAACCGAAGGACCGCTTGGCGTTTCGAACATGAGTTTCTGGGCTGCCATCCCCTTCTGTATTGTTATCGCAGCTTTTGCCGGCATTGTCCTCGGTGTCCCGGTGCTGCGAATGCGCGGTGATTACCTCGCCATCGTCACGCTTGGCTTCGGTGAGATCATCCGCATCTTGGCTCTCTCCGACTTGCTCAAACCCTACATCGGCGGCGCGCAGGGTGTGCTCAAGATCCCCAAACCAACGATCATCAACTTCTTCGCTGTGATCCGGGATTTCTTTGTCAATCTGTTCAGAGGACTTCCGCTTCCGAAAGCGCCCTTTGAAACGATCGACCTGATCAAACCGGAACAGTTCTACTACATCGTGCTTGCGGGATGTGCGCTGGCCTGGTTCGTCTCCTGGCGGCTGGGCGAATCGCGCTTGGGAAGACAATGGATGGCCGTGCGTGAGGACGAGGATGTAGCCGAGGCTGTCGGTATCAAACTCGTCAGCACCAAACTCCTGGCCTTCGCCGTTGGAGCTGCCTTCTCCGGCCTCAGCGGCGCGTTCTTCGCCAGCAAGCTGACCTCGATCTTCCCGCATAGTTTCAAGCTGGATATCTCCATCAACGTCCTGTGCTTGATCATCATCGGTGGCATAGGAAGTCTCCCGGGAGTGGTTGTTGGATCGATCATATTGGTCGGGATGCCTGAGCTGCTCAGAGAATTCAAGGAATACCGCCTGCTCATGTACGGCATCCTTCTGGTTGTCATGATGCTCGCCCGACCTGAGGGCTTCATCCCCTCCGCAGTGAAGCGAAGAGAAATGCTCACCGCCGATGAGCAGATGCAAGCATCTGCAGAAACTGAATCTGCAGCCGGAGATTGAAGAAGATGACAGAACAGACCGCAATTCTGACTGCCACGAACGTCACCAAGCGCTTCGGCGGATTGGTCGCAGTAAGTGAGTTCGACTTCGACGTCCCAAAGGACTCCATCGTGAGCATCATCGGTCCCAACGGCGCGGGGAAGACCACGTTCTTCAACTGCATCTCCGGCTTCTACGAGGTGGATGAAGGGACCATCGAATTCGATGGAAATGTTCTCAATCACCGCTCACCAGACATGATCGCGCGCACGGGCATCGGCCGCACTTATCAGAATATTCGGCTGTTTACCAACATGACGGCGATTGAGAACATCCTGGTGGGCATGGAACCCATTCTGCATTCTACGTGGATCGGAGCCATCCTCCACACTCCAGGAACGCTGCGTGAAGAGAAGAAAGCCGTGGAGGATGCCCTGCATTGGCTGCGCTTTGTAGGTCTGGTCGGTAAGGGCGACTTCCTGGCGAAAAACCTGCCCTACGGGGATCAGCGTCGGCTTGAAATCGCCCGCGCCCTGGCAGGGAAACCAAAGCTGCTGCTTCTCGATGAGCCCACTGCTGGCATGAATCCCATGGAATCCGCCGAGATGATGCGCTTCATTCGTCAACTGCGAGATGATTTGGGGATCACCATCCTGCTCATCGAACATGACATGCGTGTGGTCATGGGGATCTCAGAAAGAGTGACCGTGCTGGATTACGGTATGGAAATCGCCGAGGGCACGCCCGAAGAGATCCAGCGCAACCCACGCGTGATCGAAGCCTATCTCGGTCGCGGAGCTGCTACCGGTCTGGGGGCCGGTAAAGCAGTCAATGCGTAAGGAGCAAAGTGCATGGCAATGCTCGAATTGAACAACGTTCATGCATTCTACGGCAACATTCACGCGCTTAAGGGCATCTCGATTGAAGTCAACGAGGGCGAGATCGTAACCTTGATCGGCGCCAATGGTGCCGGGAAGAGTACAACCCTGAAGACGATCAGCGGTCTGCTGAAACCCAGAACGGGCAGCATCACCTTCGAAGGCGAAGATCTGACCATATTTCCGGCTCATGATATTGTGTACAAGGGAATCGCCTTGGTTCCGGAAGGGCGTGGTGTCTTTGCTAAACTGACCGTGATCGAGAACCTGGACATGGGCGCTTTCTCCCGTACCGATCGAGAGGGCATCGCAGCCGATCTCGACCGCGTGATGACGCTGTTCCCGCGTCTCGAGGAGCGCCGCAAGCAGATCGCGGGAACGCTTTCCGGTGGAGAGCAGCAGATGCTTGCCACAGCCCGTGCGCTGATGGCTCATCCTCGCCTGCTGCTGATGGACGAACCATCCATGGGATTGGCACCGGTGCTCGTCGAAAGTGTCTTCGAGACCATCCAGGAAATCAACCAAGAGGGCACGACCGTCCTGTTGGTGGAACAGAACGCACACATGGCACTCCAGGTTGCCGACAGAGGCTACGTCCTGCAAACCGGAGAGATTGTGCTGAAGGACACGGCCAAGGGACTGCGCGACAACGAGGAGGTCCAGAAAGCTTACCTGGGAATGGAGTAACCTCGGTTCTCGGGTGTCCACGACTGAGTTTCCTACCCGGCCATCGCTGCTTGCGCTGGCCGGGTTGCTCCATTCAGACCCGCCCATACGTACAAAAGAAAACCTTCTCCGGAGGTCGGCATGGACATTCGCGTTCTAAGTGCGAAGGAAGTATGCAAGGCACTGCCCATGGCAGATGCCATCGAGGCGATGAAAAGAGCTTTCAGGCAGTTGTCCGGCGGAAAGGCTGAGCTTCCGCTTCGCAGCAGAATCGAGATCGAGCAAGGATTCACACTCTTCATGCCTGCCTATCTGCATCAGCATAGTGACCTTGCCGTCAAGATCGTATCCGTCTTCCCTCAAAACCCGGAGCAAGGCCTGCCCACGATCCACGCTGCCGTGCTTCTATTGGATTCCCACAACGGCGCACCGATTGCGCTCATGGAAGGCGCCAGCCTGACAGCCATTCGCACAGGAGCAGCATCCGGTGCAGCTACGGATCTCTTGGCCTCACCCGAGGCAAAGACCGTGGCCATCTTGGGAAGCGGCGTGCAGGCACGCACCCAACTCGAAGCCGTATGCACGGTGCGCGAGATCGAACGCGCCTGGGTCTACAGCATCGATCCCCCAGGCATGCAGACGTTCGTGAAGGAAATGGCAGGGTACGGACCCATTCCACAGGATCTAAAGCTTGCGAAGGATGCCGACCAGGCAGTCTCACAAGCCGACATCATCTGCACGGCAACCACTTCCTCGACACCCGTGTTCGATGGCACACGCGTCCCGAACGGAGTGCATATTAACGCCGTAGGATCCTTCACTCCTGCGATGCAGGAGCTGGATGAGGAAATCATCAAACGCGCCACGGTGATCGTGGATTCGCGCCAGGCGGTGCTGGCGGAGGCCGGTGATTTGATCATTCCCATACAGCGCGGCGTGATCTCCGAAGCATGGATCCAGGCTGAACTCGGCGAGATCGTTCAAGGAACCCATCCGGGACGCGTCGATCCGGATCAGATCACTGTCTTCAAATCCGTCGGCGTGGCGGTGCAGGACGCCGCTGCCGCAGCGCAAGCGTTCATCGGCGCAAGCCAAGCAGGATTGGGCCATTGGATCAGCCTGTAGCTCCAGCCCTTGGATCAGGAGAAAATCATGACCGGCGATCTACCTCGAAGCGCAGAAATCGTCATCATCGGAGGCGGTGTGATGGGCGTAAGCACGGCCTATCACCTGGTAAAGACTGGCGCAAAGGACGTCCTGCTGCTGGAACGGGAAACCTTCTTCGGGCAGGGCGCTACCGGACGTTGCGCTGGAGGCGTCCGCTATCAATTCGGCACCGAGATCAATGTCCGCCTCTCCATCGCCAGCTTAGCCATGATCGAACGCTTTGCAGATGAACTTGGGCAGGATCCCATCTATCGCAAATGTGGTTACCTGTTTGTGCTCACCAATGAGAAGGACGAGGAAGCTTTCCGCCAAAATGTGGCCATGCAGCAGCGGCTCGGCGTCGGCACCCAGTGGTGGAGCGGTGATGATGTTCGCAAACGTCTGCCCATGATGTGTTTCGAAGACGCCCTCGCCGGCACCTTCAACCCAAGGGATGGCCTGGCTGATCCCAACAGCATCGTCATGGGTTATGTGAATCAAGGTCGGGCATTAGGAGCGCGCTTCGTCTCCGATGTCAACGTGCAGGATATCCAAGTCGAAGGCAATCGTGTGCGCGCAGTGCACACCAGCGCCGGCGTGGTGGAATGCGATCATTTGGTCAACACCGCTGGACCGTGGGCCGGTGAAGTGGGCGCGATGGCGGGGCTGGACATCCCGATCACACCGCTGCGGCGCCAATGGGCAAGCACGACCGCCTTACCCGATCTGCCCGCTGATTTTCCATTCGTGATCGATTTCGCCCAATCGCTCTACTTCCACCCCGAGGGCGAAGGCATCCTCACGGGCATGTCCAACCCCCACGAAACGCCGGGTTTCAACCAGGACATCGATCCAGAATGGGAACTGATCGCGCTCGAGGCTGCCATGAAACGCATGCCCATGTTGGAGCAAGCCGGCCGCCAATCGCGATTGGCTGGCCTCTACGAAAACACACCTGATGCCCACCCCATCTTCGGCCCCGCCTCTGTTGATGGATTCTGGCTGGCTACCGGCTTCTCAGGGCACGGTTTCATGCACGGGCCTATCACCGGGGTCTTGATGAGCGAGTTCATTCTTGAAGGGAAGGCCAGCACAATCGACGTCTCCATGTTAGACTTGGCTCGCTTCGAGGAAGGACGTCTGATTCAGGAATACAACGTTGTCTGAATCACTGCACGCTGAAATCATCACCATCGGAACGGAATTGCTCCTGGGAGAGATCGTTGATACCAATACCACCACCATCGCCCGGGCTCTGCGTGGTATCGGCCTCGATCTCTTCCATACCTCCACCGTAGGAGACAACGCCGAACGAATCGCTCAGGCCGTGCGCGAGGGGCTGGAACGCTCGCAAGTCGTAATCACTTCAGGAGGTTTGGGGCCCACCGTCGATGACGCCACTCGCGAGGGCATCGCCCTCGCCCTCGATGTCCCCACGGAATTTCACCCCGAACTATGGGAACACATCCAGGAACTGTTCGCCCGCTACGGGCGAACACCAACCCAGAACAACCGACGCCAAGCCCTCCTTCCCTCGGGTGCGCTGCCCGTCCACAACCCCGTTGGAACCGCTCCTGCGTTCATCGTGGAAACGGAAGGGGCCTGTGTCGTCGCCCTTCCTGGCGTTCCAGCAGAGTTGACGACCATCCTTCAAGAATCCATATTGCCCTACCTGCGCGAACGATTGGACCTGCATCATGTGATCCTCACCCGCATCGTTCGAACGGCAGGCGTGGGCGAATCATTCATCGACGATGGCATCCAGGATCTCGAACACCTGAAAAACCCAACCGTCGGACTTGCCGCCCATGCCGGTCGCGTCGACATCCGCATCACAGCCAAGGCTGAAGACAATAAAGAAGCCTTGCGGATGATCGCCGAATTGGAGGGGACCTTACGAGAAAGATTGGGCGATGTCATCTATGGCACCGACGACGAGAGCCTTGAATCCGTCGTGCTGCGCATGTTGGAACAACGGGCATGGCGCCTCGTCATCGTTGAAAGCGGAACCGCAGGTGCTTTGGGGCAAGCGCTGGCCTCTCTCAAAGGCTTCTTCTGCGCAGGTTTGATCCTCCCCCATCAGACGCCCGAAACGGAAGTCGAAGAAGCCTTGCATGCTGCCATGCAGCGGCACGCCGCTGAAATCGGCTTGGGCTTGACGCTCTCTCCCCAAGATCGTCAGCAGCAGCTCGTCTGCCGTTTGGTAACCCCGGAAATCAACGAACGCTTACTGCGCTCCTTCGGGGGGCCACCGAAGAATGCACCACGCTGGGCTGCAAGCTTGGGGTTGAATCTCATCCGCAAACGATTGTCGCAATGAAACAGGACACCCCCCCCAATCCCGTTCGTCGAACCTAGCATCCCGTACCCCACCAGGTCGGTCATGCGATTGATCATTTCGTGGTGAGAGACTACAATCGCAGCCAATGCCTGTTGTTTGGAGGGAATCAAGCATGCGTTCCTATGTTCGCACGATGATGCTGATCCTCGTGCTCGTCGTTGTTGGTTTTCTCGCTGGCGGGCCCACCGAAGCGCGTGCCCAATCGCCACGACCGGTTCTGGTGCTCGATCCCGGTCATGGTTGGAACAATGGCGCCGGATTGATCGATCCCGGTGAAGTGAGCGGCGATTTGGTGGAGAAGGAGATTACCCTCGACGTTGCTCGTCAGACGCGCGACTTGCTCTCCCGCTGCGATGTGGATGTGCATCTGACACACGATCGTGACGATTACAACCACACCGAGAACGACATCGCAGACATCGTGAACGGCCTTGATCCGACCCTGGCAGTATCCATTCACACCAACTCCAGCGATACCACAGCCAGTGGAACGGAAGCCTGGTATACCGTAGGAGGTTACGATGATACCTCCAGCCAGGCGTTGGCCGCCATTCTGGCCGCTGGTGTTGCCGATCAATTCGCAATCCCCAACCGAGGCGCCAAACCCGAAACCCAGAATCCCTTGGGCGGGTTGTACATCCATGAATGGGAAGCGCCCAGCGTGCTGTTGGAGCTCGCCTTCCTGCAAGCCGATGCCGAACTGCTGCGCACGGAACGCCGCAATTTTGCGCGTGCCATAGCCCGGGTTCTGCTCAGTTCTGTAAACGTTCCCCTCGATTGCGCGGATCACGCAACCGCCGAAGGCTTTGCCATCGCAGTTTACTTCCCCGAGGAGGAGCGCATCAATGCCGTGACTCTGCTGAACGATGGATTGCTACCCTGGGAACCGGGCGAATACTCTCTCGTCAACACACACAATCCTCTCGGCGCCCCTGAGAGCCTTCCGCTGCCGCAGGTTGTGCAGGCAGGCGAGATGGTGACATGGGACGCGATCCCAGCCAAAGCTCCTGAGACCGCAGGCATCCATCGACAAAAGTGGCAGTTGTATAAGGGCGATACTCCCCTGGGCGATGAGGCGACGGTCATCGTCATCGTCGTCCCACAACAGGCCGTGGACCTTAAAGAGGAGATCGAGCACAAGATCGACGAGCTTCGCCAGCAGGGACAGCAACATCTCGAGGAGCAGCTCGAACTATTGCGCCAGCAGATCATGGATGCGGTCGAACAGAAGCTCACCGAATGGTTGACGGACGCTTTCCACAAGATCTGTGGTGGGAATAGCGCTGTCGTTGGTTTGGCGGCTGGGCTGGTGTTTCTGAAACTGCGCAAGAAACGTCGATCCAACGATTGAAATCGCAAGGTTGAGATTAGTTCCGGTTTCCCTATCAAACGTTCATGCAAACATGGGTTGCTTTGTAGCTGAAATCATTTGCTTGTATAATCGGACCAGCCAATCTGGCGGGAAAACACCATAAGGAGGAGAAAATGCGTTTATCACCACCCAAGAAATCTACGTTCTGGATCGCGTTCATATTTGCACTCTTAGGCTTGATCGCGTACATCGCTGGCTTCTTCGGAATCGAATATACCTGGTTGCCGCATCTCGTATTCTGGCTGCCAGCCGTGGGCTATATCCTGCTTGCTTTGGGTAATGCGCTCACAGGCTTCTAACCCAAACATCACCTTTCACCTTCTACATAGCACCACACGAACACTCGGGCGACCGCGGGGTCGCCCGAGATTTCTTTCCGCAAGTACGCCGTCGAACTTCCAACCCCCATCTCCCCTCACGAAAGGTTTCGTTTCTGAGAGCCTGCCGCTGGATTCTATGGAACTCCCGTTGAAACGTCGGATTTAAGTACCTGCCCTGGGTAGATGGAGAAGGGATGCACAATGCCATTCAACGCGGCGAGGCTGTCCCAGGGAACGGCCCAGGCGTTCGCCAGTCCCAGAAGGGAATCTCCGTATTGCACCTCGTAGTAATCCCCCGTATAGGCCATCTGCGAAGCTACGGATGCATCGGCGCCAATGACGGTCAGCGCCATGTTGTCCAGCGCAGTCCAGGAGACCAGGAAACTTGCGATCGAGTGCGTCTCGATCTTGCTCGTATAGGCATCGATCAGGTGCACGTTGTTGGCATCGTACCCGAAGAGGATCATCGTGTGTTCATAAGGGGCCACGATCGTTTCTATACCATCCGGAGCCACATAGGGCACAGGAAGCCCGGCCCAAGCATGTCCCACGATCCACACGATCACAGGCCGGCCGGCAGCGATCTCGGATTGCAAGCAGCGAAACGTCATCTCCTTATGGGCTTCCGCTTCCAGCCCGTACATGACCATGAGATCCGCGACGGGTTGCGCATGCACGCCGTAGGACTTGGGAGGAATCTCGCCCCATGCACCGGATATAAAACCCACGAAGCCTTCGTCGGGATTATCTGCCTTGGGAAGTTGACTGAAGAAGACACCTTCCAGAATGGCCACATCCCAGTAAGCAGCCAGGTCAGCAGCCGAGCGAGCCTCGCACGATAGAGAATAGGCTTGCGGCTGCCCAACCACGCCCTCGATGGTCGCACGGGTCGGCGGTTCGGGGGCATTGGGATCGCAGACAACAGGCTTCGCAGGTGTTGCCGTCGGTTGAAGCGGCGTCTCGGTCGGTAACTCCGGCTGCATTGTCGAACTGGCTGGAGAGAAAGGAGAGGGAGTGATGATCATCTCATCAGGAGTCAACGTAGCAGGATCTTGTGTAGGATCGGGAGGACTTGTAGACATCGCCGGCGAGCAACCAGCCAGGAGCATCAAGAGGCTGAGCATGGCGCAGATCATGGGTAAACGTTTCATCATGCACCCTCGCCCGGCTCTTGATAGGAATCATCGTAGAAGGGTGAATTCTGCATTGGAGACGATCTCCGATTGAGGTCATGGATGGAGAAGATCCTGGGTATAACTCGATTTCCATCCTGAGACCATGGATACAAGGCAGGATTATAGCAGAAGGAAGCCCTTCCCTTGCCCCGCTCTCTTGGGTTTCCGGGAAGGTTCTCACTGATCTTCTCGGGTGTCGATCTATTCAAGGATCTCCCATTGATGAGAGCGCGCATAAGCCTTCAGCGCTGCATCCGGACAGACGGCCACAGGGTGACCTACTTTCTTCAGCAGAGGCAGGTCGAGAATGCTGTCGGCGTAAGCGTAACTTTGTCCCCAATCGATACCACTCTCATCACCGGCATGCTCCTGCACTCGCCTCACCTTATTAACCCCTTGGCACACCGGACGCTGGCTGGCTCCTGTGTAGCGGCCATTCTTCACCACCAGCGGCGTACCCACGACCTCTCGGATTCCCATGGCTCGACCGATGACCTCGAGCAATTGAGTTGGTGTCCCCGAGACGAGGATCGTGCGCTGGCCTTGCCGCTGATGCGCATGCGCGCGTTCGAGGATGCTTTCTCGCACGAGCGGCAGGACATAGTTTTCAGCGATCCATTCAAAAGCGACCTGCGCTTCTTCAACGCGCCACCCGGCCACCAACCACCCCATGTCTTGAGTCCACACACGACGCATGGCTTCATCCGAAAGAAGGCCTGCTCTCACAAGCCACCAGATGGGCACATGCGCAGCGAAATAGAGGATCGTCTGGAGACGCTTCACACGTTGCGTTTGATGATGGACACGAAAAGCGGTCGCAATATGGCCTGTGTACAGCGTGCCGTCAAGATCGAAAAGCGCTGCGATGGATGAAGCGACCATGCCTGGATTCTCCCCTCAGGTGTTATCTCAATCTGCATTCAAGTGAGTCCGATGCCCGTCTGCCCGCTTCCTAGAAGAATCAATGGCAGCAAGCTCATAGCATAGTGGAGGTCCAAAGATTGTCAAGCAATGGCAATGCTGGACCATCCAAGGCATGGGTTCCAGTTTCTCCGCCGAATGGAACTCCCACCGAGGTCATCTTTGCGAACAGGTTGCTTGTGAGGTATGATCCGGCATCGTTTCTCTACGGGTTTCTCCTTATCCAACAACAGATACTTCCATGCGAGGGGTGTCCAATGAAGAAGAGCTTGATCTTCCTGCTACCATTGACCGCACTGCTCATCAGTACCATCGCCTGTGGACCTACAGCTGCGACGCCGACACCATCTACGCAAACGCAGCCCACGCCCACACCCTATACGCCTCCCAGCCCTTCGGGGTCGACTCCTTCTGATTTACCCGAAGACCCCAACCTCCGAGATTTGATCGATTTCGCCATCGCCATCACCCCCCTGCTTCAAGAAGCGGGTGAGATCGTTGCCCGAGATGGGGAGATCCTCAAGGAGGCCGAGGGGGGAAACGATTCCGCGCTTTGCGACGGCCGTCTGGAAGCAGACAATCAGGAGATGGAAGGGGTGATGGGCGAAATCGCGGCCATGCAGCCGCCCTCCGGAACCGAAGACATCCACCTGCTGCTGCTCGAAAGCAGTTCATCCTACACCGAAGCTCTCGACAACGTAGCCCTTTTCTGCAGCAGCAACAATGGTCTCTACAAGCTCAACGCCGTGCTGAAATTCTGGGAAGCTGCGGTTAAATTCCAGGATGCCGCAAATCGCTTCTGGCTCTTGCTCGTGTCGGAGGGTGTGGAGATGTGGGTGCCCTGAACCCGACTGTCTTCATCTCGCATTGCAGCGACACTCATGAACCTTTGAAGCGTTAGCACGGCACTACATTAGATCAAGAAAAAGGCGTGCATCCATCCGGAAGCCTAATTCAAACCCCCGGATTACACTTGTACGCTGTTGGTCGGCCAGCCCTACAGACTCGATTTTATGCAAGCCGGGCTATAGAACATGCCCGGCTTGTCCTTCGCAATGGATGATCCATACGACGAAGAAGAACCTGGAAGCTGCGGAGACTCACCAGGCCCTGCTGAAAGCGTCTTCATCTCGGCGATCCCATACTCCATCTGTAGTGAAACGATCTCGGATCGATATGGCATCCCTGCTAGAGTGGGAGCCAGGTGCCCAAGGATTGTTCGATCGCCTTTCGATAGATCAGCGGCGCCACGGCCATGTCGTCCAGTGCCAACCCCAAATTGACCGCCATGGTTCGCTCTTCGGACGTTTCGCGCCCGGTTTTCTTGCCGGTTACAAGTTCTCCGAGATCGGCATGCACCGGAGGAAGGTCTTGGAAATAGCCCACCGCCTTGTAATGATCTAGCTGCTGGTGGTCATCGGTACAGATCTTATCGGCTTCGAGCATTGCTTCTGCCGACCAGTAGGAATCGAAATCCACCAGGGAAGCGAAGGCACCCGCATCGAGCCATCCAGCTTGGATCGTGGCGTGTGGGATCTTGAGGATCGGACCTGAGGTGACCACCAGATCACAACCGATCACGGCCTCTTTTGGCTCTTCGACTTCAAACACTTCAAGGTCGAAACGTTGGCGTATCTCATCTGCGAAGCGTTTTGTGTTCTCGGGGTGGATATCATAGGCGAACACCTTCTTCAGAGGAAAGAGCACGTTCAACGCTTCTAGATTGCTGCGTCCTTGCACCCCACAGGCAAGAATTCCCACAGTCGAAGCTTCGGGGCGCGCCAGGCATTTTGCAGAAACCGCCGTTGCCGCGCCGGTTCGCATGGCTGTGATCCAAGTGCAATCCATCACTGCAATCGGAATCCCGGTTTCCGGATCATTCAGGATCAGCAACCCGGTGATGTAGGGCAAGCCTCGTTTTTCGTTCTCCGGATAGCCACTGACCCACTTCATGCCCGCCGATTTTAGCGCTGGAATGTAGGCCGGCATGGCATGAATGAAAGCATCCGGCATGGTGTGAATGCCGGGCTTGGGAGGCATCTCCACCCGCCCTTCACCTTTCTCGTGGAACATGGTTTCCAATGCCTGGATGATCTCTGCCATCTCAAGACGGACAGAGACAACATCCTTGTACGATAGATAGAGTATCTTGCCCAAGGTCATCACGCATCTCCTGGAAACTATGGTATGCCGGGGAATGTGGCAGGCACTCGAAACAACAAACGGAAAACAAGGCAAGAACCTGGCAGGTACAGAGCGTCACCAGGTCCTGTTGGAAGTATTATCTTCTCGGCGATCCCATGCTCCATGCGTAGAAGAACGACCTTGGGTTCATAAGGAGTTCCTACTAGAGTGGAAGCCATGGACCCAAGGTTCGTTGATCGCCTTTCGATCGAACAGCGGCGTTTCAGCCCTAGCATCCAATCCCAAACCTCCTAACGTCCTGATGCCCCTAGCAATTGCGTCAAATCCTCGATGGTTGGCTGTTTGGCGTCGGGATGGACATCGTTATTCCAATAGAATTCATCGCAGAAATCACTTAAATGCAATGTCTGAGTAGTTCTCCGCCGTCTCGATCCTTTATATAGGGAGTCTTCGACAAATCCTGTCCAACAATAGGATAAAAACGCGATTTCCTGATCTTCGAAATGTTTGACAGCCTCATGTACTCCGCACCTGTCTACTTTGAGCATGACTTTGTGGTCATCGAAAATGAACAAAGTAAAATCGGAAGTATTGTTCTCATCCACCTCTCCTCTTTTAATCCACATCTCTGTGAATTCTCTTATTGGAGGATGGATCTCTCCCTCCCGTTTCTCCAGGGCCTCTGTGGTTGCGGCGTACACAATATCCTTCCATAATTGAATACCTTCATCTCTTTCCATAATATCCACAAACGCACCTGTTCTATGATATTGAAGAATGAAGAGAGCACGAAGGTAATCTAAGGTCAGACCCTGAATTTCATCTTCTGCTGGATTGAAATCGTCAGATAATCTCAGAAATCTACACGTAAACAAGGAAATTAATTCTTGCAAGTCATCATGTTCATGGATGCAATTGAACTCTCGCGCTAGTTCTCCAGTATTGAGGAGCGACACATTGAAATGATAACCCCCAATGGAATCTGCTAATCGTTTTTTCAGAGCAGCTATATAGCTGCCACGAATCTGTGCATTGAGCTCTTGCTAATATTTCAAGACAATGTTAATCGTGAAGAAATTCCCCCGAATGACCTCCCTTGGTTTAAACGCCATCTTCGATTGCGGATTGTAAGCCTTGTAGGATTTGATCTCCATAACCATCTCCTTTCATAGTTTGGTCCATTTTTGTTGCTTGTCAAATTACCTGATGACGGCGATTCCGCATCAGGATGAATGTTCCTAACCAAGAGAATTCAACGCCTGCAGGTTGGAAACCATGTATGAGAGTGGAAGAATGGATCCATCAAGCATCTCATTATTTGATTTCCTGGGTACCGGGGAATGTGGAAGGCGCGATTACAGACCTTCGAAGGCTAATTGCCAGCGAGGTTTTATCGCTGCCTACCTACCCTGAAGGAACGCGATCGTTGCTAAATGCCGCTTATGATATTTGAGAATAAATTCCCAATCCCTGGCCCCAACATGAGCAGGACGGCCATGACAACAATCGCGATCAAGACTATGATCAATGAGTATTCAATCAATCCCTGGCCCTCTTGGCCGAATCCATGCATGAATGATTTCCTCACTTGAACATTGATCCGGATCGGATCTGAGAAAAAAAATATATAAATAAATCCACATTACATACATCAACATTATGAAATGCATCTCCAAGAACACCTAATGAACCTCCGGTACTAGTAGATCGATCATCCATTCCACGAGCTTGACGAAATACGGATCATCCTTGCATAATGAAACCATCCATCGCCAGCGAAAGGAGTCGACATGATCGAGCGCATTCAAAGGAGTTGGGACCTCGTCAAAGCGAGCTTCAGCGTCTTGAGAGCCGATAAGGAACTGCTCATCTACCCCATCCTCTCGAGCATCGGTATGGTGATCGTAACCGCAAGCTTCGCTCTGCCGATGGTCATCACAGGCGGATGGCAATTTACGACTTCCGAAGGCGGTTTCGACTTCAACTTCCTTGGATTCATCGTTGTTTTTCTGTTCTACTTCGCCCAATACTTCGTCATCACTTTCTGCAACAGTGCCCTGGTCGGGGCGGCCATGATCCGGCTGCGCGGCGGGGATCCCACGCTGCGAGATGGCTTCCGCATCGCTTTCGGACACATCGGCATCATCCTCGGGTACACCGCCATCGCCTCCACCATGGGCATGATCCTGCGCATGCTCTCGGAACGCAGCCGCGGCTTGGGAAGATTGGCAGTGGGACTTGTGGGATTGGCATGGAACCTGGCGACCTTCCTGGTCGTCCCTGTATTGGTTGTGGAAGGTATCGGGCCGTTGGACGCTGTCAAGCGCAGCGCCCAATTGCTCAAGAAAACTTGGGGGGAGCAGATTGCAGGCAATCTGAGCATCGGATTGATCTTCGGGCTCATGATCCTCGGTCTCTTCGCCATAACCCTGATCCCGGCTATCGGTTTGAGCTTATGGCTCGAGAATGCGTTGATCGTGATACCCTTCGTGATCGCCCTGGTTTTAGGCATCATGCTTATTAGCCTGCTGAGTTCAACCTTGAACGGCATTTACGCTGCAGCGGTCTATCGCTACGCTGCCGAGAACCAGATCGGCGAATTCTTCACATCGGAAATCGTGCAGGACGCCTTTCGCAGGCAATGACCACCATGAGCCAGATTCCAGGGAGAAACGAAAAGCCCCCGCAATGCGGGGGCTTTGGGTTCCAGCGTTTGGACAGACTAGATGAGCGTGACGCTTGCTGCCTGCAGACCCTTGGGGGTCTCTTCGATGGAGAACTCCACGCGTTGGCCCTCTTCCAGGTTGCGATAGCCATCGCCCATGATCGCCGAGTAGTGAACGAAGATATCGTCGCCCTCGTCGCGCTCGATGAAGCCATAGCCCTTGCCGCTGTTGAACCACTTGACCGTTCCGACTACACGTTCGGACATTCCGTTTGCCTCCTTATGGCAAATAGGTTTTACGAGGTGTCCGTTCCGTTCTTCGGCGGTCGGGTTCCCTGGCAGGGCCAGCTCACCTATAAAAAGCGCCTGAGCTCATGCAGCTCAGGCCTTCATCATACGACTTCCAGACAGAACTTGCACGTCACCTACTGAGGCATATGCTACCAGTTACGCTTAGTTTTGTCTAGGTTTACCCTTGGCCACGCAGCAATCTTATCTGCGAGACTTTCCAGCCGCTCCTTGGAATCTGAATCCACGATGCAGTGCATGCATCCCCGGGTGAGTTTTCCGTTCACCGAAATGCGAATAAACTTCATRCATCCTGCGTTGAATGATTGAAGGGATCRAGAYYRACGTGAGCAACCAGGYMTCCAYAYCMGACARGAAYGARATTGYCTTGATCACCCGCGCYCARGATGGSGACMGGCAAGCGTTCAGCGCGTTGGTGCTTCGATACCGCGAGAAGGTGATCCAGATGGTGTACCGGATGTGTGGAGACGCAGAGATTGCACAGGACATGGCCCAGGAGGCTTTCATTCGTGCCTGGATCCATCTCCCCAACTACCGACCGCGTTCACCTTTTCGTAACTGGCTCTACCGCATCGCCAGCAACGCCACATTGGACCTTCTGCGACGGGAGCGGGAAACCGTGGATGTCGACAACCTGCCCTTGCCGGAATCCAGTGAGGGCATGGAAGCCATGCTGGAAGCTCATGACCGTAGTGCAATCATCAGGGAAGCCGTGTTGGGTTTACCGCCGGCCAGCCGAAGCGTGCTGGTGTTGCGTGAATATGAAGATCTCTCCTATCGCGAGATCGCCGAGACGTTGAGCATTCCGATTGGCACGGTGATGTCGCGCTTGAGCTACGCCCGGAAATGCTTATCTGCGGTTTTGGAACCCTACTTGAAGGAAGCGATCCTATGAACGAGCATGTGAACGGATGGCTGATGGCTTACTATGACGGGGAACTGGGAGAACACCGAGCCAAGATTGTGGCTGCACACCTGGAGACCTGTGCAACCTGTCGTGCCGAGTTGGCCAAGCTCGACGCTCTGAGAAAGGTGCTGCAGGAAGTTCCTCAGACGCAGGAGCTGATGAAACCCCAGCAATTCATCGCCCGCGTCGGATTGATGCTTCCAGACCGATCGAACCGCCCCTCCTGGAGGCGTTGGCTTTCCGCCTTCTGGCAATCGATCCCCATCCTGCTGCTGCTTTCCTGGGCGTTTCTGCAAACCCTGCTGATCCTGGTCTCCCTGGGTGAAATTGCCCTCAACCTGGGTCTCGGAAGTGTAATTCCGAACGGGTTGTCTAACATCTCGCAACCATCAGCAATCCATCCATTGCCCTTGAGCTTGGGCTTGTCAGCCTTGATCGGCATGATGCTTCTGAGCTGGGTGGCCAGCTGGTGGATCAGACGACAAGGTGGAAATCCCTTTCAGATGACCGAATAATCATCGCTTGATCTGCGTTCTATAGATGGAACTTGATTACGAACCTGCTGAGCGGGTAAATCGAAAAAGGAGTAACGTCATGGACTACTCAAAAGTATTTCGACAAGCTTGGAAGAACGTAACCAGCTACCGCGCCCTGTGGATCTTCGGCATCCTCCTGGCGTTGACGACAGCGTCGACTTCGAGCGCGGCTTTCAGCCAGAGCGGTTGGAGAACCGATGCCAGCAGAACAGGAATACTGGGAACCGGGGTCACGCTGGATTGGCAACATGGAGCGGAAACGATCTGGGAGGCGATTGGTGATACCTGGGAAGAGGCCCGGATCGAGATGCGCAGGGATATTGCGGAAGCCAATCGCGAACTGACCAGGCTGTTCCAGGTTGATCTGGGATTGGACTGGCAAGTCGACATTCTTAGATTCCTGACCATTTTGTTGTGGATCGCAGTCGTCTTATACATCGTGGGCAAAGTGATCCACTACATGAGTGAAACGGCATTGATCAAGATGGTCGATGATCAGGAACAAACCGGTGAGCAACGCAGAGGACGGGATGGATGGCGTATGGCTTGGTCACGGACATCCTGGCGTTTGTTCCTGATCGATCTGGTGATCGACATTCCTGCCGCGATCGTTTTCCTGATCCTCTTCGCGCTGGTCTTCGCGCCCCTCCTGCTGTGGGGCTTGGGGATCACGGAGGTCGGTCTGCTGAGTGTAGCCTTCACCAGCGGGCTCTTCTTCCTGTTCATCTTTCTGGCGATCCTCGCCGCTCAAGCTATAAAGCTGCTGAAGCAGTTCGCCCGAAGAACCTGCGCCCTGGAAGATGCGGGTGTGTTCGACTCCGTGGGTCGCGGTTTCAAACTGCTCCGTAAGCACCTCAAGGAAGCCGGGCTCGTGTGGCTGATCCTGGTCGGCGTGAACATCGGCTACCCCATCTTGGTTGGGATTTGCGCGATCCTGCTGGTTGCCTTCGCCATCGTGATCGGTGGAGGCATCGGGCTGCTGTCCGGTCTTACGGCCAATGCGCTCGGCGCAGCACAGCCCATCCTCACCGGCTTCAGCGTCGGCGTTCCGCTCTTCCTGCTGGTGATGATCATCCCGCTCGTGTTCCTGGACGGATTGAAGATGGTCTTCATTTCCAGCACGTGGACGCTGACCTACCGGGAAGTCCGAACCCTGGCCGGGCTCGAGGCTGAGACCTTGCCTCAACCGGAGTAGGTAGTCGATCCTGATCGTGAAGGAAGATCGAAAATCAAAGGAGCTGACCCTTCGGGTCAGCTCCTCTTCTATTGCAGGCTCGAATCCACCAGCGTCTTTCGGAAGCGGCTACTTCCCCAGGACCTCTTTCAATCGTTGCTCGTCGAAATCCAGAACGATGGTTCCTTCGATGTCGAAGGTCGGAGTGATGAGATGCCCGTCGCCCCACTCGCGGACCTGCTGTCCCGCGCCGGGGGTTGCGTTGATGTCCACTTCGGTGTACTCCAGGTTGCGTTCCTGAAGCCATACGCGGGCCTTCCTGCAGTCCACACACCATTTGGTGCAGTACATCACGATCCCGCCCTTGGGGAGTTCCACGGATTTCGGCACAGGCGGAGCGCTGGCTGCCTTTTCCGGATCAATGCGACGCAATTCGGCGAAGATCTCCTCATTATCAGGTTGGTCGTCGATGTCGTGGATGTCGATGTAGCGGATGATGCCTTTCTTGTCGATGATGAATAGCGCCCGTTCGGATTTGCCATCATCCCGCAGAACGCCGTACTGGTCAGCCACTGCGCCATGCGGCCAGAAATCGCTCAGGAGCGGGTAATTGATGCCTCCCAAGCTCTCCGCCCATGCGATCAGGCAGGGCACGCTATCCACGCTGATGCCCAGGACCTGGGCATTCCATCCCGCCAACTTGGCCAGGTCGGCCTCGTAGGACGGGATCTGGCTGCTTCAAACCGGGGTCCAGGCCAGCGGGAAGAAGGCGATGAGCACGTTGCTGCCGCGCAGGTCGCTCAGCGTGACGTCCTTCTCCAGGTGGCTGGGAAGTGTGAAATCCGGGGCTGCTTGGCCTAGCTTAAGTTTCATCCTGCTCCTCCATGGCGATGGATCGCTCATTCAATGGAATTATCCCTAAGATGGATCCGTATTTCAAGGCATGCTGCCAAAACCAGCCGATCCCATAGAAATATAACTCCCGACAAGCAATCTCTGGCTCCAGGTCATATACACTTGCGTTTAGGCATCCTACTCAAGGATGACAATTAGGGCTCGAAACACCCATGGAAGATTGAATATCAACACCAGAGCATTGATCAATATGCCCGCGATGGCAAAGCCTTGGGGCCTCGACCGCAATCCCACGAACCCGAGGATCAATCCTGCTACGGTGACGGGTAAAGCGATCAGCTGAAACCAAGGCCCAAGGAAAAAGGAAACGAGAGCCAGGATCCCGCCCGCTACCGCGAAAACGATGGATATGATCCCCATCGTATTGATCACTTGTGTGGAACGCCCCTCTATCGATTTCTTCCCCTCTACAAGACCTTCCTTCATCAACTTGGGAGCTTCGACTATCCTTGGAGCTCGATCCTCTGAGTCAGAGGGCTTCTCCGCGGCCATGGATGCGCCGCAGTAGCCGCAGAACGCCTTGCCTTCGGGGATCTCCTTGCCGCAATTTGGGCATTTCATGCTCGCTCTCCTTCATCTTTGTAATAGGAGCTATTGAAGAGCAGAATACTTATGTACTTTTATAGCGCTGTACTTTTCCTGCATCTCACGGAAGAACGACAAATCTCAATGTAGATGCTTGTACTTCGTCATCCCATCCTTGAGGATCATCCAACCAGCATTCGCAGCGAAATATGTGGGACACTCCAGTTTCTCGATCATAGATTTCAACTCGATCGAGATACCATTCAGAATCACTACCGAACACATAGGTCTCCCCTGAATCGTGTACATCGATTCGTACTTGCACAATTGGGCCTATGTATGCAGGGCCAATTTCGAATGAATCTGGGGAATCTCTCTCAAAGTCATTGTGATCTGGATTATCTAAATCTCGGAGGGTGTGCTCCCAACCCAATTCATTCGTTATCCTTATGTCTACATCCAAGCTCGTACCGGCATAATTGACATCCCCCGTATAGAATGTCGCCACATAGTTTCCGCCATATACCTCAAGGTATTCCTTTGTTGCGATTTCCCCCAGCCTTCAGGTTTGGTCTCGTTCTCTTGTCTCATCCGGGTCCCCAGAGTCGTCTATTGGGTACCACCACATACCGGTCATCTCACCAGCGCAGTCAGGTCGATTCGCTCCAGAGCGACCGCCACAGAACCTGACATCATCCCATACGAATTCGTTGCTGAAGAGCCCTAAATCGTTGGATGGGATCTCATCGATGATATGGCTATAGCGCTCTCCAACATTGAATCCATCCCTGCCTTCGGTTATGGTGTAGTCAAGTTTCAATGAAGAACCACAATCCTCATAACGAATTACTCCAAGCCCGAGGAGAGAATACTCCGAGCATTCACTGTGCGAGCTATAGGCTGCGTGCTTATCTTCCGACACCCACACAATGGGATGCGTTCCATCAACCCAACGGAATTCGGATGTCTCATAGTATTCCCATGGATCATAATGGCGGGAGATCATCAATGCCATGACTCTCCAAGTCGAGCTATTCTCCCGATCGCTTGCGATCAACATCCGCATGGCCTCCGAATCCCCCCAATGATCATTGATTCCCGCGACAGGGTCTCCGCAGTCTCTTTTATATGCCACCACAAACGTCAACAGAACTCCCCAAGGCCCATCATATCCCTTGGCATCATAGGGGAAGTAAACCGGCGTAACCTGATACAGACGCATCAGATCCTTATACGGGTCCATGCATTCCCCTTCATCGAAGTAAAGGTGTGGATGGAATGCGTCAACGATCCATTTCTCGAAGGCATCCGATAGGCCGTCATCATCCGAGTCAGCTGAACTGGATCCGGCTATGGAATAGACACCTGGTCCTTCATTCATAATGCTGGATTCAAATGCAGGCTGCGTATGCGTCGTGGCACCTGGAGGCAATTGATGGTCATCGGATGGCGGTTCCGTCTCCGGAATCGAGGTTGGTTCGTGAGCCTCCGTAGGCGGCACGTAGGGCGGTTCGGTTTGGTCCGGTTGGCTTCCAACCGGAGGCCGCGACGTGCTTGTAGGCGCGCTCCCAACCGGCGCGTTGGAGGAACGAGGCTGCCTCGAGGTTGTATCGAACACGCCGATGAAATCGAGCGTCGCCCATCCGCCGACCAGACACACCAAGGCCGCAGCCACTGCGCCCAGCGCTCCCGCCCATAAGGGTACGCGCTGGAAGATCGGCTTACGTACGGGCTTGGGCTTGGCGATCGCCTCCAACCGTTCCCCACAGTTCTCGCAGAAGTGCAAGCCAGCGCGATTCTCAGCATCGCAGGCTGCGCACGTATTCAGGATGGGCTCGGTGAGTGAGACGCCGCAGGTTCCGCAGAAAAGAACATCCGACCGGTTCAAAGCCCCGCATGCCGGGCACTTCTGCTCCACCGGCGCAGCCAGCGATTCGCCGCATGTCTCGCAGAACAGCACACCGTTACGATTCTCCGCGCCACAGCTGGGGCATGGAACCGCTTCCTTCGCCTCAGCGGTTTCTAAGGCTTCTTCAGCCTTGTCCACTACAAGCAGTTCCTCCCCACAGGTCTCACAAAACCGCAGCCCGTCTCTGTTCTCCGCGCCGCAATGCGGACACCGGATCGACGCAGCTTCCTCCGTACCCGCAGCATCCTCGACACGCTCGAAGGCAGGAAGTTCCTTCCCGCAGGTCTCGCAAAAGCGCACAATGGAACGATTCTCGCTCCCGCAGTGAGGACATGCCCTATGTTTAGCGTTCACGGATAATCCTCCTATGTGATGGTTCGTCCAAGGCGCGCAGGATGGAAGGCTCTCTTCCATCGCACATGACAGCAACGGATACTAGATCTCAGACTACCCAGTAGAACCCTATCCCCCCGGCGCCTTCGTGAAAAATGCCTCTAATTCATCTTCAAGACCTGCCTCTTTCACCTCGCCATACGATCCGCAGATTTCGGATTCCGTGCCATGTGTGGCAATGCAGGCGGCCCTGTTATAGTAATAGTAGTAGCAGGACTCACGATAATCGGCTACTCCATCACGTTTGAGGCAATATTCGCTCAATCCATCATCCCCGCTGCCATAGATGTACTCCGATGCTAGACTCGTCGCCCAATCCACTGGGAAGATGACTGCGATTTCGCCATCTGCCAGGATCGAGCCTCTCATGATGTCCATTCCCCATCCGGCGTCATCGCTCCACGCAAACACGGTCCCATCAACACTCCAACGTGTTTCTCCGGTCATACCTAAATCACCGCTGAGCCTGCCGCCCTCATGGGATAGGTCGAAATTCAAGAATTCACCATGTGGCCCCCTCATGGACCAACTTCCACTCCAATCATTCACAGAATATCCGATTCGTGCGCCGCTGATGGAATAGACATCCATCCGAGCGATATCCACTTCTCCCTCTCCTACCCAGAGATGGAACATCCAGTCCAGATCTCGCCAATCTGCATCGTACTCATGCCGCTCGAAGGCCATGGCGTTGTAGGTCTCATCCCACAATAGGATCGTGAAATACCCCTGCGGATCGATGGCCAGCACGGCGTGGTACCAGGTATCCGGTTCCAGTTGGAGGTTGCCCTGGAACTCCCGGTCATCGATATACTCCCCATGGTCCACCAACTGCACGAACCGCTCATCGACAAACCCCCACTGGAACGTGTCCGGCGTGTCCCATTCCTGCGTGCGGAAGTCGATCACGAAAAAGGCGCCCTCACTGAAGCGGAAGCGGATCATGACCGCCTCGCCCTCGTTGAAGCCGGACATTTCAAACCCGGCCCAATCCGGCTCCCCGGTCGAACCAAAGCGCACGAAGTCGTCCTGACGCGCGGCGTTATGCATGGTGTCATCGTCGATGCTGAGGGGCGATTCCTGATGCTGGACCTCGACGCCGCTCAAGGTCAGCCAGACCTCCTCGGGCAGGGGAAGCGGTTCGGTGGATTGGGTGGGTGCTGCTGTAGACGCCATTTGGATCGTTGGCGGCGTGCTCGTGGGTTGGGCGGTCAGGGTCTCCGGCTGGGCTGGCTGGTCCAGCCAGCGGGGCACGAAGATCACCCCCAGGACGACCAGCGCCACCAGCACTACGGCGATCAACACCCACAGCCAGACCCGTTTTTTCCCCTCAGGCTTCGGCGGCTTGGTTTCCGCAGGTTCCTTTTGAATGGGTTTCCCACAAAATCCACAGAACTCCTTCCCCTCGGGAACTTCCTGGTCGCAATGTGGGCATTTCATGATCGATTCCTCCTATGGTTGGATACTCGGTGCTAGAGCGAAAGGCACGCAATTGGGAAGCATCTCTTCCACTGCGCCATGGAGCTAGAAGAATCGTGACATATGCCCTCATGATCTAGAGAATACTTCACAAGGACATGAATTCCTTTGAATCTCTATCCCCCCGGCGGCTCCGGGAAGCCGGCCTCCTGCTCCAACCCCGCCTCCTTCACCTCGCCGTACGATCCACAGATTTCGGAATCCGCGCCGTGGGTATCGATGCAGGAGAGCCTGGGATAGTAATAATAGTAGCAGCCGGTGGGATATTCGGCTCGTTCTAGTCGCTTCAGACAATACGCCTCCATACCATCATTCCCGCTACCCTGGATATAATCCATGGCGTAGCTCTGCATCCAATCAACTGGGAACATGACTGTGATTTCACCCCGTGCCCAGATCGCGCCCCGCATGATGTCGAAGCCAAACCCGGCGGAGTTCGTCCACGAAAAAATGGTCCCATCAAGGCTCCATTCCGTGCTTCCCGTCATTCCCAGATCACCACTGAGCCTTCCCCCTTTATGGGTGAGGTCGAAATCCTCGAAATCAGCCCTTGGGCCAGTCATCGACCAATGTCCGCTCCAATCGTTTTGAGCATAGTAGATGTTGACGCCGCGAATGGAGTAGGTGTCCAT
>DUET01000084.1 GCA_011192015.1 Anaerolineae bacterium
GCGGTCATGGTGTTGGCCTGGCTGTCGAAGTTCGCAGATCGGCTTCCCTCCGGAAGGCGGGTGGTCGCCCATTCCGCCCGGGCATCGCTGCTGCTTGTCGTTGTCCTCACAGGCTGCCTGAACTTCCGCTGGGTGGACTGCAGCGACCACTACGGTCCCGAGGTGGTGGCCCGCCAGGTGCTGGAATCCATCGAACCGAATGCCATGGTCGTCGGCTACTGGTCATCGGCCGTCGTGCTCGAATACTTCCAGGTCGTCGAAGGCCTGCGCCCCGACGTGGAGATCTTCAACCGCTCGCGCTTCGAGGTGGCGGAGTACTACCGCCACTGGAAGGAGGGCGTGCCGCATGATGAAGCCCTGGCGCGCGTGCATGATCGGGTCAGCGCCGTCTTTGGAGCCGCATCGATGAGCCGTCCGCTTTACGGCGTCGAGTACGATCCGATGCTCGCCAGCGAGTACGAGTACAAACCCATGGGCGCTGTCTTCCATCTCCTGCCGCGCGAGGGAATTCCGCCGGCTTCCGCCTCCCCTTCCTTCTGAATCCCGCCGAAATCCGCATCGTCTGTACACGCGGATCCCCGGTCGCCTATATACGGCTGGATCGAATTGACAGCTTCCGCCATCGGTGGTACAAATCCGCAGATCAACCAACTGAATAGCCCCTAGGCACTCTTATCCAGAGAGGTGGAGGGAACGGCCCTGTGAAGCCTCGGCAACCTGCCAACAAGCTCCAATGGCGTGGTGCCAATTCCGTCAGAGGGAAATTCTGGAAGATGAGAGGGTGGCAGATGTCGCTGCGTGTGACCCGGCCCCTTCTCGAGTAGAAGGGGCTCTCTGATCCTGAGGAGGTCACAGATGAACACCACTTTTATGACATCGTCCCGGCTCCTGTTCACGTCCGAGTCCGTCACCGAGGGGCATCCCGACAAGATGTGCGATCAGATCTCGGATGCCGTGCTGGATGCCTGCCTGGAGCAGGATCCGATGTCGCGCGTCGCCTGCGAGGTGGCCACGAAGACCGGCTTCGTGATGCTCATGGGCGAGATCACCACGAAGGCCGTGCTCAACTACGACGAGCTGGCGCGTGATGTCATAACTAAGATCGGCTACGACAATTCCGAGAAGGGCTTCTGCGGATCCACCTGCGGCGTGCTCGTGGCCATCGCCAAGCAGAGCCTGGATATCGACAGAGGGGTTTCAGCATCCCTCGAAACCCGCGACGTCAACGACGTCGAGAACGATGTGGAGAAGATCGGCGCCGGCGACCAGGGCCTGATGTTCGGCTATGCCTGCAACGAGACCGACGTGCTCATGCCCCTGCCGATCTACCTGGCGCACAAGCTCTCCCACCGCCTGGCGGAGGTGCGCAAGGCCGGCGATCTGGCCTGGCTGCGCCCGGACGGCAAGTCGCAGGTGACGGTCGAGTACAGCCAGGGCAAGCCCGTGCGCATCGACAAGGTTCTCATCAGCACCCAGCACGCGCCTGAGATCGGCAAGGACGAGATACGCGCCGCCGTGCGCGAGTGGATCATCGATCCCGTCCTGCCCGAGGATCTCGTGGACAAGAAGCTCGACGTCTTGGTCAATCCCACCGGGCGCTTCGTGACCGGCGGCCCCCTGGGCGACTCAGGGCTCACCGGCCGCAAGATCATTGTCGACACCTACGGCGGCATGGGCCGCCACGGCGGGGGCTGCTTCAGCGGCAAGGACGCCACGAAGGTCGATCGCTCCGGCGCCTATGCGGCGCGCTGGGCGGCGAAGCACATCGTCGCTGCCGGCCTGGCGGATCGCTGCGAGATCCAGGTCGCCTACGCCATCGGTGTCGCCCATCCGCTCTCCGTGAACGTCGAAACCTTCGGTACGGGCCGCATCGCCGACGAGCAGATCGCGGTCGTGATCGACGAGGTCTTCGACCTGCGCCCCGGCGCCATCATCCGCGACCTGGGCTTGCGCCGCCCCATCTTCCGGCAGGTGGCCGCCTACGGGCACTTCGGCCGCGACGATCTGGACCTGCCCTGGGAGCGCCTCGACCGCCTGGAGGCCGTGCGCTCCGCCGCCGGCGTGAGCGAGGTTTCGGCCGATTGAGAACTTCGGTTCGCATAAGAGCAGCCTGTTCCGTTGACAAGCCAACGCCTTGGATATGAGCGATCAATCCGCTCTGGTATGCTTTCTTCCTGTCGAGTAATAGGCTCATCATTGCGAATATTCGAGTATGAGGATCATTCCGCCTTCCGTCTCGCTGGAGCGGATCCCATGCGAGGCGTAATATTCAATTGGTGTAGTTTGGTGAGATCGCTTCGTTCAAGATTGTTAGGTGGCAGATCATGTTCAAACACCCACTATCGAGAAAGGCATTCGATGAAAAAACGCATACTCATAGCAAGCATCGCGCTGCTCGTACTCGCCGGATGTAGTCCAGCATCATCATCGGTGCCAACGCCAACACCAACCCCTACGCAGGTGCAGCCTACACCGTCTCCTCAACGTTCCAGATCCTGGATCCAGGAGGAGGTCCGCTTCGCCTTTGGTCAGGATCAGCTGTCCGGCATGCTGACCTTGCCTACCGGTGAGGGTCCCTACCCGGCGATCGTGCTTGTCTCCGGATCGAGATCGACAGGGGCCGAGGCCGTGTCCTCCACATACTTTGCCGAGCACGCCCGCATGATGGCAGGCATCGGGTACGCGGTGCTGAGGTATGATCCGCCGGGTGTCGGGCAATCCAGTGGAGAGAGCGGTTTCCAATCCCTGGAGAATCGAGCCGAGGAGACGATGGCAGCCCTGCACTACCTTCAATCGAGGTCGGACATCCAGCCGGAACGTGTAGGACTGTGGGGCATCAGCCAGGGTGGATGGGTCATCGCAATGGCGGCGGCTGCGTATCCGCAGGATGTGGCCTTCATCATATCCGTCTCCGGATCCGGTGTGGGTGTGGCCGAGCAGCAGGTGCACAGCATTGAAGCGCAAAGCAGAGCCGCGCAGATGCCGGAGCAGGATATCACCAAGGCTGTCCTCTTCGGCCGCCTGCTGATCGATTGGCAGCTGTCCCTGCCGATCTACCGGGAACTCAACGAGGCCGAAGCCCAAGCGCTTGGCGAGGGGCCGTGGACCGACTTTGGAACATTGGTCTACGAACCAGGCGCGATCACCCCCGCGGAGGGCCTCATGATGGGGATCGAAATCCTGAGAACGATCCAGGACGAACCCTGGGCGGAATTCCTGTATCTCACCGAGCTTTACATTCCCCAGCTGGAGAGCATCCCACCGGAGCAGGTGGAAGCGCTGAGAGTAGTCACGGGCCAAACCCTGCTGAACGATCCACAGGAGTACTGGAGCCATGTACAATGCCCGGTCCTGGCGATTTTTGGCGAAGACGATCTGCTCCAGCCCTCTGCGAGAAGTGCCGCATTATACGAGCAGTATCTCACTGAAGCAGGGAATGGGAACTTTACCATCGTGGTGATGCCTGGTGTGGGGCATCACATCGGTCTATCGACGCCTGGTTATTGGGGAATTCTTTCCAACTGGTTGGATCAGCTGTACGAGGGATAGCGAAGTTATCTGCTTCCGCCGGTCATCGGCTTGTGCCGGGTTAGCGCAGCGTGTGCGGCTGACGCCCGATCACGCGCCGGAGGTGAACGCGGTTGCGCCGTTGCCCCACGAGCGCCTTGCTGGGAAACGCCGACCTCTCGATCTGAGGGTCCGTGGTTGCTGGGCGCTCGTTCGACATGGAAAGGGCGGCCAACCTGATTGCGCCTGGATCGGCCTTGCTGTATGCTGATAGTGTCGCGATCTCAGGGGGCGCTTGCCAGAATCCACCCTTTCGCTCCAACGTATGAACACAACCTCCAGGCGCTGAGCCAGGGGAAGCCTGGCTTGTGGGAGTGTTGCGCATGGAGTTCAACGAGGTAAGGTTGGCGAAATCCGGATCTGGCGCAGCACCGAGAGATCTACCAGGGAGGTGAGAAGATGAATTGGACATTAACTCTGGATGATCTGCTGGCCACCTTCGAAAGCTACAACCTCGACATCTGGCCGATGCAGGTGTTGGCTTACATCCTGGGTCTCATTGCGCTCTTCTTTGCCATCAAGCGGACGGCGTATTCGAGCAGAATTGTAGTCGGCATCCTGTCCTTCCTGTGGTTGTGGACGGGGATTGGCTTCTTCCTGCTCTACTTCAGTCGTGTCTATACACCAGCGTATCTGTTTGGCGTGCTGTTCATCCTCCAGGGCGCTTTGTTCTTCGCCAGCGTGCTGAAACCACGCCTCTCGTTCGGCTTCAAGCTCGATCTCTACTCCATCGTGGGGCTCCTATTCATTGCTTATGGCATGATCGGCTATCCTGCGGTCGGGTACTTCCTGGGGCACTTGTATCCTCAAACGCCGCCGTTCGGGCTCACTCCGTGTCCGACAGCGGCATTCACTTTCGGCTTGTTCCTGCTGACGGACAAGAAGGTGCCATGGCTGTTTCTTGTCGTTCCCCTGCTGTGGGCAATTGGTGGGGTTATGCCAGTTTCAGTTGGGATCCTGGAGGACATCGGTTTGATCCTGGCCGGCGTGCTGGGAACGGCGATGCTCGTGTACAAAGATAGGAAGGCGTCAACCTAGGAAGAACCCAGGGGCGCTGTGCTGCATCCTGCAAGCGGTTTTCAGAGGACTCTAGATGCCACCAGGAGAGGGCTGACTCGTTGTGGAACCGCCAACGATCCAGACAAAGCGACTTGAAATCCGTGCTCTGACTGTCGATGACGCGGAACTCTTCTACGCGTATCGATCGCTGCCGGAGGTCTACAGGTTTCAGCAATGGATGCCCGAAAGTGCGGCAGAGGTTGTCCAATTCCTCACCAAGATGCATTTGCATGGCTTCGACGCAGCCGACACCTGGTTTCAACTTGGGCTGTTCCTGAAGAGCCATGACGAGCTCATCGGAGACATGGGTCTGCACTTTCTGGCGCCTGACAACGAACAGGTAGAGATAAGCTTCACGATTTCACCCGCACACCAGAGGAGGGGATATGCTCAGGAGGCGGCCACGGCGGTGATGGTGCATCTCTTTCAGCGCATGAACAAGCACAGGATCATTGCTCTTGTGGACCCCAACAATAACGATTCGATTTCGCTTCTGGAGAAACTCGGCTTGCGGAAGGAGGGTCATTTTCGAAAGAGCATCCGAATCCGGGGCGTTTGGGAGGATGACCTGCTGTATGCGGTCCTTCGAGAGGAATGGCAACCGTAGCAACCCTCGAACAGCCAACCGGCGAGGAATCTGTACTCCATGACCTATCCCTGGAACCGTTCCCTTGACTTGTGCGCCGCTTCGTACTGACCGTACTCTTTTCGGAGCCACTTCAAACTGGAACAAATCCCGAGCGGTGCTGGAATAACACTTGAGCCTGGTAGATCCCCATCAGGCTTTCTTATTGTATGATCTTAGTGTCGCCGCTCGGCTCAAAGCCGTTCGGTCACCCCCATCCTGAAATCTCATAACCTTGCCGAGGTTCTTCGTCGACCCCAAACAAACTCAATTCGCTGAGAAGACTCATAAAATTCCATTGAGGATGATCATGAAAAAAGAGATTACTTCCCAGGGAACCACCAGCGCTCCGGTTTCAATACGTCTTCACTATCTCGATTGGTTGCGGGTCATCGCGATTCTCATGGTCTTCCTGTTCCATGCTGTGCACGTGTTCGATCAAGGGGGCTGGCATATCAAGAACGCAGAGCAGAGCGAAATCCTCACCATTGCGATCATCCTGATCGGTCTGTGGGGGATGCCGTTCTTCTTCATGGTGGCGGGGTCAGCCAGCTGGTTCGCCCTACAGCGACGGACGCCTCGCCAGTACGCGGTCGAAAGAGTAAAGCGCTTGCTGATCCCCTACCTGGTCGGCACCCTTCTTTTTTCACCTCTACAGTATTACCTATGGTGGATGAACACCGTGCAGGTCCGCGGTCAGACCTGGACCTTCCAGGAATTCCTGGCCTTCGAGCTGCCGCGCTTCAATCCGCTGCTGCTGCGTGCCCCCGGCTTCAGCCCGATCTGGATGGGAGTGGGGATGCACCTGTGGTTTGTCGGCTTCCTCTTCGCCTTCGCGATGGTCACGCTGCCGCTCTTCCGCTGGCTGAAGGGAGAAGCTGGGCAGCGGCTTATTGGGCGCGCCGCGCGTCTGTGCGCCCGTCGCGGCGGGGTTTTCATCTTTGTGGTTCCACTCGTTCTACTGCAGGTCTGCATCCGCCCGTTTGCCCCTCTTGAACATGACTGGGCAGACTTCCTTTACCAGATGGCCTTCTTCATCCTGGGCTTTATCCTGTATGCCCACAAGGGAATCACACAAGCAGTTCGCCGGGATGGATGGTTGATATTCGGCGTGGGAACTGCGATTGTGGCTGTATTACTGGGAATGTATCTTGCCGATTTGCCGGTCATAGAATGGGGGGAAGATCCCTCCGTGCTGCAGTACTATGGGATTCAAGCCCTCGTCGGCTTCGTTGCCCTGAGCTACACACTGACGCTGCTCTCCTTCGGCATGCGATTCCTCGACTTCACGAATCGATGGCTGCGCTACGCTCAGGAAAATGTGCTGCCATTCTTCGTGGTCCACCAGCCTGTGATCGTAGGCATCGCGTACTTCGTTGTCCAATGGGATTTGGGCATTCTCCCCAAATTGCTGATCGTAGTAGCGGCTTCGTTCGCGGTGGCCATCGGGCTGACCGAGCTCATCAGGCGCGTCGGTGTACTGCGGTTCATGTTTGGGTTGAAGACCGGACAACCCGCCAGGTTGAAAGCCGCCACGGATTCGCGCTAGAACGGCAAAACCGCGTAACTTGGATGCATGCGACGGGGTGGGCTGCCCGAAAAATGCAAGTAGCCGATCTCCCGGTCGAGTTCGGCGTCGTTGCCAATCTCGCTGATGCAGCATTTCGCTTCAGCAGCAGGGAAGCCACGAAACCAGCGGAGGCTGATGGGCGCCACATGGGCCCGAATGGGATGCAATCATGGTGCACATTCGGTCTTACGAGAGCACAGATCTGGATGAAGTGATTGCGCTCTGGCGCACGATTTTTCCAGATGCACCAGCGCACAATGTTCCCCTCGTTGACATCCAGTCGAAGGTAAAAGTCCAGCCTGAATTGTTCTTCGTGGCTGCAGAGGATGGCAAGATCGTCGGAACGGCGATGTCCGGATACGACGGCCATCGAGGCTGGGTCTACTATGTTGCCGTCCATCCGGATATTCGGAGGAGGGGCATCGGATCGGCGCTCATGCAGAAGGTGGAAGCTGCGCTGAAGGAAATCGGTTGTCCCAAGCTGAACCTGCAAATCAGGGCCGAGAATGAATCTGTAAAGGCTTTCTATGAAGCGCTGGGCTACCAAGTGGAAGATCGCATCAGCATGGGGAAGAGGCTGGGCAGCCAGGGTTGATGTGTCGCAGCCCACAAATCACTACGCGGGCACAATATCCGCATGCAATTTCCTGAGGAGCAGGGTGGGGTCTCAGCTTGCAGATGGTCTGCGGAAAGCTTCCATGTCGTAGAGAGCGGTTTTCCAAGAAGATGCGGACATCTGGCATTGAATTTCCAGGAGGTGAGGCTATACTTATTTGAGTTGTGCGTAGAAACCCAATCCATCCCTCAGGAGAACCCCCATCATGTCCAAACCCCAATATCCACACACCCCAACCGTGGATCAGGTCGATGATTATCACGGCACCGCCGTACGCGATCCATTCCGCTGGCTGGAAGATACCACCTCGGATGAAACCAAGGCATGGATCGAAGCTCAGAACGAGCTTTCCGTTGGCTTCCTGGAGGCCGTCCCGAGCCGGGAGCGCATCCAGCAGCGCCTCACGGAGCTCTGGGATTTTCCCAAACAGTGGGCTCCCGCGCGAATGGGAGGGCGCTATTTCCAGCTTCGCAACACAGGACTGCAGAATCAGGACGTGCTCTTCGTCATGGATTCGCTTGGGGAAGATGCGCGCGTCCTGCTCGACCCGAACGCCCTCTCCGAGGACGGCACCGTGGCCATGAGCGTGTGGTCTGTCAGTCCGGACGGGCAGTGGCTCGCTTATGCCACCAGCGCGAGCGGCTCGGATTGGATGACGTGGCACGTTCGGGATGTCAACACCGGGAAGGATCTGCCGGACTTAGTCGAGTGGAGCAAGTTCTCCGATGCTTCTTGGCGCAAGGACAGCTCGGGATTTTATTACTCCCGCTATGAAAAACCCGATCCCGGAAAGGACTACCTTGCACAAAACTTCTTCCAGAAGGTGTTCTTCCACCGGTTGGGTGAACCTCAGTCGAGTGATGTCTTGGTGTATGAACGGCCGGACGAGAAGGAATGGGGCTTCGCTGTGGAAGTGGGTAAGGACGACAAGTACCTGATCTACTCGGTATGGCAGGGAACTGATGTGCGCAACCGCATCTTCTATCAGGAGTTAGAAACCGATGGTCCCGTTATCGAGTTGATCCCCGATCTGGAAGCTGCGTACAATTTCATCGGCAACGATGGCCCGGTGCTCTACCTGCATACCAACCTGGATGCGCCGCTGGGGCGATTGATCGCCGTCGATGTAACCCAGCCGGGAAAAGCTCATTGGCGCACGATTGTCCCTGAATCCACAGACGCGATCCAATTGGTGAAGCGGGTTCACGATGAGTTTATCGTGCTCTATTTGCATGACGCCCATCATCAGCTCAAGCGGTTCGATCGGGATGGTAAACCGCTGGGAATAATCGAGCTTCCGGCCTTGGGTTCCATTCCAACCCAGGGCAACTTCCTCAACCTCACAGGTGAAAGTGAACACGACGAGCTTTTCTACGTTTTTAATTCCTTCCTCTATCCACCTTCTTCGTACCGGTATGATTTCCAGCGAGGGGAGAGCGAACTGCTCTTCACGCCACCCATCCAGCTCGATCATGAAGACTTTACCACGGAGCAGGTCTTCGCCACGAGCAAGGATGGAACGCGCATTCCCATGTTCCTCTCCTACAAGAAGGGATTGGAGAGGGATGGGTACAATCCAACCTACCTGTACGGATACGGGGGCTTCAACATCCCTCTCGTGCCCCGCTTCATCGTCAGTCATCTGGCATTCATCGAGATGGGTGGGGTGCTGGCATGGGCCAATCTTCGCGGTGGGGGCGAATACGGGGAGGCATGGCATCAGGCGGGCATGCTGGATACGAAGCAGAACGTCTTCGACGATTTCATCGCCTGCGCGGAGTACCTGATCGCAGAGAAGATCACCTCCACGCCCAGGCTTGCGATCACCGGGCGCTCCAATGGCGGCTTGTTGGTGGGCGCGTGTATAGTACAACGCCCAGACCTATTCGGCGCGACCGTGCCGGTGGTCGGCGTGATGGACATGCTACGCTTCCATGAATTCACGATCGGCTGGGCGTGGACAAGCGATTACGGATCCTCCAAGGATCCCGAGCAGTTCAAGACGTTAATCCAGTACTCACCGCTGCACAACAT
The DNA here is from genome assembly GCA_011192015.1 of Anaerolineae bacterium. Taxonomy (GTDB): domain Bacteria; phylum Chloroflexota; class Anaerolineae; order Anaerolineales; family E44-bin32; genus W1033. The sequence continues at coordinate 9,472 of DUET01000084.1, forward strand.
CAAGCCCGATGTGGATTATCCGGCGACGCTCGTGGTCACCTCCGATCACGATGATCGCGTCGTTCCCGGGCACTCCTTCAAGTTCGCTGCAGCCCTGCAGGCAGCGCAAGCGGGGGACGAGCCCATCCTGATCCGCATCCAGACGAAAGCCGGGCATGGCGTGGGCAAGCCCACCGCCTTGATGATCGAGGAGGCCACAGATATCCTGGCCTTTCTTGCCGAGACGCTCGAGATCGAGTGAAATCCGGTTGGGGAACTGTGTACGAGGTTCGATTCAAACCTTTGATCGGCACCAAGCATCGTAATCCATAGAAGCACCGATTCTGCCGCTGCATTGAACGGATGGCGCATCCCTGGGGATGATCAATCTCTTGATCGGAGGCGCCATCGCTGTCCTGTGGGATTGTTATCCAGGGATTGCCTCTGCCCAGGAGCGCAATCATTCATCGGAAGAGCTTCCAACAGCCGCCCGGAAAGCCTTTGCCTCGGACGTTGCCGCTCTTTCCTTCAACCAGAAGATGCTGATCAAGAAACCGATGAAAAGGATCGCCGCGCCACTGAGGTAGGGAGTATCCACGCGGATATCGAAGGCAAAACCTGCCCAGATAGGACCAAGAATGCGGCCAAGGCTCATAAAGGAATTACTCAATCCCATGGCCACGCCTTTGCCTCTTTCTGCTCGCTTCGATATCAAGGCCAGCGCAGCAGGTCGCAGCAGGGTCTTCGAGAGAATGAAGAAACCCGTGGCAAGCAGGAAGGTGGTGTAGGAGTTCGCCAACAGGAGAATGAGGAAACCCACCGACCCTGCGATCAAGGAGCCACGGATGACCTTGACCTCTCCCCATCGCTTCGTGGTGGGACCTGTGAGCAAAGCCTTGCCGAGCGTTGAGACAATGGCCACAACCATCAAGATCGTTCCCACGCGTTCAGGCCCGTATCCAAACTTCTCCAGGGCGTACAACCCAAAGATGGCTTCGAAATTCGTCAATCCGAAGCTGAAGAAAGCGACCATGAAGAAGAGCACGCCCATCGGGCCGATCAGGGCTTGCCATAAGGCTCTCGGGTCGACCATGGTCGATCCACGCTTCCCGCGCGCTTCTACTGGTAGAGATTCGGGAAGGAAAAGCATGATCAGGATGCATGTGAGCAAGGACAGCGCAGCTGCTACGAAGAAGGGCGTCGACAGGGACTCACCCCCCAACCATCCACCCAATCCTGGTCCCAACATGACCCCCAGCGCCATAGCAGCGCCCAAGAATCCCATGCCTCCACCGCGGTCTTCTTGGGACGTTGTGTCACTCACATAGGCCAACGCCGTCGTGATGGTCGCAGAGGAAAGGAATCCGGAAAGCGCTCTTGCCGCGAAGAGCATCCAGATCTGTGTGGAGAAGCCGAGCAGCAGCAAGGAAAGACCGTTCCCGAATATCCCCAGGATCAGAATCGGCTTGCGCCCGGTTCGATCGGAGACACCTCCCCACATCGGACCGCAGAGGAATTCCAAGAAGGCTGAGGTTGCCACAAGAAGCCCCAGCTCGCTTCCCCCGCCGCCCAGTTCTTCGATGAAGAAGGGGAAGATCGGGATCACCATGCCAAATCCCAACATGACCACCACAAGTGAAGCTGAGAGCAGCAGGATTTTCTTTCGATCGTTTTTCTTTTTCACCTGTGAGCTCCATGGTTCCATGGCCTGGTTTTCCCTGATCTTCCCATCTCGCAGCCTGGTGTCGTTTGCGGATCCCCCTGGCTGCCCATGATGTTTCACTTCGAACGATCCTTAGCCGTGGTTTCGAGGATCTCCACAATCCCTGCACCACCGTTGACACGCACCCGATCTCCTGTGCGTAATCGCATGGTGGCATCGCCGCATCCAACCACGGCTGGAATGCCCAATTCCCGGGCGACGATGGCTGCATGGGATAGAGGAGCACCCACATCGGTAACCACGGCCGCTGCACGGAGGAAGAGTGGTGTCCAACCCACGTTGGTCGATACCGCCACCAGGATCTCGCCTTCTTGAAACGCGCCACTCTCTTCAGGCGCATCCAGGACGCGAACCGGAGCCTCCACTTGACCGGCTGCACCGGCGAATCCGCTTATGGTGTTCGAAACCGGGCTGTCGAGGGTTATCGAGGCGTCGTAGAAGTCAGTTCGCCGCTGGGGATCGGATGCCCATTGGAAGGGATCAAAACGACCTCGGATGATCATCGGATACGGCGGAAGGTCTGAGTATTTCTGATAGGTCTCCTTCCTGGCGGGGATGGTCGCTGTGGCTGAGTCGTTGCCGGAAAGAAGCTCGAGAATTTCATCGATGGACAGGAAGAAGACATCGTCACCGAGGCCGGTGATCTCTCCAACGCGCAGCGCGAACGCACGTTGAATGCCGCCCATGCGCATGGACTCGGATCGCACAGCTTCACGCAGGCGCGCTGCCTCCGGGACCTTATCCAATTCGCTTCTGACCTTTTTTGCTTTCTTGGGGTATTGTTGCTCGAATCGACCCCAGGCTTTCTCAAAGGCCTTCTCTTGTTTGCCAAGCAGCGCATCGACGTCGACCGGCGACTTCCGATATTCCTCCAGCTGCCGGTCGAGCCAGCTCGGGTTCTCGATCGGGCGCGGGATGGAGTATTCCGCTTCATGGGGTCCCCGATGTCCGAAGTTCTCCAGATACTCCTCGCGGCTCATTTCGCCGTTGGCGACCTTGGCAATTCCGACCAGGAGTCCCAGACTGGCGATGAAATCCTCGCTATCACTGAAGTTAAGGAACATGGCGTTTGCATCCCCTTCGCCGACCAGATCTGCAAGCTCACGCCTCAACTTCATCGCATTCTCGTACGGCTCGGTACTGCCGAAGAACACTTCCAAAGTGTCCAAGATATACGGTTCCAAGTCCATGGTCCAGAAAGCACGCAGGTCATCGCCAGACTTGGCCTGCCTCAGCTTCTTCTCCATGGCCTTGCACCATTTCGGATTGTCGCTGAGGTAAGTGGAGGATTTCTTGCGCCCTTTTTGTTGCTTGGATGCAATCTTCATCATGTTCGGAAGCATGGAGAGGAGCATGGATTTCGGGATGGGGATCAGAGGAACTTCGATCCCTTCTGGGGCTTTCCCCAATCCGCTTTCGATTTCCTTCAGCGCAGAATCGAGATCTCTGCCAAAGGCACGAAGAACGGAAACCATAACGCTGATATTGGCGTAGAGGCGGCCGCCGATGTTGCCGGCATAGGAATAGCCGGGCACAAGACTCATGTCCTTCCAGAAGTAGTTTGTCAACGACCAGGTGAACGGCGTCATCACATCTGGTCTGCCTTCGCCGAAATTGTTGCTCGACCACAGGAAGTTTCCTGTATGGCTGTCGTTCCACTCTCCTGTGGCAGGATCATGCGCGATCAAGGTTGTGATGGGTCTTGACTGTAGCAGGAACAGCTTCCCACCTTTGATCGCCCACTCGATATCCTGCTGCGTTCCGAATTCACCGATCAGCTTCCTTCCGAGTTTGAAGAGTTTCTTTGCATACGGTTTGAACTCGTCTGGGCCGTCATAGATCCCCTTGGGTCGGGACAGTGTGAAGGTATACGGCTCAACCTCGCCGGATACGAGCTCCTCCCCGAACCCGTGCACGTAGTTCCCTGTCATCGTGTCGTGGCTGCCCGTGACGGGATCGCAAGTGAACAAGATCCCTGAGATGTCCGCTCTCACCAGATGCTGGATTACAACCGCCATCTCATGCACGGGATCGATTCCCACGGCTTCGCTATAAGCCCTTACGCGTTCGGAGTCTCGAGAACTTCGTACACGCAGGATGGCTTCCTTGATCATCTCGTCGGTATGGACATCGAGAACGGTTTCGAACTCACCCGCAAAGGAAGTCGAGGCTGAATCCTCACAGGTTGCCGAAGATCGAACGGCGAAGGCAGCCTTGTCATCCGCTTTCCGCAGGCTGGCCAGTTGAGATTTGATCTCTGACCAGCTTTTCGCAGTCAATTCATTCCCTGTAAATGCATCAGGAAGGATCACGAATCCATCAGGGACCGGATATTTAGCCTGGTAGAGCCGCGCCAAAGTGCTCCCCTTCCCGCCGGCTTGTGCGTGCTCAAGATCACTTAATTCACCGAAAGTACGAATCGTATGCATGGTTCTGCTCCTTGTTTCTTTGTGTCAAGTTTCCTTTTCGAGTACGTTCACCGCGATCAGTGTGAGATTTAAGTCCCAAATCTTGGAAAGGATGCCGCGCAATGCAGCCTGATCGATGATGGTTCCGCGAAGCGTCGTCATGTTTCCAGATACTGTGATGGTTATCCCATGGAACCAATCTGCCCAGGCCTCGTCAAGCACTCCCTGGACCTTGATTTCATAGTTTCGCATCTCAGCGGATTGCTGGTGGTGAGGATGTCTTTCCAAGGCTTTATCTTCCGTGTCTCTTCGAAAAAGAGAGCCATTGCCGCTGACCATCCAAACTGCATGGCTAACGTATCATATTTAAAAGGGCAGCACATCTATCGAAATGGGTATCGGGGGGGTATTTCCAGGGGTAGGGTTGGCCAAGTTCGTGAGAGTGCCCGGGGCAGGGAGAGCCTGGCTGCGAATGCTGTGTTGGATAGGGATGGTGTAGCGTTCAAGTAAACGTCAAACGGGTACCATCCATCTTTCGGGAGAGCGTGAGTCGGGGAAGGATTCGAGGTTAGAGAATGCCCAGGGATCTGGCTCGAGCAACTGCATGGGTCCGATTGTTCACCTGCAGTTTGCCGAAGATGTTGCGGACGTGGACCTTCACCGTTCCCAAGGAGATTACAAGGCGCTCGGCAATCTCGCGGTTCGAGAGCCCTTCTGCAATCAAATCCAAGACTTCGACCTCGCGTGGGCTGAGAGGTTCGATGATCTCAGTTTCCGTGGAGCTGGGGAGTGGATCAACAAAACCAGATTCCGATAAGAACCCGAGCAATGTTCCACAATATTCAGGCGAGATGTTGCGGTGAGATGCCTCGTAGAGTAATTGTCCCATGACCGGACCTTCATCGATGAAGACACGCACATAGTTTCCCCGACTTCCAAGGGAGAGCGCCTCTCTCAATACGATCAGCGCTTCATCAACTTCCCCATGAGCTTGATGGGCCAATGCCTTCAGAACCAGGACCTCGAGGACTAAATCCATCCGCTGGATCCGTTTCATGATCTTTAACAAGGGATCGAGGATCTCCAGTGCGCGTTGCGGTTCCTTCTGGGCGATCAGGATTCTCGAGAGCAGGATCATTTGGTATTTCCGAATGTGATCACGGATGTTGCTATTCTGCTCAAGCCAGCGCTCCAAATCGGCGGGTATCCTATCCACACTCCTGCTTTCAACCCACTGAATGGCTGTCTCCACATCTCCCTTTGCAAGCGCCAGCTGGGCAGCATAGATCTCTACCATGATGTCATCCAGGTCTGTGATTTCAAACTGCAGAGCATATCTTCTGGATTTTTCGATCAAGGGACCGACTTCGTTGGCCCTGCCCTGCGCCTGCCGTATACGCGCAAGGACAATGTATCCCTCCAATGCTGCCGCCTGGCTCCAGGATTCTGCCAACTGGATGTATTTCCGAGTACATTCCTCCGCCTTCTCAAGATCGTTCCATTGAAGCCAGATGGTTGCCAACCCGATATAGGCTTCCGCAGCAATAGGGAGGGGGTGGCCTTTCTCATCGGTTGCGTCCTCGATCGCACGTCGAAAAAGCTGATGCGCACCCGCGAGATCTCCCGCTCGCACACGGAGGCGAGCCAACTGGCTCGATGTGATGGTTCCAATAAATATGTTATCCGTCTCCCGGCTGGCTTTGGTGACGCTGCTGAATTGAATCGCCCCGGCTTCGATATCCCCCCTGGCGACAAATGAGAAGCCCTGGATCAACGCCAGAATGCCTCGCATGAAGAGATCGTTCTCAGGGAGCTGTTCCCGTGCAGCCCGGGAAAACTCCGATGCAGATGCTAAGTCCCCTTGGTAGAGTGCCAGATAGGCTCGGATCGCTTTTACCCGTGCGGCCAGATTCCCTCCCTCTTCTCTTAGGGTTTCTAGGCGCTCCTCAACACTCTCCTGTGACGCCCCAAATTGCACCAAGGTGTAGGCGTGATAAAGCTGCAAGTGGGGATGCGCCTCCAGGATGTCCTCAGGAAGCTTTTCCAGCCATCGACTGAGCGTCCCCGCCTCGCTTCGCATCAGCATCGGCTCGCTGATATGTTCGATGAGAGAAGCAGCATGTTCGAAATCCTGTGCCGTTATTGCGTGTTCGATCGCTTCCGAGATCATTCCTGATCGCTCGTACCATTCGCTCGCACGTAGATGCAGCTCAGGAACCAGATCGGGGGTCAACTGCTGGAGTCTCTTCTGGAGCAGATCACGGAACAGGCGATGATATCGATACCATTGACGATGGTCATCCAGGGGTAAAACAAGCAGATTGCGGCTTACAAGCTCTTCTAATATCGTTTGAGATTGAAGATCGCTGCCGAGTGATTGCTTAGGATCGGGAACCTCAGACCGGGCCTCATCAACCCCTTGTAGGATCGCGTCACACAGGGAGCCGGTCATCCGATCCAGGATCGATGTTTGGAGCAAGAAGTCTCTGGTCTGCTGTGTTTGTTGATCGAGCACCTCCTGGGTCAGATAGTCGGCGATGTATTGGTGACTGCCCGTGAAGGAGTCGACGAAGCTTCGGATATCCTTCCTCCCTTGCATCGAGAGAGCCGCCATCTGCAGTGCGGTAATCCAACCTTCCGTGTGCCTGTGGAGAGCGTTGATGTCGTTTGCGGAGATCGGCAATCTGGCCACCAGTTCGAGAAAATGGCTCGCTTCCGCCACACTGAAGCGCAGATCGGCCTCACGGAATTCGGCCAGTTCTCCTCTCCCACGCAGCCGTGGAATCGGCAGTGGGGGATCGGCGCGTGTGACCATGATTATGTGCAAGGTGGATGGCAGATGTTCAAGTAGGAAGGAAACCGCTTCATGAACGATCTGGGTTTGAATGAAGTGGTAATCATCCAGAACCAACACGATGGATGGGTCGCTGCTGGTCAGATCGTTGATCAAGCTTGTTAGGATCGTTTCGTAGGAGGGCGGTTGGGGAGATCGAAGAATGTCATGCGCGTCTTGACCAAGCTTGGGATCGACAACCTGAAGCGAGGCCAGGAGATAGGCGAGAAAGCGGGTTAGATCGTTCTCCTGTTCCTCCAAGGAAAGCCATGCCACGGGGATCGAAGCTTGTTCCGCCCACATGCTCACCAAGGTTGTTTTGCCAAATCCCGCCGGCGCCGAGATGAGCGTTAGCGTGCGAACCATGCTCTGGTTCATGCGCTCGATCAAATGCGGGCGAAGAACGAAATCCGACCGGCATGAAGGAATACTGAGCTTGGTGGCGAGGATCGCGGGTTTCAACTACCCATCCCCTTTTCAGCTAAGGACTGCTTGCATTATAGAATGAGAAAGTCCGTTATCCCAAATGTCGACGTGTGAAAGTCCGTGATAGCCTTTGCAACAGGTTGCTTGCTGGCCGGCCCATTGCAAATCCTTCCGATTTCTTCCGTAGAGATGATTATCACACCACTGAGAACACAGCGATTCGGCCTTCGCTCCCGGGCTGATGTATACTCCAGCTGATCCTCCATCTGTTCAGGAGAGAACCCGATGATAAGCATCGACGGACCCTGGTTCCAGGATGAGCACGGCAGGCGGTTGATCCTGCGCGGGGTGAACCTGGGCGGGTCTTCCAAGGTTCCCACGCGGCCCGACGGCGCCACCTACCGCGCCGAGGGTTTCTTCGATCACCGGGATGTCTCCTTCGTCGGACGACCGTTTCCCCTCGACGAAGCCGACGAACACCTCCGGCGCCTCAAGCGCTGGGGCTTCACGATCCTGCGCCTGTTAACCACCTGGGAGGCCATCGAGCACGCTGGGCCCGGTCAGTACGACCTCGAATATCTGGACTACCTCACCGCCGTCGTTCGCAAGGCGGGAGAGCATGGGCTGTCGCTGTTCATCGATCCGCACCAGGACGTCTGGAGCCGCTTCACCGGAGGCGACGGAGCGCCGGGATGGACGCTCGAGGCCGCGGGCTTCGAGATCCGCAACCTGCACGCCACCGGCGCCGCCTTCCTGCACCAGGTCCACGGCGATCCGCTTCCACGTATGATCTGGTCGACCAACGGGCAGAAGCTCGGGGCGGCGACGATGTTCACGCTCTTCTTCGGCGGCAGCCATTTCGCGCCCAACCTGAAGGTCGACGGCGAACCGATTCAGGAATACCTGCAGCGCCACTACATAACAGCCATCGAGCAGATCGCCCTGCGTCTGAAGGGGCTGCCCCATGTCGTCGGCTACGACACGCTGAACGAGCCCTCCTCCGGGTACATCGGCAAGCGGGACCTCACCGCGCCGCCGGGTCCTCTTCGCTATGGGGTAGTGCCCAGCCCGCTCGAATCGATGCGCCTGGGCGAGGGCGAGACGCTGACACTGGATCGATGGAAACCCTCCCTGATCGGGATGCGCCGAGTGGGGCGCGAGGTGGTCAATCCCGACGGGTTGCGCGCCTGGGTTGATGGCGCCGCCTGCATCTGGCGCGAGCATGGCGTGTGGGATCCCGCTGGAGCGGATGGAGCGCGCCTGCTGCGCCCGGATCACTTCTCGAACTTCGGCGGCCAGGCAGTGGATTTCATCCGGGATTACTACAAGCCCTTCGCCTTGCGCTTTGCTGAACGTATGCAAAGCGCGCATCCCGGAGCGGCCATCTTCCTCGAGACTTCGCCCGGGCATGGACCACCGCATTGGAAGCCGGACGATCCGGCGAACATCGTCTGGGCGCCTCACTGGTACGACGGGTTGACGCTGTTTCTCAAGCGCCTGGTTCCGTTCCTGGGGATCGACTTCGTGGAGCCCCGTTTCACCATGGGGCGGGGGAATGTCCGTCGCTCCTTTGCCAGGCAGCTCGACTTGTATCGCCAGGCAGCCGAGCAGCATTTGCGCAGCGCGCCGGTGATCATCGGTGAGATCGGCATCCCCTTCGACATGGACGAGAAGCGCGCCTATCGGACCGGCGACTTCCGCAGGCAGGAGCTTGCGCTGGACCGGAGTATGGAAGCCCTGGAAGCCAACCAGCTGAGCGCCACCCTATGGAACTATACGCCTGACAACAGCAACGCCCGCGGCGACCAGTGGAACGATGAGGACCTCTCCATCTTCAGCCGCGACCAACAGGCAGATCCCGAGGATCTCGACTCGGGCGGCCGCGCCCTGGACGCCCTGTTGAGGCCCTACCCCATGGCTGTCGCAGGTGACCCGCTGAGGATGCAGTACGATCGCTGCAAGGGCGTCTTCGAGTTCGAGTTCCGTCACGATACGCAGGTCATGGAACCGACGATCGTCTACCTGCCGCAGCGGGCGTTCCCGCACGGCTGCCGCGTGACCGTCTCGGATGGCGAGGTGACGATCGATAACACCAAGCAGCGTCTGACCTACCGGCATACTGCATCCCGCCGGGTGCATTCCCTTCGGTTGGATAGGGTTTGATTCTAGAAGAGTAGCGGGGGAATCGGATCCTGTATAACCCATATCCTAAGTTTGAGCCCAATGCCCAGGCATTGCGTATCTATTCATAGAGAGACGCGGACGGACAAATAACCGATGACCAACCGTCCGGTCTTGTCAAGCATGTTCGCGACTCATAGCATCGATGGAATGGAGTGTTTGCCATGTTCCAATCCATACGATCTCATGTTGCCACGCTCCTTGCTCTCTTCACGATCCTGCTTCCGCTGATTCTCGTTGGATGTGGTCCTTCAACTTGGGATCCAGGTGTGATTGATCTCACACCGCTGGCTGGAGATGACGTGGAGGTATCGACGCCCGAACAGCAGGGAATGGATTCGGAGCTCGTGGAAGATCTCTACCGAGATGCGGCTGGATTGGACACCCTCTATGGGCTGCTGGTGTTCAAGAACGGTGATCTGATTGCAGAGCAGTACTTCAATGGAGGCTCGGTCGGCCAGAAGGTCGCATTAGCATCGGTGACAAAAAGCTATACATCGGCGCTGGTCGGGATCGCGCTGGATCAGGGCTGTCTGTCAAGCGTGGATCAGAGAATGTTAGATTTCTTCCCGGAAATTGCGGGCCAGATTACCGATCCGAGGAAGGAACAGATCACGATCGAACACATGTTGATGATGCGTTCCGGATATCCCTGGGAGGAGTTCACGCCTTCCTATCTCGAAAGACTTTTATCGAGCAGAAGCTGGCTGCCTCACCTGGTTGATTTTCCTCTCACCAGTGATCCTGGAACCGAGTTCGGTTACAGCAATCTGACGGCGCATCTCCTGGCGGTGATCGTAGCGCGGGCTTGTGATACGGATCTCCTACCGTACAGCCAGCAGAACCTCTTCTCACCGATCGATGCCCAGGTGGGTGATTGGCCGCGCGACGCGAACAATTACTGCTTTGGAAGTGGAGACATCTCCTTTACAGCTCGCGATGCGGCCAAGTTCGGCCAGCTTTATCTCGATCAGGGAGTCTATGAGGGGAATCAAGTTGTCCCAGCCGATTGGGTGCGTGATTCTTTGCAGGTTTATTCGAGGGGTATCTACGGMAACAGGATTGGTCGCTATTTTCGCGACATCGGGTATGGGTATCTATGGTGGTCCGCCAGGGCAGGTGACCACAATTTCAACTACGCATGGGGGCATGGCGGGAACCTGCTCGTCCTGGTGGATGAGCTCGACCTGCTGATCGTCACCACGGCCGATCCCCTTCACGGCATCTGGGGACAGGAAGCGTGGGAGAAGGAGGGCGCCATCATCGATCTGGTGGGCAAGTTCATCCGAGCTTTGCCGGGGGAGTGACCAACAGATCGCATTGAATCTGGTGCGTTCCTAAGGCGGCGCCCTGCTGAGGATGTCTTCCCATCGAAGGCTGGCCCATGTGAGGAACCTTCATCATCTGCTTTCATCCCTCGGTTGCACGTACGATTTCCCTGCTGTATGCTCATGGCAATCCTGCATAGGGGGAATGAAAAACCAATCCCTCAATCCAGCGTTGTCGATGAACAAAGATCCATGGACTTTGACTTGGTTAGATCGAAGACGATGTTCTCATTCGGCATGCTGATTGGTGATAGGGTAAGCGTTGGGAACGAATACTTTAATACAGCATCTGCATCCCATGACAATCCACGGATAGCCCTGCTGAGCGTTTGATCTGAGGAGTACCATACCGATCGGGAACGGAAGGGAGGAGATTTCTGATGGAAGGGGAGCGAAAGGTCCTATCGGTCATGGAACAACTGCAAGATGACCAGCCTATGGTTCAAGGAAAGAAATTTGGCATACGCGCGCTGTCCTGGATCATCGATCAGCTATTCATGTACGCCATCGATTACGCCACAGGCTTCCTGGCGGGCATGTTCATAGGATATGCCTTGATGCTCATGGACATCGAGGTCAATTATTTTCAGGAGTTGCCCTGGGGATTGAGTCTCCTTCTTGGATTATTCGGCGCACTGGTTTACGCAGTCAGTTTCGAGGCGTTCTTTGGAGCGACGATTGGAAAGCTCCTGCTGGGCATGCGCGTGATCAAGACTGATGGCACACCGTGTGATTTTAAAGCCGCCTTGGTTCGAGGCGTTTTGCGTTTCGTTGATGCTATTGTGTTCGGTTTGATCGCCTATATGAGTATGAAACCACCCCTATACCAGCGATTGGGTGACCAGTCCGCGAAAACGCTGGTCGTGAGTTCGCGCGATCCGATCATTCGAGAAGCCCGATCCTGGGACTGGATCATCCTTGCAGGACTCTTCTATCTCGTGATCAACGGGATTGTCACGGTTCTTATTCTCCTGATGATGATCCGATGAGCATGTCTTCTTTCTGGAACGAATTGGATTGGAGGCAATGAGACAGGCATCGAAGGTGTGGTGGAGGGTTGGTCAGTTGGAGATGGAGTAAATCCATTGAGACTGTTTTCTATCCGTTGGGCAACTTAGAGGATGAAGCCAGAAAACTCCAAGGGGAAAGATTAACCATGAACAGAAGATATCGTATCGCCCTGATGCACTTGGTCCTGCTGGTTGCGATTTTCGGTTGTAATCAGCTCTCGACATCCGAGCTTAACGCTACGACACAACCTTCCTCCACGCCGATTCCAGGTTGGGAAAAATTTGAGGGCCCAGGAGCAGAGCTTTGGTTGCCAGAGAGCTTTGAGGGAGGTGATCTGAGCGAGGATCTGGATGTGATTGTTGAAAACTTGAGAAATCTCGGCCCAGACTTCGAGCCTATGGCCCAGATGATCGAGCAGAATCCGTCCATGTATGTGATCTGGGTATTTGACTCCGAGGTTGGCCCCTCAGGTTTCTTGACCAATGTTTCTGTTGCCACCGAGAGGGTACCATCTGCAATGACCTTGGACACCTATTTGGATGCGGCCTTGGGTATCCTACCTGACCATTTCCAAGTATTGGAGCGAGGGATTGTAATGCTTGGGGACCATGAAGCGGGTCGAGTCGTTGTCGAGTTCGCGCTCTATGGGATTGTGGCGAAAGAGGTCTTGTACGTGATCAAAGACGGTACGACAATCTGGGCAATCACGTATGCTGCAGGGGATGAGGATTTTCCAGAACGCCTGCCTGTCTTTGAACAAAGCGCGCTCACTTTCAAGCCTCATTGATGGACCGAATCTACATCCAACCAGATGTGTATTGCAGAGCAGTTGATTCAACAACCGATGGATGCCTCCGTTTTGGAAGGAAATCTATCGCCCTCGGAGGGCCTTCGAACGAAATGGATCCACGTTGCCCAAACTCAACAACTGCAACGTTTGGGTGACATGTCGCAAACACATCCTGCTGGTACACCACCGCTTCAGTACGGCTCGTTTTCGCGTACGCATAAGCTGATCTATACTAGTGCAGAAGGGGTGTGGGTCTTGGTTTTGCAAGACCTCTGACCGCACCCTGATTTCGGTGCATGGAGCCCTGAATAAGGCATCCTGCATTGCTTCTCAGCAACCTGGCAGGGACCTCGTGAACCGTTCCGATCCACCTCGTGAAAGCGGTCCTCCTCCCCTGGTCGGAAAGCGGGTGCTCGACCTTTCCCCGCTCTTTCCCGGTCCCTACTGCTCTCGCATCCTGGCGGACCTCGGCGCGGAGGTGATCAAGATCGAGCAGCCTGGAAGGGGTGATTGGGCGCGCTTCGTCCCGCCCCTGCAGGACGGCGAGAGCCTCCTCTTTCGCCTTCTCAACCAAGGCAAGAAGAGCCTCACTCTCAACCTGAAGGACGCTGAGGCACACGCCATCTTTCTCTCCCTGATCAAGACGGCGGATGTGCTCATCGAGACCTTCCGGCCGGGCGTGATGGAGCGCCTGGGATTGGGGGCGGAAGTGCTGGCAGAAGCCAATCCTCGCCTGGTCCAGTGCTCGCTGACCGGCTATGGAACCCAGGGCTCCCATCGGGATCGCGCTGGGCATGACCTCAACTTCGTCGGTCTGTCGGGCATGCTGGACGTCGCCCGTCGGCCCGGTGGGAAGCCGTGTTTTCCCGGGACTCAGATCGCCGACATCACCGGAGGCCTGTGGGCCGCGATCGGCATTCTCGCTGCCCTCATGCAGACGCAGGACGCGGAGCGCGGCCTGCGCGTGGAATCCTCCCTGCTCGGGACGACCCTGGCCAGCATGCCCTTCGCACTGGCTAATCAGATGGGTGGGCAGCCGCGCGGCATCGAGCGCGATCTGCTGACCGGAGGCGCGGTCTGCTATCAGCTCTATGCCTGCAAGGACGGGGGTTGGATCTCGATGGCGGCATTGGAGCCCGAATTCTGGTCCGCCTTCTGCGACGCCGTCGGCAGGCGGGATCTGCTGGATGCGCAGTTTGCGCCGGCTGCGGCGGGAGAGGGTGCCTATGACGAGTTCTGCGCCCTCTTCCAGCAGCGAACGCGCGCCGAGTGGATGGAGATCATGGAGGAGGTGGACTGCTGCTGTGAGCCGGTCTACAGCCTGGGCGAGGCGCTGGAGAGCGCCCCGGTGCAGGCGCTGGACCTGAAGCCGGATAGGGGCATGATGCCGCCGATTCGATTGAACGCCGATCCGCCCGCAGCACAGGGTGCGGCGCCCAAGCTGGGGGAACATACGGATGTAATCCTGGCCTCGCTGGGTGTCGAAGCGCAGCAGATCGAGGCGCTTCGCCAGCGGCAGGCAATCTGAGTCAAAGTGTTCTTGTTCGATGTTTACAGTGCAACGGGTGAGGGATGAAAGCGGAGGAAGGCCATGAGTCTGAACCTGGCTGCCGTGGGCAGGAAGATCGGACCGGTGCACAGCACGTACGCCTGGAAGGACATCGTGCTCTACGCCGTGGGTGTGGGTGCGGGATTTGACGAGCTCGAGTACGCCTACGAGGAGAGGCTGAAGGTCATCCCCAGCTTCGCCGTGCCCATCGTGATCGAGTTCTTCGCCCAGGTGGTCGCTGTCTCCAACGTGAACCTGGGGGGCATGCTGCACGGCGAGCATGACCTGATCCTCCACAATCCCATCCCGGCGCAGGGCGGGGAGCTCGTCACCGAGGGGAAGATCACCCACATGTACGACAGGGGACCCAAGAAGGGCGCCCTGGTGATCGCCGAGGCGA
>DUET01000085.1 GCA_011192015.1 Anaerolineae bacterium
ACGGCGGGGTTGCTTCCTCCACCCTCCGTTGTGCAGATCAAGACAAGGGGTTCCCAAGAATCGAGATCGGCAATCCGCCGCTCATTCAGCAAGCAGGGTTTTGAGAGCCGCTTTGGACTCTGTTTCCACCTCGACATGCAGGCTGTTGCCGTGGGAATCCATGGTCACCACCGTGGGGAAATCGACGACTTCGATCTCCCACAGGGCTTCAGGAACGCCGAACTCCAGCTTGTGCACGCCGCGCACCTTGCGTACGGATTGTGCGATCAGTGATGCAGCACCGCCGATAGCATGCAGATACACGCCGGGAACTTCTTGGCAGGCGGCCAGGGTTTTCGGCCCCATCCCCCCCTTGCCGATCACGGCTTTGAGATTGAAGTGGCGCATCACATCGCCCTGGTAAGGTTCCTCGCGGATGGATGTGGTTGGTCCTGCGGCAACGAAGCGGTAATCGCCGGTATCCAACCCCGCCACTACGGGACCGCAGTGGTAGATCGCGCCACCATCGAGTATGGCGCGGATCGCCTCGTACACCTGCTCATCATCATCGGCGGGTGAACGTGTCTTCTTGATGAAGGTCTCAATCATCCATTTATGGACCGTATCACGACCGGTGAGCATCACCCCGGAGAGCGATACAGAATCGCCCACTTTGAGTGCCCGGATGTCTTCATCAGGAATGGGAAGGGTGAGTTTGTGCATCAGGGCCTCCACTATTCGTAACTGGTCCGATCATCGGCAACGATCATGCGTCGACGGCGATAAGCCCAGCACATGTAGGAAATTGACACGAAGTAGCTGGCGGGAAGACGATACAGGCCTTTGACCTTGACGGCCAGTACGGTCGTTTCTCCGCCGAATCCCATGGGTCCGATCTTGAGCCGGTTGGCATCTTCGAGCACTTGAGCCTCGAATTTTACCAATTCGGGATCGGTGTTGGTGTCGTCAAGCTTGCGCAGCAAAGCTTCTTTGGAAGCCAGGTAGGACGTTCCGCGATCGCCCCCGATGGCCACACCGAGAACTCCGGGAGCGCAACCTTTCCCCTGGGCATTGAAGACCATGTCGAGCATGACCGCTCGCACGCCGTGCAGATCCCGACCTGCTCCAAGGCGTGTGTTGGGGAGGGAGTATTGAGCGCCCACGTTCTCGCATCCACCGCCCTTGAGGAGCAGATCAACGATGATCCCGTCTTCCTCGGTCTCGATGAAATGAAGGCTGGGATAGTGATGCCCTCCCAGGTTGTTGCCCGAGTTCTTGCCGGTGAGGGCATTCACGGCGTTCGGCCGCAAGTACGCTCGGGCGGTGGCTTCGGCCACGGCGGCGCGGATCTGCTCGCTCAGCTGGCGCGTGCTCCAACCCTGGGGATGATGGATGTAGAAGATGGGCGTGCCGGTATCCTGGCAGATCGGTGTGGAATTCTGCCGCGCGAGGTTCACGTTCTCGAGGATGGTATCCAAAGCGCCTTGGGCCGCAGAGCCGGGCGCTTCTCGCTGGCGCGCAGCGACAAGCGCCGATTCCGCGTCTGGGGCCAGATCGGTGGCCGTCAGGCGCACCAATTCCAGGAAAGCATCGGTAAGATTGGTCATGCGCTACCTCCGGCATGGGAAGCAGGTTGTCGGTTTTGATTGGATGCGTTCAGTCTGCTGATCTCTATTCTGAAGGTTTAAGAGGACGGGGAGTAGTGATGAACGGCGTTACTTCAACTGCAGGGTATCGTGGTTGTCGACGTCGGGAGCCGTGCATGTCGAGGGGCGGATCGAAGTTGGAATTGTGATACACTCCTGGCCGATGAATCCAAAATCGCTGGAAGCGCTCGAGCTTCCCAAGATCCTGAACAGACTTGCAGCCCTGGCGGCTTTCTCGGCGTCAAAGGAATTGGCGCTGAGGTTGACGCCGACGGCGCAGCTTTCGGATGCGCAGCACATGCAGGAGGAGACGCGCGAGGCGTGCCTGTTGCTGAGCCTCATACCCGCGCTCACCATCGGCGGCGCGCGGGATGTGCGCGCCCCGGCTGAGGCTACGAGGCGCGGCGCGATTCTCGAACCGGATGCGATCCTGGATATCAAGGGCACGCTGATCGCCGGGCAGCGACTGAGAAGGACATTGGAGAAGCAAAAACAGGATTACCCCGTGCTTTCTGGGATTGCGAAGGGAATCGCAGCCTGCAAGGATTTGGTGGATGCCATCGACGCGACCTTCGATTCGCGGGGAGAGATCGTCGATGATGCTTCGCCGGAGCTCTCCAAGATTCGACGCGATCTGCGTGTGGCGCGTGAGCGTTTGACGAAAAAGCTTCAAACTGTGATCAGCAATCCGGACATCGTGCACATGCTGCAGGAACCGATCATCACCCAACGCGAGGGGCGTTTTGTGGTCCCGCTGCGTGCGGAGTTCAAAACCAAGTTCCGCTCCGTGGTCCACGATCAATCCGCATCGGGGGCGACGCTGTTCGTCGAACCGCTGCAGGTCGTCGAGCAGAACAATCAAGTGCGGGAACTCGGGCTGGCAGAGCGGGACGAGATTCGACGCATCCTGAGCGAGCTGTGTGCGTTGATCGGCAAGCATGCCGATGAGATCACCGCAACCGTCGAGGCGCTGGCGAAGCTGGATTTGGCATTCGCCAAGGCGCGATTGGCCGAGCAGCTGGATGCCAGTGAACCGCTGCTGCATTCCTTTCACGCCGCCGATGGACCGCATCCTGGATCGATGTTGAAACTGCTGGCGGCGCGGCATCCGCTGCTGGATGCTGCCGCGGTGGTTCCAATCGATGTCGTCCTGGATGACGAGACCTACGCCCTAGTGATCACCGGGCCCAATACCGGCGGCAAGACCGTGGCGCTCAAGACGGTTGGATTATTAGTCCTGATGGCGCAGTGTGGTTTGCAGATTCCGGCTACTTCGGGATCGGAACTTTCGGTCTTCGAGAACGTGTTTGCCGACATCGGGGATGAACAGTCGATCGAGCAATCGCTCTCGACGTTCTCCGCCCATATCACCAACATCATCACCATCCTCGAGGATGCCAATGCGCGTTCGCTGGTCGTTCTCGACGAATTGGGGGCGGGAACGGATCCCCAGGAAGGCGCTGCGCTGGGGCGCGCCATTCTTGGAACCCTCATGGAGAGAGGGATCACAACACTCGTAGCGACGCACTATCCCGAGATGAAAACCTTCGCGCACAGAATGCCTGGCGTTCACAACGCCAGTGTTGAATTCAACATCCAGAGTCTGCAGCCGACTTTCCACCTCACGATCGGTCTGCCCGGGCGCTCGAATGCCCTGGCCATCGCCAGGCGGCTGGGGCTGGACGAAAGCATCGTCGAGCGGGCCAAGCGCATGATCGACCCCGACGAATTGCGGGCCGAAAGCATGCTGGATGAGATCCACCGTCAGCGTGACGCCACCCGAGAAGCGATGGAACACGCCGAGCGAGAAAGCAGGGATGCGCAGAAGCTGCGCGAGGATCTCGCTCATCGTCTGCAATCGATTGACGATGAGCGTGCCGAAATTCTCGACAAGGCACGTCAGGGTGCGGCGGTGGAGATCGAGCAGGTGCGCAAGGATCTACGGAAACTGCGGGGACGCTTGAAGGTGGCCGCCCTGCCATTGGATGAGATAAAACCCGTCGAGGATGTGATCGAAGCGCTCGAGAAGGTTGTGGAACAGCCTGCAGCAAGTAGGGAACCTGATACGGCGGAGACGGATCTTGCCTACGCACGCGGGGATCGTGTCATGCTGCGCACGTTGGGCAGCGAAGGCGTGGTCAGCGGTGTGACGGCTGAGCACGTGGAAGTGCAGATTGGTAATTTACGCGTTCGCGCTCGACGGGACGAGGTCATGCCCCTTGAGAAAGGTGATGCGGAAGATGCCGCCAGGCGAGACCGCTCCAGGCGCAGAACATCGGAAGCACGCGGTATGATGGATCCTGGCAGGGCTCCGGCGTTGGAAATCGACGTGCGGGGCATGGTTGTGGATGATGCGCTGATGGAGCTGGATCGACGCTTGGATGCGGCTTCTCTAGCGGGAATGCCATACGTGCGCGTGATCCATGGCAAGGGGACGGGACGCCTGCGTGCCGCGATTCGCCAGAGCTTGAGAGACAATCCCTACGTGGCCTCCTTCAAACCCGGAGAGGCGAACGAAGGTGGTGACGGCGTCACGATCGTGGACATCGCCAGCATCTGAGCGCATTCTTTCCCTGCGAACGATCTTCAAACCAGATTTTCGGAAACCTGCAGCGATCATGTTCCGCATGCGGCGGATTACGCGCCGGCATTTTTATTCAACAATCCTGATGAGGAAAACATTGGACCGGCACGTTTTGTGCCGGTCCAATCGAGGTTCCTGGGTTTCCCCGTCGGATGGAATCCTACGGGAAGGAAAGGCAGGTTGCGTAGATGTTGATCAACCGTGGTGTGAAGGAGTTGTTTCTGGCGAAGTTGTTCCACCGGCTGGAGTCCGTGAGTTTCATGAAGCTGCTGTAGAGCTGCATGTTGGTGGAAAGCCAGAATCCTCCACCCGTGGTCAAGGTGTTCGTCGGGCAGGCTACCTCACCTCCACCCGAGGATGTACCGGGTATCGTCGATTGATCGAAAACTTGCGTGGTGGAAGCGTTGACACCCGACAGGCAAACGGCGTAGGTGGTGATCTGATGATCGGCGGTTGTAATGTTCCGAGCGTAGGTTTCCCATCCGGTGCCGCTCTTGAGCGTGGCGTAGACCCAATGACGGTTCGGGTTGGATGCGAATCCCCCTCCGGTGATATACGACCCCGAGGGACAGACGGCTTTCGAACTATTGGCTCCACCAGCGGGAATAATCTCATTATTGGATTCAAAGCTTACCGTACCCGCAGTGTTGTAAAGGCAGATTGCGTAGGCGTTGAATTGCTTGTTGATCGTGGTAGTGTTCTTGGCATAGACTCTCCAACCATTGGAAATCGGAACGCTGCTGTACACCACCAAGCCATTGGTGGCGCCAAATCCACCACCGACGACAATCGATCCACTGGGGCAGCTGACCTCTGCATGCCCTGACGAACCGGCTGACAGAGATGTTTGTCCGTATTCCTGCTCAGTTCTTGGCAAGAGCCAACCCGGGAACAGGGGTTGGATGATCCCAGGAATGATCATCACGATCGGTGGGGGTTCAACGACGTCGATCTCCACCCAAAATGTTAGATTGGCGTTCGAACCGAGCCCGAACAGGACGCCTGAATTGTTGCGCAGCATCCAATGGCCTGTGTAAGATCCCTCAGAGGAGGGAGCGACCATGTCGACCTCGACATCGACTTCCTGCCCCGGAGCCACACTGCCGCTAAGCGGCACGATCGTCGGGGCGCTCATCAAATCGCCGTGATCGAACACGAGGGAGTATTCCGAAGTCCATGTGCAGGCGCCGGCGTTTTGGAGCCTCCAACTCTTGGTAAAAGCCGTGTCGGGTTCAAAGTCCATGCCATCCGGTATGGATTCGCTGATGAATGCAGCCCGATCGCAGAATGGAGTAGGGCTTGGAATGGGCGTGTTGGTGGAGGTTGGCACGGCGGTTTGCGTTGCTGTCGGGCTGGGGGTTTCCGTGTCAGGCGCCAGGGTTTCCATAGCGGCTGCGTGGGCTGTTTGGGTCAACTCGACAGCCGTGGCGGCGGCGTCTTCAGGCGGTATCGTGGGTTCGGCTGTGCCCATGGGGCCACAGGCCAGCATCAACACAAACATGGTCATTAATGCAAAGGAGATGGGGCGGAACCTCTTCATATCTGTTCCTCCGATCTAACGCGGGTTTAACTCAGATTGACAAGGATCTCAAGCGGCTCTTCACAGATTACTTCTCCGCACATCCTTTACCCCAATCTGTGTTCAGCTTCACCGTGCGCTCCAAGGAACCTGCAGGATTGGCTGGTTGATTCTGGTGTGAGATTTTGGATGACGGAAATTTGTGTGCCCCTGCACCATTGTATGCCCATTACCGGCCATCCATCAAGTCCATGTTCATGGCACAGGGAAGCCCTGTGTACTTTCGCTGTGCTGATCCAGCTTCTTATTGATCAAGGATTTCACGATCATCTCCGACGCTCGAATAGGGTTTGGCGACAATGATCAGTCGGTGAGTGTTGCTGGATGCAGGCCAGCAGGTAATCAAGGTAACGCGCTCGTCATCGGTGGGTTCGATCCAGACCGTATTTTCCATGCGTGTTTCGAAGGTCTGGAAACGTTCCGAAAGGAGCACTTTGTTTGTGACGATGTAATGGAAGTCATACGCTCCGGAACGCACAACGATCCGATCGCCCTCTTTGACATCGATGAGATGCTCGAAGACGTTTCCGTAAGCGTTGTGGTGTCCATTGAGAACCGTGTTGCCTCCAACGCCAAGCAGGGCGGAGCTCGAATGCCATCCGACGCGACCCCCTACAGGGGCCAGCCAGAGATTGAAGGTCACATCATAGAGTTCGGCTTCCACATGATCGACCGGCACAATCGATGCATCCAATCCAATGGAGGGGATCTGCAGATTTTCCGGCACTCTCCCCAGGATGCTAAAGGATTGAGTGGGCTCCTGGTCAGAAGGAGGCTCGGTTGAATAGGTGGGATCCTGATCGCCACCAGTAGCCTGTGGCTCCGCATCCGTGGCTGTTGGCGTATCCGGATCTGAAGCGAAAAAAGGCGCAAACCCTTCCTTCTGATCAACAGTGACGATCAATTCCTGGAAGACCTCCTCCTGGGTTGGCTCCTGCAATTCATAGCCCAAACCCAAAGCACCCAGCAGCAAGATCATCAATCCGATCGGGATCAGCAGTATGCTCAATGCTCTCTTTCGGGGCTTTGTGTTGGGATCGATCATCTTCCCTCACCCTACCTTTAGAAGAACAATCCGGGGCTCCAGCATCACAGGGAGCCCCGGATCCCATTCTACCTCATCGATGTTATCTACTCTTCGTCTTCCTCGCGTTTGCCGGCAAAGCCCTTGGTAACGAAACCCAGGCCGAAGAACATCATTCCCAGGCTGGCGAAGCCAAGCGAACTGAGAGGTAACTCACTTCCACCGAGATCGACACCCGTAACGGGGATGAACGGCGGCGGTGTGACGATGGTCAGCACTCGGACGAAGGCGTCATTGTTGGCGCTTACCGGATTCTGATCATCATCGGAGCCGGATGCGGTGACGATGTTGCTGTGCAGCGAGCCTGCGGGCCCTCCGATATAGGCTGTGAAGTTGCATGTGTAGCTATCATCAGGATCGCCGGCGGGTTCCAGAAGCTGCGGCACAGAGCAGGTGCCCTGACCGTTCAAGTCGCCGAAGACGCTGTCGGCCAGGCTGTCGATGGCGACCTCTTCTGCCGTGAGATTCGTGATCGTCACCGTGAAGGTCACATTGGCACCGGGGGCGTAGACGACACCCGTGCTCGGGGTCTTCACGATGGAGATTTCCGGCAGGACGTCGGTGAACTCTACGGTGGCAGGATCTTCGTCGGTGACTTCGTTGCGTTCAGCATCCTCACCTTCCACCGTGACGGTGTTGATGTGCGGAATGCCGGTTTCACCGCTCACGAACTCCGTAAAGCTGCAGGCGTAGGTGCCCGTGGGGAGAATCTCCTGATTCGCCACGACGCAGTTACCCTTGCCGTTCAGGTCGCCGAACTTGTCATCGATCATTTCCTGAAGCCACAGCGTGACCGGCCCGGTGTTGGTGACGACGATCGTGTAGGTTACGTTCCCCCCGGTTTCGGGAACCGAGCCCGGCCCCGCTGTCTTCTCGACCGAGATGTTGGGTTCAACATCCTGAATCTCGACGACCGCATCATCCTCGTTATACACCGTGTTGTCATCGTCGTCCGAGGCGCTCGCCTCAACGATGTCCGTCACCGTTTCGCCGGCAGGGCCGTCGACCCACTCGGTGAAGGAGCAGGTGTACGAATCACCCGGATCGCCGGAGGCTGCCAGCGTCTGCGGCACGGAGCATGTTCCCTCCCCATCGAGATCGCCGTAGATGTCGTCGATCAGCGAGTCCAGCGTCAGTGCTTCATCGACTTCGTTGGTCACTGTCACGGTGTAGGTCACGTCTGCACCGGTCTCGGGAACCAGCGTGGGGTCGGCTACCTTGTCCACCAGGATGGCGGGTAAGACGTCGGTGAAGGTCACCTCGGCAGGATCTGTATCCGTGTCCGAGTTGCCGTCGTTATCCCATGCTGTGGCTGTGACGTTGTCCGTGTGAGTGGTACCCGCGTCTCCGGAGAGCCACTTGGTGAACAAACAACTATAGGAGTCACCAACTGAACCCGCAGCTTCCAGTATCTGATCCAGCGAGCAGGTGCCCTCGCCATTCAAGTCACCAAATACATCGTCGTTGAGATGGGTCAACGTTACCGGTTCAGCACTCCAGTTGATGACATCGATGGTGAAGGTCACATCTCCACCGATCTCCGGCACAGAGCTGACGGATGGAGATTTGAAGACCATGATGTCTGGCAGCTGGTCCTCGAACGTTACCTCGGCGTCGTCGGTGTCCGTGGCGGAATTGCGTTCATCGTCGTAGGCCGTTGCCGTCACGACATCGATGTGCGGCACATCCGGTTCACCGGAGAGCCACTCGGAGATGGAGCACTCATAGTAGTCGCCGGGATCACCCATGGGATCCAGGCTCTGATTGAGCGAGCAGCTTCCCTGGCCGTTCAGATCACCGAAGATGTTGTCGTCGAGTACTTCAAGCGAGACTGGGATGGTGGAGAGGTTGTTGACCCTGAAGGTGAAGGTCACATTCCCACCGGATTCAGGGACAGAGGTGGGAGATGCGGTCTTGATGACCTCGATGTCCGGCAGCACGTCCGTGAAAGTGACATCCGCATCGTCGCTGGCAGTTACCTCATTTTCATCAATATCCTCTGCCGTTACTGTGGCTACGTTTGTGTGCGTGGTTGTAGCCGGCCCAGAGAGCCAGCGCGTGAACGTGCAGATCGAGCTCTCGCCAGGAATGAGGATATTCCAAAGGTTGCCAAAGCAATCGTCCATGCTGATGGTCAAGTCGCCGAATTGGTCATCGACCAGGTCCACGATTTCGATGTCCACATCGCCGATGTTGGTGATCGTAATCGTGAAGTCGACATCCCCGCCCGTTTCAGGAACGGTGGTGGGGTTGGCATCCTTGACCAGGCCGACACTGGGTCCGACATCCTCAATCGTGACCGTAGCGTCGTCACTGGCGCTGGCCGTGTTGCCATCGTCATCCGAGGCGCTGGCGTCGATCCAGTCGGTTATGGTCTCACCAGCTGCGCCGCTGACTAACATGTCAAAGGAGCAGGAGTAGGACCCGCCGGAGGCTGCCAGCGTCTGCGGCACGGAGCAGGTTCCCTTCCCGTTGAGATCGCCGTAGATGTCGTCGATCAGCGAATTCAGGGTCAGGTCCTCGGCGGAAGTGTTGGTGACCGTCAGGCTGTAGGTCACCCATTCGCCCGTCTCGGGAACCAGCGTGGGAGAGGCGGTCTTCTCGATGGTGATCGACGGCAGGATATCGTCGAAGGTCACCGAGGCATCATCGCTGGCTTCTGTAGAGTTGCCATCGTTGTCCGAGGCGGAAGCCGTGGCGATGTCCGTGTGAGTATCGCCGGGCTGGCCAGCTACCGCACCAGGGAAGGTGCAGGTGTAGGAATCACCTGGCGAGCCAGCGGCTGCCAGCGTCTGTGGCATGGAACAGGAGCCCAGGCCGTTGAGATCGCCGAAGATGCTGTCAACCAGCGAATCGAGTGTGAGCGATTCGAGGACGGTGTTGGTCACCGTGACGGTGAAGTTCACACTGTCGCCGGGTTCCCAGACCGAAGCCGGGCTGGCTTCCTTGACTACCGTGATCAACGGCAACACATCGGTGAAGGTCACAGTAGCATTATCCGTCACCGGACCGAGCGGATTCGTGTTGGCATCCGTTCCGGTGGCGGTCACGGTGTTCGTATGGCTTGTACCGGCCTCCTGGGCAAGCCACTTGGTGATGGTGCAGGTGTAATCGGCCAAAGGATCGATGGTCTGTGGCAGGACACATGTACCCTGACCGTCGAGATCGCCAAAGGCATCGTCGACCAGCGTGTCGAGCGTCAGCGGGATCGTCTCATGCGTGTTGGTCACGGTGAACTGGAAATCCACATTGCCGCCGCTCTCGGGGAGTGAGGTTGGGTTGGCGGTTTTGGCCACAGCGATCGAGCCAATGCCCGCGGGAATTACGCGGAAGTTGTCGCCCTTGCTGCCAACCTTCACGGAGTACTCACCCCAGTCATCGGGCGCGATGGTGTAGGCGTTCACGCAGAACGTCCCATCGGGAGCTACAGCAATCACGGTTCCGGAGGCAACCACGATATTGGGATCACCACTCGCCCCGCCGGGTTTACCTGTGATCGACCAGTCATGTTCGATGGCTGGATCCGGAGGCGTGGAATAATCAAAATTGGAGCCGTTGATGTAGACGTGATCGCCTACGTCGAAGTGATTCACGTCCTGGCTGAGGTCACCACAGTCATTGGCCGTAGTCCAGATGGCACCCGAACCTCCCTGCGCATTCACGCCCGTCTGGGGGAAGAAGGCAACCAGCAAAGACGTGATGATCGAGATGGTGCCAAATATGTTCATGAAGATAGACGTGTGGTGTAGATACTTTCTCATTGTTTTTTTCATCTGCGCTTCCTTATATCCTGTTACCTACGTTTAACTTCTCGGTCCTTCTGCTTGGTAATCCAAATCATATCGTTCAACCCCCCCGATTGTGTTGAAACAGTGATGGATGTATCTTTGATTCTCGTCCTCGTCTCGCGCTGTTTTCCTCCTCCTTTGTTAGAGAAGCAACGTTCAATGGATCACTCAGCACTTTCTAATCGGTCGTTGCATTTTCATCATGGTTCGTGGGGATATTCAGTTGATAGCCAAAACCAACACGATTCTTGATGATCTCTTGCTCCATGGCTTCATCTTCGAGCTTGCGTCGCAAATTGTGTACTAACCACTTGATGCGATTCCGCATCTTGATTTGATACGATCCCCATACTTCGACAGCGATGATTTCGTAGCGCACAGGCTTGGGAGCGCTCTGTGCCAAAACGGTTAGCACGTTGAATTCCTTTGCCGAGAGATCAACAGCATGTCCTCGGATCTCTGCCTGCCGTGCAGCCATGTCCAACGTCAGTTCGATATCGGGAAAATTCAGCACCGTTTGTTGTTGCAAAGGACCCGAGCGGCGCATTACGGCTTTGACGCGGGAGATCAATTCCGGCGGATAGAAGGGTTTGGTGATGTAATCATCCGCACCACTTTCTAACCCTTCCACGATTTCATCCTTGCTTGCTTTCGCCGATACGATCACAACGGGCGCATTGGTGTATTTGCGCAGAGACTTCAGGGTCTCCCATCCATCCACCTCAGGCATCATCAGATCCAGCAACAAGACATCCGGAGGATGCCGTATGCATTTTGTCAGGGCATCGCTGGCATTGAGTGCTCCGGTAACATCCATTCCGGCAGACCGCACGGTCTGTTTCAGGAGCTGCACCATGTCTGGGTCGTCATCGATGATCAATACCCGTCCGCGCTCTGCTGAAAATGGGAGATCATCCAGGTCGATACCCAGATGATCCACCTTCTCCCTCGCCCTATCGGAGATGGGATCGGTCATATGCTGGGTGCTGCTTTGTACGGATGCGTTTTCCCGCGCATCTAAGGCGTGCATAGACACCGTCCTTCGGTTTATATGCAGTTCTATCCGGATCAACGTGCAACATCGAACGATGATCGTAGATAGGTTTGAAAGACATCTTGAGAAACTACATGCCCCCCCCGGGGCTTGGTTAGGAATAAATTATAGTACCCAAGTACCGAGAACGCAAGGCGAGTTAGAAAAAGGTA
Organism: Anaerolineae bacterium; assembly: GCA_011192015.1. Taxonomy (GTDB): domain Bacteria; phylum Chloroflexota; class Anaerolineae; order Anaerolineales; family E44-bin32; genus W1033. Next base: position 11,867 of record DUET01000085.1, read on the forward strand.
AATCGGGTTGCCCACCCCCTCGCAATTATCCTAACGGGGGGCAATGGACTTTTCTTCCGAGCAGCTGGCCTTTGCGGGTCATTGGGGTTTAATTCTGGGGGCGGTAGATACCGGAGGGACATTGAGACATGACATAAGTCGCGGAAGATGGATCCCTGGTTGCAGGCACCCTAAAAGGAAGCTTCCCCGTCCATTCCTTGGGAGGCGACCGCGTGAACCTCAAGTCCTACTTGGCTGGCAAGCGCACTTGTTGAAAATCGGGGGCCAAGAAGATTCGGGTTAGAACAGGGTGGAATATTCAAACATAAGTTAAGATGAAGACACCGCTGAATTGATCGATGAGATCCAACCTTCGCATCTGTGCATGATGTTCGCCGAGACCATGGTGCGTCATGGAACTGATCATAAAGGGAAAATCAATTTTAACAATCCAAAACCACACGAATCGGAATCTCGTTATTTAAAATAAATTCCCACAGGTGGGCTGAAATGCTTGTCGGGATGTTCCCTCAACGTTCAAGTCCATCCCGTTTGGAAACCGATTCTCTGGATTGACCCCGCGAGTCAGAGATGAAGGTGCTCTGGGATGGGCATGGGAAAGATGCAGGAGCGCGGGAAATTGTTCCATGCGCCCTCAGACCTGATTGGATCCTCAACAACCCTTGGAACGCTGAGGGCTTCGCCTTACAATGAGATCTATCCCATGAACACATTCCGGGATACTTACACGAATGCCTAAGGGAGGATGGATCATGGACGAAGTAGCGGCTTCCATAGCGCCTGTGCTTGTGGCCAGTCTGGCTCTGCAGCAATTGCTGGAACTGCTGGATCCGGTCCTGGATGCGGTCATCAAGAAGCACAAGAAATGGATTCTGAGCGCCGTGGCGTTCGCCATAGCTCTAGCGATGACCGTTGGGTTGAGGCTCTACATTCTCATGGCGCTGGGCGTATCGGTGCCGCGCTGGGCGGATGCGCTGATCACGGCGCTGTCCATCAACGGCGGCACGAAGGGCATCAATGAACTGATCAAGATCCTGGCGTACAAGAAGACCGAGGTCAAGGCCCGATTGAGCGATGCGCAAGTCAAACAGGCTTGAGAACCTCGTCGGGGCTGGGCGCAGAGGGACCACGAGGAGCGGCTGAACAGCGATGCATGAACTTCCAGTGACGGAAAGTATCCTCGAGATCGCGCTGCGCCATGGTGCGGAAGCGGGAGCGGTTCGCATCTCCGCGATTCACTTGGTGATCGGTCAGTTGTCCTCCATCATCGACGATTCCGTGCAGTTCTATTGGGACATGATCAGCGAGGGAACATTGGCAGAAGGCGCGGAGCTCCGCTTCCGACGCATTCCGGCTGTTTTTCTCTGCTCGGACTGCGAGAAGGCTTACAAACCGGAGGGGGAGGATTTTTCGTGTCCTCGTTGCGGTGGCACGCGCGTCAAGCTGACCTCGGGAAACGAGTTTCAAGTGGAGGCGATCGAGGTGGAGACCGATGACGCCTCTTGACGGCAGCCTTCAGGGGGATCTGGACAGGTGGGCGGAGAAACCGGAAATCAAGCATTCATCTGGGACTTGTCGACTCTGTTGGCGCAAGTTTTGACAAAGCGTGTGGGAAAATATGACATTGTGCGCTGTCCGATGGGGTCTGCGCCGATTAGAGTCTTAAAATAGGAATCGCTGGCGATGATTCCGGCAGCGGAATCTGGATGGGAAGGGAAGCGGTTGTGACCAAGAGAATCCCACTTAAGGAAAAGATCCTCAGCGCCAACGACAGGTTGGCTCTGGAAAACCGGAAGCTGTTCGACGAGGCGGGTGTGCTGGCGATGAATCTGATGGCCTCGCCAGGCGCGGGCAAGACCTCGCTGATTGAGCATACCATCCGCGCGCTTAGCGAAAACAATCGCCTGGCGGTTATCGATGGCGACATTGCCACAAGCATCGATGCCGATCGTGCTGAAGCCGCGGGGGCCGTGGCTGTTCAGATCAACACCGGTGGGGATTGCCATCTGGATGCCAACATGCTGCGGGGAGCGTTGGCCGAACTTTCCCTTGCGGAGATCGATCTGCTGCTTGTGGAAAACGTGGGGAACTTGATCTGTCCGGCGAGCTTCCAATTGGGCACACACAAGACAGTGCTGATTGCCTCCGTGCCTGAAGGTTCCGACAAGCCGTACAAATACCCGGTCATGTATCGTGGTGTGGATGCCCTGGTCGTCAACAAGATCGATCTGCTTCCCTACGTGGATTTCGACATGCCCTACTTCCAACGCGGGGTGGAAATCCTCAATCCGGGTTTGGCGTGTTTCGTACTTTCCTGTAAGACCGGAGAGGGGCTGGATGCCTGGCTGGATTGGGTGCGAAACGAGATCGAAGCCAGGCGTCAGGGCAGTCGATGAGCGCATTGCATGGCGCCCGGATCCACATCACCGGCGTCGTGCAAGGCGTCGGCTTCCGTCCTTTTGTGTATGGGTTGGCGAAGAAGCTGGCGCTGACCGGTTGGGTACGCAACACATCGGCCGGTGTTCATATCGAGGTGGACGGCAGTGAGCAGGCCATAGCCCGTTTCGTCTCTGCCCTGGTTGAGGATGCGCCTCCCCTGGCGCGCATCGATGACATCCAGGTCGAGGCGTGTGCGCCCAACGCCCATTCGAGTTTCGAAATCATGGCCTCGGAGACCATCCCCGAGGCCTATCAACCAGTCTCACCGGATGTCAGCACTTGCGCGGATTGTATGCGCGAGATGCGGGATGCCTCCGACCGTCGATACCGCTATCCCTTCACCAATTGTACGAATTGCGGTCCGCGCTTCACCATCATCGAAGACATTCCTTACGACCGTCCCAACACCACCATGGCGGAATTCCCCATGTGCGCTCAGTGCGCCGAGGAGTATGAAGATCCACTCGACAGGCGCTTTCATGCCCAGCCGGTGGCCTGTCCGCAATGCGGTCCCCAGATCTGGTTGGAGGAGGGTGGTAGGAGGGTCAGTGAGAGAGAGGAGGCCCTTCAAGCGGTTCGAAGCATGCTCAGGGAAGGCTGCATCGTTGCCGTCAAGGGATTGGGCGGATTCCATCTGGCATGCGATGCCACGGATGCCGAAGCGGTGGTGGAACTACGCCGGCGTAAACTTCGGGTGGATAAACCCTTCGCGGTGATGATGCCCGATATGAATGCCGTGAACGCTCACTGCCTCATGAACGAAGTGGAAAGACGGCTTCTCGAGAGCCACGAGCGGCCGATTGTGATCCTGAAGCGCCGGGCCGAATCCAACATCGTTCCGGAGGTCGCACCGGGGCAGGACACGCTTGGCGTGATGCTGCCCTACACGCCGCTGCACTTCCTGCTGCTGGAAACCGAAACGGGCTATCCGAATGCCTTGGTCATGACCAGCGGCAATCTCAAGGAAGAACCGATCGCCACACAGAACGAAGAAGCCCGAGAAAACCTGAATCAACTGGCGGATGCCTTCCTGATGCATGACCGCGGCATCCGCACGCGTTGCGACGATTCGGTCGTGTGCGCGATCGAGGATGATCTCTATCCGCTGCGGCGTTCACGAGGCTATGCACCGTTCCCGGTCCATCTCGACTGGGAATCTCCTCCGATGCTGGCAGTGGGAGCTGAGCTGAAGAACGCCTTCTGCTTGACGCAGGCACGGTATGCCTTTCTCAGCCATCACATCGGGGACATGGAGAACTACGAGACGTTGCGCTCGTTCGAGGATGGTGTGGCGCATTACGAACGTCTCTTCCGCACGAAGCCCGAGGCTCTGGCGTATGACCTGCATCCGGACTACCTGGCCACGCGCTACGCGTTGGAGCGTTCAGAGCATGAGGGATTGCCCGCCGTAGGAGTGCAGCATCACCATGCGCACATCGCCGCCTGTATGGCAGAGCATGGGTTGGATGGGGATAGCCCGGTGATCGGCGTGGCTTTCGACGGAACGGGCTACGGATCCGACGGAGCCATCTGGGGCGGGGAATTTCTTCTGGCTGATTACAGTTCCTTCGAGCGTCCTTTTCATCTGAGCTACGTTTCCATGCCTGGAGGTGATGCGGCTGTACGGCAACCATGGCGACTGGCACTGGCCTGGTTGGATCGAGCAGGATTGGCATGGGCACCGGACCTTCCCCCGGTGCAGGCTGCGGATTCCACAGCGCTGCAGACTGTCCGGCGCATGCTATCCTTGGGGCTCAATGCCCCTCTGACTTCCAGCATGGGTCGCCTGTTCGATGCGGTTTCCGCGCTTGCAGGTGTGCGCCAAACCGTCAATTTCGAGGCGCAGGCGGCGATAGAATTCGAGATGCTCGTCGACGCCGAAGAAACCGGAGCTTATGATTTCACCTTCGAAGAAGAGGAGATCGATGCCGCGCCGCTGGTGGAGGCCGTCGTGGAGGATCTTCGCAGCGGAACTGCGGTCGAAAAGATCGCGGCTCGCTTTCACAACGGTGTCGCAGCGATGGTATTGAAATCGTGTGAGTTGATCCGCGAGCGCGGCGGCAGCAGGAAGGTCGTGCTCAGCGGCGGAGTGTGGCAGAATCAGATTCTGCTGACACGAACCTTGGCCCAGCTGCGCGAGCGCGATTTTGAGGTCTACATTCACCGCCAGGTTCCGACCAATGACGGCGGGATTGCCCTGGGGCAGGCGGCGGTTGCGCTGCAAGTCCTGCGGGAGCGCTAGAACAGGGCTTGGAAATTGGAAGGTCGAGGACGATTGACCGGACGATGGAGGTTTGAAACGTGTGTTTAGGTATACCTGGGAAAATTATCGAGATCTATGAGGCCGAGGGTCTCAAGATGGGGAAGATAGACTTCGGGGGCGTGATTCGTGAGGCCTGCCTGGAATACGTGCCCGAAGCCGAGGTGGGCCAATATGCGCTCATCCATGTGGGTTTTGCCATCAACTTGGTCAGTGAGGAGGAGGCGCAGGAGACTCTTGCGCTGCTCCAGGAGATCGCCGAAGCCGACGCCGATGCGGATTCGGAGGAACGACTGGCATGAAATTCATCACCGAATTCCGCGATGCGGAATTAGTGCGGGGCGTGCTGGAGGAGATCCAGCGCACGGTGACGCGACCTTGGGTGCTGATGGAGATTTGCGGTGGTCAGACCCACGCCATCCTGCGTCATGGGCTCGACCAATTGCTGCCTCCTGAGATCGAGCTCGTGCACGGACCCGGCTGCCCGGTCTGTGTCACGCCGGTGGAATTGATCGACAAGGCGTTAGCGATCGCTTCCAGGGCGGAAGTGATCTTCACGTCTTACGGGGACATGCTGCGGGTTCCGGGCTCGGGGCGCGATCTGTTCTCTGTGCGCGCTTCGGGCGGTGACGTGCGAGTGGTGTACTCGCCGTTGGATGCCGTACGGATGGCGAAGGAGAATCCCGAGCGCCATGTGGTCTTCTTCGGCATTGGTTTTGAGACCACCGCGCCGGCGAATGCCATGAGTGTGGTCCAGGCCAAGAAACTCGCCCTGAACAACTACAGCATGCTGGTTTCACATGTGTGTGTACCGCCGGCTGTGCGGGCGATCTTCGGTTCGCCCGACAACCGAGTGCAGGCGTTGCTTGCAGCAGGACACGTGTGTACGGTGATGGGGTATTGGGAGTATCCGCCGATCGCCGAAGCGTACGGGGTACCTATCGTGGTCACGGGTTTCGAGCCCCTCGACATCGTCCGGGGAATCCTCATGGCGGTGAGGCAGTTGGAGGAAGGTCGTGCGGAAGCCGAAAATGCCTATCCCCGCGCCGTGACTTTCGAGGGGAACAAGCCGGCGCAGGAATTGATCGACAAGGTCTTCGAGCCTTGCGATCGGAAGTGGCGCGGCATCGGGGTGATTCCGGAGAGTGGATGGTGCCTGCGTGAGGACTTCCGGGGGCATGATGCGGAAGTGCGGTTCGATGTCGAAGCCATACAACCCGAGGAATCGCCGCTGTGCATCGCCGGACAGATTCTGCAGGGATTGAAGAAACCCACCGAATGTTCCGCATTTGGAACGCAATGCACGCCGGAACACCCGCTGGGCGCGACCATGGTTTCGGCGGAAGGAGCCTGCGCTGCATATTACCGTTACAGCCAGCAGGCAACGGAGATGCATGATTGAATTACGGGTTCATGCTCTTTGAGAATGGATCGGTTGTGGCACACGGAGGACGGGATGGATGATCACAGTGAGGAGATAACCATGCAGGGAGCCATCTGCCCCGTTCCGCTCCAGCACAGCGCACAGGTCGTGCTCGGACATGGCAGCGGCGGCAAGATGACGCAGGACCTGATTGAACGCAGCTTCTATCCTCCCTTTAAGAATCCGACCTTGCTGCGCGGCAACGACTCTGCTGTTGTGACGGCTCCTGAAGGTGGGAGATTGGCGATTACGACCGACAACCACATCGTCGCGCCCTTGTTCTTCCCCGGTGGAGACATCGGCCGCCTTGCGATCTGCGGAGCAGTCAACGACCTGGCCATGGTGGGTGCGCGCCCGCTCTGGCTGACGGCAGCCTTCATCCTGGAAGAAGGGCTTCCGCTGGAGGTGCTGGAGCGCGTGGTCGAATCCATGCGCCGGGCGGCGGAGGAGGCCGGTGTGATCATCGTCGCCGGCGACACCAAGGTGGCCGAACGCGGCAAGGCGGACGGCTTGTTCATCAATACCAGTGGTGTTGGATGGGTGCCCGAGGGGCGCGAGGTGGGTGGAGCGCAGGCTCGACCGGGAGATGGCGTGCTGTTATCGGGCTCGATCGGCGACCACGGCATCGCCGTGCTGGCGGCGCGCGGGGAATTGGAGTTCGAGGCGCAGGTCGAATCGGATCTGGCACCTCTCAACGGGCTGGTGGAGGCCATGTTTGAGGTTTGTCCAGAAATCCATGTGCTGCGGGACCCGACCCGCGGCGGCCTTGCAACAACGCTAAATGAGATCGCCAAACAGAGTGGTGCGGGGATCAAGCTTGAGGAGCAGAAGATTCCGGTAAACGCCGCCGTGGGTGCCGCCTGTGAGATGCTGGGTTTCGACCCCCTCTACGTCGCCAACGAGGGCAAGTTGGTGGCCATGATCCCCGGCGAAGCGATCGATGCGGTACTGGAAGTGATGCGTAAACACCCCTATGGGAAACAAGCATACTGCATAGGCGAGGTGGTGCGTGAGCCTGCCGGTCGTGTGTTGATGCGAACGGCTATCGGCGGAACACGTATCGTGGAAACGCTCTCTGGAGAGATGCTTCCCAGGATATGCTGAACGCATGCGAAGACCAGTTTCCCACCCCGCCCCCGGAGCGCGTAGATCACGGGGGCGTTTGATTCCTTACCAAGGATATGGATGAGATCCTCGAATCTCCGAAACCTCTGCCAATGATCGAATCGTTAGATGGGAGCCGGAAGAACCACGGAGAGCGGAATAAAAACTTAGGGGCCGCCCAGGAAGAGCAGCCCCATTTCTTATCGAGTTCGATCAATCTTCGATTTGAATCGCATCCACGATCGCCTTAGATGTGGAAGCGAATTCAGGAATGGCGTCGTAGACTGCCACGCCATCGCGATCCGCCTGGCGCACGCGCGGATCATCGGGCAGGTGGCCGATGATCCGCACATCAGGGGAATGCTGGGCGATGAATTCGCGATCGGTTTCTCCCTGCACTTTGCTCCCCACCAGGAAGATGCGGTTCAGCTTGATATCGGCCGCCAGCGAGCGGATTTGCTCTGCTGTGGCAAGGCTGCGAAGGGTGGGCTCAACCACCACGATCATAGCATCCACCGCGGAGGCGGTAGCCCGGCCGAGATGCTCGACGCCGGCGTACATGTCCATCAACACGACTTCGTCGCGCTGCAGGAGGATGTACGTCATCAGAGCTCGTAAAACGGCGCTTTCCGGGCAGATGCATCCTGCGCCTCCCATGTCGACGGCACCGAGTTCGAGCAACCGGATGCCGCGGTGTTCCACGGAGAAACGGTCGGGAATGTCATCCACACGGGGATTGATCTTGAAGAAACCCCCGGTTGCCCCGGGTTTGGCACCCGTTCTCTCGTAGATCAATTCATCCATCTTCGCGATGGGCGTGAGCTTGGCGATGAGTTCGGGCGGAAAACCCAGGGTTGCGCCCAGGCAGGGGGATGGATCGGCGTCGATGGCCAGGACTTTGAAACCCTTTTCCAGATAGGCATAGGCCAGCAGGGATGTCAATGTGGTCTTGCCTACGCCGCCTTTTCCGGTGACTGCGATTTTCATGTACTCTCTCGATTCCTTTTAGATTGCGGAAGACCGATCACCTGCAACCATCGCTCCGACCGCAAAGCCTCAAGCAGTCAGAGCGTGTGGTTCGGGATTTCCATTTGGATCGGTCTACAACAATCCCAGGTCTGTGAGCAAGGGCCTGGGATCCACCATGTTGTACTTCATCGCCGCTTCCTTGGGCATGCCGAAGGCGAGTGCCATGAGTTGCGTGAAATACAAAGTGGGGATCGGCTCCAAGTTTTTGATTTGAGCTTGTCGTCCATCCAAGTTGGCATGGCACATCGGACATCCCACAGCGACCAGGTTGGCCTGGCGCGCGTGTGCGTTCCTCAGGATGTCTCCGGTCATCTCGAAGACGAGATCGGTACGCGTCAGCGAAAGAGACGCACCGCAGCAGGCGACTTTGCGGTCCCAATCCACAGGCGTGGCTCCCAAGACTTTGATCAGGTGGTCCATAGCCATGGGATATTCCGGTTCGCTCGAGCCCGTGATCTCGGGGGGTCGGGTCAGCAGGCATCCGTAATAGCATGCCACATTGAGGCCCTTGAGAGGATTCGTGACCTTGGATGCAATCGTCTCGAGACCGATTCTTTCAACAACGTGATCCAACAGGGACGAGATGACCAGGTCATTGTGGAATTCGTATCCGACTTCTCGGTCGAGTTCCCGCTTGAGATCGGGATTCAATTTGAGTTCGCGCGATGCTGCACGGAAACGATTGAAGCACATCGCACAGGGCAGCGTGACCTCGGAAACCCCTTCCTGCTCATAGAGGATCAAGCTCTCCAGCGGCATTCTCACAGAGAGCTTGTGGTCCACACGATGAGCCGGCGAGGAACCACAGCAGATCCAACCCTTGGGCTCGACCGGTTTCTCATCGAGGGCTTCCATCACGGCGATCGCCGATTGATTGAATTCCTTGGCCAGGGAATGCAATGAGCATCCAGGGTAGTAGCCGACCTCATTTGCCGGGCGCGACGAGAGCGAGGATGGAGCTTTCCTGCGGCCGGTGCGGACGATCGAAGGCAGGAAGTTGATCTTGCCATGCCGGATCATGTCCAAACCGAGATCGACGTCCTTGAAGGGTTTCTTGGTCCGCAGATTCATCTCCAACATCAAACCCAATTCGTAGGATCGTCCCAGGAGATCTACATCGCGAAGAAAGACCTTATTGAAGATCGCAACTTCAGGCACTTTGGGCTTGACGCCCTGGGCCATCATTTCCCCAACCAGGAAGTCCATGATGCGGGCGATATCGATCCCTTGCGGGCAGCGTGTGGTGCATGTTTGGCAGGAGGCGCACAACCATGGTGTGAGACTGTTGAAGATCTCATCCTTCATACCAAGCTGTGCAGCGCGCATGACTTGATTGGGCGCCAGGTCAAAGTGCTCCGCCAAGGGGCACCCGGAGGTGCACTTCGTGCACTGATAGCAGAGAAAGACGTTCTCGTTGGTCTCCTCGCGTATGTGATCTGCCAGTTCGGTTGTCAGTTCGGTTTTCATACCTGCCTCACGAAGCCTTCTTCTTTGGATCCGAAGGCGGTAACGGTGAAAGTTCAGGGCGAGGGAGAAGACCAGCACCATCGACGATCGGCTTCACCGCCTCCTCCCACTCGATGGCCATCACATGCACTCCCGCCACGCCTTCGACCTGACGCAGTTCTTTGATGAGATCGACAGCGATGGAGATGCCCTCCTGGCGCCAAGCATCTCGACGAGCCTTCTTGTCATCCTTGTCGATGCCCTTGGTCGCTTCCGTCATGCGATCGACCCATTTGTTGGGGACATCCAGCCCCGGAACTTGATCCCGCATGTAGCGCGCCATGCCGGGCGACTTGAGGGGACCAATGCCTGCAAGGATGTATACCTGCTCATGCAGACCGAGCTCGCGAACCTTTTGCATGTATTCCGCGAAGCGTTCCGTGTTGTAGATGAGCTGGGTTTGGATGAAATCCGCACCGGCTTTCACCTTCTTCGCCAATCTGTAAGGACGCCATTCAAAGGGGTCGCCGAAGGGATTTGCGGCTGCGCCCACGAAGAATCTCGGCTCCACACCCTTCATCTCGTCCCCACAATCGAAGCAGGCTTCGTCCCGCATCTTGACGACCATCTGGATCAGATGGACCGAGTCGAGATCGTGGACGTTCTTGGCGGTGGGGTGATTGCCGAAGGATTGATGATCCCCGGTCAGGCAGAGCACGTTGCGAGTGCCGAGCGCATAGGCGCCCAAGATGTCGGATTGGATGGCCAGACGATTCCGGTCACGGCATGTCATCTGGATGATCGGTTCCAGACCTTCCTGCTGGACGATGGCGCCTGCGCCGATGCTCGACATACGCACGATGGCGGTCTGATTGTCAGTGATGTTGGCGGCGTCGCAATAGCCCTTCAGCAATTCCGCCTTCTCACGGATGACAGCGCCATCCGCGCTTTGTGGTGGACCCAGTTCACCGGTGACTGCGAAATGACCTTCGCGCAGGATGCGTTCGAGGTTGGAGCCGGATTTCAGGCCGTTGGTGTTTTTCTCTGTCATGGATTTGCTCGTCTCCTGCTACTCGGTTTCTTCCGCGGCCAGGCGCAGGTCTTCGCGTGTGATCTTGCGCGGTCCCCCGTCTCGACTGTTTGACCAATCCTTGGATGGAAAAATCTCCATGATCAGCTCCAAGCGCCCTTGGGACTCAAGCTTGTCATAGATCAGCTGCCAGGCGCAAGGAGTGTCGGGATTGATTTCACACATACCGTTTTGCGAACCCCCACAGGGACCGTTGAGCAGTTGTTTGGCGCAGCGGGCGATGGGGCAGATGCCTCCCGTCAAGCCGAGGATGCATTCGCCGCATGCCGCGCATCGCTCTTCCCAAATGCCCTGTTCGGTGGGAAGTCCCAGAAATGTGGTGTTCAGTCCTGGTACGACGATGGCATCCGGGAAACGCTCAACCAGCGCTTGGACACCGATGCCACAACCAATCGAAAGCACGATGTCCGCCTTATCCACCTGCTCCTTGATGGGATCGATGTACTCCCATTCGCACTGCCGTTGAACGACCAGATGATCCACCTGCTTGGTATTCCCGTCGAGCTTGGTGGCCATACGCAGACTGGAGGCAAGGATGCCGGCCTCCTTTTCACCCCCCGCAAAGCACACGGTCACGCATGTTCCACATCCAACGACGAGAACGTTCTGATAGTCTGCGATCAGTGATTTGATCTCCTCCAACGGTTTCTGCTCTGCAACAATCATTCTTTCCTCTCCCGGAGTGCAGGGGCGTCGATGGATTTGGGATGCTAAACCCTGCTCTCCATAGATGTTTGCAACTTCCCGTTACGGGTTTGATTCAACCGCATCTTCGATGCGGACCATCGTGCGAAAGGGGCTGGGTCCCAGTTCGATAATTCTCTCGGTCATCTCCGTAGCCACTTCCGCAAAACGATTTCCCTGAGCGGAGGATAAGTTGTACATTTCGATCCGCCCGGGATCCATGCCGATCTCGGACAATGTTTGTTTGAGCCGCTCGATACGACGTCGAGCGTTGATATTTCCGTCCTGAAAATGACAATCTCCCTCTAGGCATCCGGCGATCATGACACCATCTGCGCCATGTTCAAGGGTGAGAAGGATTTCGCGGGCATCGATGCGACCGGTGCAAGGGAGCTCCACGATCTTGATCTCAGCTGGATACCTTAATCGTAACACACCAGCGAGATCTGCGGCAGCATATGCGCAGTAGTGGCAGCAGTAAGCTACGATGTGGAATGCATTCTCGCGATCGTTCATCATGGCTGTACTCAACCCTCAATCGATGCTTGATTGAGAAGCGAACATACCGCACACTCGATCTGATCGTGGCGGTAATGCAGGAGTTCAATGGCGTATGCCGGACACTCGCCCACACAGGTTCCACATCCCTGGCAAGCAGAAGGCTCGATGTAAGCAGCTCCAATCACACCCCCAACCCCGACTTCCTCGGGGATGATTTGCGGGACGCCGAAGGGGCAGATGCGCACACAGGTTAGACAGCCCACGCAGAGTTGAGGATCGATGTGCGCCACCGCACCACCGGCTGAAAGTGTCTCGCGTGAGAGGACCGTGGCAGCGCGTGAGGCCGCCGCCTGGGCCTGCACGATGGTTTCATCCAGCAGCTTCGGATAATGAGCCGCTCCTGCCAGAAATACGCCGCTGCTGGCAAATTCGACCGGCCGCAGTTTGACATGCGCCTCCAGGAACCAGCCGTCCATGTCGACCGGAACCTTCAAAATCGTCCCCAGCTGGCGATTCCCATCCGCCGGGATGACCGGAGTGGAGAGGATCAGCAAATCCGATGGAAACACGAAATCCTCACCCAAGGCGTTTTCCCAGGATTGGATCTCGATGGGACCGCTCGAGGCATCCATGCTTACCTGGGGAGGTTGCGATGGGTCGTAGCGCCAGAAGATGATGCCGGCTTCGAGCGCTTGGTGGTAAAGCCTCTCCTTGAAGCCGTAGGCACGCAGATCTCGATGGAAGATGACCACCTGCGACTCGGGTTTCATGCGCTTGAATTGGAGCGCGTTCTTCAGCGCCGTCGTGCAGCAGATCCTGGCACAGTAGTTCTCGGCCGGACCGATGCATTGGATCATGGCAATGCGCTGAACGTGGGAGAGATCGATGGATTTCTCAGGCTTCTCGTCCGTCAGTCCGGCCTCGCAAGCCAGGATGGCTTCGAAATCCTGCTGGGTGAGGACGCGCGGATCCGTGCCGTAATCGTATTCCTTTCCCCGGTATTCCTGCCCGCCGGTAGCAACAATGGTCGCGCCATGCGAAAGTTCCAGGATTTCTCCGTCCGGTGTGCGAAGCCTGGAGGTGAAATTCCCCACGAATCCCGAAGTGGCGATGATTTCAGTGGAGAGATGTGTGGTGATGCGGGGATGCGCGTCGACCAGGGAGACCAGTTCGCGCAGATAATCTTGAGGTGCGAGCTGATCCGCTCCTTCGGATTCGAAGGCATTGAAATATAGATTGCGCAGATTGCCGCCCAGCACGTTTTCGCGCTCCACGATATCCACAGGGAAATCCTGCTCCGCAAGCGTGAGAGCCGCCGTCATCCCTGCCAGCCCTCCGCCGATCACCAGGGCGCTTTGTTGAACCGGGACCGGCGATCGATGCAATGCTTCGAGATGAAGCACTCTCGCTACAGCCATGCGGGTCAGATCCTTGGCCTTTTCGGTGGCAATTGCCGGCGTGTCGGAATGGACCCAGGAGCACTGATTGCGGATGTTCGCCATGGCGAAGAGATGTTCGTTCAAGCCGGTCTGGCGCATGCTTTCCTGGAAGAGCGCTTCATGTGTCACGGGTGTGCAGGAAGCAACCACGATGCGATTGAGATTGTGCTCCTGGATGCGCTCCTTGATGAGCACGCTGCTGTCCTGAGAACAGGCGTAGAGCAGGTGATCGGCGTGAACGACGCCAGGCAAGGTGGATGCGTATTGGGTCACGGTTTCCACATCGACGTAGCCGGCGATGTTGGAGCCGCAGTGGCAAACGAAGACTCCCACGCGCGGCTCCTCACCGGAAATATCGCGTTCCGGGGGGAAGCTGGCATGACGCGCCAGGGTTCCCCGGCTGGGCGCAAGCAACGCGGCCGCACGTCCGGCTGCGCCGCTGGCATCGATGACCGACTCGGGAATGTCCTTGGGTTCCCGGAAGGGACCCGCGGCGTAGATGCCGGGTCGGGAGGTCTCCACGGGACTGAAGAAGGCTGTGTGGCAGAATCCATAATCGTCCAGCTCGACTCCTAAATCACGCCCAAGCTGCTGCACGGATTCGGAGATCTCCATACCCACCGAGAGGACGACAAGATCGTAGGTTTCCTCCTGGATGGAGCGGGAACCAGCCTGGCGATTCCGGCCTTGTTCCTGGACGTAGCGCACGACAAGGTTGTTTCCGGGTTGTTCCTTGACCTCCGACACGCGGCAGCGCGTGTAGCGGATGCCGTATTCATCCTGCGCACGTTGATAATAGGCCTCGTAGCCCTTGCTGAAGGCGCGGATGTCCATCATCAGGACATGCACATCGGCCTCGGGATCATGCTCCTTGATAAACAGGGCCTCCTTGGTGGCGTACATGCAGCACACGGAAGAGCAGTAGTCATGGGATGTATCACGTGAACCCACACATTGCAGGAAGGCAACCCGCCGGGCAGGTTGTCCGTCCGATGGACGTTTCACGTGCCCTTCTGTGGGTCCGGATGCGGAGAGCATGCGTTCGAGCTGGAGGGACGTGACCACGTTGGGGTAGCGTCCGAAGCCGTATTCCTGAGAGAGTTCGGCCTGGTAGGCTTGATAACCCGGCGCAAGGATGACTGCACCGACCTGAATCTGCTCCGTCTCCTCGATCATGTTGTGGTCGATGGCATCCACGCCACAGGCATACACGCAGGCAAGGCATTCACTGCAAATGCCACATTGCAGGCAGCGCTCGGCCTCCTCCCGGGCTTGCTGCTCGGTGAGGCTGAGCACGACCTCCCGGAAGCTGGATAGACGTTCTTCCATGGGGAGCAGCGAAGGTTCGACGCGCGATTTCAACTCGATTTCCCCCAATGCAACGCGCTGGTTGATCTCCTCACGCGTGATCTTGATCGCGGGGGGGCGTTGCGGGTCGGGTTGATCCAGTTCTTCGCCTTGAAGGTAGTGGTGGATCGAATTCGCCACGCGATGGCCCAACCCGATGGCGTCCACGATGTAGCTGGCGCCCGTCTTTCGCCCGCCGACGACGAAGATCCCCGGAATTTCGCTGGCAAGTGTGTTGCGATCGGCGGTGAGTTCGTCGTAGCGAGGGTCGAGGAAGGCCAGATCGGATTGTTGTCCGACCGTGCCGATCACGGTATCCACCTCGACGGTGAACTCGCTGCCGGGCTCGAGTTTGGGCCGACGACGGCCGTGTTCATCGACCGTTGTGCCACGCACGGTCTTGGCCAATTCGACGCCCACGACCTTGCCATCTTGGGCAAGAATGCGCGTCATGGCTACATGTTCATACAGGTTGATGCCCTCGGCCTCCACAGCCGCCATCTCCCAGTGGTAGGCGGGGAGTTCGCCGCGCGGACGATCGAGAGCCAGGATGACTTCATCCGCACCCAGACGGCGGGCGACGGCTGCGGTGTCGAGGGCCGTGATGCCTCCCCCAACGACGGCCACGCGCTTGCCGATGCTGATGGGTTCTCCCAGATTGATCTTGCGCAGGAAGGTTGCGGCGGAGAGAACGCCCTCCGCATCTTCTCCCTCGACGCCAAGCGAGTGATCACGCGAGGAGATGCCGGTGGCCAGGCAAACGGCGTTGTAGCCATCTTTCAAGAGCGCCGCCGGGTCCTGGATGGGGGAATTGGTCTTCAACACGATGCCGAGGGCGAGGATGTCGTCGATGTCCTGCTGAAGGACGCCCTTGGGCAGGCGGTGAGCCGGGATGCCGGCGCGCATCATGCCGCCGGCAACCGGCAGGGCTTCATACACGGTAACGCCATAGCCCAGCTTGGCTAAATCGTGGGCGGCCGTCATGCCGGCAGGTCCGGCGCCGACAACGGCGACCCACTCTGGGCGCGTGCGAGGCGCCGGCTCGACCCTTTCGCGGCCATAGGCCAGCGCATAATCCATCACGAAGCGCTTGAGGGCCATGATGTTCACGGGGGCATCGGCGTAGCCGCGTGCGCAGTGGCTTTCGCAGGGATGGTGGCATGTGCGTCCACAGACACTTGGGAAGGGATTATCTTCCTTGATGACGCGGTAAGCTTCGCGATAGCGCCCCTCTGCGATCAGGGCGATGTAACCTTGCGCGCGTTGATCGGCGGGGCAGGCGCTGCGGCAGGGAGCTGTACCCAGTTTTTCGATCTTATAGGCGTTAGGCACGGCCTGTGGATATCGTTTGAAGATGGCGCGATGTTCCGACAGCCCCTCGTTGTAGGGATCCAGAAGCGCGACTGGGCATACATCCACGCATTCGCCGCAACCGACACACTTGTCGATGTCCACGTAGCGAGGCTTGCGGCGAAGGGTGACGATGAAATCTCCGGGATCGCCCTGCACCTCAACCAGCTCAGTGTCGACCATGAGTTCGATGTTGAGATGGCGATCCGTTTCGATCAGCTTGGGGCTGATGATGCACATAGCGCAATCGTTGGTTGGGAAGGTCTTGTCCAGTTGAGCCATGTGGCCGCCGATGGCGGATTTCGACTCGACCAAATAGACACGGAAACCCTGCTCCGCCAGGTCGATGCTGGCCTGCATGCCGGCGATACCACCTCCAACGACGAGGACGGCTCCGGTGACATGCTCAGAGGAGCGGGTCAGACGCATATCCTTACCTCCCAAGCTCAGCCTTCACACTCTTCAGCAGAGCCTCGGGAGAGGCCGGTTTCTGCATGTAGGTGTGAATGCCCATTTCCTGACCGGTTTCAAGCTCGTAACGCCTGCGGCTGGCATCTTCGACAACCGTGGTCAGGATCATGATGGGCATGTCGGCGTAGCGCGGTTCGCTTCGCAATTCACGGATCACTGCAAAGCCGTCCACCTTCGGCATCAGAAGGTCCAGAATCAACAGATCGGGTTTGCGTTTTCGGACCAGGGAAAGGCATTGCTCTCCGTCTTGTGCGGTGGCAACTTTGTAGGGTTGGCTTTCCAGAATGGTGGAAATCGCCTCCCGGATGTCTGGATCATCATCGGCAACGATGATGTAGGGCTGCTCGATGATGGCGCTCACATGGCGCAGCAGTACGTCCGGTTTGGCTGGCTTCTCGATGTACGCCTGCACATCCATGGCGAGGCCGGTTTCCAATTCATAGCGACGGTAGGCCGCGTCCTCGATCACGGTGGTGAGGATGATGATGGGAAGGCCGGCATACTTGGGATCCGCCCGCAGCTCGCGAATGACCGCGAAACCATCCATGCGGGGCATCATCATGTCGAGAATCAGAAGATCGGGCCTTTTCTTACGTATCTGCTTCAAACACTGGATGCCATCCTGCGCTGTGGCGAGCTGGTAGGGGCGCGTTTCCAATACGGCGGAAATGCCTTCCAGGATGTCTGGATCATCATCCACGATCAGAACGAACGGCTTCTCTTCCATCCCGCAATCCTTTCCGAGATCAAGGAGTCGGTGTCCTCACAACAGCATTCTACTTCGAAACCTCGAACATCACTTCGAATTGCGATTCACAGGAATGGTGAGTGTTCGAGGAATCACGACGGTGAATTTCGTGCCCGAATTGTTGGGCGCGTACGGACTCTCGACGGTGATGGTCCCTTCATGCGCTTCGACGATCTTCTTGGCGATGGAAAGCCCCAATCCAGCCCCGCCGTACTCGGCAGCATTGCTGGCGCGGAAGAAATCATCGAAGATGTTTTCCTGATCCTCAGGAGGGATGCCGATGCCCTCATCCAGGATGTGAACGATCAGACTGTCTTTCTCGTCGGATGCAGCCAGCGTGACCGTGCTGCCCTCCGGTGAAAACTTGATGGCGTTGGCCAGGAGATTGGATATCACCTGACGCAGGCGACGGCGGGCAGCCACAATGGGCTGATATTCCGAGGGTCCTGTGGCCTTCAAATGGATGCCCTTTTGAGAGGCGGCCATGCGCACTTCTTCAAACGCTTCCGTACCGATCTCCAGAGGATCTACCCATTCGAAATCGGAGCGAATCTGCTCCGGTTGGATGCGGGCAAAATCAAGAATGTCGCTGATGAGTGTGCGCAGGTCGATCAGGCGCAGTGTACATCGTTCCAGGAGTCTGTTCTGCTTCTCGCTGATCTCACCGGCATATCCACCGAGCAGGATCTGCAGGTAGTTCTCCACAGCCGCGAGTGGACGCTTGAGTTCGTGGGAGACGATGGAGAGGAAGTAGGTGAGTGTCGCTGTGGCGTTGGTCATCCTGCCGCGTATGATCGAGGATACCTTGCTGAGAATGGCGTAACCGATGTCTGGTCGATCCGACATCAACTTGCGTAGTTCTTCGCCAGAGATTACGAGGCAAACGGTCTTCTCAAGACAGACACCGGAGGAAGTGTACTCATAGGGAAGAACCAGGCTGGACCATCCAACGGATTGGCCAGGACCGATGATGTTGGTGGTGGCGCGCCGGGGTGTTCCGGTACGGCCAAGTTGTACCAACTTCTCGAGGGATACCTTACCGCTAAGGATAAGATAGAAGTTGTCGGCAACAGAGCCCTCCGAGAAGAGCAGCGATTCTTTCGCAAATTCCTTTCGGCTGGCTAATTGCGCGATCTGCTCGACCGCTTCTTCAGGAAGCCCGTAGAAGGCGTCAAATTGGCTTAGGGTCTCACTCGACGGTGACATCTTCCGTTTGATCGATTCCCGCCGTCTCTTGGCTTTCTTTGCGGGTCTCGGCGGAGGCGCCAATGGGGTTTAGGGGGCTCGGGCCAAGACGGCGGATCTCAGCGGTGAGTTCAGCAGCGGCGAACGAGAACTCTCCTGCCATAGCCGCAGACACGTTGACCATCTGCAGGCGTTGGCTGTTGAGTCCAATCGACTCCAGGATTAGTTGTGCTTGTTCCACTCGACGCCGGGCGTTGGTATTACCTTCCAGGTAATGGCAGTCGCCAGGCAGTCAACCGGCGACCATGACGCCATCGGCGCCGTCTTCGAATGCTCGCAAGATGTGAAGGACATCCACGCGCCCGCTGCATAAAACTTCGATGATCTTGATCGCCGGCGGGTATTGGATTCGCAGGCTGCCCGCCAGGTCGGCGGCGTTGTAGGCGCAATGGCTGCAACAGAAAGCGACGATTTGAGGTTGGAAGTCCGTCATGTCCTCATCCAATCTTGGGCGAGTAAAGCGTCCAGTTTGATCAGGATCTGATCATCTCGGAAATGCGAGACGGTGATGGCCTTGGCAGGGCATTCAGCAGCGCAATTGCCACAGCCATGGCATACGGTGGGCTCAATATGGGCTGCACCAATGATTTTTCCGATGCCCACATGTTCTTCGGTGACTTGCGGGACGCCGAAGGGACAGACGCGCACACACGTCAGGCATCCCACGCATTTCTCCGGATCGACCTGCGCCACGACTCCACCGGCAGTGAGATGTTCACGAGAGAGAACACAGGATGCTCTCGAGGCGGCAGCCTGAGCCTGCACGATCGACTCGTCGATGAATTTTGGATAGTGGGCGGCCCCCGCCATGTAGAAGCCATCCGATGAAAAATCAACGGGGCGAAGTTTGATGTGGGCTTCGAGGAAGAAGCCATCCGCATCACGGGATACCTTGAAGCAGGTCGCAAGTTCTTTGGTGCCTTCGCTGGGGACCATGGGTGTGCTGAGCATCAGGACATCCGGTGTGAGAGTGAGTTCGCGTCCTAGGCTGTGATCGCGCACACGGATCTCGAGAGAGCCGTTGTTGGAGACCACTTCGGGTTTGCTGTCGGCATCGTAGCGGATGAAGAGGATACCAGCCTGGCGTGCTTCAGTATACAGCCTTTCCTTGAAACCGTAGGTGCGGATGTCCTTGTAGAGCACGGTGATGCGAGCTTCCGGATTCAATTGCTTGAGCGTCATGGCGTTCTTCAGGGCGGTCGTGCAGCATACCCTGGCGCAGTAGCGCTCGGCAGGTCCTACGCAGAGGATCATGCCAACTTCATCGGGGAGTTTCCCACCCAATGCGCGCCATGCCTCGTCCGGCCTGCCATCAAGCTGCTTTACTTTGCCATCGGCATGAGCCAGCATGGCCTCGAATTCCAACCCGGTGAGCACACGCGGATTCTGCGTGTAAGCATACTCCTCGCCGTGGTATTCCTGGGCTCCGGTGGCGAGGATGGTCACGCCGTGGCGAACCTCACATTCCCCTCCCTCGTGATCCCGCAGCCAGGTCGTGAAATTCCCCATGAATCCATCGGTACGAATGACTTCGTGGCCTGTGTAAACATGGATCTGGGGATCTGCCAGGACTCTTTCGATCAGATCACGCAGGTTCTCCTGGGGATCCTCGCCCTCTGTGGTCCAGTAGACATGGCGAGTGTTCCCGCCCAGGATCGGCTGGCGTTCGATCAGATGGACGTCGTAACCGCCCTGGGTCAGCGTGAGCGCGGCGCTCATACCGGCAACGCCGCCTCCGACCACGAGTGCACTGTGCTCATTGTCGACCTCGGTGGTGTAGAGCGGCTGCAGGGTGGAAACCCGGCCAACGGCCATGCGAATGAGTTCCTTTGCCTTGGCGGTGGCGGCCTCCTTGTCATGCGAGTGCACCCAGGAACACTGGTTGCGGATGTTGGCCATATCGAACAGGGCCGGATTCAAACCTGCGGCGCGAATGCTGTCCTGGAAGAGCGGGGCATGTGTGTGTGGCGAGCAAGAGGCAACGACGACCCGATTGAGGCCATGCTCCCCGACCATTTCCGTGATGTGGGAGATCGTGTCCTGTGAGCAGGTGTAGAGATTGTTCTCTGCATGGACGACGCCTGGAAGATTCTTGGCGTACTCAGCGGCGTTGGGAACGTCCAGGTATCCACCGATGTTCGATCCGCAGTGGCATACGAAGACGCCGATGCGGGGTTCCTCTCCGCTGATGTCGCGTTCGGGAGGGAATACGGGCGTCTTGGTCAAGGTGTGCCGCGCTGTGGAGAGAAGACCGGCTGCGCATGCTGCGGCGCCGCTGGCATCGATCACCGATTCCGGAATGTCCTTGGGCTCGCGGAAGGGCCCCACCGCAAAGATGCCGGGGTGCGTGGTTTCCAGCGGGTGGAAGAGAGTCGTATGGCAGAAGCCATATTCGTCCAACTCGACACCGAGATTGCGACCGAGCTGCTTGACGGACTCCGAGATCTCCATGCCCACGGACAAGACGACCAGATCGAATCGCTCTTCCTGGATTGGTGGTTGATCCCCGTTGCTGCCGGATTGATCCGTTGCGAAGCGTATGATCAGATCCTTCGTGTCCGGATCTTCGCGCAGTTCGGAGATGCGGCAGCGAACATACTCGACGCCGTATTGTTTCTTGGCGCGTTGGTAGTAGGACTCGTATCCCTTGCTGAAAGCCCGCATGTCCATCATGAAGACATGAACTTCAGCCTCGGAGTCGTGCTCCTTGATCATCACCGCTTCTTTGGCGGCATACATACAGCATACGGAGGAGCAATAATCATGGTTCTGATCGCGCGATCCCACACATTGGAGGAAGGCGATCCTCTTGGCTGGTTCGCTGTTGGAGGGGCGCTGCACGTGGCCCTCGGTAGGACCGGAGGCGCAAAGCAGACGTTCGAGCTGCAGGGCGGTCACGACGTTCGGGTAACGTCCCAGGCCGAATTCCTGGGAGAGTTCGGCGTTGAAGATCTGGTAACCAGGCGCCAGGATGATGGCGCCCACATCAACCTGCTCGGTCGTTTCCACCATGTCATGATCGACGGCTTCTCTTCCGCAGGCGTACTGGCAGGAGAGGCATTCCGAGCAGAGCGCACACGATAGGCAACGTGCCGCCTCCGCCTGGGCGAGTTCATCGGTGTAGCCGCGTTCGATCTCATCGAAGCCCTTGACACGCTTCTCAACGGGCAGTTCCGGCATGGGGATGCGTCCAGTGGGTTCGAACTCTCCATGGCGCACTCGTTCCTGCAGTTCGGCCCGAGTGAACTTAACGACCGGTAATTCGGGCTTCTGCGGGGGTTCTAACTCCTCCCCTTGTAGATAGCGATGGATGCTCTCGGCAGATTGGTGGCCGGAAGCAACGGCTTCGATCACAAAGGCGGTACCGGACACGCTATCACCCGCGGCGAACACGCCGGGTCGTGTGGCAGCCATGGTGTTGGGGTTGATGGCGATCGTGCGCTGACCCGTGATGCCGACACCGGCGTCATCGGGGATGAAGGCCAAGCCGGCGCGCTGTCCCACGGAGAAGATGATCGTATCAGCTTCGAGGACATGCTCCGATTCGGGCACCGTCTCAACGCTCAGGCGGCCTTCGTGATCGAATGCAAAGGAGCTGACCTTGTTGCAGACGACGCCTGATGCTTTTCCATTTCCGTTGTCGTTGATTCGCACGAAAGTGCGGTCGGCGTGAATGATGACGCCTTCCTTTTCGGCGTCATCCGCCTCCCACGCATGGCAGGGCAGGTTGTCGCGTGGTTCGAGGCAGGCCATGTGGACTTCGGCGCCCAGCCTTACGGCTGTGCGTGCGCAATCGACGGCGACATTACCACCACCGAGAACCAAAACCTTACCGTTGAGTTTCGGTGGATTTCCCAGGCGAACGTCCCTCAGGAAACGAGTGTTGATCAAGACGCCATCGAGATCCGCTCCCGGGATGGGGAGGCGAATGCCTTCATGAGCGCCGACGGCGATCAGAACGGCGTCGAATCCCTCATCGAAGAGCTTGTCCAGATCGTCGATACGGGTGTTCAGTTGAAGATCAACACCCAAATCGATGATGTCTGCCACCTCGCGTTCGATGATTTCGGTTGGAAGACGATACTCAGGCACCCCCACACGCAGCATGCCGCCGGCTACGGGGAGGGCTTCAAAAACCGTGACCCCATAACCAAGACGCACAAGGTCTTGCGCAGCGGTTAAGCCGCAAGGGCCGGCGCCAATGATGGCCACACGCTGATCATGGATGCGTTCAACCGGCTCCACGGTCTCGCGTGGTTTCTCGTACACCTTGTCCGTGACGAAGCGTTTCAGCGCCCGGATGTTGATGGGCTCATCGATGAGACCGCGGTTGCAGGCATCCTCACAGCGATGGTTGCAGATGCGACCGCAGATGCCGGGGAAGGGATTGTCCTCCTTGATGACGCGGATTGCATCCTCATAACGCCCCTCGCGTATCAAGGCGATATAGCCCTGGGCGCGTTGTCCGGATGGGCAGGCGTCACGGCAAGGAGAGATGCCCAGCTTCTCGATGGAGAAGGCGTTGGGAACGCCCTGGGGATAGAGTTTATGGGCCGCGCGGCGCTCCGAGAGCCCCTCTTCAAACGGATCCGGAAGGATCACGGGGCATACATCGACGCAGTCGCCGCACCCCACACATTTGGAGACATCGATATAGCGAGGTTTGTGGCGCAGGGTGACTTGGAAGTCTCCGGGCTGACCTTCGACATCAACGACCTCTGTGTCGACCATGAGGTTGATGTTGAGATGGCGCCCGGTATCGACCAGCTTGGGGCTGATGGTGCACATGGCGCAGTCGTTTGTAGGGAAGGTCTTGTCGAGTTGCGCCATGTGGCCGCCTATGGCGGAATTGCTTTCGACGAGATGAACGAGATACCCTTGATCGGCGAGGTCAAGACTGGCCTGCATCCCTGCGATGCCTGCGCCGACCACCATCACCGCTCCCACTGATCTCATTTCTTTCGGCGCTTCCTGCGTTGGCTCGTCCTTGGGTGTTTGAACGCTATCTGCCACGATTCTCCTCACCGATCGATGAATCAAAATGGACCACGGATTCTCACGTGGGTTGCGATTTGTGTGCAGATAATGATAGTCGTCGGATTAGCGCTCTCTCCAGTGCCGGATGTCACCGCATCAAGGGAGAAACATCTCTGCCCTCGGGTTATCCAGGAGAGGCCGAAAGAAGCGTTTTAGGATCGGAAACTTGGATGACCGTAGTTTTCAGGGCTCATCACAGATGCAGCGGCTTGCGCCGGAATAATCCCCATGGAGAGTCACTTCACTGCGCGGCCAAGGATTGGATCGAGCTGGCGTGCATGGCTCCTTTCCGGCTCCGGCTCGGTCGGACGAGGGACTGAGCCGCTATTGCGATCAGGATGTCGGGTGAGGTTCGAAATCCGCAATCGGGAATGGTCGCTTCAGCGGATTTGGGCCCAGTTGGCGAATTCTCTCCGTCATCTCCTGCGCATATTGAGCGAAGCTCGCTCCCATGCCGCCGGAGACGAAGAACATGTCCAGTCGCTCCGGTTCCAATCCGATGCTCTCGAGGATCTTGCGTGCCTGCAGCATGCGGGCGTATCCGCGTTCGTTTCCATGCTCATGATGGCAATTGCCCAGCGAGCAAGCAACGATGTAGACGCCATCAGCGCCTTGCTCGAAGGCATCGAGCAGGTATTGGATGTCCGTTTTCCCCGTGCAGGGGAGGCGCACGATCTTGATGCTCGCAGGGTATTCATTGCGCAGGGAACCGGCGGTGTCTGCAGCCATGTAGCCGCAGTAGATGCAGGCAAAGACTGTGATCTCGGGTGTGAAGCTGGGGTCAGGTTTCATGCCGTTTTCCGTTTTTCTACATCCTGTGTCGTTGAACCGGGGATGAAACTGCTTCGATCTCAGCTTCAATCTGCTGCGAGCTCTGGAAGTGGCTGCTCCCATTGGCCCAACCCAACCCGGATCTGATCGTCATGGTAATGACGGAGCTGAATGGCGCGCGCGGGACATTCTGCTGTGCAAGTTCCACATCCCTGGCAACGGGCGGGATTGATCCAGGCTGCGCCGTCCAATCCGCCCACACCGACTTGATCGATCCGGATTTCGGGAATGCCGAAGGGGCATGTACGAACGCAGGTGAGACAGCCGGTGCATCGATCGGGATCCACAACCGCGATGACGCCTCCCAATTGGATGGTGGGTCTACTGAGGATGGTCAGCGCCCGCCCGACGCATGCGAGCGAGTGGGTGATGCACTCCTCCAGGAATTTTGGATAGTGCGCCATCCCGGTCAGGAAGATGCCCTCGTCGGCAAATTCCATGGGCCGCATCTTCAGGTGGCTCTCCTGGAAGAATCCTTCCGGAGACTGGGGTACGCCCAGCATTTGAGCCAATTTGGAGGTGTCTTCCGCCGGCTGAACCGCCATGCTCAGCGCAAGCAGATCGGGTTCGAAGGACAACGTGCGGCCGAAAATATTCTCCTGGATATCCACAATGGTCTTCAGCCGCGAGCCGCTCAATTCGATACGCACACGCGGCGGATCGTTCTCGGTGTAGCGCACGAAGAGGACGCCGCGTCTTCGAGCCTCGATGTAGTATTTCTCCCGAAAGCCGTACGTGATGATGTTCTTATACAGGATCACCACCTGGCAATCCGGATTGAGCATTTTCAGGCGCAGAGCGTTCTTCAGAGAATTGGTGCAGCAGATCCGCGAGCAGTAATCGATTCCATCTTCAGGCATCACACATTGGATCATGACCACCGATCGCAGGCGCGTGGCGCGTTCGGGCTGGTGGGCAAGGATCTGCTCGAGTTCGGATTGTGGAATCACACGTGGATCCTTGCCGAGCAAGTAGCGACTGCCACCCGCTTCCTTGCCTCCAGTGGCCAGGATGGTTACGGCGTGGCGGATTTCCTCTTCTTGGAAGGAACCGTTGGAGCGTTGGCTGCGGATGCGCGCCCGGAAATCGCCGACGCTGCCGGTATGGCGAACGATCTGGCTGCGTATGTGAAGCGATATGCGCTCGTGGCTCAAGATTCGGTTGACGAGATCGCGCAGCAGGCGCTGGGGATTGTCCCCCTCGGCCACGTAGTAAACATGCCGCAGATTGCCGCCCAACTCATTATCTTTCTCGACAAGGTGGACATCGTAACCCGCATCTGCAATTCCCAGGGCTGCAGTCATCCCCGAGACACCCCCACCGATGACGAGCGCAGCCCGGACGGGTTTACGCTCTTCCTTGATGATGGGGACGGCATGCCGGATGCGCTCGATACCCATGCGCATCAACTCGTATGCCTTATGCGTGGCGCCCTGATGATCCTGGGGATGCACCCAGGCGCAGTGTTCACGTAAATTCACCACCTCGACCAGATAGGGATTGATGCCGGTCTCTGCGACCAAGCGCTGGAAGAGTGGTTCATGGGTTCTATGGCTGCAGGCGCCGATCACCAAACGATTGGCACCGTTGCTCCGGATCAGATCGCGGATTTGTTGCTTGCCGTCTTGCAGGCATGCCAGCGGCAGGATCTCGACCTTCTTGACACCTTCCAGGTGTGTGATCTGATCGGCGATGGTTTTCAGGTCGATGATGTTGCTGATCTCGCCTGCGCAACCACAAAGCACGACGCTGATGGCTGGATCCTTAGGTTTTTCTTCCTGAACCGTGCTTCCAGACTCCAAACTGAGGAACGGTTGGGCCCGGCTGAAGGTTCTCGATCCGAGCTGGTCGTGCATGATGCGCATGGCTTCGGCGGCGGCTCCGGAGGCGTCGAGGATCGTCTCGGCGATCTCCTTCGGTGAGGCAAATGCGCCACACACGAAGACGCCGGGTCTGGAAGTCGAAAGCGGGGCGAACTTGTCTGTTTCGCAGAAACCGTATTCATTGAGGTTGATACCCAATTGCTGGGCGATCTTGACCGCATCCTTTGGCGGGCGAATGCCGACCGTGAGGACGAGCAGGTCGAATCGCTCTTCCTGTATCGCACCTTGACCGTGAGCTGCCTCTTCGTGAATGCGGCCAGCGGGGAAGCGCAGGATCACTTCACCCGTCTCTGGATCTTCATCGACGGAGGAAATACGGCAGCGGGTGTAGTTGATTCCGAAATCATCACGGGCCTTCTGGTAGTAGAAGTTGTATTCCTTGTTGAAAGCGCGTTCATCCATCGTGAAGATGTGGCATTCAACACCGTCGATGCGTTCCTTGGCCAGCATCGCCTCCTTGGTCGCATACATGCAACAGATGGAGGAGCAGTATGGATTACGCTGATCGCGAGAGCCGATGCATTGCAGCCAGGCGATGCGTTTTGGGACTTCGTTGTTGGAAATGCGCCGCACGATGCCCTCGGTGGGGCCGGATCGAGAGGCCAGCCGCTCATACTGCATCGAGGTGATCACGTCCGGAATGCGGCCGTAACCCAATTCGGGCATCTCGCTGGGATCGAAGGGTTGAAATCCCATGGCCATGATCACGGCGCCGACATGGATCTCCATCGGCTTCGGAGCAGCTTCAAGATCAATCGCATCGGTTGGACAAACCTCAACGCATTTCCGGCAATCTTCGCATCGATCGGTCTTCTGGAGCAGGTAGTACGCGTTGGGCAGAGAACGAGGCGCAGACTTGTCGATCAATTTCCGCGAACTGAGGCCCAGTTGGAAGCCGCTGGGGCGGATCTCAGGGCAGACCTCGGCGCATCGCCCGCAGTTGATGCACAGGCTTGCGTTAACGATCTGCGGTTTCTCCTGCAGGACCACCCTGAAGTCGCCAGCTTGGCCTTCGCAACTGATTAGGTCCGTCGATGTCAGTACGGTGATATTGGGGTGGCAGTTATGATCCATGAGGGCTGGAGTGATGGCGGGACGGGTGCAGCCGAAACCATGATCCGAGGTTCCACGGCAGAGAACACAGTCATGCGTGGGGAACATGAATCCCAATTGCGCAACACGCCCCCCGAGCGAGGGAGTATTTTCCAGAAGATAGGTGTGAATACCGGCTTCAGCAAGGTCGATGGCGGCGCGCATGCCTCCAACACCACCACCGATGACAAGAACTCCACGTTCTTGTTGCAAACCAGCTTCGATGGGATCACCTGAGTACATCTACCGACCTTTCCTATTCGACTGCCTTACCGTGAGGTATCAACCAATAAAGGCACAGGAACAGCATTACCGGTCCCTGAGCTGACATGTGTCCAAGGGTAAATCTAATCTCGCGGGATGAGGGGATATAGTGAAGAAGGTCACGAATGCCGGGGGATGAATTTCGCCAGCAGGAGCGGATGAGCCGCTTCCCTTCCAGCCCATTTCTCGTAAAGGCAAGGCCAATCTACATCCCTGCGCATCGAGGGGAGCGAATCGGAAAGGGCCTCCCCACAGGAGAGGCCCTTGGATGGTTTTATGCTCCGTTTCCGAGGTGCTAGTCGGAGGCTGCGATGAAGCCCTCCTTCATCATCTCCTGGGTCAGATTACGAGCCCGTCGGATGATGGCCTCGGCATTTTTGAGTTCCTCTTCGTAGGTCATGGGCTTGCGGGCGATGCCCTCCTCGACAGCCTTGGCGGCCACAGCGGCTGCCTCTCGAGGGAAGACCTCCCACTCGTCCATGTTGGGCAGGATGTAATCATGATCCAGGCCCTTTTCAACCGCCATGCCGGCCAGCGCTTCGGCAGCGGCGAAGCACATGGTGTCGGTGATTGTGGAGGCGCGCACATCCAGCGTGCCGCGGAAGATGCCCGGAAAACCCAGCGAGTTGTTGACCTGGTTGGGGAAGTCGGAGCGTCCGGTTGCCACGATGGTTGCGCCGGCCTCTTTCGCTTCCCACGGCCAGATCTCGGGCACGGGATTAGCGCATGCAAAGACGATCGAATCCTTGGCCATGCCTTTGACCCATTCCGGAAGGATCGTTCCCGGCCCGGGCTTGGAGAGGGCAATGACCACATCCGCACCGCGCATCGCGTCCTCGATGTTCCCGGTCCTGCCTTCCTGATTGGTCTTCAGGCAGAAGTTCCACTTGTCGACATACTCGTCTTTGCGCTTCTCGAGATCGGCGCGGTCCTTGTGCAGGATGCCCTTGCTGTCGACAACTCGGCAGGCTGCCGGGTTGGCCCCTGCCGCGAAAACCAGGCGGGCGATGGCAACGTTGGATGCGCCAGAGCCTATGAAGGCGATGCTTACGTCCTCGAGCTTCTTGTCGACGATCTTGAGGGCATTGAGAAGACCCGCCAGTGTAACGGTGGCGGTGCCCTGCTGGTCGTCGTGCCATACGGGAATCTCGGCGCGCGCACGCGTCGTATCCAAGACATGGAAGCACTTCGGCTGGGAGATGTCCTCCAGATTGACGCCGCCAAAGCCGGGTTGAATCATCAACACGGTTTCGATGATCTTTTCAGGATCCTTGGTGTCGAGCATGATGGGCCATGCGTCAACGCCGCCCAAGTACTTGAAGAGCAATGCCTTGCCTTCCATCACCGGAAGACCGGCTTTCGGGCCGATGTCGCCTAGGCCCAAGACGCGTGTGCCATCGGAAACAACCGCCACGGTGTTCCACTTATGCGTATGTTCGTAAACCAGTTCTGGATCCTCGGCGATCGCTCTGCAGGGTGCAGCCACGCCGGGGGTATACCAGATGGCGAAATCATTGAAATCCTTCACGCGTGCCTTCAGGGCGACTTCAACCTTTCCACGGTAGAACGGGTGGAGGCGCATGGCATCTGCCGAAGGTTTCTTGGCTTTGGCGAGTAGCGCTTCGATATCGAGGGGTGCTTCTTCTTTGGGCATAATTGGAGACCTCCTCAGCCGGTGTTCCACGACCGACTGATGTGGCTATGGGTAGCGCGCGTACGCGTCCCAGATTGATGCGCTAATGGCGCAGATACGAGTCGGTATAGATAACCTTGTTGAGCAGGATCTGGACGGTCTTCCAGACGGCTTCCTGCTCGGGATCCCCCATGTCGACGTCCTCCGGCTGCAGTTCTTCCATGGCGGCCACGGCATCGAAGAGTTTGATGTACAGCGCACCCACAGGAGTGCTGTCGTCACGCTCCTCTACGAAGCGAATGGTTTCCGCGAGTTTCTTGTCCAGCGGATTCATGATGGCAGAATCGAGCCCAGCAGCCATCAGCATGACCAAGTAAACCCGGTCGAGCAAGGGGCGCATCTCATCCGGAACCTGGTTGGAAACGTTCGAAAGTCCCACGACGGTCATCGGCGGAGGATCCATCACCATCTTGATCATACGTACAGTTTCGATGGCTTCTGGGACGTATTCCTGGCATCCGGATACGGTGAGAATGAGCGGATCGATGAGCAGGTTCTCGATGGGAATGCCGACTTCTTGAGCCCGAGGGATCAGCTTCTCCATGGCAATCCCAATGCGTGCGTCCGCGCTGACAGGAATGCCGCTCTTCTCCAGGCAGAGGGCGATGAGCTTCGCATCGTACTGCGCGGCCAGAGGCGGGACGGAGGCCAAGCGCTCCTCTTCGGCCGAAGTGGAGTTCACAATGCCGTTGCTCCCCACCCTCTTGAGACCGGCTTCGATGGCCGCCAGATTGGTGGTGTCGAACGAGATGGTGATGTCCGCATCTGCCTCTTGGACACAATCCACCAGCCAATCCACGACCTCCGGACCATCCTTCTTGCGACGGCCGATGTTCAGATCGATGACATCCGCCCCTCCCTCCTTCTGCGCTCGGACCAAATCCACGAAGAAGGCTCCATCGCGCTCTTTCAAGGCCGCCTTGACCTTGTCCGATATGATGTGGATATTCTCTCCGATTTTGTACATCAAATCTCTCCTAGCGGGTTTTCATTGGGCTCACGATCTCCCCTAACTTGAGCCTAAGACGCGGGTGGTCATTTCTTCAACGGCCTGATAAGCCGCAGAATCCTTATCCAGTGTTGCCAGGGGTTCACCCAAAGCATCCAAACGATTGACATTCTCATCGGACTTGATATGGACAATCACATCGAGCCCCAATGCGTCGATGGCCTTCTGCAGCGGTTCCGGAATCTCCCCCATTACTCGATTGACGACCAGGAATTTCCGCTTGATATTGACATCCAAGGTGTCGGAAAGTGTGGCCATGTCAGCTGCCGTACGAACGCCTCTCAAGGTGGGATCCGTGATCAGGAGCAGAACGTCGACATCCCGGGTGGTTCGCCGGCTGATGTGTTCCATGCCGGCCTCGTTGTCCATGATCACAAACTTGTAAGGTTGGCTCATGCTGTCGATGACCTGGCGTAGCATGTTGTTAAAGGCGCAGTAGCAGCCGGGCCCCTCGGGTCTCCCCATGGCGATGAGATCGATCTCCTGCCCTTCCTCCAACGCCATGCGGACTTCAAGATCCAGGTAGTCCTGCCGCGACATCGTAACGCCAAGTCCCCCCGAGATGTTCATGGCGGCCATTTTCTCGCGAATCTCGCCCACTGTGCTGGGCATGGGCATGCCCAAAGCCATATGCAGGTTGGCGGCTGGATCAGCATCGATGGCCAAGATGGGGCCTTCGTTCCTACGTACCAAAGAGCGGATCATCAGAGCCGCAACCGTGGTCTTTCCTGTACCGCCTTTTCCAGCCAGCGCAATCGTTATGGTCATGCTTCCACCCCAGCATGGCGCAATGCTCGACGAGCACGCAGGGTAACCCATTTGTTCGGTTGCCCTTTGGCCCCAAGATCGCCCCACATCTTACCAGCATAAGTGTATTCCAGATTCCAACGTCCCTTTGAATCGCGTTTGTTCAAGATCATCTCCAGTGCATTTTGTATGCGCGGGTCTTTACCCAACCCCAGCGCGCAGAGAACCTCAACGTTGCGAAGCACGTCGCAGACATATCCCAGCGGGTAACCGAACTTGAACCAGCTGCGATTCGGCTTCTCGCTGTAGCCCATGGGATAATCCGCAACAGCCGGGTCACGGCTGAGAAGAAACTCAATGCCGGCCTGGATCGCTCTGTCGATGACAGGTGTGCGATGATGCGAGGACACCTTGCTGAGCGCCTCGATGGCGGGCACGGCGCCCCAGGCGCAGGGCTTATGGTCGTTCGCTGAACACAGGAAGCTGGGCCCGCTGTTGCCGGAGCGCAGATATCGTACAGGAGCCTTCTTCTCGGAAGATGGGGCGATACCCTCTCCCAGGATGCTGCGCGCCATCCAATCTAACGCTTCCTGCAAGCGCATATCGGTTTCAAAACCCAATTCGATCAGGGACGAGCAGAGGTTCCCTTGGAGGCAATGGATCAAGCCCGAACGGGTGCCATTCATCGAGAAACCACCATCAGGAGCACGAGCGTTTTCGAGCACGTAATCGACAGCGGATCGGATGCGCACATCCCTGCCATCGGCCATGAACTGCCCTAAAAATATCACCTGCCAAAGGGTGCTCCGGTATTTGGGAAGATATCCGGGTCCGGCTTCAATCCAATACCCTTCCGGTGTTTGAGCTTCGAGAATATCTCTGACAGGGGCTTGGTTCAGAGTCTCGGCCCGCGCGGCTACGAGCGAAGGGTCCTCGGCGTCGGCATCGAGAAGGTCGCGCATGGCCAAGAACCGCACGCCGGGGTCGGATTCCTCGAGCAGCCAATCCAGCACCGGATCCGCAGAGGCTTTCATGCCGCTTTCCATATCTTCGTTGTGATCGGTGGATGCATTCCGATCCCGTCTCTCATTTCTGCTCGTCCTGGACTTCGTCTCCGTTCCCGTCCTGCCAGATCTTGGCCACGCTTGGGAAGCGGCTCATGTCGGTATGCGGCATGAAGAGTGCTCCTGTAAAGGCGTCGAAAAAGGTGTTGTCTGCCGAGAGTTCGATGTAGGTCATGCCCTGGGAAACCTTGTCCACACGGCTGTGAGCCTGTCTTGAAAGAAGGGCCATGTAGGTCCCCCGGACGGATGTGTTGCCAAGGAATTCGAAGCGATCCCAGGGAAGATCCGGCAGCAGGCCAATCTGAATGGCCTTTTCCACGTTCACGTATTGGCCGAAGGAGCCGCCGATCAGGAATTGTTGAATGTCCTCCAACCCCACGCCCACGCTGCGCGCCAGGACATGGTAACCGGCGTAGATGGCGGCCTTGGCGCGCATCAGGTTTTCGACGTCGACATTCGTGAGGACAATGTCCTTGCCGGTTTCGGTTTCATCGGCCCAGGCGACAACGAACTCGGGTCCGTGATTCCCGGTTCTCACCCTGGGCGTGTCCAAACTGAGGTTGACCCTGCCCCCCCGATCGATGGCGCCCGTCACGAAGAGTTCGGCCATGAGCGAGATCAAACCGGATCCACAGATTCCCCGCGGTTTTCCGCCTCCGATCACTCGGTAAGTGGGCTCGTGGGTATCGGAGTGAATCCAAACTTCCTCGATAGCTCCTTTGGTGGCGCGCATGCCATCGACGACCCCGGCGCCCTCGAATGCCGGTCCCGCCGAACAAGCGCAGGTCACCATCCAATCACGAGTGCCCAGGACCATCTCGCCGTTCGTGCCCACGTCGATGAAGAGCGTCAGATCCTCGCTATCCACCAATCCCGATGACAATGCGCCGGCAGTGATATCGGCGCCGACGTAGGAGGCCACACCCGGCAGGCATTCCACACTGGCCAGCGGATGCGCCTCGATACCGAGCTCATTCGCTGAATATGGCGGCACTCGATTGGCGGCAGGGATGTAGGGAGTCAGGCGGATGGTTTCGGGAGGCAAACCCAGGAAGAGGTGGATCATGGTCGTGTTGCCTGCAACCAGCACCTTGAAGATGTGTTCTTGAACAATGCCCGTCCTCTTCTGGACGCGCGTGAGCAGTTCGTGGATGGTTTCTCGTACACGTGCCGAAAGCTGATGAAGTCCATCGCCCTTGGTGGCATAGACAATGCGGGAGATCACGTCCTCACCGAAGGCGATTTGGCCGTTGTATTCGGCCGCGGATGAAAGGACTTCCCCGCTGGTGAGATTGACGAGATAGAGCGTGACCGTGGTAGTACCGATATCGATCGCCAAACCAAGAGGGTCAAATGCTTGGGCACTGATCTCCATCAACCGCGCCCGTCCTGAACCCTCCTCCCCGATCATCTCGAAGGCAATCCAGGGTTGCCAATCTGCTTGGCGCAGCTTGTCCCCCAGGCTTCGAAGCAGGGGAAGGGGCAACTCGATATCCGAGATCCCCAATTCCGAAAGGCCATGCTTGAGTCGGCCCAGATCGTCAACATTGTCATCCAAGGAGGGGGGATGCAGGTGCAGCTGGGAAACTCGAACGGGCTGCATCGTGGCTGGGTCATATGGAAAGGGCAACTCGACTTTACGAACTGAACGTCCTGTGACGATGCGCCGTTCGACGCGCTCCTGTTCTGGAATGGTGACGGTGATGTCGTCTTCGATGACCGTCTGGCAAGCCAGTGCGTAACCGGCCTCCACATCCTCGGACGACAACCGGATCGTGGATCTGCGGCGCACGCCGGCACCTTCAACAATGACAGCACATCGCCCGCAACGACCTTGGCCTCCACAGGGTTGCAGAATCTCCAACCCCGCTTGTCTGGCGGCTTCGGCGATCAACATCCCGGTTGGGACATCAACGGTCTTGTCTTCCGGCTGGAAGGTTACGCTGTGTGTTGCCAAGACTTTACCCCTCTCGTTTCATGCGGTAGCTGGCGAGAGCGTGTAAATTTGCCACACACCGTCGGTCCCGCCAGGCGATTTCCATGCTCGGAAGCGCGCTGGCGGGCCCGGGTCAAAGTGGACAGTGTGGGCAGGTTGCTCCGTGCAGGAGGACACCCCGCCTTCTTTGCGCCCGGGATCGGCGGGTGGATCATGAGTGATCAAGTTATGATCCCGGACCAGATGCTGCGAGACGACGGATCGCACGCAGCGCCATCTCTCAGCGGTTGTGAAGAATCAGGTCGTCCACATCGATTTCAGATAGGAGGCGATATCAACCGCCTCGCGTGGGCCAACCATGATCTCCCAATCCGGCAGCTCTTCCTCCAGCTCGCCAGAGATTACAGCTACATGGCCGGGTATGATGATCTTGTGGTGCGGCACCTTATCGGCCACGTTGAAAGTCTTCACGTCCTTGGCAATCCGCTCGGCATCGAATTTACCGGCTGCCCAAGCAGTCAGAACACTCATCCCCTCGGCGTCAGCAACCAGCAACCATGCCGGTCGCCCAGTTCCCTCAACCTCATTGGCTACCGAGAAATAGGTGATCGAGAAGTTGGTCGTCACCATCAAAGGCGAGTTTTCGTCGGGATCGTTGATCTCGTACAAACCAGGCTGGACCTGGATGGGCTTCTGCGGGTTGGTGTAGATGTTCTCGCGAAGCACCAGCAGGGCGTAAAGGGTCGAGGGATCAAATTCGTCCAGCACAATCAACCCGCCATACTTGGCAATCTGCTCGGCAGCAAGGATGGCAGCATCCACACTCTCGGTGCTTCCCGGGAACGTGATGACGGGGTAGCCGAGAGGTCGGAAGTTTTCCTTGAGGGCCAGGCGGCGCAGGGACGTCAGTTTATGAAGTGAGTCCAGGTAGCCTGATAGGGACGGATCAAGCGCCAGATCCTCCACACCAGCTTCCTTGATCTTCCCGGTGAGGTCTGCCAGCTCGTCCAGCGTTTCTGCCCGGACGGTCAGGGGTAAGCCGGCTTCCTTTGCAACTTGGGCCATGGCTTCCCAATTGTCAGCGTCAGCCGCATAGAGCAAGGGACGTGTCTCATCCAGGGCTTCTATACCTGCCTTGGCGAGATCGGGCGTCGCGGCCAACAGGATCAAGGGGCGCTTGGTCTTTTCCGCAACAGCCGCCACGGCTGCACCGAAGGTTTTCGGATCACCGGAGGCGGCTTCGATGGCGAAACCATCCAGGTAGAGATCAATGCCCACATAGTCCACATGATAGGCATCGGCTTCGGCAACCTTCTCCTTCAGTTCGTCGGCACTCAGGCTGTCTTGCAGGCGCAGGAAGACACCGCAGCGGTTGAAGAAGGTCTTTTCGTGGCGGAAGAGGACGGTTTCGTTGCCGACCTGGAATTCCCCTTCGCTGCCCTTGAGCTCGAGCAAGCGGATGGGAGGAGCAGAGGCTTCGGCGAGTTTGGTCTTCGCTTCCTCGCTGACATGGGGGCAGTCGGCCAGGTCTGCTTGCTTGGCCGCCAGCTTCATCGCAAAAGCCAGGCATGTGGGGTAGTTGCAATCTTTGCAGTTTGTTTGCGGCAACAGTTTGTAGATTTCTAGACCAGTGAGGGCCATGTTCTCTCTCCGCCTTCGCTACGTGGTTGCAGACGAAAGATCATCGATGACCTTTCGAACTCGAGCGACATTCTCAGGATGCCTGAGGATGACGATGTTGGCGCCGGAATGAATCAGGGTCGTTGCGGTGAGAGTCTCCCAGTTCAGGGCGCGTCGATTCCAATCGCCCCAGGCCTCAGGAACCCCTTCACCGACTTTCGATTCCTTGACCTTCCAAGCCTCAGCCCCTGGATCCACGATCATGGGCTGCTGCGTCATCTTGTCGCCCGTGAGGGCTGCAAGGCGCAACCGTTCCATCACCGAGTATCCGTACTCGATGCCGTAGCCCAGGGCTCCTGTGGTTGGATCCATCATGATCCGTTCCAGGGGTAGCCCCATGTCATTGATCAGAATGACCAACTGCTTGGAAAGGTTGACATCCATTGGTGTTTTGGATTGCACGAGGTGATTGTGGGCGAGTGCGGCGGCGACGATGGTTCGGTAGTTCTTCTCTTCGCAGACGCCCAGAAGCACACGTTCGCCATCGGCCTCCTCGGCCGCGGGAACGATGAGTTCATTATCGATCTCGGCTTGCCCAGGACCGACGACGGCGATAGGCAGGCCCGTTGCATCCAGGACTTTGCGCACCACGGCGCGAACGTTTTCTGGCGTGTTGGGATTGCCATCTGCGGTTGCGGCACTCAGCACGAGGTAGATCAGGTCGGCGCCCATTGCTTCGGCCGCCTGAGCCCATTTCGCAGGATCTTCCGCGGTTTCCCCTAGAGCATCCAGCAGCAACGGCGACCAATCATCCGGTTTGCGGTCGCGGATCTCAACAGCCAGTGCTGGCTTGTTGGGGAAAGAACCCTCGTAGTGCAAGAAGGGTAGAGCACTTTCACCACCAACGGTCAACGTCTTCGCGCGAGTGCCGCCCTCTTCCGAGGTGGCCCCGATCGTGACCTTTCGCACCTGGGCGGTCCATTTCTCTTTGGGTATCTCGACAGCCATGGGCGTTGTAACCTCCGTTTTTCATGCTTGGTTGTCAGCCGACATGCGCCCATGTAGGATGATTCGAGCACGATATCGGCTGACAACCTGATCTTGTCTACATCAATGGCGGCAAGGAAAGCGCCGGATGGTTCTTCTCCTGCAGATGCTTCACCAAACCTTCCACATCAGTGCAATCGCGCTCGTCGGCGATCTTGTCGATCAGATCCGGATCACCCTCACGGATTGCGGCCTCCTTGAGCTGCTCGGCCATCTGTTCCTTCATGATGGACGATAGCCAGACAACACGCTTCAGGCCTCCGTCCGCGCGGATGAACTTCTTGCTGAGCACGAAGAATTTCCCGTGCCCCATCACGCCCGGTGTCTGCAGACCCCCGCCTGCCACACCAGCCAGCGTGGAGAAGGTCATGCCGGCCGGGGTCATGCTGGTGTCCTCTCGGCTCACGATCATGAAACCATTCGCCTCAGGGATGACCATCATGATGCACTCGAAGCAGCCACAGGCCGTCATGGGATTCTCCATGACTGAATACATGGCGACGTCCGATACCGAGCCATGGGAGGCTTGCACAGCATACTCGTTCACGCCTGTGAAGTATCCCTTGTCATCATCCAGGCATTCGCCCTTCTTGATGGGCTGGTTGGGGCCGGTGGGGTTGATCTGGAAGGATGCCTTGCAATCCAGCCAGTTGTATGCGCCGCAGAGCCCAAGCCTTTCGGGGCTCACGATGCACACGTGGTCTGGTGCGAAGGACTGGCACAGCGTGCAGGAGTAGAAATCCTCCACGCTCTCATCCGTCATGGCGCCCATGCGCTCGTTGCGTTCGTTGTAGGCTTCCCTGGCCTTCTCCAGCCATTCAGCATAGAGCTTGGGTTCGGTGATGATCTTGACTTCGACCTTGTCAACGATGGTGCCGAAATCACCGTGGAATCGGGCATGCAGGATGTCGCCGAAATGCTTCAGCGTGAAGCCCTTCTCGGCGGCCGCCTTGCTGATGCGGATCCAGGCGATGTCGCGCTGGCCGATGTGCTGGATGCCGGAAGCGCCGTTGACGAAGTAGTGGATCTGGCGCTCGAGGACCGGCTCGAAGTCGCTCTCCATCTTGCGACCAGCGACCTTCACCAGGATCCCCAGGTCCATGAACCCGCCTTCATCAAGCGTGTCGAATTCGGGGCCAATGACCTCGATCTTGCCGTCCTCGACATCGTCCATGTCCGCCATGAACAGATACTCGTAGGCACGGCTGCCCTTGCCGCCGAATTCGGCGCGCATGTCAGCTCTGCGGACGACCTCGCCCTCGAAGGCGGAGCCGTAGGGCACGGGAACCGGAACTTCGGTGATCTGGATCTTGACCCCGCGAACCTCGATGCACTTCTGAACCAGCTGCTTGGCCTTCTCGCTTTCGGTCTCGCCCTCGATCTCGTTCCAGGGCATGGAGATGACATGCTCATAGCGAGTGACGCCTGTGGGCAGGATCTCGGGGATGATGGTATCGGCGATAACCGGGAAGCCATAGGAGATGGCGCCCGCAGCAGCGGCGTATTTCAGATCATCGACCTCGCCTAGGGCGAGGGCGAAGGCAAACACCCTGTTCTTGTTGTAGAGCAGAATGTCTCTCCACTGCCCGCCCTTCAAGCCACCGAATGTGAGTGCCGAACGGGTGGCAAATCCAAGCGCATAGATGGCGGAAAGGGTATCTCGTCCGAAGGGCACGATGTAGGTATCGTAGCCCATCTCCACTCCTTCCTCTTGGAGCTGATCGATGATCGATCGACCGTTGACGTTGCCGGAGAGGAAGGTGAGGATGCTGCGCTGCTGAAGCTCACGCACGATGGACACGGCGGCTTCATTGGATCTGGCAGCGCCGATGATAGCCGCAAAACCGGGCATGCGGCCGTCTACGAGCTGGATGCCCCAGGATCGAAGCTGGATGTCATCGATGGGGCCGTTAAGATGTCCATCCAGGCTGGGCTCGCCCCCGTTATCGGGGCTGGTGAAGGAAGTTCCACCGGCTAGCTGAAAGCCCGGGTAGGGTTCGGGTTGTTCTCCGTAAACGAAACGGATGGCTTCGATGGTCTCTGCGGCCAGCAGGGTCGCCATGCCTGAGTCCAGGGTTTCGCCCAGGTAGGGTGTCCAAACCTTGCTGTCCGGGATCGGGTGGAGCATGGATTTGGCATACGTCATCACGGGCTCGAGCTCTCCGAGCGTGCTGACCTCATGCCCCATCATGCCGAGGGCCACTGGTAGGAAATAAGCCGTGTTCGGAAAGGCCACAGCTTGATCAGCGCCCTTTTCCTTAAGCGCCTTCTGCAACAAAACGTCCGCTTCGGCCACAATGGCGTTGGCGCCGCGAATGGCGCGAGTAGCGACGTAGCGTGACATGGTTTCTCTCCTTCCTACTCCGCCTTGTTGCCGTAGGCGGCTTCAATGCGTTCTTCGAGCGGCAATTCGATGAGCTGTTCCATTCGCGCGTCGCCGCTCTGTCCCCACTTGGTGGGATCATATTCGGGCAGGCCGAGCGCAGCGCGCTTCTTGTCGATGTGAGCCAGCGAGCGACGTACGATCTCCTCGGGGTCGTTGATGAATTCCATCCTGCCACCCACCTTCGACTCCCAACCATCGCTGATCATGCGATCGACAACTTCCACGCCACTCACAGGGCTCTTGTGACCCATGATGACGTAGGCGCCTGAAGCGACACAGTAGGTGCCGATGGAGATGGCTTTCTCGCTCATCCACTCCGGCGCCATACCCACGGCCGGGATATCGCTGATGTCCTCACCCAAGCCGGTCTCCGTGGCCATTTCCGCCAGAACGGTCAGGATGCGGGAGTTGTCCACGCAGGAGCCCATGTGGAGTACGGGGGGCATGCCTACGGCTTCACAGACTTCACGCAACCCGGGGCCGGCGGCCTCGAAGGCCGCTTCCGGCGTCATGTAACCCTGCTTGGCGCTCGCGATGGCGCCGCATCCTGTCTCAACCACCAGGACGTCGTTCTTGAGGAACTCGGTGACCACATGCTGGTGCAGATGGTCGTGGCACACTCGGGCGTTGTTGCAGCCGATGTTGGCCACAACGCCGCGGATCCGCCCCGAAATGATGGCATCGTTCAGCGGGCGGAAGGAGCCGCGATGGGTGCCGCCGAGTGCATAGCGGATGTATTCATGCGAGAACCCGGGGATCAATTCGGCCTTGTCTTCCGGAATGCGGGTCTTCTTTCGCTCCGGGTAGCGATCCACAGCCTTGCGCACGATCTCCTTGGCGATCTCCATGGCGCGGTGCTCATCGAATTCCATGTGCGTGGCGCCGGTGATCTTGGCCTTGGGGGACGTGGTGATCAACTCGGTGTGGTAATTTTCGGCCAGCTTGAC
This sequence comes from Anaerolineae bacterium, assembly GCA_011192015.1. Taxonomy (GTDB): domain Bacteria; phylum Chloroflexota; class Anaerolineae; order Anaerolineales; family E44-bin32; genus W1033. The sequence goes on from DUET01000085.1 coordinate 51,999, forward strand.
CACACCCTGCATGATGCACTGGATGTCCACCACCATCGCCTCGACGGCGCCGGTGAGGATGGCCAGTTCCTGCTGCAGGAAGTTGCCTGCCAGGGGCACACCCTGGCGCATGAGGGTCTCGTTGGCGGTGCAGCAGATCCCCGCCATGGTGATGCCCTCGGCTCCCTTGCTCTTGGCGTACTTGATCATCTCGGGATCTTGTGCCGCCGCCACGATCATTTCCGAGAGGGTGGGCTCGTGCCCGTGGATGATGATGTTGACCTCATCGTCCTTGAGAACACCCAGGTTGGCCTCCGAGATGACCGGGGCCGGTGTTCCGAAGAGCACGTCGGATAGATCGGTGGCCATCATCGATCCGCCCCAACCATCACCCAGGGCGGCTCGCATCGCATGGTCGAGGATGTGCTCCGCATCCTGGTCGTTGCCGATGTGGGTGCGGTGCATGATCTCCACGATCTCACGGTCGACATTGCGGGGTTCGATCCCCAGCTTCTTCCAGATCTCCTGGCGCTTGGGTGGCGCGCGGTCGAGATATTTGATCTTGCCTTCCACCTTGCCGAATTCACCCAATGCCGCCAAGGCCACATCCTTGGCAAGTTCCTCGGTGGTCTTCCCGTCCACAGCAACGTCCAGATAGCCTGCCATCTCACGAAGCTTGGCTGGATCCTTGATGCTGTAATCGGGGGCATGACCCTCGGCAGCTGCCAAGAGGGTGTAGGCCAAGTCTCGGCCGTGATCGGAGTGGGCGGCTGCGCCAGCGGCCACCATGCGCGCGAAGTTGCGTGCTGCAACGGTCTCGCGTGTCGCTCCGCAAATTCCGGTTTGTCCCTCTTTCACCAAACGGCATGGCCCCATCCCACATACTTTGCAACAATAACCGTCTGAACCTATCGGACACGCTGCCATGCTGTCTGCACGCGAGAAGGAAGTTTCGATTCCTTCTTCTGTGGCTTGTGTCAGAAGTGTGATGGTGGCTTGATCCCGGCTGGCTTCTTCGGGAGTTCTCTCTTTTTTCGCCATTATCATCGCTCCCTAATGGATTTTTGTATACCAGACACTAAAGGTCGGCTGGGTCGGTTTTGGTCGCACGAACTCCAAGCTCGCCCCATTTCGGGTCGCGCTTGAGGGAATCCGCTTCGACCAGCACCGGTGTCCCCTCGGCGGTCGTGTAGCCGGCATCCGCCAGAGCCTTTTCGATGGCTTTGGGCTTCGCCTTGGCAGAATCATAGGAGATCATGATCTGCCTCCATGCCGAACTCGCGAACACGTCCTCGACACCTTCCATGCTGGTCAGGATTTCCCTGATCTTCAACACGTGGTGATCGGCGAACATGTGCGGCATATCCAGGACAAGCTTTTTCATTGCGCCTCTCTCCTTCTATTCCTCTGGATTGGCTTCATCTTCCATAAGACCATGCGGACGTAAGTAGGTTTCGGTTAGATCGTCTTTAATCTGGGTTTTCAGAGAGTCCTTCAGCACATTCCCTGAGACATGCATGAGTGTGTCGAAATACTCCTGCTCTTTGTACATGCTTGCCAGGCATGGGTAGTGATGATGCAGCAATCCGCCTGTTTCTAAAGCCTCATTTACTTCCACACCCACGAGATGATTTGCGACATAGCGCGTACACCCGCAGGCAGCGTCGCGCAGCACCTCCACCCTGGCTATCTTCCCCTCATCCACTTCGACATGCAAGCTGGGCTTACCGAAGTGCTCGACGAAGCGATGAATGATGGGATCGTCGTAAGCCCTAGCATTGGACCCTAGATTGTACTCAAGATTCCCCAAAGAGCAGAAGGGTTTGGGGAAAACGGAAAGGATTCCTTTTTCATCGAGCCATTGCTCGAGTTGAAGCGCCAATCCTGCAGGGAGCGCCGTGCTGCGATCGATGGGAGCAATCACGGCACGTGCTCCGCACATGTGCACGATGTCCGGCACAAGCTGCGCTAGGCCGGGGATCTCTCCCAAAGCCAGAACAAGATCCGCAGGTTCAAAGGAAGGAGGTAGGAACTCCTGCGGATCATCGACGATGGGCGGTAAGACTCGCGGTGCAACCCAACTCCCAATCTTCCAGTTGGGAGGTGCATGCTCGCGCAGGTTGTCTGTGATGCGTTGACCCCATTTCCCCTGAATGATGGTCAGAATGCGGAAGAGTTCCGCCTTGGATTGGCCACCGCTCATACAGACCCTGCTCCCACCGTCTCAAACAATTGCCTATAGGATGGCTTTCATGGCTGATTTAAGGCAGTGGGGAAAGTCACACTTTTCTTCGCGGGTTGTCCTTGTTGGTAGAAGCGCCGTGGCGCATGTTGTATGAGGGCCTCGATCTCCGGTTCTTTCTGCGTTTGAAATCTTCGCAGCAGGAATCATGGTTCGACCGATGCCTGCGTTTCTGTCCACGTCTTCAGGAGTTGGTTTCCGCGGGCTTGGTCTGGATGGGTGGCTGCATAGATGGCGTCTATTTTTTACTATAGACATTCTCGATAGCGCTCGTGACGTATTTCACTACTCATACCTGGGGCATAGGCCATATATTGGATAGCAGTAAAGCGTTCTGACAATCATAGGAGCATTAGAGCATCGGCGTGGAAGATCTATCCCATTCGGACGCTGAGAGGCAAGCAGACATATTCAGCGTCCTGTCCAATCCCAAGCGGATACTGATCTTGCGGGCGCTCGCCGAAGGGGAGTTGTCGGTGGGTGACGTTGCACAGATGGTGGATATCTCCATGCAGAACGCTTCGCATCATTTAAGACTGATGAAGGATAAGGGCATCCTGATCCGACATCGCAAGGGGCAATCCATTTTCTACCAGATTGCTGCCCCGGAAATTGTGGCCGGCATCTTGGAGATGGACCCTGATCCGGCGGAATTGAAGGACGAATAAGGCCAGGCAAAGCATTGGCCGCAGATCTGATCCCAATCGGATTCTAAAGGAGAGAAACAATGTCAAGCGAAGATCTGTCCCAGGTTAGTGCCGCTAAAGTCGTCGACGCACGCGGCAGTGCTTGCCCGGGGCCCCTGCTGGAGGCCAAAAAGGGCATCGGTATGATCAAGGTTGGTGAGATCCTCGAGATCTGGTCTGGCGATGCTCGGACCAAAGAGGACATCCCCAAGTGGGCAGCTAAAGTAGGGCAGGAGTATATGGGCGCCCTCACCGCGGAAGGCTATGATCGCATCTTCCTGCGCCGCTCCAAGTAAAGGACATCGCTATGGGACAAGAATCGAACGCCGGGGAGCCCAAAGTCCTCATCCTGGCAACGCTCTCCGGTGGCTATGCTGGCGCGGATTCTGTAGGTCAAGCGCATGCAGAATACGCCACCAACACGTACATTTTGCCAGTCGTCTGCCCAGCCATGTTCCCAGAGGAGTTCTATATCGAGTCGTTCGAGCGCGGCATCGATGCCATCCTGGTGATGTTTTCAGGAACGGATTGTCCCTACAAGGGGGGCGCTGAGCGAACGGCACAGATCATCAACAAAGTCTACCCGATGATGAAGGAACGTGGCATCGACACGCGACGCCTGCGTCTCGTGGCCATCTGCACAGTCTGCACCAAACCCTTCCTTAAAGAGGTCACCCAGGTCAACGAGCTGTTGGACGAGATCGGGCACGTTGCTGCGGAGATCGCTGCAGGGCCTTCGGTGCAGGCTCCAGCTTCCTGACAAGCGGAGGAGAAGCATGGCTCCCAGAACAATTAAAGTTGACGCGCTTGTCGTCGGAGGCGGTATCGCAGGGATGCAATCCGCGCTCGACCTGGCCGATCAAGGCTATCAGGTGGCGCTGGTGGAGAAGCAGCCCAGTATCGGTGGCAAGATGATCGAGCTGAGCAAGGTCTTCCCAACCCTGGATTGTTGCAGCTGCATCACAACACCGAAGATGTCAGCCGTCGCTCATAACAGCAACATCCAACTCTTTACGTACTGCGATATTCAATCCGTTGACAAGCAGGGGGACGGGCGTTTCGTAGCGCAGGTCATCCAGAAGCCTCGCTACGTGGACATTGAAACATGCACGGCCTGCCGGCAATGTGAATACGCCTGCCCGATCGACCTTCCACATCCCTTTGACCAGAATCTCGGCGTCCACCGTGCAATCTATGTTCCCTTCTCCACGGCCGTACCTCAGAAGGCATTGATCGACATCGATAATTGCATTCTTTGCGGCAAGTGTGAGCGGGTGTGCCCGGTGGGATGTGTGGATTTCACACAACAACCGGAAGAGCTGGCCATCGAAGCCACGGCAATCGTTCTGGCTACGGGCTTTGAGATCACCCCTACGGACGCCAAAGCAGAATATGGCGGTGGAAAACTGCTCAACGTGGTCAATGCCCTCACCGTCGAACGCTTGCTGGCACCAACGGGGCCGTATGGACATGTTCTTCGACCGTCTGATGGTAAGGAACCCGATTCGATCGCCTATATTCAGTGTGCGGGCTCCAGGGATAAATCCCTGGGTGTGGAATATTGCTCCCGCATCTGCTGCATGTATGCCATCAAGCAGTCGATGTTGATCTCCGGAGCGCTCCCCCTGGCGGACATCGCCATCTACTACATGGACATCCGGACTTTCGGCAAAGGCTACGACCAGTTCTATCAGACGGCCAAAGCCATGGGTGTCCAATTCATCAAAGGAAAGGTTGCCAAAATCACGGAGGACGAGAACCAGAATCCCATCGTGCGCGTGGAACTCATCGATGAGGGGTCCCAGGTCGTCGAGCGACAGCATGACATGGTTGTGCTCTCCGTGGGCATGGTGTCCAAGTATGATCCACGCACGATCTACGATGTGAACGTGGCAGGCGATGGTTTCGTAGACACACCGCTCACGAACGTCTCGCCCTGCGTAACCTCCCGACCAGGAGTCTTCGTATCCGGCTCGGCCGCTGGCCCCATGGACATCGTGGACAGCATCGTGATGGCAGGCGCCGCAGCTGCCGAAGCAGCTGCCTACATCCAGGCGACGGGACCGAATGGTCACGGCGGAGGCAGATCTATTGCCGCTGGTGAAGAGAAGGAACTTGCCCATGCCTGAAAAACATGATTCCAAAGCCGCTGCAAAAGCAAAGTCCTCGCCCAAGGAAGAAGAAGTACGAATTGGTGCGTACACTTGCTACTGCGGAGGCAACATCAGTGACGTTGTCTACTGCGAGAAGGTCGCGGAAGCACTCGCCAAACTGCCGAATGTGGTGGTCTCGCGGACAGACATGTCCATGTGCTCCGACGCGGGTCAAGCCAAGATCGAGGAAGACATCCGCGAGCATGGTGTCAATCGAGTGGTGGTTGGCGCATGCGCGCCATCACTTCACGAGCAGACATTCCGCGGAACCGTTCAACGAGCAGGTCTGAATCCTTTCTTCTACCATCATGTGGGCCTTCGGGAGCAAGATAGCTGGGTCCATCATGACCGCGTCGCTGCAACCAAGAAGGCCATTCGCCTCATGTCAGCCGGCATTGCCAAGGCCAGGCTGCTGGAACCCCTGGAGCATATTCGCTTGTCGGCTGAAAAGCATGCACTCGTGATCGGCGGGGGTATCGCTGGATTGCGGGCTGCAAGGGATATCTCCAGGCGAGGCCTGAAGGTGACGCTCATCGAGCGGTCTCCCTTCCTGGGCGGCCACATGGCGCAACTGGAAAGCATCTTTCCCACGGAGGAAGATGCCCGGACTGTGCTGCATGGTTTGATCGAGGAAGTGGCGGCAGATCCCAACATCACCCTGTATACGAGTTCCGAATTGACCGGTGTGCGCGGCTATGTGGGTGACTACCAGGTTCAGATCACGCAGCAATCACGCGGCGTCGATGAAGACGTTGCCGAAGAAGCCATGGCTGCTTGTACGCTGGAAGTGCCGGATGATTACAACTACGGTCTCACCCAACGCAAGGTCATCTACAAAGCCTATCCCGGATGCTACCCTCCAACCCCGGCCGTGGATTGGAAGAACATCCCTGATGGCAAGCTTGAGCTCAAGATGAATGGCAAGAAGATCAAGCTCGAGAACAAGCCCAAGACCATCGATGTCAAGGTTGGTGCCATCGTCATCGCAACCGGTTTCACGCCCTACGAGCCTCGCAAGGGCGAATATGGTTACGGGGAGCTTCCGGAAGTTGTCACCATGCCGCAGTTCATCCGTCTCCTGGCGATGGCGCCGAAGGGTGAAGAGCTGGTCATCAACGAAAAACCTGTCCGCAACATCGGCTTCATCCACTGCGTGGGCAGCAGGCAGATCGATGATGTCCACGAACCTCAGCCGGACGGCGAAGTGAACAACTACTGCTCACGCGTGTGCTGTACGGCCACGCTGCATCTCGCCAACGACCTGCGGCATCGTTTCCCGGATTTGAACATCTTCGATGTCTATGAGGATATCCGCACGTACGGGCGCGGGCACGAGGACTACTACATCGAAGCCTCGGAGAACCGCGTGGTGTTCCTACGCTTCCACGGCGAAGAGCCGCCGGAGGTGGTCGCCTCACCCGATGATGATGTCAGCCCTGTGCAGATCAAGCTCAAGGACTACCTCACCTGGGGAGAGGAAGTGGAAGTCCCTGCCGATCTGATCGTTCTTGCCGTGGGCATCATGCCCAATCCGGTGGACGATCTGATCAATCTTCTGAAGGTTTCGCCGGGGACGGACAGATTCCTGCTCGAGGTCCATCCCAAGCTGCGACCTGTGGAGACCGCCGTGCCGGGAATCGTCCTGGCAGGCACCGCGCAGGGACCGATGACGATCCAGGAGAGTTGCGCAGCAGCATCTGCGGCCGCCGCCAAAGTCAGCGTGCTCCTGAGCCAAGGTCTGGTGGAACTCGAACCTTATGTGGCGCGCGTCGATCTCGACCTTTGTAAAGGATCCGGCGAGTGCGTGGAAGTCTGCGCCTATGAGGATGCCATCACGCTTGAGAGCATGACCATCGGTGGGAAGGAAGTCAAGCGTGCCGTAGTAAGCCCGGCGAATTGTGCCGGCTGCGGGGCGTGCGTGAGTGCCTGTCCCAACCGAGCCATCGACCTTCAAGGATGGACGCTGGGGCAGTATCAATCCATGATCGAAGCCATCGTGGCGGAGATCCCCGCCGTGGAGATCGAGTCATGACCGATAAGAAGGAAGACACCAAGAATCGAGCGGCCATGTTGAAGAGCTTGCGCGAGAAGCATAAGGAGACCGTGGAGAAAACCCAGGCTCTGCTCAAACACAATCAATCCATCCGCAAGCAGATTCGTCAGGCCATGCAATCGGGTCCCATGACGGTCCCCGAGGTAGCTGAAGCCACAGGCCTCCCCTCCGATCGGGTCCTATGGCACGTAACCGCCATGAAGAAATACGACCTCGTACGAGAGGTGGGTATGAGTGGTGAGTACTATCAGTATGAATTGGCACAAAAGGAGAATCAATGAGCAACCGTGTCGATCCCTCCTTGATCAAAGAATTGAAAGAGTATGGGGCTGTCAACATCGAGGCTTGCTTCAACTGCGGCAATTGCACGGCCATCTGCCCGTTGACGGATAGCAAGCACTCCTTCCCTCGGAACATGATCCGCCTCGTTCAGATGGGTTTTCGCAAGCGCATTATGAAAACCCCGGATCCATGGCTGTGCTATTACTGCGGGGATTGCAGTGATACCTGTCCCCGGGAAGCAGAGCCTGCGGAAACCATGATGGCTTTACGCAGATGGCTTACAGCGCAGTACGACCGCTCGGGTCATGGCGCGAAGCTGTACACTTCCGAAAAAGCCGTGTGGAAGGCGATCCTGCAGTATTCCATGATCCCGGTGATCCTGCTCCTGATCTTCCATGGTCTTAAGGCCCTCGGCGTACCAGGGCTCGACAGCTTCGAAATCGTCACCGATCGTGTGGCGTTGAACGCCTTCGCACCCGTCTTCTGGGTCTGGGCGGTCGTGCTGATCGATTTCGTGCTGCTGGGCTCGCGCCTTGTGAGGAACATCGTGCATATGTTCCAACTCGTGATGGGAGAGTTGGGCAGGAAAATACCCCTACGTATCTACATCCAGGAATTCAAGACCTTCCTGCTTCACACGATCACACAGAGACGTTGGTTGGATTGTGGCGAGGATCGGAAGCGATGGTTCAAGCATCTGCTCCTGATCTCCGGCTATGCAACCATGCTGATCTTGATCGTGGGCTTGTTGTGGTGGTTCCAGACGGATGAACTCTATCCGCTCTTCCACCCACAGCGCCTGTTGGGATACTACGCCACCGTCGTGCTGCTCTACGCCACAGGGGAGGCGTTGATCGGTCGTTTGCGCAAGCGCGAACAAATCCATCGCTTCTCGCATCCGAGCGATTGGTTGTTCCCGGCATTCATCTTTGCAGGAACGGTCACCGGCATCTTGGTGCACATTTTCCGCTATGCCGGATGGCCCTGGCCGACCTATCTCATGTATGTCCTGCATGTCATGGTGATGATTTCCATGCTGGATACAGAAGTGGGTATCGGGAAGTGGACGCATCTCTTCTATCGACCGCTGGCCATGTACTTGGAGAGGGTCAAGGAAAGGGCGGCAGAAGAGCCCGCGCCGGAACTTGCGCCAGTTGGAGCTGACTGACTTCGAAAGAGACTGACGAATCCAATGTCTTAGAGGAGACACGAAATGACCGATGAATTTCCCCCCATGGTGATCATCTGCAATCACGGTGATGACCAGAGCGTCATGGCGGCATTGGTGATGGGGGCCGCTGCCGCAGCCACCGGTGAGAAAGTCCTCATGTTCTACCAGCCTGGAGCGGCGAAAGCTCTCGTGAAGGGCGAGTTGGAGAAACTGCAGGGTTCCAAGGGTCAGCCGGACCCGATCGATCTCTACGACTCGATCCTCACGCTCGATGGACGCTTCATCCTGTGCGAATTAGGCCTGCCGATTCACGATATCAAGGAAGAAGAGCTGCGGGAAGGCGTTGAGGTGATGATGGCTTCGAGCTTCTTGTTCGAAGCCGAGGGGGCACATCTCACGTTCAGCTACTAGTCCGGAATCAAGGCAAATGATGCCAATCAAGAGGAGATGAAAGCCTATGACAGATGCGATTACCCCCACGAAAACCTTGGACGTGAAGGGCAAGATTTGCCCGTATCCGGATATGGATACGATGACAACGCTCAAGAAAATGAAGAAGGGGGAAATCCTGGAGGTCCTGCTCGACTATCCGCTCTCTGTGGAACGCCTGCCGCGAAGCGCCAAGAAATGGGGACACAAGGTGCTTTCGATTGAGGCACTCGAGGGACCGAACCACCGCATTCTCATCGAAGCCTTTGGCTTGAAGGACTGACATGAGCCTGCGCATCTCTTTGAACGATGTAACCAAAACTCAAGGAGGAGACATCAAATGACTCCGATCATTCTTTCTGGACTTGGAATCGGGATTCTCTTTGGATTTGCGCTCCAAAGAGGAAGGTTCTGCATGAACTCTGCCTTCCGCGACATCGTCGTGTTGAAGGATTACACCCTGATCAAGTCCGTCACCGTAGCGCTGCTGACAAGCATGGCCGGCTTTGCGATCATGGTCTTGACGAACACGATCACGATCAATCCCAAGCCGATCCTCTGGGCTGGGAATCTGGTTGGCAGCTTCATCTTCGGCATCGGCATGGTCATCGCTGGGGGATGCGCCAGCGGCATCACCTATCGCGTCGGCGAGGGCATGGTGGGAGCGATGACGGCCGTCTTGGGTTTGATGATTACAGCAACCCTGACGGCAAGCGGATTTCTGGCGCCGGTCAAGAATTGGCTCCAGCAATGGAAGTACCCGACCGAAGGTGCCAGCGCAACCGTGGCCAGCTTGTTCGGCGTTGACTATCCCTACATGGCGTTGGGGATCGTGGTCGTGGCCGTTATCCTGTGGGTCATCTTGGCGCGCAGGAACAAGGAAGAGGCCGCCCCCAAGCAAGGTTCTCTGCTGAACCGCATCTTTAAGCAGGGTTGGGGCTGGCTGCCAACTGGAATCGCCATCGGTCTGGTCGGGATTGCAGCGTTTCCACTCTCCGCCGCCTCGGGCCGCAACTATCCCCTCGGGATCACATCAGGTTGGGTGAAGATCACACAACTCGTTCTCCCCTCCGTTCCCACGGAGAATTCCTTGAAGTGGGACATGTGGTTGATCGTGGGGATCGTCGTTGGCGCCGCAGTGGCTGCGCTCATCGCCAAGGAGTTCAAATTCCGCGTTCCCAAGTGGACCGTTCTGATCCAGACCTTCTTTGGTGGCGCGTTGATGGGCTTCGGCGCTGTTTGCTCCACCGGGTGTAACATCGGCCATGTACTGAGCGGCATTCCCCAGCTCTCCATCGGGTCGCTGCTGGCGGGGCTGGCGATCGTGCTCGGATCCTGGCTTACGGCGTACTTGATGTTCGTACGGCCCATGGCATCCGGAGATTAGTTTCCTAAATCCAAAGGATGTCGACCGGAAGGTATCGAGGTTGTACATCCGAAAATCGGGAGGATTCCCAATGAGTGACAAGCAAGGTCCCATGGTGATCATCTGCAACAGCGATACCTCTGGTGTGATGCCGACCTTCATCCTCGGAGCATCCGGTATTGGCGTCGGGGAGGAAGTGATCCTTTTCTTCACCCCGGGCGGCTCCAAGGTTCTGCTGAAAGGCGAACTGGAAAAGTTCCAGGGGAAGAAAGGTCTACCCGATCCCGTAGAGCTCTTCAATACCATCCTGGATGAGGGTGGGAAGATCATCCTTTGTGAGCTCGCACTCGATAACAAGGACATCAAGAAGGAAGACCTGCGCGATGACAGGATCGAAATCTTGAATGCGCCTTCCTTCCTGCTCGATGCACAGGGAGCAGGGATGACGTTCTCGTTCTAGTTCCAAGCATCAAACCGCAGCTCAACTTCAACTCGCACTACGATGCCACTTCGTTCGCGGAGTGGCATCGTAACTTTCATCTGTGTTTTCATGTGCGTATGATCCTTGCATGCATTGTTTCCTATGATATGATCGAAACGGGATCCCCGACCGAGTCATTTTACTGCTAAGGAGACCCCCATGTCTTCCAGCCTCGCTCGTTGAGGATTAGCATGCCTTGGTCGAAATGGAAGTTGACTCAGAGCCTCTCCTCTAGACTCATTCTCGGCTTTGTTGCAGCGATCATTGTCACCACGATCGCGGCGGGTGTTCCAGCCTATTGGATGATCAGCAGGGAACTTGAACAGGAAGCCCAGGCGCGTTTGCAAGACGGCGTCCTGATCACCGACGTCTTGCTGGAAGCTGAAAAGACGCGCTTGGTCAACCTGGCCAGCCTGACCTCCCAACGCCCGACACTCCGAAACCTCCTTCGTGAGCGCAATACTTCGGCACTGGTTGAATACATTCAGGACTATCAAACCAGCGTTGATCTCGATTTGCTCATTCTTTGTGACAATCAAGGTTTATCGATCCTCGGTGATGATCAAGTATGCCCATGGGGAGAATCCCCGACATCTCCTCGGAGCGCCTTTCACCTGCTACCCTTGCCGGCAGAGATACCAGCTTTCCTCGCAGGGCTGGAGATCAGGGACGAGAACACTGCGGAGGTTCTGGGTTATGTCACCGTCGGCAACTACTACGACGACACGTTTGCAACCCAGCTCTCTTCCCAAACAGGTTTCCATCAAAGCCTGATTCTGGGGGGAAAGCGATTTGTTACCACCATCGAGGGTTCACCGGAGAGCCTGGATTCGGAGACCATCCAAAGCGCAAGCGACAGCGGTAGCATCGAGGTGACTGAGCTGACGCTTGGAGGCGAGCGCTTTCTTACAGCGCTCCTCCCTCTGGAGGGTTGGTTTGGTGAAGTGATTGCGCTTGCGGAAGTTGGGTTATCGGTAAACTCAGTGGTTGCCGCGCAGCACCGCGCCTTGCTGACACTCAATGTGAGTACTTTGGGCATCATCGCGGTGGTTTCACTGCTGAGTCTTCTCTTCGCCCAACGTTTGACCTCGCCTCTCAGTGAGCTGACAGAGGCGGCCCACAAGATCAGTCAGGGTGATTATTCGACTCCCATCCGCGGTCCGGATGATCCGATAGAGATCGCCACGTTGGCGCGCGCCCTCGAAGAGAGCCGAGCCAGTACGCATCGCTATCTACGTGATCTTTCGCAGGAGAAGGCCTGGTCTGAGACGTTGATCGAATCCATCAAAGAAGGAATCGTGACCGTCAATGCACAGGGTCTGATCACCTCCTTCAGTCAGGGAGCGGAACGCATTACGGGTTGGGAGCGTGCCGAAGCTCTGCATGCAACCATCGATGAGATTCTCCCCCTCGCGGAACTCAATGGATCGTTCGTGGACCACATTCCTGTTTCGGGAATCAAGCAGCAGATCAACGTGCTCACCAAGCAGGAGCGTCCGATCAGCCTGGCCGTCACGGCTACCAGAATCGCAACCCCCAAGGGGGAGGAAGAACAGGTGTTGGTGTTGCAGGACGTGACCCAGGAAGAGGCCCTTCAGAATCTACGTTCCTACTTTCTGGCCAACATTTCGCATGAGTTTCGCACGCCCCTTTCAGCCCTGAACGCCTCGGTTGAACTGCTGCTGGAGGATTTGGAGGACCTCTCTCAAGCCGAGATCGGGAACCTGCTGAACTCCATTCACATGAGCGTTTCCGGTTTACAAACCCTGATCGACAATCTGCTCGAAAGTTTGAGTATTGAGGCAGGTCGCTTCCGCATCCGCAGGCGCCGGACCGATTTCAATGAGATCCTGCTCGAGGCCGTTCGTGTGATGAAGCCCCTTCTGGAACGTCGTCAACAAACCCTGTCTCTGGATCAACCGGAACGCCTGCTGCGGATCAATGCCGATCCCACACGGCTCACACAGGTTTTGGTGAACCTGCTCTCGAATGCCAGTAAATACGGTCCTCTCGGGAAGCCTATTGATGTCAGCCTTGAGGAGATAGACGCGTATCAATTGAAAGTATCGGTGGCGGATCGCGGGCCAGGCATCCCCACCGATGAGCGCGAAAACCTGTTCAGCCGTTTCATCCGTTTGGACACGCAAGACAACACGCAGTATGGGATCGGGCTGGGCTTGTCCGTGGTCAAAGCCATTGTCGAAGAACACAGCGGTAAGGTGGGCGTGGAAGAGCGCCCGGGTGGCGGATCGATCTTCTGGTTCACCCTACCGCTGGATAGCGAGGGCTCATGAAGGCACTTGTTGTGGATGATGATCTGGCTCTGGCGGATGTTGTCTCCTTTACGATGCGCCGCTCCGGGTTCGATGTCATCCTGGCGCATGACGGTCAGGAGGCGTTGGATCGCTGGAAGGACGAATCGCCCGATCTCATCATCCTTGATCTCAATCTTCCGAAGATCGACGGGTTGAGTGTCTGCCAGCGGATCCGGGATCAAGCCGATACCCCCATCATCATTCTCAGCGTTCGGGGCGACGAGGACGATGTGGTGAAGGGATTGGAACTCGGTGCGGACGATTACATCGTCAAACCCTTCAGCCCCCGACAGCTTGTCGCTCGATCCGAGGCCTTGCTGCGTCGCGTGAAAGCGCAACCCGTTACCCCTGAACCCCTGACGGTCAGCGAGCTGACCCTGGATCCTTCGCGCAAACAGATTTATTGCAAAGGTGAACCGCTCGCCAAGCTTACGGGGCTCGAAACCCGATTGCTGGAGATCCTCATGCTGAATGAGGGGCAAGTGCTTACCACAGAAACCTTGATCGACGCTGTTTGGGGATCCTCGGGAGGCGATCGCGCCATGCTCAAGCAGCTCGTCTATCGTCTTCGTAAGAAGATCGAGGCCTGCCCGTCTGAACCGTCTTATCTGATAACCGTTGCGGGTGTCGGTTATTCCCTTTCACCACACTCGACGGATTCCTCCTAACCACACATTTCCCTTTAATACTGCGCCTTTCTTCTACCTCCCTTCCAGCGATAACCATCTGGAGCTGTACCCGCTTTGTTACCGCCGTGTGACAAGGTTTGTTACCCCATCTTCGTAGAATGCAGTCGAAATAGAGTGAGGCACGGTCTCCTCAAGATGAATGGCAGGACGTGCCACTGGATACCGAAATGGGGAGGTAGCGATGTCAACCAAGAAGGAACTTCAGCTGATTAGAAAGCTTCGCAGCCCTGACAACAAAACCGTTGTGCAAGCAGTTGAAGAGATGCGAGCGCATGGCTGGCTTGAAGACGGAACACTTCGAGGTGTAAGCCTGCGGCATGTCCATCTTCAAGGTGCGGATCTGTGCGCAGCCAATTTGTGTTATGCGGACATGTGCATGGCCCATCTTCAGATGGCGAATCTGAGTGGGGCGAAGCTGGAAGGTGTTCGCTTCTGCAGCGCAAACCTCTACGGAGCCGACCTGAGCGGTGCCGACCTGAGGGGCGCCAATCTCCTCAACATCAATCTATGCTACGCGCGGAATCTAACCGATGAGCAACTGAGTCATACCAAGTGCCTGTGGGGCGGGATTATGCCGGACGGATCGCTTTATGACGGTCGCTTCAACCTGCCGGGCGATCTCGAATTTGCACGCGCCGGGCAGATCGATCTCAACGATCCTGTGGCGATGGCGCGCTTTTATGCGAGCCCGGAGAGTTATCAAGGGGGCCAGGCCGAGGAGAAAGAAACGGCAATGAAAGCATGCACGAACGTACAGCTCATTCGAAAATTGCGGAATGCTGAAGCCCACATTGTCAGGCAGGCTGTCGATGAACTGCGCCTTCGAGGGCATCTCACCGATGGCTCCCTCAATTGGGCCTATCTGCGCTATGTGAACCTTCAAGGTGCGGATCTGAGTGGCGCCGATCTTCAGAAAGCTGACTTGAATCTGGCCAACATGCAGGGGGTCGATCTGAGCGGCGCCAACTTGCACGGAACGCGGATGCACAAGGTGAACCTGCGAGGCGCACAGATGGCTCGCACAGATCTGCAGGGAACCAACATGGCGAAGGTCGATATGCGGGGCGTTCTTGATCTGACAGAAGAGCAGCTCTCTCAGGCAGGCAGATTGCGCTGTGCCACGATGCCTGATGGTGCCCGCTACGATGGGCGCTTCAACCTGGCAGGCGATCTGGCGGATGCCCGTTTCCTGCATGTGAACACCGACGACCCCCAAGCGATAGCCGACTTCTACGCCATCACGCAGGAACAATATGAAACCGGTCAGGAATGGGTGCAGGAGCATCTGCCGCTGGTCTGGGACATGGCTATGACCAAGCGGGCCTCGGTCGATCTGGAAAGCCTGATCGAAGTGGACAGCGAGTCCTAAAACGTGTGCGTGAGCATTTCGACAAACAACCACCCAACTCCTTTGGCGGGTGTAAGGTCAAGACCTGGGATGCAGCAGCTGACAGATGATGCGGTCGGCTGCTGCATCCCGAGGGGGTCTTGTCTTCATGGAGCATCCCATGCTTGAAGCCATCCTTTTCGCACTTCCAATCCTGACAGCACTGCTGGCCGGCATCCAGGCCATTCGAACCCGGAGTTTGATCCGATCTGCTCTCTGGTTGGCGGGTGTCAGCGCTTCCATAGCCGTTCTCTTCTACATGCTTGGCGCTCATCAAGTGGCAGTGATCGAGCTCAGCGTGGGCGCGGGTCTGGTGACGGTGCTCTTTGTTTTCGCCATCGGTATCGCCGGAGCGGAAATCCAACCCCAACGGCCGATCGTGCCCAAGACGCTAGCATGGGTACTCATTTTGGTGGCGATATTGCTGCTGGCGGGATTTGCTTTGCCCTTTGCCACTACGGTCCAGCATTCAACTGAACCGGAGACGACATCCGTTTTTTGGCAACAAAGGGGCCTCGATGTGATTGTGCAGGTGGTGTTGATTTTCTGCGGAGTTCTGGGTTTGTTGGGCGTGCTTGCGGAAGAGAAAGCCCCGTTGGACCAACCGATGGTGGATGAGATTGCGGCAGAACGTGAGCGAGATCTACGCAATCTGGAATATCAAAGTTCTCAATCCATGGTTTCTTCCCAACAGGGGCAAACACGATGAGCCGAACGAGAGGAATAACAACGACAAGGGACTGAGATGAATCCTACAACACTCAAATTATGCCTGATGGCAGTTCTGAGCTTGGTCGGCATTGGATTGTACGGGCTTATGATCTGCCGCAATCTGATCAAGATGGTGATCGTCCTGCAGATCCTGGTCAAGGCGGCGGCATTGGGGCTGATTCTTGCCGGTCAGATGAGTTCCCAGATCAACCTGGGCCAGAGCCTGGGCATCACCGTGATCGTGGCCGACACCATCGTCGCTGTTGTTGGCATGGCGCTCGCTGTCCAGGTTCAACGCCGATTGGGTACGCTCGACGTCGATGCACTTTCGAGTCTTCGAGGGTGAATGATGGCTACCTTTCTGATGCTACTCACCATCGGCCTACCCTGGATAGGAGCCATCTGCGTCTGGTGGATTGGGGACAGGCGGCCCAGATGGCAGCACATTCTGGCCACGGGTTTCTCCGTGGCGGCAGGTGCGGCGTCGATTCTGCTGCTGGCTTTTTCCTCCAGCGGTGTTGCGCTGCGCATACCCGTGGGAGGCTTCTTCGGGGATTTCACGCTCGTTCCTGATGGGTTAGGTGTGTTTCTGGCGGTGATCGCCGCCGTTGTGGGGAGCTTGGCGGTGATCTTCTCTGTGGACTATATGCGGGGCAAGCAGCAGCTGGGCCGCTACTATGCGCTCATCCTGCTTTTCATCGGCGCCATGGCGGGATTGGGTCTCTCCGGAAGCCTGCTCTTCATGTTCGTCTTTTGGGAGATCACGGCCTTCTGTTCCTACGCGTTGATCTCCTTCCACAACGATGATCCCAAAGCCGTTGCCGGAGGCATCAAGGCCTTGATCGTCACCCAATTGGGCGGCATCGGGCTGTTGATCGGAGCTTTGATCATCCGCTCCCAAACCGGAAACTACCAAATCCTCGATTTCCTCGCAAACGCTGCATCCATCCAACCGTCGATCCTGAACCTGATCGCCTTTGGATTTCTTGCTGCTGCTGTGGCCAAATCAGCTCAAGTCCCGCTGCAAACTTGGCTCCCGGATGCCATGGAAGCGCCCACCCCGGTCACCGCGCTGATCCATGCGGCCACGATGGTCAATGCAGGTGTCTATCTCTTGGCTCGCTTTTACCCGGCTTTCCGCGACGTCCCAGGTTGGGCCACGAGCGTGGTCACCATCGGATTGCTCTCTGGGCTGCTGGCCGCGCTGATGGCCCTGGTGGCGAACGATATCAAACGCTGCCTGGCTTATTCAACCGTCAGCCAGCTCGGCTACATGGTGTATGCCGTGGGTACGGGATCCGTTTTCGCGAGCCAGTTCCACCTGCTCAGTCATTCCGTCTTCAAGGCCCTGCTATTCCTGAGCGCAGGAGCCGTGATCCACATTGTCGGCACGCGTGATATGCGCGAGATGGGAGGATTGGGCAGGGACATGCCCTTTGTGCGGGCGGTATTCGTGATCGGATCGCTAGCCCTGGTCGGGCTTCCGATCGCCAATGGGTTCTTCAGCAAGGAGTTGATCTTAGAAGGAGGCTTGATGCACGGCCCGCGTTGGGCGTACATCGGCATGCTGCTCGGAGCGGGTATTACTGCATGCTACACCCTCCGGATGGTCTCGATGGTCTTCTACAGGAAGCGGGGCAGCGTGAAGGCTTCGCATGATGCACCTGTGGCCATGAGGATCTCGCTGGGAACGCTTTCCCTGGGTGTGTTCACAACCTGGCTGCTGGCAGGAGCCTTTGGAGAACTGCTGACAGGCAGCCTTCCCTACCATCAATTGCAAACCTCAAAGACCTTTGATCTGGCGCTCGAGCTGCTCAACGCTCCCGCAACCTGGCTGGCCTTGCTCGTGATCCTCTTGGGGTTCGCACTCTGGATGATGCATAAACAGCTGAAGCCGCTGATAGTTTTCCTTCGCCCATTGAGCCGTATCGCCGAGAACAGGTTCGGTTTCGAGCACCTGAATCAGGGGGTCATCCGAATCGCAAGGAGTCTCTCCTCGGTGCTGCGCCGCACCCAAACCGGACAGCTCAACTGGAACATCGTTGGAATCGTCGGGGGCCTTGGCATCGTGCTCGCGCTCTTGACGTGGAGAATCTGAGATGACCTATCCCTCCTTCCTATGGCTGATCGCTCTTCCCCTGGTCACGGCCCCTCTGGTCTACCTGGCCGGCAGGTTGGGAAAGCGCATCGGCCAACGCGTCCTTGCTCAAGGAGCTGCCATAGCGTCCCTATTGGCCGCGTGGATGCCCTTCATCCTGGCGTCCGTTGAGCTACGCATTTACGGCCCCCACTCGTTTGCCGCAGAGGCCATCTCGCTTCGCTTGGATGGCATGGGGCTCCTACTGGCTGGTTTATCGCTCGGGCTTGGAACGCTCGTGGTCCTATTCTCGGGGTCCTACATGGCCAACGAGGCGGGTGAAGAGAAATACTACGCCATGCTGGTCGCCATGATCGGAGTGATGATTGGGTTGGGATGCACCGGTGATCTCTTCAACCTGTGGATCTGGTTTGAGGCCATGGCTGTCAGTTCCTACCTGCTGGTGGCCTTCTATCGCGATCAACCCGCATCGCTGGAGGCGGGGATCAAGTATCTCGTCCAGAGCGCGGCGGGGTCCGTCTTGGTCTTGTTGGGGATCGGGCTTGTGCTCAGCCAAACCGGAACCCTGGATCTGATGGAGATCCTTACCATTGCCGAAACCTCCCCCTTGATGCTGGCTGCAGGGGCGCTTTTCCTCATCGGCTTTGGCGTGAAGACGGCCCTCGTTCCACTTCACACATGGCTTCCGGACGCACATGCCCAGGCACCGAGCGGAATCAGCGCCATGCTGTCCGGTGTCGTAATCGAAGCCGGCATGATCGCCATGCTCAGATCACTGCTTGCCTTGACGGGAGTCGAATCCCTCTGGGGGCCGCTGTTGATGGGCTTCGGAGCCTTGAACATGCTGGCCGGGAATCTTCTGGCGTTCGGGCAGAAGCAGGTCAAGCGCATGTTGGCCTACTCGAGCCTCGTCCATATCGGCTACATGCTGGTGGGCCTGGGGATCACGTTCTATGCCGGCGAATCTGGAGGCGCCCAGGGCGGTCTCTTCCACATGCTGAATCACGGCCTGATGAAGGGAATGGCCTTCCTGGCAGCCGGAACTCTACTTTATGCCCTGCATCTCTCTCTAGGCGATCACAAACCTTTGTTGATCGCGGATCTGGCAGGCGCGGCGAAACGCTATCCGATTGCAGCTTTGACGCTGAGCTTAGCCGTATTGGGCCTTGGGGGTCTGCCGCCACTGGCGGGTTTTATGTCCAAATGGCAGATCTTTGTGGCCGGGTTCGAAACGCATAATGCCTGGATCGGCGCATTGGTTGCATTTGCAGCCTTAAACAGTGTGTTTTCCCTGGCCTACTACGCACCCCTGGTCAATGCGGTTTATCGCCTGGAACCTTCCGAATCCGTTCTGTCGGGCAAACCCCTATCGGGTTTGATGAAGGTTCCCCTGATCGTTCTCGGCCTGGCAACAGTCGCCATCGGCATATGGCCTGCGTTGTTGGATTGGTTGACAGTTCCTGCCGGTGCAACTGTGTTGGTCGGTCTGGGTGGCTAGTGGAAACATGAACGCGAAAGCAGGAACGTGCAGGAGATAGCTATGCAAAACGTCATTCTCGGTCCACCGATTGCCTTTCTGATCTATCTCGGAGTGGTGGGAATCCTTCATGCCCTGGGACGCTATCTGGCGGGACCTACCCAAACCATGCCGCTTAAGAGGAGTACGTACTCAAGCGGTGAAGCGCCACCGGTCCACATGGCGGCTCCCGGTTATCGACCCTTCTTTGTGATTGCTTTGTTCTTCGCCATCCTGCACTTGGGGGTCCTTGTGCTGGGGATCGGAGGACTTACGCCGGCCACAGGGGTCTATCTCGGGGGACTTCTATTGGCCCTGCTGGCTTTGATTCTGGGGTGAGAGAGATGGGAACAAAGCAGATGAAACCAACCAAAAATCGACATCCCGATCGCTTAGCCGGGTTGAAGACCTGGGCGCGCATCAATTCCCCCTGGGTTCTGCATTTCAACAGTGGGTCCTGCAATGGTTGCGATATCGAGATCTTAGCCACCCTGACACCGCGCTACGACCTGGAGCGATTTGGGATCAAGTTGCAAGGAAGTCCTCGCCACGCGGATGTGCTGCTTTGCACAGGAGCCGTAACGCGGCAGGCGCGCAGCCGTTTGTTGCGCATCTACTCCCAAATGCACGAGCCGAAATTCGTGGTCGCCATCGGCTCCTGTGCGCTTTCGGGAGGCGTTTTCCAGGGTTGTTACAACGTTCTGGGCGGGATTGAGAAGGTGATTCCGGTGGATGCCTATGTGCCGGGATGTCCTCCACGTCCGGAAGCCATCATCGACGGCGTGGTCAAGCTCCTTTCGAGCCTCAAGGCTCCGCAAGGAGGGGATGGAACCGCAGCCCATGCTTCCGAGATGGTCGAGAAACTGGTGGTGGAACATGAACACAGATGAAGCCTTGACGATAGCTCGTCAAGTCGTTGAAGGATGGGCTTGGAAAACTGAGACCTCTCAGCCGGAGCCATACCGCCTGGACGTGAGGCTAGCGTCGAAGGAAGATCTCATTCCCATCATCGTGGCGTTCCGCGTGAAACGCATGGGTTATCTGGCAGCGATCACGGGGCTCGATCTTGGACCAGAAGATGGCCATCTGGAAGTGCTCTACCACTTTTGCACGGCAGCTGCTGTGATCACGTTGCGTTTGAGCATCCCGCGCGAACAAGCAAGTGTGCCAAGTTTGTGCAGCGTGATCCCCAGCGCAGAGGCGTTCGAGCGCGAACTCAGCGAGATGTTCGGTGTGGAAGTCGAGGGCCTGCCCAATCCCATGCGGCTGTACCTTCCAGACGATTGGTCCGAGGGAGTGTATCCGCTGCGAAAGGACGTGGACGAGATGGCACTTACATCGCAGGTCGTGATGGGAGAAATCTGATGGAGAAGGTGCAGACATCCAGAAGCTTCACGGTTCCGATCGGCCCTCAACATCCAGCGCTCAAAGAACCGGAACACTTCCTGATCACGGTCGATGGAGAGATCGTTACCAAGGCTGTCGTGCGTCTCGGCTATGCGCACCGCGGCGTTGAGAAGGCCACCGAAAGCCGGAATTGGGTGCAGAACATCTACATTCTCGAACGCATCTGCGGCATCTGCTCACACATCCACGCCACTGCTTATTGCCTCGGCGTGGAGAAGCTTGCCGGCGTGGAGGTCCCTCCACGCGCCCAGGCCATTCGAGTGTTGGTGGCAGAGATGGAGCGCATCCACAGCCACCTGCTCTGGCTGGGAGTCGCTGCGCACGAAGCCGGTTTCGACACGCTCTTCATGTATAGCTGGCGCGATCGCGAAACCATCATGGATCTCCTGGAATCGCTCAGCGGCAATCGCGTCAACTACTCCGTGAATCTGCTCGGGGGAGTCAAGTTCGATGTCGACGACGAACTTGCCCGGCTGATTTACGACGGGATCGATTTCCTGGAGAAACGGACCCAGCACTACTTGGATGTCGTGACTTCCGATGCCATGTTCCTGCAGCGAACGCGAGGCATCGGCACCATGACCCGCTCGCAGGCTGATGTGCTCGGAACCGTTGGGCCCACGGCGCGAGCTTCCAACGTGTACCGGGATATCCGCGTGGAAGCTCCGTATGGGGCTTATGGGGATTTTCCGGTGAAGATCGTCCTCGACGAGCGAGGTGATCTGGAAGCGCGCTTTGTGGTTCGAATCAAGGAACTGTTCGAGAGCTACCGGGTCATCCGTGAAATCCTCGACAACTTGCCTGCAGGCGAACTTTCCACGCGCATGCCCCGACGCATCCAGGAGGGGGAAACCGTCAGTCGTGTGGAGGCCCCCCGCGGCGAACTGTTCTATTTCATCAAGAGCAATGGTACGGATACGCCGGAACGGATCAAGGTCCGCACACCGACGATATGCAACATGATGTCCGTGGTCAAGCTGGCGGTTGGGCATCAGTTGGCGGATGTGCCCATGATCGTGGTCGGCATCGATCCCTGCTTCTCCTGCAACGATCGCATGACGGTTGTCGATCGCGGACAGGGCCAGCGGCAGGGATGGACATGGGAGGCATTGAGACGATATGGCATCCGACATTATCAAAGACTTGCTCGTTAGCCTGGCAGCCATCCTGTTCTTTCCAGGAGGGCTTTTCCTCCTGCTCTGTGGGCTGCTCTACGAGTGGATCGATCGGAAATTGTTGGCGCAGCTTCAAAACCGCATCGGGCCGCGCTGGTTCCAGCCTCTTGCGGACGTGATCAAGCTGCTCGCAAAAGAGGAAGTGGTTCCCGAGGAAGTGGATGCGCGCTTGTTCATCGGTCTTCCGATCGTTGCCCTGGCCGGTGGATTGACCGCTGCGCTGTATGTTCCCTTCGCCGGTCTTGCTCCCTCCCACAGCTTCAACGGAGATCTCATCGTCACGATCTATCTGCTGAGCCTGCTTTCCCTGTGCCTGGGATTGGCGGGATCCAACACTCTGGATCGTTTCTCACTCGTGGGCGCAACGCGCACACTGACACAGCTTTTCTCCTACGAGGCGCCCTTCCTGCTGGCCCTGTTGGGTCCTGCGTTTGCAGCCGGAAGCTGGCAGATCCAGGAGATCGCCACCTACACCGAAACACGGTGGCTGCTGCTCTCGCAACCCCTCGGCTTCCTGGTGGCCGTGATCGGCCTCATGGGCAAGCTGGAGTTGCCTCCGCTTGATGCCCCCGAAGCCGAGACCGAGATCGTGGCGGGAGCGCTCACGGAGTACAGCGGCAGGGGGTTGGCGATCTTCCGTCTGAGCAAAGGTGTGACGCTGATCCTGGGCCTGACCCTCATCGCTGCCTTCTATCTGGGCGGCGTATCCAACCCGGCGTTCTTCTTCCTCAAGACGATCGCGCTGCTGCTGATCATCGTTGGGCTCAAGGCGCTCTTCGCACGCCTGCGCATCGACCAAAGCGTTGGGCTCTGGTGGCGCTACGGCACGCTCCTGGTGCTGATCCAATGGCTGGGTATGTTTCTCTGGGGAGGAGTGATGACATGAAGCTGGGCACGATGTTTCAGGATGTTTCGAGCTCGTTTCTTCGGAAACCAGTGACGGAAAAATACCCCTTCGAACGCCGTACGCCTCCCACGCGTTTGCGAGGCACGCTGGTCTGGGATGCGGAGACATGCGTTGGTTGTGGGTTGTGCGCCACGGATTGCCCTGCGAATGCGCTTGAGGTGTTTGTTCTGGATCGCAAGGAGAAACGTTTCGCCTTGTCCTATCACCCTGATCGCTGCACGTTCTGTGCACAGTGCGTAAGCAGCTGTCGACACGGCAGCCTCGCAATGTCGAATGAGGTTTGGGAATTGGCAGCACTCGATCGAACTTCCTTCACCATTCACTTCGGGGATGAAACGGATGTTGAGCTTGCCCTGGCAGGAAAGACTGCATCAAACGCTGAGGCGTCTTCGGAATAATGGGGCCGAACCTCGCGTAGCTTTGGTCGGCATGGGTCACACGTTGTACGGTGACGATGGCGCCGGTATCCTGCTCACCCAGCTTCTTCGCCCGTTGGAGCGCGATATGGAGGGATTGCTGGTAGTCAATGGGGGTTCCGCGCCGGAGAATTGCACCGGTTTGTTGCGCCGCTTCATGCCGGATCTCGTGGTTCTCGTCGACGCGGCTCAGCTGGATGAGGCCCCGGGCACCATTCAGTGGATCCCCAGCGAAATGACTTCGGGTTTCAGCGCCTCAACGCACACCTTACCCCTTCATCTGATCTCCTGTTATCTGAGCATGGAATTGGTTTGTGAGATTGTCTTGCTCGGGATCCAACCCCGGCGACTCAACTTTGGTTCCATGTCGCTCATTGTGGAGGCCCATGTGAGGGAGATGGCCAAAGCCTTGGAGGGAACTTTCAAAGCCTTTTTGACCGATGATCCCGGGAATCGGGAAGCTTCCATTTGTCATGTGCAAGAGGATCAGCCGATTCCCCTACGTCTGCCATACGTTTGTAGGGAGCGATACTTATGACCCTGAAAATACTACCCAAGAAAGCCCTACCTGCATGGCTGGATGGGCTTCATGCGAACTATCGACTTGTAGGCCCAAGGGCGAAGCAGGAGAACTTCGTCTTCGATGTGATCCAGAACGCTGAGGATCTTCGTCTGGATTACAACACTACGATCCTGCCGCCCAAGAAGGTGCTGCTGCCACAGCAGGAAACCATTCTTCAATTCGACACATCGAAGGATTTCCATCAAGTGGAACCCGTGTTCGAGGATACGCCGACGGTGCTCTTCGGGGTTCACACCTGCGACATGCATGCCATCAACCTGATGGATCAAGTCTTCGGTCAAGGATATCCGGACGCGCACTATCAGACTCGAAGGCAGCATACGGCGATCGTCACGCTGGAGTGTCTCAATCCGTGCACCGAATTCTGCTTCTGTAAGAGCATGGAAACCTTGAGCGTGCCGGAAGGATTCGATCTCCACATCACGGATTTGGGCAATGTGCTGGCAATCGAAATCGGATCGGGGCAAGGCCTGACGCTTCTCCAGCATGCAAAGATGGTGCGGGATGCAGGCCCAAAGGATTACCAGCATCTGCAAGATGTAATGAGTGAGAAATGGCCGCGCTTCGCATATCAACTGGACTTCGATATCACCGAATTGCCCAGCCTGATCGCCCTGAGTTACAAGACTGAAGTATGGGATTCACTTGGGGACCGATGTTTGGGCTGTGGCATATGCAACGTCGTGTGCCCCACCTGCAATTGCTTCGATGTGATCGATGAGGTGGATTTCGACCTGCAATCCGGATCTCGCTATCGCATCTGGGATTCGTGTCAATTAGACCGCTTCTGCAGTGTGGCCGGGGGGCATGATTTTCGCAGCAGTCGAGCCAATCGCTTGCGGCATCGCTTCCTTCACAAATTCAAGTATCAGCCCGAGACCTACAAGATTGTGGGCTGCGTTGGCTGTGGGCGCTGTGCGCAGGAATGCTTGGTCCACATTTCACCCGTGGATGTCCTCAATGAGCTCTACCGCAGGCAAGTTCCCTTTGCGAGCATCGAACAGGAGGTGTTGGTATGAAACCCATACTGGCTGAAAAGATGAAACTACTTTCGATCTATCAACCCTCAACCATGCTCGTTTCCAGGGTTGAATCCGTGACCGAACTCGAGAAGCTCATCACCATCGAGCTTCCAGAGGGGGGTTCCTTCCAACACCGACCAGGCCAATTTGTGGAGGTCTCATTGCTCGGCGTGGGGGAGGCGCCGATCAGCATCTCCTCATCTCCCAGCCGCACCACAAACAGCTTCGAACTTTGTGTGCGGCGCGTGGGCAGTGTGACCAACGCCATTCATGCATTGAGCCCTGGAGACTTGATCGGCATTCGAGGACCCTTCGGGAATGGTTTCCCCATGGAGCGTTTTCGCGGCAAGGACTTGCTCTTCGCACCCGGTGGTTTGGGCCTTGCGCCACTGCGGTCGCTCATCAATGAAGTCATCGACGATCGCGGCAACTTTGGACGCGTGGTCATCCTGTATGGGGCCAGGCATCCGAGCGAATTGCTCTTCAGGGATGAGTTGGAAACCTGGAAAGAACGTGACGATGTGGAATTGCATGTCACCGTGGATCGACCGGATGAATACTGGAAAGGAAAAGTAGGCGTGATCACCACGCTCTTCTATGATATCCAGATTCACCCACGCAATACGGTGGCCGTCACTTGTGGCCCTCCGGTGATGTACCGCTATGTGATCATGGAACTCCTTGGAAAAAGCGTTCCGGAAGGCAACATCTGGTTGAGTCTGGAACGCCGCATGAAATGCGGAGTCGGAAAGTGCGGGCATTGCCAAATGGGCAGCATCTACACCTGCTTGGACGGGCCGGTCTTTTCCTACTCCCAGATCAAGCATCTCGAGGAGGCCTTGTCATGAATAATAAACCAAGGATCGCCTTCTTCGACTTCACAGGCTGCGAAGGCTGCCAGCTCACCGTGATCGATTCGCTCGAAAACCACCCCGAGCTCCTGGAGGCTGTCGACATCGTGCAGTTCCGGGAGGCGATGAGCGAGAAGGATGACGACTTCAGCATAGCATTCATCGAGGGATCATGTACTCGATCCTCCGATGAGAAACGTTTGGAGAAGATTCGCGAGCAGGCGGCGCTCGTGATCGCATTGGGTGCCTGTGCCCATCTGGGCGGGGTCAATGCCGTGCGCAACATCCAACCGTTGGAAAGCGTGCGGCGCTGTGTCTACGGCGAAAAGGCCGAAGTCTATGAGACATCGATCGCCAAGCCCATCGGGGATGTCATTTCCATCGATGGATTCATCCCCGGCTGCCCGATCGATCCCGAAGAATTCATCCGCGGGGTCAAGAGACTCCTCCAAGGCAATCGCCCCCTCATTCCGGATTATCCGGTTTGCATCGAGTGTAAGCTGCGTGAGAACGCGTGTCTCTTTCAGCGGGGGAAGGTGTGCCTGGGCCCCATCACTCGCGCGGGTTGTGGCGCGTTATGCCCGAGCCTCGGTGTCGGCTGTGAGGGTTGCCGAGGTTTGATCCCCAATCCGAACATCACCTGGTTGAAGGAGGTCATGGCTGAACATGGCCAGAGCTCGGAGAGGATCAGCGCCAAGATGGGGCTCTTCATGACGAATCAGATCCTCGAAAGTGAGGTGATCGATGTCGAAAGCTAAGGTCAAGAAACCGGTGAAAATCGATGTTCATCACGTGACGCGCGTGGAAGGGCACGGCAACATCGTTGTCGATATCCAGGATGGGAAGATGCAGCGATGCGATCTGCAGATCGTGGAGGCGCCGCGCTTTTTCGAAGCCATGCTGCGCGGGCAACCCTATGAGCAGGCCTCCCATCTCAGCTCTCGAATCTGCGGCATTTGTGCCGTCACCCACGCCACCACATCCCTTCGCGCCACGGAGAATGCGTTGGGCATCGTGCCCAGCAGGCAGACTGCCCTTTTGCGGAAGTTGAATCTGAACGGGGAGATGCTCGACAGCCACATCCTTCATGTGTACATGCTTGTGGCTCCCGATTTTCTGGGCGTGGGCAGTGTGATCCCTTTGGCGAAGACATCACCCGAAGTCGTGCTCCGCGCCTTACGCATGAAAAAACTGGCTGGTGACATCTGTTCCCTGGTCGGTGGGCGGCACACGCATCCAGTGAGCACGGTTGTGGGAGGCTTTACCAGCTTGCCGGACGCGGCAAGCATCGGTGATCTACACGGACGGCTTCTGGCAATGCGCGAGGATCTGGATGCCACGATCAATCTGTTTCAAGGTCTTTCATTGCCGAACTTCGAGCGGGACACGGAATTTCTCGCTTTGAGCACCGATGACGAGTACTGCTTCATGGACGGCGCCATCGCGAGCTCCGATGGCGGAACCTGGCCTATCGATCAATATCTCACGGTAACGAATGAGCACATGGTCGATCACTCCACAGCAAAGCATGCTCAGAATTTTCGTCAGGCGTACATGGTCGGAGCCCTGGCACGTTTCAACATCAACTATGAAAAGCTGCATGATCGAGCGAGGCAAGCCGCATCGGCGCTTGGCCTGCAAAGTAAATGTATCAACCCCTATTGGAACAGCATCGCACAGATCGTGGAGATGGTACATTGCACGGAGGATGCCATTCTGATCACGGAGCGGCTCTTAGATGAGGGCATTCTTCCAGAAGATCCGGTGCCTGTGCAGAAACTGTCCGGTGAGGGTGTTGGAGCCTGCGAAGCTCCTCGAGGAACCCTCTATCATCACTACCTGATCGAAAACGGTGTCCTGAGGCGTGCCAATTGTGTCATCCCCACAGCGCAGAACCTGGCCAATATCGAGGCCGACATGCGAGAACTGGTTCCCATGAGCATGGAGCGCGAACCTGAAGAGATCACACTGGCTCTGGAAATGCTTGTGCGCGCCTATGATCCCTGCATCTCCTGCTCGACGCACATGGTGGAGGTCAATTTTGTCAAGTAGCGTTCCTTTCGAGCCTGCGCTGGTTGATGCCCCCAAGCAGGGGATGCCGGTCTTGGATCCAGGACGTACGAGGGAGGATCATGCTCGGCATGGGACTCTCGTTCTCTCTCTGGGCAATCCGATACGGCACGACGATGGTGTGGGCGCGGCGATTATCCAACGTCTTGCCGGAGAGGTTTCTCTGCCTCCAGATGTGAAGCTGCTCGATGCCGAGATGCCGGGATTGGAGATCATCCTCCTCACCCAGCAATTCCAACGCCTGATCTTGATCGACGCCGCTGATCTGGGGCTTGAAGCCGGGGAATGGGTGCGCATCCCACTCGCAGCATCTCAAGTTCAGTTGCGATGTGAGGAACACCTCACAAGCTCGCATGCCTTTGGTCTGGCTGAAGCGTTGAGTTTCGGGTGGGCGATGAAGCTTCTGCCCTCCGAGATTCTCTTCTATGGCGTGCAACCTGAGGAACTCTCTTGGTCGTTTGGTCTCAGTGAGTCTGTCAGCCGGGTTGTGGATGCGATTTGTGCCAACCTGTTGGAAGCGCTGCAGCAGTTTTCAGGAAGGGAGTCGGGTCCCCATCGAACAGTGCCCGCGCCTCATGAACTCGAGGCCTCATCCATAATCCTCAGTACGGTTCAAACTTATGAAAAGGATGATACCGAATGGCGAAGATACTAATCATTGATGATGATCCGGACATCATTACCTCAGTGCGTCTTTCTCTGGAAGCCGCAGGGCATGAGGTATGTGAAGCCCATAACGGCACCGAAGGTTTGGAGAGAATTCAGGCCATCCATCCGGATTTGATCATTCTCGATGTGATGATGGATACTACTACAGAGGGATTTCAGCTCACGCTGCAATTGCGAAATCCAGATCCCACTTCAGCCTATAAGGAGTATCGTGAGATTCCCATCTTGATGTTGACCTCGATACACAGCACCACGCCCTTGCGCTTTGGTCCGACGGAAGATTATCTTCCTGTGGAGGCGTTCATCGACAAACCGATTGATCCGGATAAACTCGTTCGAAAGGTTGAAGCCCTACTGCTGGCGCGAACGACCACGTAAATCGTCGGATTCTGTACGGCAGAGATAGCGGGGCTTGGATGGTCAAACGTACAAGCTATCAAACCGGCTCGGAGGAGATCCCCCTTCTCTGTGAGCTTGCCGGCGACAGCGCCCACTTGATTCGAGCTCGCTGGGTTGCTGGCGCGTTGGTCTTGCTTGCCACAGTCCTCTCTGTGCGCGTATTGAGCCTTCCCCTGGCGGAGGGCTCTTTCTATCTGCTTGGGGGGTTCATCCTGCTTTACAATACCGCCCTTGCCCTCTATACCAGGCGTTACAACATACCCGATGCGGCGCAATGTCTCGCACGCACCCAGAAAATCATCCTCGTCCAGGTCGCGTTGGACTGGTTGAGCATGGCGGTCTTTCTGCATCTGACAGGGGGCATTTGCAGCCCGGCCAAACCTCTCCTTCTGATTCATGTGCTGGTCATCGCCATCCTGATGTCGCGCCAGATCACGTTGCTCTTCGTTCTCCTGGATGTCGGCACGCTCACGGTGATTGCCTATCTGGAGCATGCCGAACTGCTGCCTCATCACTGCGTCACACCTGCCTTCCCCTCGGGGATGTACAGCGATCCGGTCTATGTGGGATCGAGATTGGCCTTCATCGCCTTGGCAGCCTTTGCCATAGGCTATCTGACCACCACGATCATGAACCGTCAGCGGCAACGCGATCATCGCATTGCGCATTTGTTACTGACCACTCAAGCCGTCTCCTCCACCCTGAAATTACCCAACTTGCTCGGTGATCTGGTACGCTGCGCGGCGGAGGCACTCTCGGTACGAGGTGCATCCATCCGCCTGATCGATGAGAGCAGCGGACGGCTTGTGTTCTCCGCATCTCATGGTTTGAGCCAGGCTTATCGCGATGACGGTGGTCCGGAGTTGTCGGTGGAGGTCTTCGAGAGGGTGGTGCTTTCCGAACCCCCGTTGATCATCCACGATGTGAGCCAGGATTCGCGTCTCCGGCATCCGCAAGCGATGATGCGGGAAGGAATCCGCAGTATGGTTTCCGCGCCCATTCTCAGCCGTGGTCGCCCCCTGGGCATCCTTAATGTCTATGCCAGCGAAGCGTATGCTTTCCAGGCCGCGCATGCGGATTTCATCATGAAGATCGCATATCTCGGCGCCACGGCCATCGAGAACGCCTTGAGTTACGAGCGTTTGGAGAGCGCCGGGCAGGAACGAGGTATGTTTGTGCGCATGGTCACGCATGAATTACGTACGCCGGTCGCTGGCGCTCAAAGCTTGGTGAGAACCATGCTGCGAGGCCTGGTCGGAGATTTCACGGAGAAACAGAGCGAATTGCTCCATCGTGTGGACGTGCGGCTCGAACAACTCATGGATCTCATCAACGATTTACTGGCTCTGGCCGCAGGCAGGATGGGAGGTTTGGAGAGGCAGCTAAAGCCGGTGCCGTTGCTCGCGTGTATCGAGCAGTCTGTCCAACGGTTGAACCAAGAGGCGGAAAGCAAGCATGTCGAGATCACGCTGAAAGATCCCCGAAGCGAACTCCACATCCTGGCGACGGAAGACGGCCTGGGCAAAGTGCTGGGCAACCTGGTCGGCAATGCCATCAAGTATGTGCAGGCCGGGGGGCGGGTCGGTGTGGATGTGAAACAGCAGGGTGATCTGGTTCAGATTTTGATCTCGGATAATGGCATAGGCATCCCGGCGGATGAGCTACCCCATATCTGGGATGAATTCTATCGAGGGCGCAATGCCCGCAATGCCGGGATCACAGGAACAGGTTTGGGGTTGAGTATCGTCAAGCATTTCGTGGAACGTTTCGGTGGTTTGATCCAGGTGGAAAGCAAGGAGGGCAAGGGCTCCACCTTCACCCTGATGTTGCCGCTCTGCGATCCATCTTCCCTATCCGGACCTGATTCTCCAACTTGTCCTGAGGAAGCGTCGGCTGATCCAGAGGGCATTGTCAGCCACAACGCCGCGACATAGTCTGGTTTTCCTTAGCGCTCGGCCAACATCAATAGATCACTGTTCTCGGGATCATGAACGAAACCCCAGAAAGCCTCCACCGCGCGATTGGGGGCCTGGATGTACTTGCGGATCATGTAGATCTTGCGGCGCAGATCGAATCCGTCTACCGGCACTCGGGTCACACTGCCGATTCGCAGCGCCCACTCTGCCGAACGGCGTGACACAAAGGCAATGCCGATTCCCGCCTCAACGGATTTGACAATCGCCTCGGCATTCCCCAATTCCAAGCTGATGTTCATCTCATCCAACGAGATGTCATGTTTGCCCAATTCGGCAAGCATGACTTTTCGCGTCCCCGAAGTAGGTTCTCGCAGGATAAATGGAGCGTGCAGAAGGGCGGAGGGTTCGATGCTTTCAGATGAGGCGAAGGGATGGTTGGGGGCTGCGATGAGAATGATGTGATCTACAAAGAATTCCTGGCATTCAAGCTTGCCGCCGCAGGCGTCATAGCTGACCACGCCAATGTTGGCTTCCTCCTCCAGCAGACGAGGAACCACGTTTTCCGATGTGCAGGACAGGACTTTGATTTGAACATCCGGATGATGTGCGCGGAAGCGACCGGCGAATTGAGGCAGGATGTACTTTCCAGCGGTTGTGCTGCAGGCGATGTGCAGCTGACCGACGATCTGCTCCTCGATGGAGGCCATCATTTCCTGAAGCTCGATGGATTCGCGCACGAGTTTCCGAGCCCAAGGCAGGAGCAGACGGCCCGCTTCTGTGAGCTGGAGTTTCTGGCCTCCACGGTCGAACAACGTCTTGTCGATATCCTGCTCCAGGGCTTTGATGTGATGGCTCACGGTGGGTTGGGTGATGTGAAGTTCCTTCGCCGCTTGAGAGAAATTCTTGCTGTCGGCGGCATGGATGAATACAGTGAGTCTCATGAGATCAAGCATTGAACCCTCTCCTCCGAAAGCACGTCGATTTTATCATTTCGAGTATTTCCTATATAGTTCCCAGTAGAATCCACTTCTCCGCTGGCGATATGCAGACAACCGAACAATAAGGATATCCTGCTTACCTCTTCCTCTTTCACCTATTTTATATTATAAATGACGTGAATAGGAAGGTATATATAGTATCTATGACATTCATCTCATGCGGCGGTGTGTTTTATCACTTGGGGTTTGGTGACAGAATTCACATACTGAGCGTGGGTGAGTGTTACTCGTCGAAACGAGTATCGCGTTCGTTTCGCGTGTGAAGCGATGAGTTATTTCGGCAAGATGATCTGAGATTCGTCCAAATTGGTAGGAGACACAACGCCAAGGAGAGACGCCGGATGAATGTAACAAAATCCAACCATACGTTCCTCATGCAAGTCATGGACGCAACTCTCGGCGGTGAAGCTCTTCTGACCTGTCTTCAATGTGGGTCTTGCGGGGGTTCATGCCCTTCAGGACCCGACATGGAGCATACCCCTCGCAGGATTTTCGCCATGATTGGTGCAGGCATGCGGGATGAGGTCTTGAAGAGTAACACCCCGTGGTATTGCGTTTCATGCTATTACTGCACCGTTCGCTGTCCTAAAGAGATCCCCATCACGGATATCATGTATACGCTGAAACAAATGGCAATTGAGGCCAAATTGTATGATGATCGTGATGCGCCGGATTTCTCCCAGAGTTTCATAGGTTTTGTGGAAAACTACGGTCGAAGTTATGAAGTTGGTTTGGCCACACGTTTTCACCTAACCCATAGTCCTTTAAAGAAATTCGACTATGCCCCCTTTGCCCTGACAATGCTAACCAAGGATCGATTGCAACTCCGACCCGAACGCATCAAGGGCATCGGCCAGCTTCGTGCCATCCTCAATAAAGCTAAGACCATGGAGGATATGTGATGCGATACGGTTACTATCCAGGATGTTCGCTCTCCGGCTTAGCCCGACCCTACGACATGTCCACCAAGGCCATTGCCGAGCCGTTGGGGATCCAATTGGAAGAGGTCGAGGATTGGAACTGCTGCGGAGCTACGGAATACTTTGCGGTTAATAAGATGGCCGCTTACGCTCTCGTCGGCCGCAATCTGGCCAATGCTGCCCAGCAAAAAAGCTTCACAGACCTGGTCGCGCCCTGCAGCGCCTGCTATGTGAACCTCAGGAAGACGGATCACAACATGGGGAAATACCCTAAACTGGCGCAGAAGGTCAACAAGGCCCTCGAAGCCGGGGATCTTTCCTATGATCCCGGTACGCTCCAGGTCAGACATCTGATTGACATCATCGTCAACGATATCGGATACGATGCCATTCGCGAGAAGGTCAAGGAACCCCTCAAGGGCCTGCGAATCGCACCCTACTACGGTTGTCTGATCGTTCGTCCTGAATTGGGCGAGCCCTTGGACGATCCGGAATACCCGATGTCCTTAGACCTGTTGATGGAAGCGTTGGGCGCACAAGTGGTTGATTTCCCCCTCAAAGCGCATTGCTGCGGGGGGCATATGACTCAAATCAGCTCCGATACGGCCTACGAACTCATCCGGCGTTTGCTTCACAACGCAGCCGAATACGACGCCGATGCGATTGTCACCCTCTGCCCCATCTGTCAACTCAACTTGGATGCATACCAATCCAATATCAATCGACACTTCGGAACGGATTTCAAGATCCCCATCCTTTTCTTCACCCAAATGATCGGACTGGCGCTGGGAATGCCACCGAAGTCCTTGGGCATCGGGAAGGAATTCGTATCGGCTGCAGCCATGCTGCGGAAGATCGGAACGGAACCGGAGCTCGAAGCTGCGCCAACGGGCAAGAAGCAGGATGATAAATCGCTGCCGATGCCTGGTAAAAGGGAGGGCTAGTATGAGCGAGAAGGTTGGCGTTTACATTTGCCATTGTGGTAGCAACATCGCTGGTGTGGTCGACGTGGAAGACGTCGCCAAGTTTGCCGGCGAGCAGATCGAGAACGTTGCTGTCTCACGCGACTACAAATTCATGTGCTCTTCCCTGGGTCAGGAATTGATCGAAGAGGATATTCGCAAGGAAGGATTGACGCGGGTTGTGGTGGCGGCATGCTCTCCGCATCTGCATGAGAAGACCTTCCGCCGCGCCTGCGCCAATGCCGGCTTGAATCCCTACCTTTGCCATATGACCAGCATCCGGGAGCAGGTCTCTTGGGTCATCGAGGACAAGGCAGTTGCCACGGAGAAGGCCAAAGCCATGGTTGCCGCGGCGGTCAAGCGGGTTGAACTGCATGAAGAACTCGAGCCCAGCGAAGTGCCTGTCAATCCCAATACACTGGTTGTCGGTGGAGGGATCACGGGCATCCAGGCGGCGATCGAATTGGCGGATGCTGGCTACCCTGTCTATCTTGTGGAACGGGAACCGTCCATCGGTGGCCACATGGCTCAATTCGATAAGACTTTCCCAACGCTGGATTGTGCTGCCTGCATCCTCACCCCGAAGATGTCCGACGTCGGCAGCCACCCGAATATCCACCTGCTGAGCTACAGCGAAGTGGAGGATATCTCCGGATACGTGGGGAACTTCCATGTTCGCATCCGCAAGAAGGCGCGCTACGTCGATGAGGAAGCCTGCACGGGCTGCGGCATCTGCATCGAGAAATGCCCCAAGAAGGTCGTCGACGATGTCTTCGAAGCCGGAATGGGATACCGGAAATCCATCTATCGTCCCTTCCCGCAGGCCGTGCCCAATTGGCCGGTGATCGACACCGAGTCCTGCACTTACTTCGAGCGAGGGAAGTGCAAGGCTTGCGAGATCTTCTGCCCCACCGAGGCCATCGACTTCGAACAGCAAGACAGCTATATCGACATCGATGTCGGCAACGTCATCCTGGCGACAGGCTACGATCTGTTCGATGCCCGCAAAGTGCCGCAATATGGATACGGGCGCCTGGCCAACGTCTTCACCAGCCTCGAGTTCGAGCGCATGTGCAACGCCTCCGGGCCCACCGAAGGAAAGATCGTTCTCCGCGATGGGATTACGGAACCCAAGAGCGTTGCCATCATCCATTGCGTGGGAAGCCGGGATGAGAATCACAACCCTTACTGCTCGAGCATCTGCTGCATGAGCGCCCTCAAGTTCGGGCACCTGGTCATGGAAAAGACAGACGCCGAAGTCACCTCCTTCTACATCGACGTGCGCACGTCCCAGAAGGGGTACGAGGAATTCTACAACCGGCTGCTCGAGGAGGGCATGCATTTTGTGCGCGGCAAGGCGGCTGAAATCACCGACGCAGCCAGACAACCCGGTGAGGAAGGCAAGCTGATCGTACAGGCTGAGGACACTTTGCTTGGCAAACAGCGCCGCGTCCCGGTGGACATGGTCATCCTGATGTCGGCTTTGGAGCCGAAAGCGGATGCCAAGGACGTCGGGTTGCAATTCGGCATCTCCTGCAGCATGGAGGGGTGGTTCACAGAGCGCCATCCCAAGCTCGATCCCGTTGCGACGATGACGGATGGCATCTTTGTGGCCGGGGTTGCGCAAGGACCGAAGGACATCCCTGCTTCGGTCGCACAAGGTGCGGCGGCAGCGGCGCGTGTTCAGGGCATGATCACCGCAGGCACCGTGGAGATCGAACCCATCGTGGCAACCATCCACGAGGAAATCTGCTCAGGCTGCAAGATATGCAACAACCTGTGTCCTTTCAACGCCATCGAATTCTTGGAGGACAAGGAAGTCAGCTACGTCAACGCAGCGCTGTGCAAGGGATGCGGCACGTGTGTCGCAGCTTGTCCGGCGCAGGCGATATCCGGCGCCCATTTCAACAACGACCAAATCTTCGCCGAGATCGGCGGCATTCTTTACGACGCCATCGGCGGAAATGGCGCTAAGGCACCGGCGAAATCCAAAGAACCGGCTCCTGCCTAATGGAGGAAGTGACTCATGGTTGATGAAAGATTTGAACCGAAGATCGTGGCTTTCCTCTGCAATTGGTGCTCATATCGAGCTGCCGATCTGGCAGGGACGGCCCGCATCAAGTACGAACCCAACGTGCGCATGATCCGCGTCATGTGCAGCGGGAGGGTGGATCCAACCTTCGTGCTCAAGGCCTTTGCCCTGGGCGCAGATGGGGTCATGATCGCTGGATGCCATCCGGGTGAGTGCCACTATCTGGAACAGAACTACAAGGCCATGCGACGTTTCAACATGCTCAAGCACACGCTCAAGGCGATGGGCGTTGAGGAGGGTCGCATAAGACTGCAATGGGCTTCCGCAGCCGAAGGTGTCCAGCTTGCCAGCGCCATCAATGAGATGGTGGATCAGGTTCGGGAATTGGGTCCGCTGAATTGGGCTCAGAATTGGCATGAGGATGGCGAGGTGGAAGCTGCGATTCAACGCATTGAAGAAGAACACGCTGAGGTGATGGAGGTGCCGGCATGAGTGCTGCGAAGAAGGGCAAGCTGGCAAACTACTGGGCGGCATCCTGTGGGGGTTGTGAGATTGCCGTACTGGGGATCAACGAGAAGATCCTCGACGTTGCCGAAGCCTTCGACATCGTCCTCTGGCCGGTTGCCGTGGATGCCAAGGTTCACAGCATCGAGAAGATGGCCGACAAGAGCATCGACCTGTGCTTGTTCAATGGCGCCATCCGCACCAGCGAGCAGGAATATATGGCCCGCCTGTTGCGCCGTAAATCGAAGGTGATGGTGGCGTTCGGCTCTTGCGCCCATGAGGGCTGCATCCCGGCTTTGGCCAACGTGAGCAATCGCGAGGAAATCTTCCAGACTGCGTATCACGATACGCCCTCCACGGATAATCCAAATGGAGTGCGTCCTCAGACCGAGACGGAAGTGGAAGAGGGGAAGCTCTACCTTCCACTCTTCTACGACACGGTGAAAACGCTCGATCAGACGGTGGAGGTGGATTACTACCTCCCGGGTTGTCCCCCTGAACCTGAGCGCATCTGGGATGCCATCGTGGCCATTTTGGAAGGCAAGCTTCCCGCGCCGGGTTCGGTCATCGGCGCGACGACCACGGTCTGCGATGATTGCCCGCGCACGCGTGAAGAGAAGAAGATCAAGGAATTCAAGCGCACCTGGGAGATCATCCCCGATCCGGATATCTGCCTGCTTGAACAAGGGCTTGTATGCTGTGGGATCGCCACGCGCGCGGGTTGTGGCGCGCTTTGCCCCACCGTCGGTTCGCCCTGCATTGGTTGTTACGGTCCGAACGAAGGCGTGGAAGATTTCGGCGCCAGGATGATGACGGCCCTGGCATCGGTGATCGACTCCGATGATCCCGAGGAGATCGAGCGGATCATCCAGGAAGGCATTCCCGATCCAATCGGAACCTTCTATCGCTTCAGTCTAGCAGCCAGCCAACTTCGGAGAAAGACACTCGAAGGGTTGGACCCGTCCGGGGCATCGGCCTAAGAGGAGGAAGTGGACGATGAAACGAATCTCGATTGATCCCATAACCCGTCTCGAAGGCCACGGGAAGATCGACATCTTTCTCACCGATGAAGGTGAAGTCGCCAACGCATATCTGCAGGTTCCCGAGTTGCGAGGTTTTGAACGCTTCTGCGTTGGAAGACCTGCCGAAGACATGCCCAACATCACCAACCGTATCTGCGGCGTATGCCCCGAGGCGCATCACATGGCCTCGACCAAAGCTCTCGATGCGCTCTTCCATGTCGACCCGCCCCCAACGGCGAAGAAGCTGCGCGAGATGTTCTACAGCATCTTCTACGCCACCGATCACACCACCCACTTCTACGCACTGGGCGGGCCTGACTTCGTCATGGGACCAGACGCTCCGGTTGCAGAGCGCAACATCCTGGGCGTCATCAAGAAGGTCGGCATGGACATCGCCGGCAAGGTACTCAAGATGCGTCACGATGGCCATCACCTGATCAAGATGATCGGTGGACGTCCGGTACACCCGAATTGGGGGCTGCCGGGCGGCGTCAGCCGAGGGATCACCGAGGAGCAGCGAGAGGAAATCGAGAAACTTGGGTTGGATGCCATCGAGTTTGCCAAATTCTCCATCCAGCTCTTCAACGACATCGTTCTTGGCAACGAAGCCTATGTCGACTTGATCAAGAACGATGCCTATGTCCACCGCACCTACAACATGGGTACCGTGGACGAGAACAACCATGTCAACTTCTACGATGGCATGGTGCGCGTTGTCGGGCCGGATGGGAAGGAACATGCCAAGTACCATCCCAAAGACTACCAGGATTACGTTGCGGAACACGTTGAACCTTGGTCGTACTTGAAGTTCCCCTACCTGAAGAAGATCGGGTGGAAAGGTTTCGAGGACGGGATTGACTCCGGTGTTTACAAGGCCACCCCGCTCTCGCGGCTGAACGCCGCAGACGGCATGGCCACTCCCCTGGCCCAGGCCGAGTATGAGCGCATGTATGACGTTCTGGGTGGGAAACCGGTGGACAATACGCTCGCCACGCATTGGGCGCGCCTGGTCGAACTGCTCTACGCCACGGAGCGCTGGGTGGAACTCGCCAACGATCCGGAGATCACCGGCGATACCTTCCGTGTTCTTCCCACCGAAACGCCGACTGAGGGCGTTGGTGAGGTGGAAGCACCGCGCGGAACGCTGACGCATCACTACTGGACCGATGAGCGGGGCATCTTGACCAAGGTGAACCTGATCGTCGGCACCACCAATAACAATGCGCCCATCAACATGTCCGTAAAGAAGGCTGCGCAGGGTTTGATCAAGAAGGGTACGGTCATCAAAGAAGGCTTGCTCAATACGATCGAGATGGCCTATCGAGCCTATGATCCATGCATGGCTTGCGCAACCCACACCTTGCCGGGGCAGATGCCCCTTGAGGTGACCATCCGGGATGCGGAAGGCGAGATCATCGAGCAGTTGACGCAGAATCTGTAGGTTGTTCGATCAGCGGACAGCGATTTGCGAATGGCATTGTTAGGTTGAATGGTTTTGATTGTGGAATGCGGATCGCTGTCCGCTGATAATCCAAAGAACGTGAGCAGAGCATGACGACATTGTTATTGGGTCTGGGGAATCCTTTACTCCGGGATGACAGCGTGGGCTTGAAAGTGGCTCAACTGCTTCGACCGTTGCTTGTCGACCGATCCGATGTCACCGTGGATGAGGACTACTGGGGCGGTCTGCGCCTCATGGAGCGCATGATCGGCTTCGATCATGCGATCATCATCGACGCCATCATCTCCGGCGCAAAGCCCGGCACCGTTCATGTTCTTTCTCCGGGAGACATGCCGACGCAGCGCAGCATCTCCGCGCATGATGTCAACCTTTCCACAGCCTTGGCGGTTGGGAGAGAAGCTGGAGCCAGCCTGCCGAACAACGAGCACATCCTGCTCATAGGCGTGGAAGCGGCTGATGTCCAAACATTCGATGAGGAGCTCACCACGGAGGTCAAGGCGGCACTTCCGGAGGTTATCACGATCGCATTATCGGCGTTAAAAGAGATCAAAGGAAGAGACGAGCGATGATTTCACCCGAGATTCTACGGCGCTATCCACATTTCGCAGGCATTGCAGACGACTGTTTGCGAGAAGTCGGTTTGATCAGTGAGGAGCGTGAGTTCAAAGCCGGGGAGGAGATCTTCACAGAAAGCGGATCCTTCCTGGCTGAAGCTCGGGCTTACGAACATGGCGAGGAAGCACAATTCCTCATGCTGTTGACCAAGGGCCGGGTGGATATCGCCCTGACCCTGGGATCGGGCAAGAGAGTTGTCGTGGGTTCGTTGGTGGAAGGGGATTTGATGGCCCTATCTGCGCTGATTCCACCCTTCCATCTATCTGCCTCAGGTATCGCCAAAGAAAATGGCAAGCTCATTCAAATCAAGGCTGCCGAGTTACGAGCTCTTCTTGAGGACAATCCTGAGCTTGGGTATAACCTGATGAAGGGGATCGCTAAGGGCTTGATGGGTCGGCTCCAAGATACGCGTGTTGAACTTGCCGGTCAAAGTGTCGATAAATAAAACCGGCGGATGATTTTTGAGGTAGAATTGCCGATTATCAACCGGAGGCCTCAGTCCTGATCGGATGCATTCATCTGCAGACAGCACTAATTCGAAACTGGATTTGAGGAGAAGTATTCCTAGATTTGACAAAGCAATCATCTCAGGCTGCTTGGAAAGTGGAGCGAGAGCCTGCCAAAGGAGTAACTCCCGGTCGCAATGCTTTACGACCGGGAGTTGCTTTAAACCCGAAGACCTTGGTGAACAATCGTTCTTAGGGCAGGCGGTGTCTCGAGATCGATTTTCCCTGGAAGAGATTGTCAAATTCCTTGTTTGCATGGTGTGCTCGCGGGACTTATTCGCTATGGTGGCGGATTTTGGGGCTGACATAAAATGAATTTGAAGGCCAGATTTGTTATATATCGGGAGTCTTCGTCCGGAATTGGATGGATTCCGGGTGTATTCATGTTGGAATGGTCGGTTGTGTGCTCCTGACAAGGGCATGTGAAGCAGATGGAGCTGGATCAAAGAGAGTTTCGCAGGTTTCTGATCCGCATCTTGATGACCTTTCCAGGTTGAGCATATGCTGCGGCAAGGATGTATGCGTGCGAGGTCCGATAGTCCTGGTGGTGAAGAGGTAGCCCAGAGATGATGATGGAAACCGGAGAGGAAAGGAGAAGGCCGACGCGCAAAGGATGGTCGCGGTTGTTGACCATGGTTTTGCTGATCTCGGTTTCCTCGATGGTCCTGTCATGCAGTTTCTACTTGGTGAAGTTGAACACGGAAGGTATGGCTGGCGCATCTTCACAAAACGCAGGTTTCAACCTGCCGAAATCGACGGCCAGCCCATCACCGCAGGTCATGGAGGTTATGGAGGCGCAGGTTCCGGACAACCCAGGACCGACAACTGCAGGTGCAACCGAAACGTCAACCGCAACGGAAACTGCTACTTCAACCCCGACCGAAACGGAAACACCAACGCCTACAGAATCTAAATCCTCCACATCATCTGAAACGGAAACGGCGACGCCGGATTCCACCCACACGCGCACGCCGCGACCCACAAACACACGAACGCCCCTTCCGACGTGGACACCAACATCCAGATCCCCGACGGCCACGTTCACACCGAGACCGCCGACGTTCACATTCACTCCACAACCGCCAACGGCGACACCGTCAACCGTACCCACCGAATCGACGTACACCCCAACGCCGGCATCCTGCGT
This sequence comes from Anaerolineae bacterium, assembly GCA_011192015.1. Lineage (GTDB taxonomy): Bacteria > Chloroflexota > Anaerolineae > Anaerolineales > E44-bin32 > W1033. Next base: position 93,140 of record DUET01000085.1, read on the forward strand.
ATTCTCAGGAAACGCATCCTTCGAATCCACGTTGGTGAGCTTGATCAACCAGGAACGCAGCAGTCGGGGAATCAGTCCGCTGATCGTCTCAAGCCAATTGACAGCAGCAGCACGTCAACATAGCCGGGACATGGCATGCAACGACTTCTTCTCACATACCGGCTCGGATGGATCGAGTCCCTTTGATCGTATGGCGTGGTCGGGTTTCAGCTTTACGGCGGCTGCAGAAAACATCTATGCCGGAAGCGGTCCTTATAATTCTCCTCAACAAGCTTTCAACGGCTGGATGAACAGCACCGGTCATCGAACCAACATGCTCAATGCCACCTACACACACGTCGGCATAGGTTACATTTATTGCGCCAGCAGTACCTATGGAGGCTACTTCACGGCGAATTTTGCGAGGCCCTGACCCGGACTGTGATGATCCAACCAGGATGAGCATGCACCGCTTCGAAAGGGCCTCATGCAAGGCACGATGATGCCGGCGGCGATGAAGTAGCGCAGGAATCGGGATGATGGAAAACGCAGAGGAAGCAAGAAGGCCAACGCGGAGAGGATGGTCGCGGTTGCTGACCATGGGTTGGTTGATCGCGGCTTCCTCGATGGTCTTATCCTGCAGCTTCTACATCGTGAAGTTGAACACGGAGGATGCAGCTGCGGTATCTGCGCCAAACACAGGCTTCAACCTGCCAAAATCGACGCCCAGCCCATTATCACAGGTCATGGAGACGCAAGCTGCGGAGAATCCAGGAGCGCCAATCCCAAGCGAAACGGAAGCGGCGACCACCATGGAGACCGAAACTCCAACGGAAACTGAGACACCGACGCCTACAGAGACCGATACCGAGACAGCGACGCCTACCGAAACTGAGACTCCAACTCCAACCGAGACGGAGACTGCAACGCCAAAACCCACCGACTCGCGAAGTCTGTGGCCGACAAGCACGCGAACCCCTTGGCCGACCTGGACACCGACACGCAGGCCGCCGACGGCCACACGCACGCCGAGACCACCGACGGCCACGCGCACACCACAACCCCCGACAGCAACGCCGTCACCCACTCCCACGGGACCGACGCCCACGCCCGCGCCTCCCACCGACACCCCGACTCCCGTACCTCCCACCGATACACCAACTCCCGCGCCTCCCACGGCAACCTATTCGCCGACGCCCGATCAAGGCTGCGGACTGGTCACGATGGTCTCCTATGAGAACTCCATCGTGTCGCTGGTCAATCAGAAGCGCGTTGCCGAGGGACGCGTCGCTTACCGAGTGGATACGCGATTGAGAGCCGCAGCCCGTGTCTACAGCACCGACATGGCCTGCAACGGCGCACGCAACCACATCGGCTCCGACGGTTCGACGGCTGCAGAACGCATCGCCGCCCAGGGCTACAGCTTCTGGTACAACGGGGAGAACTACTACATCGGCTGGGGTTCGAGGGGGACACCGCAGGCGGCCTTCAATTGGTGGATCAACAGCGTACCGCACTACAACAACATCATGCACACCGGTTTTCAGGAGTTCGGTGTGGGGGTAATGTACGATCCATCTACGAACCTGTACTTTTACACCATCGAATTCGCCAGACCTCGTTGATGGAATGGATGAGTTAAGAAAACCGGCCTCCCCATCCAGGGAGGCCGGTTGCATGTTTACTTCTTGTCGTCCGGAAGTTTGGGGATCTTGATCACGGTGCCGACCTTGATCACGTTGGGATCATCCCCGATCACGTCCTTGTTGAATTCATGCAGGAAGGGATAGTGATAGGCAGAGCCGTAGTACTTCTTGGAGATGTGGCTCAGCGTATCGCCCATGACGATTTCATGCTCGGCGATGATCTCAATCTCGCCCTTGCGAGTTTGTTTGAGCGCACGCTTGGCTTCGTCTGGAGACAGTTTACGAGCAGCTTGTGCGCGTTTTAAGCGAGCTGATTCCACGCGCTTCTTGCGATCTTCCGCTGCCTTCGATTCCGCCTCTTCTTTATTCTCTCTGAAGACTTTCTTCTCATCCATGCTCATTCCTCCTCTGTACGATCCTGAATGCCCCGTTTGAGATGCTGAATGGATTGTACCAAAGGCTGGCGGAGAGCAGAAGGAAGGAGAGTTGCTGGTTTTCTTTATAAGAAATCCGAGTCAGGGCCATCCAGAGCATGTTTCTTGCGCGGGCTGGTATTCTCAAGTCCGGGATGGAAGCAGGAGTCGAATTCCAGTCAGCAGGAGAAGAATCGAGGCAGGGATCAGGAAGATCCCGACGGTGAATCCGGTGAAGATCGCCAGGACGAGCATACTGACCGCAGCCACGATGACTGCGATTGCCGATCGTTTCCGGATGGGGCTTCGCCGTGAATACCAGAAAACAGCCCCATGGATGGCTGAAACGAGGACAGCCAGGAAGATGTATCCACCTGTGCTTGCGATTTGGACGGAGAAAGGCGCGCCGGGATTCGATGCAAGCACGAGGATGATCCCTCCGAAGATCACGGCTGTGCTCCAGATCCAACTGCTGGCGACATCAAACCGATCGTTATTTTTCAACATTGGTCCATCCCTCCCCCACCGGCCTATGGATTTGAAACTATTAATTTAATCATATACCGGCTCTTGTCCGATTGAAGTGTCCTTTACTTCCAGGCGTGGGCGTGGGAACGCCCATAGCGAGAATGACCCGACAGTCCTGGACCAATAACCCCACCAAGCACCGCGTATACGATCCTATGACCGGCAGTAAACCCATCGGAGCGCTGAGATTGGATTTCTCAGCGCTCCAGGACCTTGCGATCGGATTGTTATTGCGAGAGGAATGACGCTCCCTTGTGTGGGCGGGAATCAGTTCCCGCCAACCACGGTCAGCTCATTGAAGAGCGCCGTTGTCGGACCCAGGTAGTTGCCGAAGAATCCGGTCTCCGAGGACCAGCGCACGTTCGCCAGGGCGTCCAACAAGTTGCCGACGAGCATTCCGCCTTTGAAGGGAGTGCGCTTCTCCCCATCGACGACATAGCCCAGGCGTATCTCACAGGAGAAATCTCCCGTGATCGTATCGGGATTGAACCACGAGAACTCTACAATCTCGACATGGGGGATGGAGAGAAGCTCCTGGGCCGGAGTGGGGCCGGGAGCGAGTTCGATGTCCCCGAACCGTCCGGTGGCTGGAATGTCGAGGTATTCCGCAAAACGCTGGGATGCCCAGAAGGCGACCAGCACGTTATCGCGGATCAGCTCGACACGCTGCGCTGGAATGCCCTCCGCGTCGAAGCGATTGGATCCGACTCCATACGCAAGCCGGCGATTGGCCCACACATTGAGCGGATCCCCCTTGACCTCTTCGCGGAAGATGGGCTTGCCGATTTCCCACTGCGTCTCGCCGGTGTACTTCATGCTCGCCGCGGACAGCGTCTGCAGCACGCCTGTGTTCAAAGCCGCCGCCAGGGTCGCGCCTCGAAAGACGACCGGCCCCTTATGGGTGGGCGGCGGACCGGCGAGGAGAAGGTCGGCAGCTTGTTGAACCCTGCGGCCAGCCTCCATTTCCAGGCGCAGATCCTCAGCCCTGCGGCGATTCATCTGGGCAAAAGCTTCCACCTCTTGTTCGCCTTCTCCAGCGATGAAAACCCATTCCATATCCAGCTTGGTGCTCTCTTGGACGGCATCAATACCGCTGCTGCTGACCAGGTGAACGGTTTCCTTCTCGGCGAAGCTTTCCCCTGCTGTAAGACGGACCTGCGCATTGTCGGAGGCCACTTCTTTGAGCGTTGAAAGCGTGCCTCCGGCGCTGGAAGCAGGATCGGCATCCAGGCTTTTATCCACCAATTGAACCTCCGGCATAGGAGCCGGGGATGGAAAATCGTAGGGTTGATTGTGAACCAACCCGGCCATGAGAGAGGCACTGTCCAGCGCGCTGTCGATGTCGCCGCCGGGGAGGATCGTGACCGTGCTGGCGCCGCATGTGGGAGCTCCATCGGGACCAGGGGTTTCTCGCAGCACGTTCACCACGAAGCGCTCGTTCTCGACGCTGCGTTTGGACTCCGTCGAAGTGTGCAGATCGTATTGCTGCGCGCCCCGGGTTTGGATGTGACGCACGCTCCATGCCTTCAAGTCATCACGGGCGCGGAGGGATTGTAGGATCGCGTTTAACATCAGCTTAGCCTCGCCTTCATCAGCATGTGCGGACCGCCGCTGGATACCAGGGCAGTTTCCTTATACCCCTTGCCACAGAACCCACCACCGAGCTCCAGGTCCTTACCCACCCCTGTGACGCTCTCCAGCAAATCAGGAACGTATCCTGTGATCACAACGGGAGCGAACATGCGGCCTGTGGGTTTACCTCCCTTGATCTCCTGGCCATAGTGGCAGGTGACCTGGATTCCCCAGCCCTTGGGATCCTCCATGCCGGAGGACATCTTCGCCAGGAAGATGCCGTCTTCGGCCTGCTTCATCAATTCGTCTACCGGGGTCTCCCCGCGGCCGAAGAAGGTGTTGCTCATGCGGGCATACACCTTGCGGCTGAAATCCTGCCTGCGGCCGTTGGCGGAACGGGGGATTCCCAGTGCGGTGGCCGAGTACATGTCTGTGATGCCGCGCTGGAAGATGCCTGCTTTCACGATCTGCGTCGGAACGGCCGCAAAGCCCTCGTCGTCGAAGAAGTAGGAGCCGAACTCGCCCGGAAGACTGGGATCGTCCCAGATGTCCACCAGCGGCGAACCCACGCGCTTGTTCAGGTACGATTCGGCCCGGGCACGATCCTTGATGAACATGTCCGTTTCGACACCGTGCCCGAAGGACTCGTGTGCGATGACGCCCGAGACACTGGGAGAAGTGATCACGTTGTACTCCCCGGGCTCGATGCGTTCAGCGGAGTGCAATCCGACGGCCTTCTCAACCAGATCCTGCAAGTCATCATCACTGAAGTTCAATGCCTCCCATCCCGCGCTGGCGTGTCTGGATTTCCAATCGAAGCGGATCCCCTTCTCGCCGGAAGTGAAGGCGTAGACGTAGATCATCACGCGCTGGATGTCCTGCGCAAGATCGGCAACGCGATTCCCGAAGATCGTGTTCTGGCTGACCTCGCGGTAGATGATACGAACGTTGACAATGCGCTCGTCGAGCTTGTTCACGCGAGCATTCAACTCGCGCAGTTTCTCCAGCTTCTCCTTGGTGGTCATCTTGCTGGGGTCGATTTTCATGGGGGTCCGGAAATCCCCCTTGCGCTCAGGTCCAGGATCGACTAGTTGCTTCTTTACAAAGCCGCCTTCGGAAGCTAATTCCTTGGCCCCGCGCAGGATGGCTTGCTGGTCGAATCCTCCTAGGGCGCGCTCCCGCATCGTCCGTCCATCAAAGGCTGTGAGTACGGTTCCCGCCGTTGGATCGTGTTCGGATACCGTTTCCTGGCGATTGTCGACGTAGATCTGCAAGCCCTGGTTGTACGACAGCAGGACCGCGCCGTAGGGCGCGCTTTGTTCGATGGTCGCGACAGCGTCTCCCAGGGTTGATCGGAGTTTTTTCATTTTTAATACCGGATCTTGATCGGGCATTACATCCTCCGTAGGTCATTTGGCCTCTTCCCGACCGATCCAAGATTCTTGTCAGGTCATGAGGCAGTCATTAAAAGCTTGAATGGTCGTCAGGAACTTCGTTTCGGATGTGCTTCCTCAGAACGTTTCATACAAACTCCATGGCTAGTCGTTCGCGCTGGATGCCCGCTCGTGGCGAGATACAACAGAGGTCGTGGCTGTCCCCTAAAATGCCAGAAGCTTCAACGCTCTCATCTATTATTATACGCACAAGGGATGTTAACCGATCAAAGTACCGTATGCACACGCAGGGCTGGGGAAGCGCTCCTACCGGTTTGATTTGAAAATGAATACCAATGATGGGATCTTCCATCATCAGAACGCGAGGATCCAGGTGGTGAATCGAAGAGAACCAAGGCGCCAGGTGGGGTCCAATCGGTTCTTCGCACCTGGCGCCGTCTGCATGGAAATGCAATCCATAGCTTCGGATGTTGGAGGCTACGGGAAAATACCGCGACCCATGTACACGTTTTGAAGCCGGGAAAGAGCGATGACGTACGCCGCAGTGCGCCAATCCACAGCGAGGGATTTCGCCTCGTTGGCCACGCGTTCGTAGGCGTTGGTGATGATCTTGTGAAGCTTGGCGTCCACTTCTTCGAGATCCCAGAATTCGCTGCGTTTGTTCTGCAGCCATTCGAAGTAGCTGACAATCACTCCTCCCGCATTGCAGAGGATGTCGGGAAGCACACTGATGCCCTTCTCGTGCAGAATGCGATTGCCCTCCAAATCCGTGGGGCCGTTGGCACCTTCAGCTACGAGTTTAACGTTCAATAGAGGGGCCGTTTCAGCGGTGATCTGATTCTCCAATGCGGCCGGGATGAAGATGTCGGCCTTCGTGCTCAAGAAGGTTTCGTGGTCGATCTCCGAGGTGTCCGGGCAATCGATCACACCCTTGGTCTCATCCACGTAAGCGCAGAGCGTTTCAGGATTGAGACCTTTGGGATTGATGATCGCACCTGTGGAATCCTCCACGGCGATGAGCTTAGCGCCGTGAGCGCCCAGAAGACGCGCCGCCCAAGAGCCCACGTTGCCATAACCTTGCACGATAAACGTGGACTGACTGAGGTCCAGGCCGGTGTCCTTGGCCCAGCGTTCGATCAGAAAGACGACGCCCTGGCCGGTGGCCTTCTCCCGGCCTACGCTGCCGCCTAAATCCACCGGCTTCCCTGTGACGACGTGATACGAACGCTGCCGTTCATGGGGTGGTAGCATGGAAACGTAAGTGTCCAGAATCCAGGCCATGATCTGGGCGTTGGTGTTGACATCCGGTGCAGGAATGTCGAAATCGGGCCCGATGGTACAACCCAGAGCGTAGGTGAAGCGGCGTGTAATGCGCTGTATCTCATCAGGAGAGCAGCATGTGGGATCGAATTGGATGCCGCCTTTGGCGCCGCCGAAGGGGATGTTGGCGATGGCTGTCTTCCAGGTCATCCATGTGGCCAGCGAGCGAACTTCGTTGATGTCCACCATGGGGTGGAAACGTAAGCCGCCCTTGAAGGGACCGAGGAAATTATTGTGCTGTACGCGATAGGCGGTGAACATCTCGACTTCGCCATTGTCCATAATGGCCGGAAAGTTAACCGTGACTTCATTCATCGGCTTGGAGAGAATCTTGCGCACGCCTGGATCGAGATCGATCAGATCAGCGGCTTTGTTGAACTCGAGGTTCACGTTTTCATAGGTTTTCGAATGACTAGTCATGGTCCTCACCTCAGATGATGTTTACCGATCATGACGACATCAGGAATCCTTTGGCTTCGTGCTGTATGCGACGCACAGGAATTGTATCCCAAACCATGGAACTGGATGCCAGGGAAACGGGGTTCCGCTGGAATTCAACGAAGGTCAGGCGCATGCGGGATCTAGGAAGGGAGGGATGATGGATCCAAGGCTGCTGAAGCCTCAATCAAAGTGCGGAGATCCTGCCATGGAGCGTCTTCGTATGAGTCCAATCGAACGTAGCGTTTGGCCACGCGATTGCCCTCCAGAAGCTCTTGTGGATCCTCGAGGAAGGCTCCATGAATGAAGGCCAGTCGCACATGATCCTTGTGGATTTCAATCTGGCAGATGCCTGCCTTTACGGGTCCTCCCCTTTGATGGTCATAATAGCTCAATCCTCCCCACAAGATTCGCTCGGAGGCATGGGGAGCGACTGAAGCGACCAGGTTGCGTAGCTCAAGAACGATGTCTCTAAAAAACCGCGGTTTGTGCTGCAGGAATCGTTCAACATCGACGATGGAGAGATATTGCCCCTCGTTCATGAGAAGGGACCCCTGTTTCTTGCCATGGAGCACAGCGGGAGATGTGCCTCTAGGAAGATGCCGCCCATTCAGCGATCGATTTGCGATGCTCCTTGTAGTGCCACCACATGTTGCCGGCCACCAGGTGCCAGATCGGATCCCCTTCCCTCCACGCGAATCTATCGGGGTCGAAGAGGTCCTTCTCGTCCATCGTCTCGACAGTCCGCACGGCTTGCTGGTGGGTTTCGGCCAATGCTTGTTGAACCTCATCGAACGTCTTGTCGCGATTTTCCTGGTAGATTTGATCGTTTAACGCATCCAGGTCTTCCCAAGTACTTCCCGGAGCGGGGCGATTGGGTGTCTCACCGCGCAGAGATTCCTCCAACCATTGGATCATGAGGCCTTCCCAGGTGGTGATGTGCGCGAGGATGTCCTTCACCGTCCAAACCCCCACCACACCAGGCTGGGTCATCTTCTCGGGATTCAAATCCTGCAGCACAGCTTGCAGGGCGTCCCATTCGATGGAGATGAGATCGAGTACATCTTGCTTGGTGTCCGGATCCTTCATGGGATTCAATCCTTGGCCAGTATCCAGACGATCTCAACGTCGATCTTGTGGAGTCATCGCTGAAGGTACTGGCGGACAACTTGGAAGAGGTTTCTCAGAGACGTGCTTTCATCCAGGTTTGCATGTCAGCGAACACCTGATGGCGTTCGGGCTCGTTGAAGATTTCGTGGTAGAAACCGGAATACACCTTGAGCGTTTTATCTGACGAGCCGAGGACATCATGGAGCGCGGCAGCGCAATCCGGATCGACAAGTTTATCCTCACTGCCCTGCATGACCAACGCCGGCAGCTCGATCTTGGTCGCATCGACCTGCAAATGCTGCATTGCCGCGAGCATCTCCGCTGCCAACCGGGCGGTTGTTTTGCCTCGATAGACCAGCGGGTCTTCGTCGTAGGCCTTTACCACTGCAGGATCACTACTAACGCCTTCGGCTGCGATTTCCTGGATTCCGAATTTCGGGAGGATGGCGGAAAACAGCCGTCCCACAAAGATGAGCATGGGAGATATATAATCCGGCACCTTGGAAAGAGGCGCGGAGATGATGAGCCCTGTTAAATCACTTTGATGAGCGATGGCAAACAGCGGTGCGATCAAGCCTCCCATGCTATGGCCGACTAAGAAGATCGGTTTGCCGGGTTGCCACACTTTCAGCATGGAGAGGAAGATTCCAAGCGTCTCGGTAAAGTCTTCGAAACGTTCCACGAAGACGCGCGTGCCATCCGACTTTCCATGCCCCAGGTGATCGACGCCATAGATGGCATAATCGAGGGGAACGAAATGGTCGACCACGTTCATGTAGCGACCGCTGTGCTCGGCCAAGCCATGTACCAGCAGCAGAGCGGCTTTACTTTCACCCTCCGGCGCCCAAGATTGGTGATAGATCTTGGCTCCACGGACGCCTTCGAAGAAGCCTTCCTGATACTTCATGTTTTTCCTCCATTTCTGAGAATCGGACCATTCGAAGTCAAGAAGTAAGGATGATGGTCGGTGCGGTCCATGAGCGAACCGAGTTTCCTATGGGTTGATTAACTCGCTGTTTTCGATTTGTAGCCGAGGGCTTTTCGCAATCGGATCAATTGTGGGTATGTGATCAGGTCTTGGCAGAGATCCTCATCCCAACCGGTTTCATCTCTAAGATCGAACCAGCGCACCTCCGATATCCTATAGGCAGCGGCTGCGTCGGGTTCTGGTTCATGGCCAGGACTGGCCTCGCCGGACACCGGATGGCAGAGGTAAGTCTTTCTCCAGGCATAGGCGCCAGCGGGATGACCGGGCTCCTCGAAGATCAGGCAATCGATTTCGACTTCGAGATGGGTCTCTTCCTTCATCTCCCGAACGACGCATTCCTCTTCGCTTTCGTGGGGATCCAATCCACCGCCGGGGATCTCCCAGGTTTCGATCCCTGTAGCGTGTTGTCGATGACGGATCAAGAGGATCCGATGGTCTTTGATAATCGCGCCCTGATATCGTGTATGGCGTGTCATGGATGGATCCCTGTCATGTTTCTTCGAGTTGTATCATCGATCGGGCTAGATTTCGAAACACAATCCAGTGTGCAACGAATCCAATCGGCTCCCCATGACTTCCTTGAGAACTCGGAAGGCTTTCTCGCCTGTGCAATGCCCTGTGTAATACTTTTCCACGGGGTAGTCCAGCAGCGTTCTTCCTAGTTCCGCGACTTCCTGCTTGCTTCCGGCCATGGTATTGAATATGGGAATTCCGGTCAGGTGGAAGCCTCCGACGACGGCCTTGATCGGGCGATCTGGGTAAGCTGCCTTGACGGTCTCAAGCATGTTAAGGATGCCGCTGTGGGAGCAACCCGTGAGGGCAACCAGATTCCCCTGATCCTCGATCACGCATACGAGTTCATGCTTGAAATCGTCCAACGCCCATTCGCCATTTTTTGTAATGAGAATGTGCTTGTTCCCCTTGGGGAGGGGATATGATTTGTGGATCCTGGGGAGAATGTGAGCGTGGGGAAGGATCTCGCTTTCTTCCTCCACAAAGGAGAATCGGTCGGCATATACCGACAGGAGATCCGGATCGACGCCGATATAGCGCTTGATCAGCGAGAACGCTCTGAAATAGCATTCTCCATCCGGCGGGGGCTTCAGATGAACCGGAGCACGTGAGTTTCGTTCGAAGAAGCGCGGCAAGCCCCCCGAATGGTCATAGTGATAGTGGGAGAGTACAGCCGCATCGACGGAACCCAAGTCGATCCCCAGCCAGTCGGCGTTCTTTGCGAACGCATCCGATGCTCCGGCGTCGAATAGAAGCTGATGGTTTTCGAAGGCGATGTGCAGTGACAATCCATGTTCGGGGATGAGCGCCGATTCACTCCTGGCTGTGTTTTCGATCAGCGTTGTTATCCTCATTGTGTCCTCCGATGATGGCCCGTCTCCTTGTTGGTTGATGGTTTTGCGAGTTCGTTCGGCGTTCCGATTATCGCGCAGCAGCGCTCACACCTCCAGACCTACAGTTCGTTCTGCCCATGGTCGTGCAGCCGTCAGCGGGCATCATGCGACGAGAAACCCCTGCCAGGAGAAGGCGAAGCGCAAACGATCGGTTCATGATGCCCCGATGATACTCATTCCCGGGAATCATGCCAGTACGCAGGATGAGTTGACCATGCATGGGAATGGATGCTTTCCCTGCGCTATTCCGAGAAATTGCAGGAATCCGAGGGTATCCAGGATGGGAAAGGTTGCTGAATGGGGGAGGACGATGGTTCCCGTGCGTTGAGTTGGGTCAATCCTTCGAGGGGGTTTCTTCGGGATTGACTCTGATGCCGTAAGCCAACTCGTCTTCCAAAGCGAGTTCGGAGTGCTCGGCGCGAACCAGGGTCACGGGCTTCTGGCGGATCACTTCCACGCGCCTGCCCGGAACGAGGCCAAGCGCCAGCAGCTTGGCGCGTGTGTGCCTGGGCATATCTTCCAGGGCGATGATGCGTGCGCGCGCTCCAGGAGAGAGATCGCGGAGGGTAAAGCCGTGCGGGCGTCTCCCATGCCTACCGAACGGTCTGCCGCGCCCGAGGGATCTGCTGTGCCTTCGGGGACGCCACCCGACAGACCGCCTGCCCCTTCCGGATGATCTTCCGGGTCGGTTCGACCTTCCCCGACCGGGAGCCCATCCTCGACCGGTTGAGCGGCCACGCCCGAAAAACCTTCGCCACCAAATTCGTCTGGGTCTACGCTTTCTCATGTTGTGATTCCTTTGGAAGCAGGGATGAGACCCACCTGGCAAGCGTTGAGCGGTTGGTGTCCACCGTGGTGTGGCCGCACGCGGGACAGCATACCATACTACAACTCTTGTGTAGAGGGCAGGAATTGCAAGCCATGATAGCTTTCGGGTCGAAGCGATGTCCGCAAAGGGGGCAGGTGACCCGTGAGGCGCTCATACTCCCCATCCGATCAGTGTCAGGGCACGATTCAGCAATCCGCCAATCAGGAAGGACAATGGCATGATGACAGCGATGATTGCCAGGCTGGTTCGCCAGCCACGCTCCTTGGCGATCATGAAGACGCTGGCAATGCAGGGGACGAACAATGTGACGGTTACCATGGCCACGACCACTTGCACAGGATTGAGCATGCCTTGGGCTTCCATGACGAACAATCCGGTGGCGCCGAAATCGCGGCGCACGAAGCCCTGCAAGAAGGCGGCGCTGGCCTGGGCCGGCAATCCCAGCCATCCTGTGACCAGCGGTTCAGCGCCGCGGATCATCCAATCCAAGACGCCGGTCTTTTCGAGCGTAAACATGATCGCCGCGCCGATGAGGAAGAGCACAACCACTTCCTTCAAGTACCATTCGAGGCGCGCCAGCGTCTTGATGATGACGTTGCGCAGCACGGGCCACCGCAGCGGAGGCAATTCGATCAAGAGGGGCGAGCGTTCACCCGGGAGCAGGCGCGCCGCGAACCAACCTACAAGCAGAAGCACACCGAGTACGATGATGCACCAAATCACGGCGGCGGTGAAGGACACACCTGCCAGCAAACCCATCACCACACCCAACTGCGCTGAGCAGGGGATGGCAAGTGCCAGCAGAAGGATCACGAGCAGGCGGTCGCGCTTGTTGCTCATGATGCGTGTGGTCAGGGTCGCCATGGTCACGCATCCCAAACCTAAAACCATGGGCAGCACCGCCTTGCCGTTCAATCCCATGACACGGAAGAGGCGATTGCTGAGCACGGTCAACCGCGGCAGGTAGCCCGAATCCTCCAGGACGCCAAAGGCCAGGAAGAAGGTGGATACGATGGGAAGGATCAGCGCAAATGCGTAGGTCATGCCCATCGTCCAGAGGCCGTAATCTCCTGTAAAGAAATCGGCAATCAGGGGAATGGGAATCAGACGATTGATCGTATCCACGACCCAAGGGTTGATCAGTTCACCGAAGAGCTTGCCCTCGATAAGATTGACCAGCGTGCCGGCTCCGAATACCCCCACGAACCAATACATGCCGTAGAGAACGATGGCCACGATCCCCAAACCCCAGACTGGATGCGTGCAAATCTCTCCCAGCGTATCTGCGAAGCTGGTTTTCTTCTTACCGCTATCGCTGAGAACCAACGGGCTGATATGATCGACATAATCCAGGCGTGCCTGTCGAATCACGTCGGAAGGTGGCTGCTGTAGCATATTCTCCAGGCTTTGACGGCGTTGGATCAGGGATTGGAATCTCTCTTCACCGCTGCGTTCCTGGATCCAATCCTCCGCCAGGATGTCTCCCGAGAGCCACATCAGAGCTAGAGCACGTGGGGCAATCGGCGCAGCAGGCAATTGCGATGCGATCTCGTTGAGTTCGGCTTCGATGGCCTCGGGGTAATCCAATTGGAATTTCGGGGGCAAGGAGGTTTCAATCGCAATGGTGAGGGCTTCGATGCCCTGGTTGTGAATGGCAACGGTGGGCACAACCGAGACATCGAGATGCTTGGCCAGAAGACTGTGATCGATGCTCACCCCTCGCGCAGTGGCCTCGTCCATCATGTTCAAATCCAACACGAAGGGGACACCCATCTCGGCAAGCTGGATGGTGAGCAGAAGCGTACGCTGAAGGTTCTTGGCGTCGCCCACCTGAACGATGGCGCGCAGCTTTTCCTGAAGCAGGACACGCTCGGTGACGTATTCATCTTCGGTCTGGGGAGGGAAGGCAATCATACCCGGCGTGTCGATCACCATCGTCTTGGGGATGTCGTGTGCATTGCCGCGCGATACCTCGACGGTGGTTCCGGGGTAATTGGAAACGGTGACATAGTGGCCGGTAAGGCATTGGAAGATTACGGACTTACCCACGTTGGGATGACCAACCAGGGCAATGCTTCCTCCGCTATCGGACATCTCACCTTCCGATGGAGTGTGACGATGCATTCCTCGCTTCCTCTCCTGTTCCTATCTCCTGGGGTTATGTGCTGACCCCAAGCGACGGTTATTTTGCATGCAAGCCGGGGTCAAATCGAAACCGGCTGCACTGTGATGCAGGATGCCATCTCTTTACCGATCACCACTTTCCGATCACCGATAGACAAAGTCCGGGGTCCATCGAAGGGGGCGATCTCGATCACCTGCAACTCGACTCCAAGCGCTAGGCCGCGCGAGGAAAGGTGCTCCAGGATCTCGGTATCCTCGGGTTGGATGACTTCTACCCGCGCCATTTCCCCGGGGGTCAATTCGAGCAGATTGATGCCTTCCGGGTCGGGCATCTCGCCTTCGGCAGTGGGGATGGGGTTGCCATGAGGGCATTTTCTTGGATAGCCGAGATCGGCGGCCAGCGCTTCTGTCACCTCCGGACCCGCAGCGTGCTCCAATTGACAGGCGACATCGTGAACACGCTCCCAGGGGAGCCCCAAGCGATCCGTCAGGAAGCGTTCCCATAGGCGATGGCGCCGGATCACGGCCAGAGCTTGTTTCCGCCCTTTCTCCGTGAGGCGTATGCCTTTATAGGGTATGTGCTGTACCAGCTTGCGACTCACCATGCGATGGATCATCTCCGTAGCGGAAACCGGGGAGATGCTGAGGTGAGCCGCCAGGGCTGAGATCGCTACCAGGTCGTCAGTTTCCCCCAATTGGTAGATCGATTTAAGGTACATTTCTGGGCTTTCTTTGGATCGTGTTTTCACACTCATCCTGCAATCCCCTTATTCACAAGAAGCCTTAATTTAAGGTTTACCTTATAATAATCCTTTAGGCAAACCTGTCAACCCCCTAAGTGTCATATCACTGGGGGAAAATTGTCATATAGATCAACCATTTTTTCCCGGTCGAAGGTGGCCATGGAAGGGAGGGAACAGCGGCATGGAGGGTGTGGCGAGAATCGAGCCCGGATTCTGCGGGACAGCGCTCTACCACAGGCAGTTCGAGATCCAAGAGATTGGGCACACGAATTCCCTGAAGATGCCGAGGCCAAGCCCAATCAGGATGGAATCCTTTCCCTGGCACCAGACTGCGTGGTGAGCTTTCATCGCCCAGATCGCTGGGCTATAATCCAGGGCACTGAGGAGCGAAAGGATGCAGGCATCACGTTCGCCCAATCATGGGAGCCTGCTTGCGGCTGCAATCCTGCTAGCCGTTGGCGGATGGCTGGGATTGTGGCTGGTTGTGAATTACACCCTTCCAACCATCGGCTCACGATGGATGTTCTTCCTGCTGCTAACGCTGGCCGTCAGTGGCAGTGTGCTACCGCTGGTCTGGCTTCTGCATCGCCGTTTTGGAGGCCCACGTCCCGCTCCCGCGGGTGTTCTGCTGAGGCAGGGATTGTGGGCAGGCTTGCTTGCATCGCTGTGCGTGTGGTTGCAGATCAATCGTAATCTGACGCTTCCGCTGGCTTTCGTCTTGGGCGCCAGCCTGTTTGCTCTTGAGTGGCTGCTGCGCTTGCTCGAACGCAGTTCGAGGAGGCCCATGCGATGAGCCTTCGCGATTTACCGGGTGTGGAGAAATTGTTGCAAACCGATTCAGCGGTGCGCATGGAAGCGCTTTTTGGACGAACGCTGACCTTGCAGGCAGTACGGGCGCAATTGGATGCGGCCCGCCTGATTGTTCGCCAGGGCGGCACGACACCCAACTCGGAGGAAATTCTCGCGCAGGCAGAAGCCATGTTGGAGGATTGGCTATCACCCACCTTGCAGCCGGTGATCAATGCCACGGGTGTGATCATCCACACCAACTTGGGGCGCGCGCCCCTCAGCGAGGCGGCCAGGCAAGCCATGCTGGATGCTGCGGAGCATTACGGGACTCTCGAGTACGATCTCGCCAAGGGCAAACGTGGTAAACGCAATGTGCACTGCGAGGGTTTGCTGCAGAAGCTGACCGGGGCTGAGGCAGGGCTGGTGGTCAACAACAACGCCGCGGCTGTGCTCTTGGCATTGACGGGACTGGCGCGCCGCAGGCAAGTGCTGGTCTCGCGCTCCCAATTGATCGAGATCGGCGGCGGCTTTCGCATACCGGATGTGATGAAGCAATCCGGTGCCAAGCTCGTCGAAGTAGGCACCACCAATCGCACACATCTAAGCGATTATGAGGCAGCCCTGGGAGATCGAACGGCGTTGATCCTGCGTGCGCATCATTCCAACTTCAGGCTCGTGGGTTTCACGACGGAACCGGGACTTAAGGAACTGACGGATTTAGGGAAGCGGTACGATGTTCCTGTGTTGGACGATTTGGGTTCGGGAGCCTTGCTGGATACGGAAACCTATGGTTTAGGGCATGAACCCACGGTGCAGGAGTCGTTGGATGCGGGCGCGTCGCTGGTGGCTTTTTCGGGTGATAAACTGTTGGGCGGACCGCAGGCCGGCATCCTTCTGGGCGAAGAACGGCTTATCGACCGACTGCGTAAGCATCCCCTGGCGCGAGCTGTTCGTCCGGACAAGCTCTGCTTGGCGGCGCTCAGCGCCACGCTGCTGCACTACCTCAAGGACGAAGCCACGCAAGCGGTTCCGATCTGGCGCATGATCGCGGCTTCTCCGGAGGATCTGCGTGTGCGCGCTTCGGATTGGGCGCAACAATTACGGCAGGGGGATGTGATCGAAGCGCGCTCCACGGTGGGCGGTGGTAGTCTGCCAGAGGAGACGCTGCCGACCTGGGCGCTGGCACTTTCCGTATCCAAACCCAATGCGCTGGCTGCACGTCTGCGCAAGGCGCGACCGGCGATCATCGCACGCGTGGCCGAGGACAAGGTGGTGCTCGATCCAAGAACCGTCCTTCCCGACCAGGAAGCCATGCTGCTGAAGATTCTGCAAGCGATGCTGTAGCAGCGACCTGATGTTTCCGATCTGCAAGAAGAAAAGGCTTCTGGACAGCAGAAGCACAGCGTGAATTCACAAGATGAATGAACCCACCTGGACATCGCCAGGCTTGGACCAGGAGTGAAAGCATGAAGAGTGATCTGGATCATCTGATGAAAGAGAACAACCTGGACGCGCTGCTCGTGGCCGGACCGGCAGGGCACAATGCGGCCATGACGTATTTCACCGGCCTCGCGCATCTGACGCATGGCTACCTGATCAAGAAGCGCGATCAGGAACCCGTTCTGCTGCATCCCCCCATGGAGCGCGACGAAGCAGCGCGCACGGGATTGAAGCTCAAGAGCCTGAACGAATACGACTTTCTTGCCTTGCTCAAGGAGGCGGATGGCGATCACATACGGGCATCCTCGGGCCTCCTGAAACAGATCCTGGAGGACCACGCCGTCTCCGGGCGCGTTGCCCTGTATGGAAAGGTCGAATTGGGCGGATTCTACGGCGCCCTGCGCATGCTCGATGAAGCCATGCCGGAGGTAGAGTTGGTAGGCGAGCCGGGGATGAAATCGACGATACGCAAAGCGCGGGCGACGAAGGATGTCGAGGAGGTCGAGCGCATTCGCGCCATGGGGATGATCACGACGTCTGTGATGGGGGAAGTGGCCGAGTTCCTCGTGTCCCACGACGTTCGAGACGGCGTCTTGGTGAACGAAGATGGTGAAGCCCTGACCGTGGGGGATGTCAAAAGACGCATCAATCTCTGGCTGGCGGTTCGAGGTGCGGAGAATCCCCATGAGACGATCTTCGCCATCGGGCGGGACGCGGGAGTACCCCACAGCACGGGAACGAGCGGAGACCGCATCGAACTTGGGAAGACGATCGTGTTCGACATCTTCCCATCGGAAGCTGGAGGCGGTTACTTCTATGACATGACGCGCACCTGGTCGCTGGGTTATGCCACGGACGAGGCGTTGAAGGTGTATGAGGACGTGTTGGAAGTGTATGAGAAGGTCTATGCAGCGATGGTGCCCCAGAAACCATGCCGCGATATCCAATTGCTGACCTGTGAACTCTTTGAGGAGATGGGCCATCCGACCGTGTTGAGCAATCCCAAGACCGAGGAGGGCTACGTCCACAGTTTGGGACATGGGCTGGGTTTGGATCTGCATGAAAGTCCAGCATTCAGCCAGGCGGAATCGAACACCGATCTGCTGCTCCCGGGCTCGGTGGTCACAGTCGAACCCGGGCTGTACTATCCGGATCGCGGTATTGGCGTGCGCATCGAAGACTCGACCTGGATGGGTCCGGAGGGGAAGCTGGAGATCCTGGCGGATTATCCAAAGGACTTCGTCCTGAAGATGCGATCTTCTTGAAGTTCGCAAGAGGGATCTAGAGTCGTTTCTGGGAAGCTCAAGGTGGAGCGATGAGCGAGGACACGCGCATATTGGGCATTGAGACCTCCTGTGATGAGACGGCTGCAGCCGTTGTGGAGAATGGAAGCAGCATTCTCTCCAGCGTTGTGGCTTCGCAGGTTTCGCTGCATGCACCCTATGGGGGTGTTTTCCCCGAAGTGGCTTCGCGCGCGCATGTGGAGACCATTTACAGCGTAGTGGATCAAGCCTTGAGTCAGGCGCATGTAGGCCTGGAGGCGATCGACGCCATCGCCGTGACGCGTGGCCCCGGTCTGGCGGGATCGTTGGTCGTGGGGATGAACATGGCCAAGGGGCTCGCCCTGGGTTCCGGACTGCCGCTTCTGGGCATCAATCACCTCGAAGCGCATCTCTACTCGATCTGGCTCATGGAGGATGAGGAGGAACCGGAATTCCCGCTGCTGGCTTTGATCGTCTCTGGTGGCCACAGCGAGCTGGTGCTCATGAAGGACCATCTGAGCTACCAGCGGCTGGGCGGCACGCTGGATGACGCCGCCGGCGAAGCTTTCGACAAGGTGGCCCGCCTGTTGGGATTGGCTTATCCCGGAGGACCGGCGATCCAAGATGCGGCTGAAGAGGGTAACTCAAAGGCCTATGACTTTCCGCGCGCATGGCTGGAAGGGACCTGGGATTTCTCCTTCAGCGGTTTGAAGACGGCCGTCCTGCGCCAGGTGAGAGAAACGCAGCCCGACCTGAAGGCGGGCGTCGAGGCGCCGCTCCCGGGGCTGCCGATCGCCGATCTGGCGGCCTCCTTCCAGGCCGCGGTTGTCGATGTGCTGGTGGAGAAGACGCTTCTGGCAGCCAAGGAATTCGAAGCCAGGCAGGTCTTGGTTTCGGGAGGGGTTTCCGCCAACCGGTCGTTGCGCGAGATGTTTGAGCAGCGCGCCGAGATCACCGTGCGCGTTCCGCCGCTTGCGCTGTGCACCGATAATGCAGCCATGGTGGCAGCTGTGGGGCATCGACGCTTCCTCGCCGGGCAGCGTGATGCGCTGGATATCGATGTTCTCCCGACTTGGCCCCTCAACGAGGATTGAACTCCGAATGCGAATTCAAGGCTTATCCCATGCTGATGTGAAACAGCATTCCACAAAAGGAGGGAGAAAGTGGAATTATCGAGTCTGCATCTGCTGCTGACATATATCTGTACCTGGGAATGCGATCACTGCTTCGTGTGGGGAAGCCCGGAGCAGAGCGGCACGATGACCCTCGACATGATCGACCGGATTCTGGATCAAGGTGAGGAACTGGGAACCGTGCGCTCGATCTACTTCGAGGGTGGGGAACCCTTTCTCTTCTACGCCGTGCTGCTGCGCGGGGTCCAGATGGCGAACGAGCGCGGCTTCAAGGCCGGCATCGTGAGCAACAGCTACTGGGCGACGGATGAGAGGGACGCGCTCGAATGGTTGCGGCCTTTCAAGGAATTGGTTTACGACCTCAGCGTGAGCAGCGATCTCTTTCATGCCGATGAGATGATGAGCGATGAGGTCAAGCATGCTCAGGCAGCAGCCAAGCAATTGGGCATCTCCTCGGGGGTTCTCAGCATCGCTCAACCCGAGGATGATGCAATCAGCGTTCGAGGGCAGCTGCCGACCGGGGAATCACAGGTGATGTGCCGTGGGAGAGCGGTTCGTACGTTGGTCGAACGCTTCAGCCATCATCCCTGGGAAGCATTCGACGAATGTCGTTTCGAGAACCTGGTAGATCCGGGCCGCATCCACATCGATCCGCTTGGACACGTCCACATCTGTCAGGGCATCTCGATAGGCAATCTGTTCCAAACCACACTGGCGGAGATCTGCAAGACTTACGCTCCTGAAGCGCATCCCATCGTCGGTCCGATCCTGGAAGGCGGTCCAGCCGAATTGGTTCGGCACTACGATCTGCCTCTGCAAGAAAGCTATGTCGATGCTTGCCACCTCTGCTATCTGGCCCGTGAGATGCTGCGTCCTCAGTTTCCCGAGATCCTGGCACCGGATCAGATGTATGGGGTGTTCTGATCTCTAATGGAAAAAAACGCCCTGCGCTTGGGTTTGCGCAGGGCGTTTGGATTCTCATGATCAGGGTTTGTTTAATTTCAGGCTTCGTAGGCCGGCAATTCGAAACCCTTGCCATCGGCTTCGATCTGCCAGTGAGGGAGCCAGGCCACGGCAAACAGATCGATGCGCACGTTCTTTTTCAGTGGTTTGAGGGTGATCTCTTCGATCTCTTCAGCCACGTCTTCCCACTGCTCGTTGACATCGTCGAGTGCCTCGGCCATCTCCAATTCCAAACCTTCCAGCTCCTGCTGGAAGGCGGCGATGGCATCCACGGATTCTTCCACATCCGCCTTCGCCTGTGCAGTGAGACGGCGTTTGGTCAGCGATGAGGAAACCCTGCGGCGGCTGCGTGAACCCGAGAACAGACCGAAGACGTTCTCGGCGTGAGTGGCCATCTCTTCCATCTTGCGCGCTGAGAGTTCGGCTTGATCCTGGGCCAACTCACGCTCTTCCTTGGAGAGCTTCTTTTCAATGACCTTGATCTTTTTCTCGAATTGGTCCTTGACTTTCTTCGCATCCGCATCGCGCGCCTTTCGAGCTTCCTCGGTGCATTGGGTTCGGAATTCATCCTCCGGAGTTCCAGGCGTAGCCACCAGGTTGAGTGTGGCGTTCGATGGTAGCTTCAACTCGGCATTGTGGTAGGTGAAATCCAAGAAATCCTTCTCCAGACTCTTGAGCGCGCGCCCATCATTGAAGGGGGATTGGAGATCGGCGTATCGAGCTTCGGACTGGGGAAGGTTCTCCAGGGCTGCCGGATCGATGGGGCTCGTCAACCCGTTCTCCCAACGAAGCGCTCCTCTGCGCTCGGGTTCCACCATCATGGAGGTGATCGTCTGTTCATGGTCGATTCCGCGCTTTCGGTCCAGGTAGTAGACCTGGGCTTGAGCGAGCAATGCCGGTCGATAGAGCATGCCGGTGGTTTTGACCTGTGCGTCAGCCTTTCCGCCGGCCTTGAGGGCTTCTGTGGTGGTGAGATTGTTGGGAAGAAAGACCTCCATGACCTCCGCAGGAACGGGAGGGCGTGCAGCCAGCACTGCCGTGGAGGCCGGTTTTTTCTCTGTTGTTTTGGGACGCTGGGAGATCGTCTCGGCAGGTGCAGCGGATTCCGCGCCTGCAGGCTGAACGCCTGCAAGCGCATTCAACTCTCGAAGTTGTGTGCGCGTGATCGGCCCCTTCAAATAGGCCATTGCCCAACGTGTCTGAAAAACGGTGGGTTGCTTTTCGTGGACGTTGTGCAGCAGGAAGACGCGCTTGCCCAGGGCGGAGATCAGCTTGTCGGCTTTGGCACGGTTGAAGCCGCCCTGTTCGGACGTAGCGCCTTCCAGGCCCTCCAGCAATCGATTTTTATCCTGCTCCGTTTGCAGGCGACCAACGAACCACGTACCGGCATTGCTGAGGGCTTTGTAATCCAAGTCCACCGGATTTTGGGTCGCCAGCAGCAGACCGAAGCCGAAGGCGCGCGCCTGCTTCAGAAGGCGCATGATGGGTTCCTTCGAAGGGGGATTGGCCACGGGCGGCAGGAAACCAAAGATCTCGTCGAAGTAGAGCATCGCCCGCAGCGAAGGGGAACCGGGTTGCAGGCGGACCCATGCTTCCAGCGCGGTGAGAAGCAAGGTGGTGAAGAACATGCGCTCCGGATCCGATAGATGCGCCATGTAGAAGACGGTGTGGCGCGGCTTGCCGTCAGGCATCCAGAGCAGACGCTCGATGTCCAATTGATCGCCTTCCATCCAGCTCTGGAAGGTGGGTGACGCCAGGAGGTTGTTCAGCGACATGGCCATCTCGAAGCGATCATCGCCTGGGAAGAATTGATCCAATTCCAGGGCGCCGAGACGTTCGAAGGGAGGACTCTGGATCTGCCGAATGAGCGAGACCAGATCCAAGTCCATGCCTTCCTTCCAGGCATGTTCGAAGATGTTGGATACGAGGATGTGTTCACGTGAGCGCACTGGATCCGTCTCGATGCCCACCAACGAGAGCAACGCGGTAACTGTGCTGGAAATCTTCTCGCGCAGCAGCTCGCGGTTCTTATCCCAGGGAATCCGAGGCGCCTTGAGAGAGGCCAGCACGCTGATGGGCAGGCCGGCATCGGACCCGGGTGTGTAGACGGCATATTGCACCGCATTGCGCACGCGTTCGATGCGCTCGGATTCGATGCCCCAGTCGTTCAATCCCTTGCGCCACAGCTTGGAGATGTCTGTGGCGAACTGCTCCACGGATTTACCTTCGCGACGCGCTTCTTCCGCATCGATCCAGGTCTGGAAATCCTCCGGAGCCAGGCGCGGGAAGTGCAGCAGCAAGTTGGCGATATCACCTTTGGGATCCAGCAGCAGCGCGGGGATGCCATTGAGCGCTGCCTCCTCGAGGATGTCGATGCATAATCCCGTCTTGCCTGAGCCTGTCATACCCACGACGACGCCATGCGTGGTCAAATCGTCGGGATCGTACAACGTGAGATCCGTCAGGGTCTTCTTAGCCTTGGTGTCGTAAGTACGGCCGATGTAGAATTTACCGTCGTATTCCACGTTCCCTCCCTCTCACCATGTGCGAAACGGTAATGCCCCCACAGTTTGATTCGGGATGGACGAGCCGTTTCTCAGCCCTTTCCCAGTGATGGTTGCGACCGTCTGTCGTTCCTATGGCGCTGCCATTTCGAAGATGCGATTAAATTCTAACAGGAATCGTTCCGCCAGACCTGCATCGTGAAGCACGAGGACATTCTCATCGTTGAACTCCCGCGCGCTGCGGCTGAAATTATAGGAGCCTGTGATCACCGCTGCGCCATCGATGATGATCACCTTGTGGTGCATGTTGCGCTCGTTGGCATCCAGACGCAGATCGATCCCCGATTGCAGCAGCCGTTCGTATTCGCTGCCGGCATTGGCAGCCTGGCCGCGCTCGATCACGCCGCAAACAGTCACGCCTGCTTGAAAGCGGGCGAGCATGGCATCAGCGATCGCATCCGAAGTGAAGGCGAAGGCCATGAAGTCGATGCTTTGTTCGGCTTCGAGCAGCAGCTCGGTGATGCGCCTTTCGGGATCGTCATCGGGTGAGAAGAAAACCTCGATCGAAATACCTTGGACATTCACCTGGGGGTGGGGCGTATCGCGCTGCGAGAGCGCGCCGAACCGATCCTCAAGGAACATCTCCTCGAATTCGCGCGTGTAGTTTTCGGCCAGTTCAGAGGACCGGATCCTCACCAGGTTGTTGTCGTTGCGATAGGCGCCGCTCACGGTCATGTTCATCGACCCGGTCCAAACATCCAGGCGATCGATGACCACGAATTTATGATGCATGAGGGGCTCGCGCCGGTCCCCGAGTACGGGGATGTCCGCATCCAGAAGCTCCTGGATTTCACGCTCGAGGATGTTATCGCTGTCGGTGACCATGCGGACAGATACGCCGCGCCGGTGTGCGCGGAGCAGCGCATCTCGCAGGCTCCAGAGGTCCATGTTGTACATGGCCACATCCACGGAGTAGCGCGCTTCATCGATGGCCTGGGCCAGCAACGCATCCGGACCGCCTCGATAAGTGGTAGACGCCGGCCCGCCGGGATCGGAGAAAAGGATCAGGATGGGATCCAGGGATGTTTCTGAGATTGGGGTTGGCGTGACTGCCGCATCCGACTGGTTTATCTGGAAGAGAGCGCAAAGCGAGAAGAGCAGGAGGGTGACAAGCGATGCCAGAAGGGAAGGGATAGATAATCGACGGAGCATGACTGCGCTCTCCCTCGCAATCCCACAGGAAGTGCAACGAAGCTTGCGGAGGCAGGTGATCCCCGTGGAGAGAAGCGTGGGATGGATTATAGTCATTGGGGATGGAGCAGGCAATGTGGAAGGATGGCATGTTTCTGGGGACCGTTCTTGTGTCTAACCTTTCAGGAGCCTATAATCGAATCGAGCGAAGCGCTAATTGGCCAGGATGATTGGATGAATCTGCCGAAGCTTGGAAATCGCGCCGCCTTGCTGATCTGCAGTGCTCTTGCCCTGAGCCTCACATCCCCCGTGCCTCTCCAACTTATGGCATGGACCGCGGACGCCCTGCAAGCCACAGCATTTCCTGCGAAACGCGTACTCATGGTTTCTCCAGCGACTGTGGATTTAGACGGCGACGGAAGTTTGGAGAGCGTCGAGTTGGTCGATGGGAGAGCCATCATCCGCCGGGAAGATGCAGACCTTTGGACCAGTCCCGAAGATTGGCAAGTGATCCAGGGTTCGATCAGCGATCTCAACCATGATGATCAACCCGAGGTTGCGCTTCTGCTATGGCGCGAGTTCGCACCCTGGCCTGTGGATGCCTACATGCTGCATCCCGGCAGGATCCAGGATTTCCATGATGCCCACAATCGATCCTGTCATCTGATTCTCATCGGCTGGCGAAGTCAGACTTTCCGAGAGATCTGGGCAGGATCGGCGCTCTCGGATCCGATCACGGCATTCAGCGCCGTCGACATCGATGGCGATGGCCGGCAGGAATTGATTGCGCTTGAAGGGACCTACGATCGCAACAAGCGCGTTGCCCGGGCGATCACTGTTTGGGATTGGAACGGATTCGGTTTCACACTTCGCTGGCGCAGCTTGGGGGGGCGCTTTCAAACCCTGACTGCTGCGCATATCCATGATGGGCCGATCTTCCTGATCGTGCAGGGGTTGGCAAGGAGGTAGTTCCGAATGATCAAGAGACGAATCGTCTTTGGGGTGGCGATCCTGGTGCTGGTCGTGATGTCCTGTACCATAACCATACCATCCGCCACCCAGCCATCCGATGCTACGCAAGCAACAACCGAACCAGGGGTTCCAACGGATGCCACGGAACCGCCTACGGGACCCACACCGGAACCACCGGAGGGCGTCTATCCACCGGTCTTCGCTTCCTACCAGCAGGAAGTCGTGACCCTGCCATCGAGCTTCAGCGGGTACAGTTTGCCGGTAGATCTGAATGATGTGGAGGGCGTGGATGACTTCGGACTTTCACCAGCGCAGCTGTCGATGCTCTCGCAAAACGGCTTCGTCGTAGCGCCACCGGGCATCGATGAATATCAAGAGTTCTACCAGATCTACGAGGATTGGCGTTACCGGGATGGACCGCTGTTCATCACCACCGACAGTGTCCTGCATGTCTACCACCTGCTCTTCGACAAGCTGCTGCGCGATCTCGAGCGCGAGCACTTCATCCCGGACTTGCAGAGCCTGATAAGGGCCATGATCACCGCCACCCAGGAGCAACTGACCACGCTCACAGGAACGGCGCTCGAGGAGCAAGCACGACGCAACCTGGCTTTCTTCGTCGTGGCTGCGGAGTTGATGGACATCCATCCCAGAGTTGCCGCGGATGTTCGTGCGCTTGTGGACGCGGAAATGGCGCTCATCGAGGCGCATTCGATTCCGTCTATCTCTCCCATCTGGGACCGAGATGATCTGGCGATGGATGACAAGCTGATCGAAGATTACACGCAGTACATTCCTCGCGGCCACTACACGCGCAGCGAAGATCTGCAGCGCTACTTCAAGAGCATGATGTGGTTCGGGAGACTGACCTACCGCCTGCGCGATGAGTTCGAAACGCAGCGCGCCTTGTTGCTCACCGAGGCGCTGCGAACGGCTGTTGCTCAGGATGGCACCCCCGCGACCATCCTTTGGGGGCGCATCTTCGAACCAACTGTCTTCCTGGTCGGCAAGGCCGACGATCTTTCGTACTTCGAATACAGTGTGCTCAGCGACTCGATCTTCGGCGTCAATCCGCTTCTGGAGAGCTTTGCGGACCCAGAATTGATGGCGGACTTCATGGAAGCTGCTCGATTGCTGCCTCCGCCGCAGGTGAATTCGATGTGGGTGTGGATCTGGCAGGATAAGACCGAGGCCACACAGGGTTTCCGCTTCATGGGGCAGCGTTTCACGATCGATGCCTATGTCTTCGGACAGATGATATGGCGCAACGTGGGTATCATGGGTGATGAACGCTGGCTGCCCAAGGCGCTGGATTTCTTCGCCGCCATGGGCTCAAACGAGGCGCTCAGCATCCTCGACGACATGGGTGAGACGGCCTACGAGAATTTCAACACCCAGATGGACAAGGTGCGCGATGAACTGGCAGCCACGGGCGTGGACACCTGGACGGAGAACGTCTACTGGTCCTGGCTCTACGCGCTGCAACCCATCGTCGAGGTCAAGGGTGAAAGCTATCCCGAATTCATGCGCACGCAGGCCTGGACACGCAGGGATCTCAATGCGGCGTTGGGCTCCTACACCGAGCTCAAACACGATACGATTCTCTACGCCAAGCAAGTGATGGCCGAGATGGGCGGCGGGCCGATGGAGAACCCCGCGGGCTATGTTGAACCCAATCCGGAGGCCTACGCGCGTCTGGAAGCCCTGGCTCTGATGACCCACAGCGGGCTTGCCGACCGGGGCCTGCTGACGGAGAGGATGCGCCAGGCTTTGGAGAATCTGATCGACCTGTTGGGCTTCCTGCGCACGACATCGGAGAAGGAACTCGCCGGCCAGCCGCTGACGCAGGATGACTACTGGCGGATCCAATTCTACGGTGGTGAGCTCGAAGCACTCACCGTGGCGGCTGCGGATTGCGATGACGTGACCGACTGCAGGGATCTTGAGGATCAGCGCGCAGCGCTGATCGCCGACGTTGCGACCGGCAGCGGGACGGTGCTGGAAGAGGCCATCGGCGATCCGGCGCGCATCTTCGTAGTGCTGCCGGATGCACCGCTGCGGCTGGCCGTTGGCGCGGTCTTCAGCTACTATGAATTCACTGTAGCAGCATCCGACCGCATGACCGACGAACAGTGGCAGGCGATGATCGACGCCGGGACGAACCCAGCGCAACCTGAATGGACCGACGCCTTCGTCACCCCATAGGTACCAGCGCCGCGCTGGCGGCGTTGCTGCTTTCCGTCGTCGGGCTGACAGCGGCTCTGCTCACACGCGGCGAAACGACGGTCACGCTGGCACTTACGGGAGACATCATGCTGGGGCGAAGCGTCGCCCTGGCACACACCGGGGGCGGTTGGGAGCAGGTCCTAGCCGCCCTCGCTCCCTATGCTTCCTCGGCGGATCTGGCCTTCGCCAATCTCGAATCTCCTCTCACGGATGCCCCACTCCTCCATGCTGGGCATGATCTTCGCGCTCCCACGCAGGCTGTTCAGGCTTTGCAAGCGGCGGGATTCGACCTGGTCTCGCTGGCCAACAATCACGCGCTGGATGCGGGTACGCCTGGGTTGGTGGACACATTGGGAGCGCTGCAGGAAGCGGGCATCGAAGCCGTTGGCCCTGGAAGCGAAGCCTTGCCTGTGCGCCTGCAGGGCCTGGCGATCGTGTGGCTGGCTTTGGATGATGCGGGTTCGGAGGCGGATACGCAGATGGCGCAAACGAATCTAGCTGCATGGCGCAATCGGGCGGATCTGCTGGTGGTCTCGATTCACTGGGGTGTGGAGTATCAGGCTTCGCCCAGCCCTCGTCAGCGAAGACTGGCGGCGGAGCTGGCAGCTGCGGGAGCGGATCTGATCGTCGGGCATCATGCTCATGTCCTGCAGCCGGTGGAATGGATTTTGGGGGAGGGGCGTGGGCGCTCAACACTGGTGATCTTCGGGTTGGGCAATGCCATCTTCGATCAGGGCGCGCCTCCTCAGGCGCGCCATGGCGCCACTCTTCTGGTGGAAGTCGGAGCGGGAGGTGTGCGGAGTGTGAGAGCCGTGGCGCATGTGATCGAGCCCGGCAGGTGGGAAGCCGCTGCCGCCGGACCCGCGCAGTCGAGTGCAATCGCAAGCAGTTTGACGCTGGCCTGCGACGGAGTACGAGGCTGCAGATAGAAGCACGTGGCAGAACGGGCGTCGAGGCGAACCTGGTCCACCTTTTCCCAAGAAAAGCAGAAACACAGGCAGGCGCTAGATGGGATGGCCTTTGAGGTCGTAGGGCAGGACGCTGTCGATCTGCACGCGAAGGATGGCTCCGATCTCGAGGGCACCTTCGACGAAGATCAGGCCGTCGATCTCGGGGGCATCTCGATAGGAGCGACCGATGGAAAGGCCATCGCCGTGGCCCTCGATGAGGACGTCGAGGCTGCGCCCGATGAATTGTTGATGCTTCTCGAGTGAAATCTGCTGCTGCAATTCCATCAGGAGGGCAAGGCGCTCCTGCTTGATGGCTTCGGGGACGGGATCGCCGAGGCTGCCGGCGGGAGTGCGGGATTCGAAGGAATAGGTGAAGACACCGAGTCGATCGAAGCGCTGCTCGGCAACGAAGTCCAGCAGGCTCTGGAATTCGGCATCTCTCTCTCCCGGGTAGCCCACGATGAAGGCCGTTCGCAGGGCGATCTCAGGCATGGCGCGGCGTAGGGCATCCAGTCGGCGGCGTGTGGCATCGAGATCGGCGGGGCGATGCATGCGACGGAGAATGTCGGGATGCGCGTGCTGCAGGGGGATGTCCAGATAGGGAAGAATCTGGTCGTGGCGGGCCATGGTTTCGATCAGGGATGTGTTCACGCTGCTCGGGAAGCCGTAGAGGATACGAATCCAATCGATCTCGGGAACATGCAGCACGAGCTCCTCGAGCAGATTGGAGAGCCCCTGTCGCATGCCCAAGTCTTTACCGTAGCTCGTGGTGTCCTGCGCGATGAGCACAAGCTCGCGCACGCCCAATTCCTGAAGGCGCTGCGCTTCGTCGAGAATGCGCTCCGGCGGGCGGCTGACCGCCGTGCCCTTGATCTGGGGAATGGCGCAGAAAGCGCAGGTTCGATGACAGCCATCCGCGATCTTGAGATAGGCGCTGGCGCCTTGCACGGCGGTGCGCATCACGCCCTGCTCATCCCTACCGACGGTGGGCATGTCGGGGATGTGCACGAACGGTCTGGGATGTGGGTCTTTGCTCAACGCCTCAAGCACGGGCACGATGTCCATCCAGCGGCGTGTGCTGATCAAGGCATCAAGACCGGGCACATCATCGCTGATCTCGGTTCCGATGTACTGTGGTAGGCATCCAGCGGCGATGAGCCATTGGTTGAAGCGTTTCGCGGTCGCCAATTCCTTGAGCACGGCATAGGATTCCTCGCGAGCAGATTGGATGAATCCGCAGGTGTTGACGATGAGCACGTCAGCCTGATCCGGCCGGGATTCGGCCTGGTATCCGGCGCGCGTGAGCAAGGTTTTCATGGAATGCGTATCGACCGTGTTCTTGGCGCAACCCAGTGAAATGATGTGGAAGCGCTGGGCACTCAACCTATTCGCCCTCGGATTCGGTTGGGGTTCCGGTGGGACCGGGTGTGTTGGTGGGGGTGGGGCTGGGTTGGAGCGTGGGTGTGGGGGTCATGGGTCCGGCGAGACCGTACAGGCGGATGACCACTTCCGAGAACGAGCCCAGAAGGCCCTGATCCTGGCCGTTGAAGTACACGCGCACGCCTCCGCCGTTGCCGGTGACGATCTCCACCACGGTTTGGCCCTGGACTTCGATCGTTTCCCCAGGGTCCATGCGGCCCACATACCGCTCTTCTCCGTCGGCAGAAACGCGTATCCAGGTGTGTTGTTCGGCAACGATCATCAAATCCACAGTGTTCCCTGGACCGATGATGATATTGGGGGATGTGGCGGTGGCTTCGGGAGTTATGCCAAGCGCGGGGTCCTCCGTTTCAGCGGGCAGTGGGGATGAGGTTGGAATCTGAATCGACTGTGTGCTCGTGGGTTCAGGAAGACCGGCGGTTCCGTTGTTGGCATCGGTATCGCCTCGCAAGCTGTCCATCAAACGGCTGCCGCCCCAGAGAAGCACTGCGATCACCCCAAGGCTCCCCACAACGCCGACCAGGAGATCGGTGGTAAGCCAGCGCGGCCGACGCAACCGTACAGGCACCGAGTTCGGAGTGGGTGTGGGTGCAGGGGCGGCGGCAGGAGGCTTGGCTTTCGAACGCTTATGGTTGGTGTGCATCACGTCGGCGAAATCGTCGAGCATGGCGGAGGTATTCAAGCCCAGGAACTCGGCGTAGTTCTTCAGGAAACCCCGGGCTTGCACGATGGAGGGCATCGCGTCGAAGTCGCCCTTCTCGAGCATCTCCAGGTAGCGCACACGGATGCGCGTGATACGCTCGACCTCATTCAACGTGAGGCCGAGTTTCTCGCGCGCATCTCGTAGTTTCTGACCGATTGCATCCATCGTGGTTGAGGAAACCGAAAGGCCGCCGGCGTCCCCCAGTTGATCGCATGCCGGTGGTGTTCAGGTGGCCCGGAGATCAGGCCTCCTCGTCCTCCTCGCCTGTCTCTTCTTCGGGGGTCTCCGCGGCGGTTTCGGCAGCGGCGGCTGCGGCCTCAGCGGCTGCGGCCTCTGCGGCGGCTGCCTCTGCGGCTGCTGCCTCTTCAGCGGAGAACTCGTACGCCGATTTGGCAGGTTCGCCTTCTCGATGCACGAGGATCTTGACCTCGGGGACCAGATCGATGGTCAGCCGGATGGGTACGGTGTGTACACCGAGCAGCTTGATGGGCTGCGTTTCGATGTTCCTGCGCTCGACGACGGTGGAGGTCATCTCTTCGATGGCGCGGGCGATCATCTGATTGGTGACGGATCCGTACAGGCGGCCGGTTTCGCCTGCCTTGACAGCGAAGGCCAATTCCAAGCCGGAGAGTTTTTCGGCGACATCGCCCAATTCCAGATTGAGGCGCTTGCGTTCTGCGCTGGCCTTCTGACGGATGCGTTCGGCCTGCTTGAGAATGCCAGGCCTGGCCATCACAGCCAATCCCTGAGGGATCAGGTAGTTGCGTGCGTAGCCATCGGCGACTTTCTTAACATCGCCAGCGTTTCCGAGTTTGTAGATGTCCTTGAGCAACATGACTTTCATGGAACTTCAAGCCCTTTCTGCAAAGTTTGAGCGCCGCGAGCGGCGCTCGAGGGCGAAGGGTACAACGCCCCACGCCTGGCGATTCTACCAGAAGGGAGAGCGTTGGTCAAAGCTGGGGGCTGAGGCAAGGATGTCTTTGGGTTGAACTTGAGGTAGCCGGCAGATCCACAATCGGCAGGCAATCTCAATACATCAACTTTTCCATGACCAAGGCATCCTCTCCGTTGGCGTAGTAACCGGGCCAGGTATTGATTTGACGATAGCCCTCTTGGCGGTAGAGGCTCAGCGCCGCTTGATTGGAGATGCGCAGGGTGAGTTTGATGCGTGGCATGTCCATCGCCTCCTCGCAGGCGCGCAACAGGCGCCGCCCAAGACCGCGGCGCCTGTATTGGGGATGCACGCCGATGGTGGCGATCCATGCAACCTGCTGCATCTGACGCAGACTGCCGACGACAAGGCCGACCATCTGGTTCTCGAATTCGGCTTTCAAGCGCACGGTGCTGGGCAGCGTGAGTGCTGCAGCCACATCCAGCGCCGTCCAGGCATCTGCCCCGAAACAGAGCTTCTCGAGCGCCATGATAGATCGCCAATCGCGCCATGATGCTGGGGAGAGGACGACGCGCGCCTGCAAGTCCGCCTTCTGGTTCACAACGCTGACCTACTTCTTTGGCTTGATGAAATTCTCCAGCAGGCTCGTGAACTCCATGGGGAAGATGAACTTGGTGGCCGGGCTGGTCCCCATCTGCTTCAGGGTTTCGAAATACTGCAGCGTCATGGTCTTCTGATCGATGCTCTGGGCCACGTTGAAGATCTTCTCCAGGGCTGAGGAGAAGCCTTCGGCGCGCAGCAATTGGGCTTTCTTGTCGCCTTCCGCTCTTCGGATGTTGGCTTCCTTATCACCTTCAGCTTGCAGGATGGCGGCCTGCTTCTGTCCTTCAGCCACATTCACTTCCGCATCCCGCTGCCCGGTGGATTCCGTGACCACGGCGCGGCGCACACGCTCGGCGGTCATCTGGCGGTTCATGGCTTCCTGAACCTCGCGCGGCGGAACGATCTCGCGGATTTCCACGTTGGTCACCTTGACGCCCCAGCGCTCGGTGACTTCGTCCAGCTTAACCCGAAGCACCTGGTTGATGTGGTCACGCTGGGAAAGCACATCATCCAGTGGGATACCGCCGATCACCGAACGCAGTGTGGTGGTCGCCATGCCCTCAGCCGCCGCCTCGAAATTGCCGACCTGGAGGACGGAATCCTCGGCGCTCACGACCTTGTAATACCAGATGAAGTCGATCGAGATCGGGGCGTTGTCCAATGTGATCGAGGTTTGATGCGGAATCTCTCGAACTTGCTCTCGCAGATCCACCTTCTGGC
The DNA here is from genome assembly GCA_011192015.1 of Anaerolineae bacterium. Lineage (GTDB taxonomy): Bacteria > Chloroflexota > Anaerolineae > Anaerolineales > E44-bin32 > W1033. The sequence continues at coordinate 125,418 of DUET01000085.1, forward strand.
CGCGGTCGATGAAGGGTAGCAGAAGCACCAATCCCGGTCCTCGTTGTCCAACACAACGACCGAGACGAAAGACGACCAACCTTTCGTATTCCTGCACGATGCGGATGGCTTGTGCGATCAGAACCAGAGAGACCAACACGACTGCGCCAATTCCGCACAGTAAAGACGTTTGCCACATGGTTATCCTCCAAATAGAAATGGATCTTTGGCTATTGTTTTGTATGCTCAGGGTCGGCCGGTTCCACGACCAGCGTGAGACCTTCCCTGCCAACGACGCGTATCTTGGTACCCACGGCAAGGACAGTATCCGCGGTGGCGGTCCATAATTCACCTGCAACATATACCGAACCGATCGGATCGACGGCGGTGCGGACCTCTCCAATTTGACGCAATACAGCCGTGGGGTCATGCGATGGTTTGCCGCGATAAGCTTCCAGGGCTTTGCTCAGGATGAGCCAGAAGAATCCCACAGTCAGCAGTGATACTACGATGGCCAGGATGGGATGAACCGTCGGGCCTCCCTCCGGCAGACGGAAGAGGAAGACCGATCCCAGGCTGAGTGTGAGAGCGGACAAGCCCAGCCATACGCCGGTCCATTTGCGCCAAACAGAAAGCCCAAAAAGAACGATGCCTGCTCCCAGGAGCCCCAGCGCCCAGGTGTTGATGGGCACGAAAGCCAATCCCAACCCAGCGATGACGAGAACAATGATGGCCAAGCCTTCGAGCACACCGGTCCCCGGCGTCACGACTGCCCAGGCTGATAACCAGAACCCCGCCACCAGGGATAAGTAGAGCAGATTGATCAATAGGGGAGATTCTAAGAGGATTGACATGTCCCTGTTTCCTCAGCTACTCGGATCATCTTGAAGATACTTGGCTCCCCCTTGTTTTCATCCCGCAGGGCAGTCAACCGGCTGACATTCAGAGTGCCTTCTCGTACATGCGGTAGGTTTTATAGACTTCGCCTCCCAGCATCTCGATGGCACGATTCATCATCATGTTGTTTTCCAGAATCCAACTCATCTCAGCCCACTTGTAGCCCTTACGCATGGCGTTTTCGGCGATGTTCATGTACATCAAGGCATCCACGCCCGTTCCGCGAAACTCGGGATACACGCCCAACACAAAGACGCGCAGCCAATCCACTTGGCGGCGAACCTTCCAGTTCCAAACCATCTTCAGCATGGTCAGTGTATCGGGGATTCCCGGTCTTGGATAGGCGCGCAGGAGCGGTTGGTTCAGATCCGGCAGGCAAAGACCGAAGCCGATGGGTTCACCTTCGTGCTCCACGACGACCACCAGTTCTGGATCGAGGATCGGCTTCAACTCCGCGGCCAGATGGTCGAACTCCCGATCGGTCATGGGCACAAATCCCCAATTCCGTTCCCACGAGGTGTTGTAGATGCGCTTGACGATTTCCACTTCCTGATCGAATTGTTTCATTCTCATCGGGCGAACATGAAAGTGCTTCCGCTGCCTGACCTTCTCGACCACGCGCAGCAACTTTACCGGGATCCTGCTCTTGAATTCCCGTATGTTCAGCCGGTAGGCCCATAAATCCATCGCCTTGCGAAAACCAGCCTGGTCGACGTAATCGACATAGCGAGGGGGATTGTAGGTCATCAGGATGCGCGGCGGATCGTCGAAGCTATCGATGAGAAGCCCACATTCATCGTTGGTCGAGAATTGAGCCGGTCCGATGATGGTTTCGTGTCCTGCCTGCCGCGCCCATTCCTCGGCGGAGGAAAGGAGCGCAGCCGCAGCCTCCGGGTCTTCAAGCACTTCGAAGAAGCCGAAGAATCCGGTGTTGACGTTCTGAAACTGATTGAACTTTTCGTTGGTGAATGCTGCGATCGTCCCTACGGTCTTCCCATCACGCTGCGCCCTGAAATAGCAAGCTCTGGCGTGCTCGAAGAATGCATTCTTTTCAGGATCGAGGAAGGTTCGTCGTTCGGAGGGCATGGGGGGCACCCAGTACGGATTGGATGCGTATACCTTCCAGGGGAAGGTGATGAATTCCTTCAAATCTCGTTCGTTATCAACAGTGGAAATGGTGAGGGGGGACATGAGCCAACCTCCTGCAGCGATGATGGATTATACATCACACTCAGCGATGGCGTCTTCGGTCGCAAACCATGGATGACGATGGTATCATACTGCGAACTGCCAGGAGTCAAATGTGATCACTGCATTTTCCATTACCCTTGCTCTCTGTGTGTTGGCCTGCCTCTTCTGGCTGGCCTGGGCCTCACCCGACTGGGTAGGCCTTGGAACCTTGCAGGACGAGCAGGACTTCCGCGTGCGCTTCGACATGGGCTTGAGCGTTCTTGTCGGAAGTCTGATTGGAGCGCGCCTTGCTTTCATCATTGCCCATGGGAGTTACTACTTTGGGCGGCCCATCGAGATGCTGAAATTCTGGCAGGGGGGATTGAGCTGGTCCGGCGCGGCAATCGGTGGGCTGCTGGCGTTGTTGATCTTCGCCCTCATCACCAAGCGATCCTTTTGGAGCCTGGCCGACCATCTGGCCGTTCCTGCGGCGTTTCTGGCCGCAGGCCTTTGGATCGGATGCCTGCTGGACGGATGTGCCTACGGCATCGGTGGGCAGACAGGCTCGTTGGCGATCACCAGCTCCGACATGTTCGGTGTGGTCTCCTCCCGCTGGCCCACGCAAATTGTGGGGGCAGCCTGTTCCCTGCTGATCCTCCTGGGCGTATTTCTTCTGCGCAGGTGGCTGAAACCAGCCGGTCTCTTGGCCAGCCTGGTCCTGACCCTGCTGGCGGTGATGATGCTGGCGCTCAGCTTCACGCGCGCCGATCCTGTGGGTTTGCTCTGGGGGTTGCGCCTCGACATGCTGGGATCGGTGTTCATGCTTCTTGCAGGGCTTGCAGGTTTGATTTTCCGTCTTTCGAAACCATGAGTCAAGCCCGCGCCTCATCTCCCCTTTGGAGATCCTTTTAACATGAGAGGCCGACTGCCGCCAGCTCTACACCATCGTCGCTTCCGTCTGCTCTGGCTGGGGTTGATGATCTCGGTCATCGGCACTCGGATGCAATTGGCCGCCGTTCTCTGGCACATCAACAAACTCACCGGGGAGCCGATCGCCCTGGGCGGGTTGGGTTTGGTGGGGATTCTTCCCATCCTGTTCTTCTCTCTCATTGCAGGCGTCGTGGCCGATGCGCTCAACCGGCGCAATCTCATGTTCCTCACCAACACCGGCATGGCCTTGATGTCCTTGCTGCTTGGGATTCTCACACTTCGGGGTTTGAACAACGTCTGGGCCATCTACGCCATCATGGCAGTCAGCGCCGCCATATCGGCCTTCGATCTGCCGGCCCGCCAGTCGCTGGTCCCCAGTCTTGTGCCGCGTGACATCCTCACCAATGCATTCAGCTTGAGTGCCATTGCCTTTCAAACGGGGTCCATCTTGGGGCCGGCTCTTGCCGGGCTGGTGTTAGCCAACTTCAATATCGCCTATGTATACTTCTTGGACGCCATCTCCTATCTGGCGGTGATCCTTGCATTGATCCGCATGGGACCTGTAGCCCAGGAGTCCATGGACGCAGGCAGTGTAGACAGACGACGTTTGCTGGAGAGCGTGCGTAGCGGTTTGCGATTTGTCATCCGCAAACCGATCATTCTCTCCAGCATGTTGCTGGATTTCTTCGCCACCTTCTTCTCCTCAGCCACCTATCTGCTGCCCATCTTCGCCACACAGATCCTGGGCGTGGGCGTTGTGGGTTATGGCTGGCTGGTTGCCGCGCCAGCGATCGGGGCCGGGTTGGCCGCCATCCTTCTCGCCTTCTACCGCAGCATCCGACGTCAGGGCCCTATCCTGCTGATCTGTGTGGCGGGTTTCGGCATCGCGACCATGATCTTCGGATTGTCACGCACGTTCTGGCTCACGTTCATCGCCTTGGCGCTCACCGGCGTAACCGACAGCATCAGCGTGATCATTCGCAATACCATCCGCCAGATCTTGACGCCTGACAACATGCGTGGACGCATGACCAGTGTGAATCAGATGTTTTTCCGAGGTGGACCACTGTTCGGAGAGGTGGAAGCCGGCGTGGTGGCTCAATGGTTAGGTGCGCCGTTCGCCGTGGTCAGCGGAGGCATCGCCTGCCTGCTGTCGGTAGGCTTCATCGCTGTTCGCTTCCCGCAATTGCGCGCCTACAATGGGGATGAGCCCATCGTTGCGGGGCGCACGATTCCACAGCCCACGAACTGAACCGGAGGCTGTGGAGCAGAGTTGAGCCGGATTGGATCGCATCATTGACCGCGCACTACCAGCGGTGTACATTTAGCGAACCCACGCCACTGGAAAGCCGGAGGTTTTATGAAACGAGCAGTCAGCATCAGCATCGGGTCCTCACAGCGCGACAAGGCTGTCGAGGTCGAACTGCTCGGCGAGCGCGTGCGCATCGAACGCATCGGCACGGACGGCGACATGGAGCGCGCCGCCGATCTCTACAAGGAACTTGATGGCGAGGTGGATGCCTTTGGCGTCGGTGGAGCTGATTTAGGTTTGCAGGTTGATACGAGGTGGTATCCCCTCTACTCGGTGAATCCTATGGTGCGCTTCATCGAGAAGACGCCGGTTGTGGATGGCGCCGGTCTCAAGAACACGCTGGAGGGTCGCTTGGGGAGTTTCATCGAGGAGCACCTCGGCAACCAAGTGCAGCCCAAGCGCGTCCTGGTCACCAGCGGCGCAGACCGATGGGGCATGAGCATGTCGTTCGTCGACGCTGGCTACGCATGCATCTTTGGTGATCTCATGTTCGGCCTCGGGCTCCCGATCGCCCTGCGCACGGTACGGCAATTGAAGGTCCTGGCCGCCATCATGATGCCGCTCGTCGGCAGGCTACCCTTCGAATGGATCTACCCAACCGGCGAGAAGCAGGAGGTTCGTGAGCCCAAGTGGGAGAAACATTACGATTGGGCTTCCGTGATCGCCGGTGATTGTCACTACGTCAAGCGGCACATGCCCGAGCGATTGGATGGCAAGGTGATCGCCACCAACACGACCACGGAAGAGGACGTTGAACTTTTCCGCACGGCGGGTGTGAAATACCTGGTCACATCCACACCCGTGCTCGAAGGGCGCTCCTTCGGCACCAACATGATGGAAGCCGCCTTGATCGCCGTCTCGGGCAAGGGCAGGGAATTGACCAGGGATGAGTTGACCGCCATGCTGGCGGAGTTGAAGCTCGAGCCGCAGCTGCAGGAACTCTGATCGGCTCGAAAAATGGAAATCAACCATGAGGAATCGATGGATATCCTGATCCTTGCCGGGGGCATCCCCGGCCCCGATGATCCGCTCTATCCAGCCACGCAGGGAAATCCCAAGGCCTTGATCGACGTGGCCGGCAAACCGATGGTTCAATGTGTGCTCGATGCCGTGAGTGGCGCCAACCACACCGACCACGTCGTCCTAGTTGGTCTTGAAGAAAATGGCAGCTTGCATTGTGAGAAACCCTTGCACTTCATTCCTGATCAGGTCAACCTGCTCGATAACGTGCTGACCGGTATACAAAAGATCCAGGAGATCCATCCACAGGCGGAGCATGCTTTGGTGCTTGGCGGCGATCTTCCCGCCATCACATCGCAGATGGTCGATTGGCGTATCGAATCCATGGAAGGCAGCCATTGCGACGTCGAATTCACCGCCATCGAGCGAACGGTGATGGAGTCTCGCTTTCCTGGATCGAACCGCTCCTATGTGAAGCTCAAGGATGTCGAAGTTTGCGGCGGAGACGTGCATGGGATGCGCCTCTCGCTGGCCGGTAAACGGGATCTGTGGGAACGGCTGATCGACGCGCGCAAGAACATCTTCAAGCAGGCGGCCCTGATCGGCTTCGATACCCTGTTCCTGCTGGTCACACGCAGCATGACTCTCAAGAGGGCGGAATCGCTTGTGAGCAAGCGCCTCGGGATTGTGGGCAAGGCGACGCTATCGCCCTATGCAGAGATGGGCATGGACGTGGATAAACCCTTCCAGCTCGAGATCATGCGCAGGGATCTGTCTTCAAACGGTGAAGTGGACTGATGGCTGGAGACTCTGTGTTCGAACTCGATGCTCGTTGGTCTCAACGCTTGCGCATTGCGGAACAGCCGGGGATCCTGCGCAGCCTGGCTGTGTTCTTCGCTCATTCGGCGGATTCATGGTTTGATGGCATTGCGCTGGCGATCGTGTGGTGGCTGGGGGATGCGGATTGGAAGCGTTGGGTGCTGCAGATGCTGCTGGCAATGGTGATCATGATGTTGCTAACCGGGATCCTCAAGCTGAGCTTCCGCCGCCGCCGGCCTGAGGGGACTTGGGGAGGCATCTACCGCACCACGGATCCACACTCGTTCCCCTCCGGTCATGCAGCCCGTTCGGCCTTGTTCGCCGTGCTCATCACGGCGTGGGGGCCCACCTGGCTGGCTCCGATTGCCATCCTCTGGGCGCCCCTTGTCGCCCTGGCGCGCGTGGCGCTCGGCGTGCACTACCTCTCGGATGTGATCGTCGGAGCGGGATTCGGTATCGTTGTGGCCGTTGGAGTGAGCGCTTTTCTCTTCTGATTCCACCCAGATCCATCCGCAGAGCAGCGCTTCGACGTCGCCGTCCACTTCCGGATCCTTGAGGTTCCGTCGTCATCCATGGCTCCTGCGAGGCCCCTGGAATCGGCTCGCAGCTCCTGACCATCGATCAGGCCTGGTCGGTTTTCTTCGCCAGATCCTCCCAGAACCGCATCGCCGCCTGCAGATCGAGTTCTCGAGCCGCATATTGTTCACCCAGCTGTCGTACGGCATCCACATCTGATCCCGCCTGCTGCAACTGCTGCGAGATGTCTGCCAGTTCGGCCTCCAGCGAATGAATGCGCTCTTCCGCCTCGACCAAAGCGGCTTGATCTTTCCAGGTAGTACCGGTCCGTTTCGGTTCTTTTAAGCGTTCCTTGGGAGGGGAAGATCCAGGCGCTGGTGTGATGGCCTGCCGTCGCTGCGCTGCAAAGGATGCGTATCCGCCCTGGTGGACAACCATCTCGCGTCCCTGGGCAGAGATGGCCCACACCTGGGTGGCAAGGGCTTCGATCAGATAGCGATCATGGGAGACCAGCAGGATCGTGCCCGGGAAGTCCGTCAGGGCATCCTGCAGCACCTCCTGCGAAGGTAGATCGAGATGCGTGGTGGGCTCGTCCAGCAGCAGCAGGTTGGCTCCGATCGAAGTGAGTTTGGCGAGCGCCAGCCGGCCGCGCTCGCCTCCGGAAAGGACGGCCACCGGTTTGTAAACGTCATCCCCGCTGAAGAGGTACCTCCCCAGGAGATTCCTCGCTTCGGAGATCTTCAATCCCGGCTTGGTGCGCTGGATTTCTTCGAGTACGGTCCATTCCGGGTTCAGATCTTCATGCGCCTGGGCGAAATAGCCGATCTGCAAGCTGGCTCCCAGCTTCACCTGCCCCTCCACCGGCGCCACTTCCCCCACCAGCATTCTCAAGAAAGTGGTTTTTCCCGCGCCGTTGGGGCCGATCACGGCCGCGCACTCGCCGCGCTTGAGGATCAGGTCGGGGACCTTGAAGAGCGGTTCCTTGTCTTCCGGGAAGCCAACGGTAAGCGCATCCGTCTGCAGCACGAGATCCCCAGAGCGACGCGTCTTGCCGAAATCGATGTGCACAGGACGCTGCGCGGTGGGGCGGTCGATGGCGTGATCGCGGAGCAGGCGTCGCAAGCGCTTGCGCCGCCCCTGCGCTTGGCGCGTCTTCTGACCGGCAATGTTGCGCTGGATGAAATCCTGCTCGCGGCGAACATGCTCCTGCTGCGCCTGGTACTGCTTGCGATGCAGTTCGTGCCTCTCCTCACGCTGCAAGGCGTAGGCTGTGTAATTGCCGCGATAGCGTTCGAGGCCATGCGGCAGGAGTTCTAAAACATGCTCGATGCAATTGTCCAGGAAGTAGCGGTCATGGGAGACGATCAGCGCAGCACCGTCGAAATCCCGCAGCCAACCTTCAAGCCATTCGATAGCCTCGATGTCCAGGTGGTTGGTGGGCTCGTCGAACACCAACAGGTCGGGTTTCTCGAGCAACAGACGGGCTAGCAGGGCGCGCGTGCGTTCCCCGCCGGAGAGCATGTTCAACGGCCGATCGTATTCCTCGCTCGTGAAGGACAAACCGTTGAGCACACGGCGGATCGTTGCTTGGTAGGTGTATCCGCCAGCCAGCTCAAAGGCTTCCTGCAGGCGACCGTAGCGTTCCATGGCCGCTTCAGCCTGCGCGGGATCTCCCATGGCTTGCTCGAGATCAGCGAGCTGCTGCTCCTGTTTGCGCAAGTTACCAAACGCGCCCAGGGCGTACTCCCAGAGGGGGCGTTCCAAATCCGCCTTGGTGTATGCTGAGAAGGTGGCTTCCTGGGGAAGGAATCCGACCTTCAATTTGGAGGACCGCTGGACCGAGCCGCGGTCGGGCGTCTCCAATCCCACGAGCAGGCGCAGGAGTGTGCTCTTGCCCACACCGTTGGGCCCCACCAGGGCAAACCGCGCGCCGGGAGGCACGACGAGCGAGATGCCCGAGAAGACGTCCTGGGCTCCGTAGGATTTGGCCAGATCGTTTGCCGTGATCAAAGACATGGGGACCTCAGGGCGATTATACCCCGAGGGTTGGGTTCCCCTTGAGAAGCCGGTTTTCCGTAGGGGAACCGAAGGCCAACGTTTTTCGTTATATATCTTGGGTATTGGTATAATCCACCCGGTTTGCTGGGGGGCACCAGCCTGATGGGGTTTGCTATGGGAGATCAATAAATTTAAGGAGTATGTGATGTTCGGCAAAAGGTTAGCATTTCTAGGTGTGGTCATACTCGTCTTGAGCGCCGTTGCACTCGCAGGATGCGGTGCAACGGACACACCTACCGAGCCCGCTGTGGTCCCCACCGACACTGAAGCGCCTCCCGTCGATACGGTTGAACCAGCGGAGACGGAACCCCCGGCTGCTGGGGGAGGCATCATAGAGACGGCCTACGCATGGTACGGGTATGTGATCGGTCTTCCCGGCAACCAATATGATGATCTCCTCTTTGTCCATCCGGATGGCATGGTCCAAATTGGCCTCGAGGGAGAAACGGCGGCCATCGAGGATCAGATCGTCGCGCTGCGGGATCAACCGGAATCGAGCCGCAATGCTCACTTCTGGGGAACCGTGACCTGCCCGGTGCTTGACTACGGAGATTGCCAACTTCGTGTCACGCGCGTGCACCGCCATGAACTTGGTACGCTCTCTGCAGCTGAAACGGTCGAGGGTTGGGAAGGCACCATCGTCACCGGTAGAACCGAACCTGGATCGGGTGGCGACGACTACTTCCAGCTCGATGGGGATTTCCCCATCCAATACGGAATCACATCTTTCGGACCGAGTGGAGATCCAGAACTTGAACCTCAAATTGTTTCTCTGCGGGATACGGGAACACGCGTTCGCATCTGGGGCAGCCTGGTCGCAGGTGGCCCGGATTGGAACGCGACACAGATCGTGATCACGCGCATCGAATTGATCGATGAACCCCCGGTGGTGGAATCGGATGAGAATGCATTCGCCTGGTACGGTAAAGTGACCAGTCTTCCTGCTGGCGGCCAATTCGATGACTATGTATCCATCTACCCAGAGGGCACGGCTGAGATCGGCATCGAAGGGGAAACGCCGGAAGTCGAGGCTCAGATCGTCGCCCTGCGCGATGAACCGGAACCGAGCCGCAATGCTCATTTCTGGGGCAACCTGATCTGCCCGGCAATTGATTATGGTGGTTGCCAACTCCGCGTCTCGCGCGTACGTGTGGACGGACCGGGTCCTTTCTTCGATCCGGATCTGGTCGAGGGCTGGGAAGGCACCATCGTCACCGGCAGAACCGAACCCGGATCAGGCGGGGACGACTACTTCCTGCTCGAGGGTGATTACCCCATACAATACGGAATCACATCCTACGGACCGAGTGGAAATCCCGGACTTGAACCTCAAATTGTCTCTCTGCGGGATACGGGGACACGCGTGCGCATCTGGGGCAACCTGTCAGCAGGCATCCCGGATTGGAACGGGACCCAAATCGTGATCACACAATTGGAGATCCTTCCCTAACTCTCTAGATGGGTATGGAAGAGAACCTCCGGGTACAGAAACACCGGAGGTTTTTTTTATTCTCCATGGTCACGAACGCTTTTGTGAAGAGCTGGCTTATGTTTGATCTGAGGCTAGAAGAATCCGCTGCGCTGCCTGGCGCGCCATCTGCACGGCATAATTGCTGCCTCGATCCCATGGATAGACCTGGCTCATGCTGGCAAACCACAAACCCTCGATCGGCGTCTTCATGGAGGGGATGGCTTGCGAGTGATTCAGCAGCGGAACCGGTTGGGCGTAGTCTGTGCGCACGAGCCAGCTCTGCTTCACCCAATCCGGTTTGAACCCCGGGTTGATGCGGGGCAGGGCGGGAAGGAACCTTGCCAGTATCTCATCTTTCGTCAACGAGAAGTATTCGTGGTCGGGATCGAGATAATCGCCGCAGTACACGATGTGATCGCCCCCGAAATACTCTCGAGGCAGGAAATTGGTGTGTTCGACGAGGGCCAGGAAGGGGAAACCGGCTGCCTTGGGAAGGTTGTGCCAGTAGATGCCTCGCTCGGATAAGCGCTGCTTCAGAGCCAGGATCAACACCACTGCCCCCATGGACTTCATCTCCAGCAGCCGCTTCAAGTAGGTTTTGGGAAGCGATGGCGCTGCGTCTGCCAGGTGTTGAGGCGAGGTCGTGACCAGGCATTGGTCGACGTCCGTGATGCCTCCGGAGTGCGTGATTCGCAGTCCGCCTTCGTCCAATCCTTCGATGCGTTGCACGGTTGTTTCCATGCGAATCTCTCCCCCTTCGGATCGAACTCTTGCTGCCAGCGCATCGGCGAAGGCCTGGAAGCCGCCCTCGAACGTGCCCAGGCGAGGTGTGCGTGCGCGCACGCGTGCCCAGAACCAAGCCATGTTGACCTGGCGGTAATGTGGGCCGAATTTTCCCTGGAGCAGCGGCTCCCATAATGCGGTGTACACGCGTTCTCCGTACCAACGCCGCAGCCAGGAATCCGCTGTATGGGACTCCAAGCTACGCCATCCCGGCCCTAATTTCAGGTAGAGCGTCACCAGCCCGAAGCGAAGGACGTCCAGCAGATTGAATCCGGGAAACCTCAGTACGGCTTGCACCGAATCGAGGGGGTAGAAATCACCCTCATGATAGACGGCGGTGAAGGGGCGCGGAAACAGGATCTTGTCGCTCCAACCCAGTTCCTGGATCAATCCCAGGATATGCCGGTCGCCTGCAAACCAGTGATGGTAGTAGCGCTCGAGCGACCAATCCCAACCGGGAGCCTTGAATCCCGAGGAGAGACCGCCCACATGGTCGGCAGCCTCGTAGACGACCACCTCGCATCCGGTGCGAGCGAGATCGTAGGCCGCCGCCAACCCTCCGAAGCCTGCTCCGACAACGGCGATCTTCATGACGTACTCTCCTCAGCCATCTCTGCTTGAATCTGCCGCCAGCTCAAACTGGCGCGCGCCATGTAGAAAGCGCCCAGAAGCGTGATCGGCAGCCACAACGCTGCATGCAGCAGCAGCGTATAGCCTGCGGCGATTTCTCCCGGAACGCCGTAGGCCTCCAGGACGGCGATCCCCGGGGCGTCGAAGGTCCCCAGATATCCGGGCGCGGAGGGGATGGTGGTCGCCAGATTGACCACACCGTTCATGAGCATGAGCGTGAAGAAGCTCACCTCGAAGGGGAAGGCGTGCATCACGAACCAGTACTTCCCGGTCTCGAGCAGCCAGATGACGACAGACGTGAGTAGGACCATGCCAACGTCCCTAATGGAACGCAGAGACGCCAATCCTCCCAGGAAACGTTCGATCAAATCCAAGGATTGTTCACGCCAGCGTTTCGGCATGATCCGCTCCACAAGCCAGCGGAGAATGCGTGTGGTCTGCTTGGGGAAGATGGCCATGAGCAGGAAGACGAGCACAGCGCCAAAGAAGAGCGCCGTTCCCCAGATCGCCAGATCACGGATGCTGCCGGCGAACCTCGAGTCGGCGGTCAACCCCGCCACCTCACGCAGGTTGAGGAAGACGAAGGAAAGCATCACCACGCCGTCGAATGCGCGCTCGACGATGATGGTGGCCAGCGAAGCCGAGATCGAAACACCTTCATTACGGCGCAGCACGTAGGCACGGAGCACCTCGCCTGCCCGCGCGGGGTAGATGTTGTTTCCCATGTAGCCGATGGCCACGATGGGGAACATGGTTCGCGTGGGAATCGGCTTGATCGGACGCAGGAGGTAGTGCCAGCGCCAGGCTCGAGCCCAAACGGCGATGAAGTACACTGCGATCCCGGGCAGCAACCACAGGAAATTGGCCTGCTGGAGTGAAGACCAGACATCCTGCAGGCGCAAGCCGCGCAACGCCAGCCAGAGAAAGAGGGCGCTGATCGCAAGCCCGAACCAGAATTGCCAGCGTTTCAAGATTGCACCTCTCATGGATTTCGGGATCGGCCGCATTCTACCATGCAGGGACCCTGCGGACCATTTCTGATCATGATACAGAGGAGGATCGTCATGAAGGGGAATTGACCTAAGTTAACGACACTGGGGGAAGTTTCAGGTAGAAAGGATGGGAACAAGCCGAGCTTTGAGGGGAAATAGAATTACGCGGTCGTTTGGAGAAACCGCGGCCAAGTGTTGCATGAGGCAATCATCTCGGCAGAAAGGGTTTGCCTTGCTGCCGACGGAGGGATGGGATGCATTCCATTGCCAAACGGGTGAATTATCTCCTGCGGTCAACCAAGGGGCTCACGCTTCTGGCGGTGGGCATCGTTTCCTTGGTGACAGCGGTTTGGGGTCTGCTTTCCGGGCCCATGGTCGAATGGGGTGTCAGGGATTTCGTTGTCGAGACGCTGGGCATGAGCTTGCTTCCCGCCGAGCGCGAGGGACGCATCATCATGCTCTACCACAGCATCGCCATGATCATCGTGGCCATCGAAGTTTATTTCATCACCGACAGCCTTGACATGAAACCCAGCCAGAAATCTACCATCAACGCAACCGTGACGGTGGGTTACCAGTGTGCCGCCATCTTCGGTCTTCTCTTCGGATACTTCGGCCACAACTACATCTTCCATGGCATCTTCCTTTTCGGCCAATCGCTGATGTTCTTCGGAGGCCTGATGCTGGCTGCTGCACTCTGGCCCTGGAGGCAGGAATACCGTATTCCCGATACTGAACGCGCACGCACCAAACGGGGCCTCGATCTCGAACGCCTGGCTTTCTTCGTCATGGCGATCGCTACCCTGGGATCTGCGCTCTTCGGCGCGGTGGCGGGCTCCTTCTACGGCAATGGTTTCGAAACCTTCCTTGCGGAAGACGTGATCCGTGAACCGCACAAGACACCCCTCCAACTGGCCATCATCGGTCATCTGCACATCATGCTCACCTTGATCGGCGTGGCCATCACCCTCATCATCGGTCGTTGGTTGGATTTCAAGGGGGTCTGGCACAAGCTGGCCATGCCCAGCATGATCGTGGGCACGATCATCATTACATTGGGAGTATGGGCCGTCGTGCCCTTCGAAGCCATCGCGCACATCATCATCTATGCCGGCTCGGTATTCGTTCTTTTGGGCGGGCTCTTTCTGGTGATCTTCGCCTGGGGCAAACTCATCCGTGAACAAACGACTGCGTGGGGCATCACCCAACCCTCCTTCGGTCAGAAACTCAAGGCGTTGTTCCACGATCCCTTGAAGTTCGGCGCAACCTGGCAGATGGTGTTCATGAACTTTTCGGTCACCTTCATCGGCTTGTTCATGGCCGCCAGGCTCGAGGAAGTCATGCGCGTCTGGCCTGCCAGAGAGGAGCGTATCACACTCACAGGCCACTGGCACATTCTGGCCACGATCATCGCCACGATCATGCTCTTCTACTTCGCAGACAAGATGGGATTGAAAGGCAGGGCTCGCAAGTGGTTTGGATGGATCGTTATCGTGGGGTCGGATGTGGCTTTTGCGGCTGTAACGGCATTTTCGATCAAGCGTTTGTTGGTCTCCGAATTGGCGCAGCAGCGCTTCGTGAACGTCACCACCATTTTAGCGGACACGGGTTTGGCCGTTGTGCTGATCGCCCTGGCGGTCTTTCTGATGTGGCGTTTGATCGATCTCTTCAAGCGGAAGGGAAAATGGATGCACGAGCTGGCAACCACAGAGATCGGTGATGAGCTTCCGGAGGGCAAGTGACATGGAATCCCGGGTGGAAAGGAATCGCGATTCAAGGAAGCTTATGATGGTCGCGGGTTGTGTGTTGCTGACAGGTTTGTTGTTTTCAGCATGCGGACCAGGGATCGATGCCGGCGATATCTCTCGGCCCTCATTCGATCCCGGTGTGGATGCTGAGGCCTGGGTTACGGTGCCTGCGGGGGAGTTCTATGCGGGTCAGTTTCAACACGAAACCCGTGTGGATCATGATTTCGAGATCATGGTCACGACGGTAACCAACGCACAATTTGCGCAATACCTCAATCTTGGCCTTGAACGTGAGACGATAAGCATCGCAGAGAAAGGTATCTTTGGTCACTATCCCGGGGATGCATTTCACGCCTACAATCACGAGGTAGAGATCGCCGCTGGCGACTGGTTGCACATGCCCTTGAACGTGGAAGGCTTGGGCATCGAATTGGTTGGAATCACCTTCGAGCCGGTCATCGGTCTCGAGAACCATCCTGTGACGATGGTCACCTGGTTCGGTGCCAAGGCCTATTGCGAGTTCTCTGGAGGGCGTCTGCCTTCGGAAATCGAATGGGAGAAGGCGGCTCGCGGCACGGACGGACGGGCGTATCCATGGGGAAACGTGATCTCGAACCGCAACGCCAATTACTATCACAGCGATGATCCCTATGATGAACTCTACGCCGGTCTCGGAGGAACCACCCCCGTCGGTTTTTTCAACGGGCAGCTTTATCAAGATTTCCAGACCATCGACTCGCCGAGCCCTTACGGCCTCTACGACATGGCCGGCAATGTGTGGCAATGGACGGGGGACATCCACCAGGACACGCATCAGCGGACCCTGTGTGGGGGCAGCAAGGCCGGTTATGCGCATGAACTCCGGGTTTGGGTTCGAAACAGCGCGGGTCCGGAATTTTTCAGTACGCATGTGGGTTTTCGCTGCGTGCGCGATTAGGCGAGCTCGAGCCTCGCGTTATGAAAAAGGCCGAACGAACTGATCGCAGGAGTTATTGTATGGCGTCCAACTCCACAAACCCAAACGCATCAGAGCAAGAACGACCGCGCAGCCTCTGGCGCCGTTTTCGCAACTACTGGTCCATGACCAAGAGCCTGCAAACCTTGCTCCTGCTGATCACAGGCTTGGCCGGCTATTCCAGCACGAAATGCCCGGTCATGAACATCCCCAGCTTTCTGGCCGTCGCGGGGAGCTTGTTCCTGTCGATCTCGGGCAGCACCGTGCTCAACATGTGGTGTGACCGGGACATCGACGCCAAGATGGACCGCACTTGTTGGCGGCCGCTTCCGGCGGGAGATGTGGAACCCAGGGAAGCCCTCTACTTGGGGTTGGTGCTGACCGTGCTTGGTGTCGGATGGGCGCTTTCGATCGACTTGCTCTACGGTTTGATCGTTCTGGCCGGCCTGTTCTTCGACGTTGTGATCTACACGATTTGGCTGAAGCGACGCACACCCTGGTCGATCGTGTGGGGCGGATTGGCGGGGGGCATGCCGGTTTTGGCGGGTCGTGCGCTGGGGATCGGGCATGTCGACATCGTGGGCATCTTGCTGATGCTGGCGGTGTTGTTCTGGATTCCGACACACATCCTGACCTTCAACATGCGATATTTCGAGGATTACAAGCGAGCCAGAGTTCCCACATTCCCATCCAATTACGGGTACACCATGACCCGCCGAACGGTCGCACTTTCGAGCTTGCTCGCTGTCCTGGCGATCGGGTTTTCTGCCATCGGAATTGGTATGGCGTTGGGCGGGATGCGCCTGCTGCTGGCCCTCTCAGTCGGCTTGATCGCTTTGGCCGTGATCAGCCTGCTGCGCCCCTCCGATCGCTTGAATTTCGGCTTGTTCAAATACGCCTCGCTCTACATGCTCTGCTCGATGCTGCTCTTGGTGATTGAGGGCTTCTAGATCAAAAGGCTTCTCCATCTCTGGGATGCTTGCCGTTTGATATCTGAGATGGGATCGAGAACGCTTTCCGTAGATGCTGCAAACCAGAGTTTGAAAGTGGTCCCATGCCCAATCGAAACAATGCATCCTCCCTTATCCTGCGCTTGACACCTGCACTTAGCAAGCGGTGGCTCCTGCTGATTGCGGGATTGATTTGGTGTGGTGTGGGAATCTTGCTAAACAGCTACGCCTTCGAATGGTTTGCCATGGTTTCTATGGGATCATGGATTCTGCTGGGCGCTATAGGTGTGATTATCGGAGTGGGGTTTTATACATTCATCTTCGCTAAGTTCAGTGATAAGAACATCGTCCGGATCAGCGAGTATCAACAAGAACGAATCTGCATCTTCGCCTTCCAGCGTTGGACAAGCTATCCGTTGGTGATCGTGATGATCGCCCTGGGGATTTTCCTGCGTAAGTACTCGCCCATTCCGAAACCCTACCTCGCGCCACTCTATTTCGGGATTGGAGGCGCGCTTTTCATCGCAGGTTTGAAATACTTTGGGAGTGCAACCAACTTGAGAGGCGTCCGATCTGGGCAGTGATGTGAATTGATTGTCAACGCAGTGGGAATCTATCTCTGAAGCACAAACCGGGCGCGTGAAGGAGAAGCGCCCGGTTCATGCGTCTGAACGATCAGGTCAGGGGAAGTGCTTCAGGAAGCATGCCTGTGAGAATGCGTTCCAGTGCCATGGTATGACTGCACACTCCCCTTGTCTGAAAGAAGTCACAATCGCATGTCCACGCACCTTCTACATACTCAACAACATGCGGGCTGTGTTTGCCATCCAAGACGACTCGGAAATTATCGAACCGAATACGTTCACGTTCCTGTGCATAGAGTTTGGATTTCTCGATCTTGCCGATCATCCCAGTATCCATGGTCACTCCTTGTGCACCTGGAAATGAAAACGGCACGCGAGGCCTCCTTCGTGCCGCAGAACCTTGTGTTTCAGGATGTCGCTGAAGACAATCATGGCAGCGATCCCTCCCTTGTTCTTTTTTGAGTATAGATGCATCAGGTTTGTGTGTCAAACAGCGACTTGCCGACGAGTTTTCGATGGAAAACCTACGCTCTGGATGGATGTGCTGGCCCTCCCCGAATCGGTTCCAAATGACATGATGGATATGAGGAACCCATTGTATTCACCCATATCAAAGGAAAGCAATGGCGGTTGTCTCTCGTTTGACATAGGCGGTTTGTCACATATCGAACGGTGCTTCAAACCAAGGCATCGGCGGTATAATGCCAGCAATCCGAACCCGTGGAGGTCTCATGAGCGACAAATCTCGCCCCAGACTTCCCTCCGGAAAGAAGCCTGGAGTGATCAACGAGCTCACGACGTACATCAAACTGGTCGCGCGCCTGTTGGGCGATCGTCGCGTGAACATCCTGCTCAAGTTGCTCCCCATCGGATCCCTGCTCTACCTATTCATTCCCGACCTGGCTCCAGGTCCCATCGACGATGCACTGCTGATATGGCTCGGCACCACACTTTTCGTCGAGCTCTGTCCTGAAGCCGTTGTCCAGGAGCATCGTGAGGCCCTTGCCTCCGTTGTGGAAGGAGAATGGCGCGAGATCGAAGACGATACGAGGACGTCGGAGTAATTGACCTATACGAACGGTTGAACTCCTTCTCGGTTGAACATACATCATGCCGGAGAGTCACCATGGCTTGCAGCAACCCCCTTGGGTTGCTGCTTTTTCCTTGAGCGCCAGGAGAGAACGGTTCCATAAGCCATCAGGAATGGAGAAATGGACCAATTGCGACCCTCTGGTAATTGCTGTATGATCGAGAACGTGTTCAAGCCTCGTGATCCAGGGCAAGTTCGCATCGCAATGATTCGGGGATGGGGATTCGAAAAGGAGATCGAGATGCGCATTCCAAGGCTACTTTCAGCAATTCTGCTCCTCCTGATCTCATGCACATGTATGGATTTATCCTTCCTGAGCGGATTGCTGGAGGACGATGGAGAACCGCGAGGGGAGATGATCGAATTCGGGAATGAGGTGCAGGGATCGATTGGCGAGGGTGGGGTCGAATACTGGTCGTTTACCGGTGATTCCGGCGATCAAATCACGATCAGTATGGAAAGCCAGGATTTCGATTCCTTCGTGGCATTGTTTGGCCCGGATGATCAATACCTGGTTTGCGATGATGACAGCGGGGGGGGATTGAATGCCAGAATTCGCAGATTCGTTCTACCCAGCTCAGGGATCTTCAACATTGTGGCCATGGCTTTTTGGCAGGATGTGGGTGGAGATTACACGCTTGAGTTGGAACAAACAGGTACAGATCAAACCTTCGACGAAATTGGCGGCGGTTCCCTGGAGTACGGTGATTCAGTTCGCGAGCATTTGGACATCTGGACGGGTGATGTATGGACCTTCTCGGGTGAGGCAGGGGACCGTGTTTCCATTCGAATGGGAAGCAACGATTTCGACACGTATCTTGACCTGTGGGGTCCTGACTTGAAACGTGTGACCTACAACGATGATGATGGCAGAGGAACGAACTCGTTCATCGATAATGTTACCTTGCCGCTTTCTGGAACATACAATATCGTTGCCCGAGGTTACAGCACCGGCGAAACGGGGAATTATTCGCTTTCCTTAGAATAGGGCCGGCGTTTCAAGAAACCCGCCGAAAGGTTGTCCAGCATTCTTACCAACGCATGTGTTTATTGCATGCAGCATCGCCGAACATGGAACCTCTTCCCAGGGCGAATCCCTTGCCTGGAATTCGCCATGGCCCCAGAATGCAGCAGTTGAGGAGCTATGTGAGAGGGAGCGCCTACCGGCGCACTATCAGGTGTATTCTTGTTTGGGATCATGATCTGACACTCAATCGGCACGATCAAGGAGGGTTCAATGCGAAATATCCGCTTTCTGGCGGCACTGGTCTTATTGCTCAGTGGGTGTTCTTTTCCAGATTCCACGCAGGGAGATTCCCCAGGCGGGAGCGATGATTCGGATCAGGGCGATGGTCCAGAGACTCAACCTGCGCCGGTGGACGTGGACTTGAATTCCGGAGACATGGTCGAGGCACAGCTTGAACATGGTGGAAGCGACCTCTGGACTTTTTCTGGCGAGGCAGGAGATGTGGTCACGCTCTCCATGCTCAGTGCAGATTTCGACAGCTTCTTGGCGCTCTTTGGCCCTTCGGGGAACTATCTGATTTGCGATGATGATGGTGGGGATGATTTCAACGCCACCATTGCGGATTTTCTCTTGGCAGACGCCGGTGTTTACACCCTCGTGGCCATGGAATGGATGCCTGATCAGGGAGGTACATATACCCTCTCGATCATCAGCGGCGGCGAGGGCTCGATGATCTCGCCGGCAGAACCCGGATCGTTGAGCATCGGTGACATGGAATCCGGTTCGCTCGCAGGCAGGTCGGCGGAGGCGTGGATCTTCCGTGGCAGCATGGGTGATGTGGTGTCGATCGGCGCTCGAAGCGCGGATTTCGACACCATGCTGGATTTGTACGGACCGGATCTCCATCGTGTGGCTTGGGATAACGACAGTCTTGGGGATGACGATTCCTTCATCAGCGGTTTGGCACTGACGGATACGGGCGGATACACAGCCGTGGTGCGCGGCTTGTTGGGGGAGACGGAAGGCGTGTATGAGATCGGAATCGCCATGGGTACGGAGATACCGGGTTGGGAAGCCTTTAGTCCGGCGACTGAGAGTAATCTGTCCTACGGAGACACGATTTCCGGTGATCTGATGAGTGCTACGGGCGAACAATGGGTCTTCAGTGCCAGCGCGGGGGATAGCGTCGACATCAGCCTCACCAGCAACGACTTCGATCCCTTCCTGGCTCTGTTCAGTCCCGAAGGGGAATACTTGACCTGCGACGATGATGGGGGCGTAGATCTCGGGGCTAAGATCAGCGGATATACTTTGTCCGTCTCCGGCCTCTACACACTCGATGTCCTCAGCTATTTGCCGGATTCCTTCGGCGCGTACACGCTGGTTTTGACCCAGACAACACCAGGAGAGACACCCTCTTCCATCAGCACAGCAGAGATCGTTTTTGGGGAATCTATCGAGCAGCAGTTGGGAACATGGGTGGGAGATGTGTGGTTGTTCAACGGCACGGCGGGGGACAGGGTGACGATCAGCATGACTAGCGAAACGTTCGAGACCGCCCTGGAGCTGTATACGCCGGAGCATCTCATGGTCGCCAGGGCTGATGGAGGAAACTCGGATACGGATTCTCTGATCTCTCAAGCCAGGCTGCCGGTGACGGGTGTTTATTCGATCGTGGCTCGTGGTTTCGGCCCGGGTCAAATCGGAGACTATACGATCACGTTGACGAAGGAATCCTAAGCAACTCCCTTCAACTTCGCATTGTCGTCTTCTTCTCAAGGGAAACGGCCAGTGCGTTCGTCACGCCATCAAGGGAAGTCAGAATTCTAGACGTGCTTGAGTCGGAAGGACCCCCGGTCGGGCTTTCCGGATGATGAGAGCATGGCCTGGAGAACGAGGTGAACGCGGATGCAACTTTTCACCAAGCAGATCAATCAGCAGTATGGAAGCCCAAACCTGGCAGAAAGGATCCTGAACAAGCTTGCTGAAGCCGGGAAGGGTGCCGGGGGGCTTCAACGAGAGGATTTGGCCTCCTTCGAGGAGTTCCACCTGCGCGCCCGTCGCGCCACCCGAGAGCTTGCACAGCTTGTCGATCTTCAGCCCGGGATGCGCGTGCTCGACATCGGCAGCGGCGTCGGGGGGCCATCGCGAACCTTGGCGGATGAGTTTGGATGTCGGTTGGTTGGGATCGACCTCTCCTGGGAATACTGCCGCACCGCCCGCCTGCTCGATATGGCGGTTGGCCTTGAGGAGAGGATCTCGATCTGCTGTGCGCATGGTCTCGCTACTCCCTTCGCTGCAGAAGCGTTTGACGTGGTGTGGATGCAGCATGTTTGTGTCAACATCGAGGAGAAGGAGCGATTGATCGAGGAGTGTCGTCGGCTACTCAACCTGGATGGGCGGCTGGCACTGTATGAGATTTTCGCTGGAGAACGTGAGCACACTCATTTCCCACTGCCATGGGCGAACGGACCGGGGATCAGCTTTCTCTCCGAGCCGGAAGAAGTGAGAAATACCTTGCAGGACCGAGGCTTCAGCGAATTGCATTGGGAGGATCGGACCGAAAGCATCCTCGAATGGGGCCGGCGGGCTCTGATGCATGCCTCCGATCGGCCCTCCCCGCTTGGGATCGAACTCGTGATTGGCCCTGATTTTGCCGAGAAGACAGCCAACCTATTGCGCAATCTGGAAGAGAGAAGAGCAGTTGTCATTCAGGCGGTATTGGCGCGATCTTCCTGAGAGGAGGGGCTTGATCCCAAGGATATGGCTCGTTGGAGTACCCCCATGGTGGGAATGAAAACAGGCGCGATGGTATAATCGCCCGACGTGATGAAGATGATTGTCAATCCGTACAGGAGAATCCATGGCTGACCACAGAGTTGAACGCTTCGCCAAACTGCTGGTCGAATATTCGACCCGGATCCAACCGGGCGATCGTGTGTTGATCGAGGCCGAGACGGCTGCGGAGCCCCTCGTTCGAGCGCTCTACGAGCGCATCCTCGCGGCTGGGGGCCATCCCCATCTGTACCTGACTTTATCGGGATTGGATGCTGTGCTGATCCGCAAAGGCAACGATCAGCAATTGGACCACGCGCCGCCATTCCGGAAAACGGCCTATGAGGAGTTCGAATCCCGCATACGCATTCATTCCAAGAGCAATACCAGGGATTTGCAGGGCGTGGACCTGGATCGATTCGCACGCCGGAACAAAGCACTTTCACCGATCCTGGAAACCCAGATGAGGCGCGGGGCTACGGGGGAGTTTCGCTGGTGTTCGACCCTTTTTCCAACGCAGGCATATGCCCAAGATGCGGAAATGAGCCTAACCGAGTATGAGGATTTCGTCTACAGGGCATGCTATGTCGATGATCCCGGGCGGGATCCGGTGGCATATTGGGAAGGCTACCGCGATGAGCAGCAGAAAGCCGTGGACGCGCTCAAAGGGCATGATCGCGTGCAATTGCGGGGACCCAACTGCGAACTAGCCCTCTCGATCAAGGATCGCATCTTCCTGAACGCCTGCGGAACCGCCAACATGCCCGATGGGGAGGTCTACACGGGACCGGTTGAAGAATCGGTTGAAGGTTGGGTGCGGTTCACGTATCCGGCGATCTTCCAGGGCCGTTCCGTCGAAGGGGTCGAGCTGCATTTTTCCAAGGGGAAGGTTGTGGAAGCCAAGGCGGAGAAGAATCTGGACTACCTGCTCAAGATGATGGATTCCGATGCTGGCGCCCGCTACCTGGGCGAATTTGCCATCGGCACCAACTTCGCCGTCGATCGTTTTACGGGGCAGATTCTCTTCGATGAGAAAATCGGAGGCAGTTTCCATATCGCCTTGGGCGCCGGCTATCCCGAAACGGGTAGCAAGAACAAGAGCGCCATCCATTGGGATATGATCTGTGACATGCGTCAAGATGCGGAGATTCTTGTGGATGGGGAGGTTATCTACAAGAATGGGGAATTCCAATATCGATGACGAGCAGGGGGAGTTGCATCTCCGGGAGGAAGACTGTGAAGAGATTCGCCCTGATGCTGCTTCTAATACCACTACTGATGGTCGCCTGCGGGGGACAGGCTGAACCCACCCCCACGGCTGTGCCCACGAGCGGCCTGCCAACATCCACCCCGCCTCCAACGGCCACCCTCGCGTCGCCACAGGTTACAGCCTCGGGCACGGATACCAGCCACCCAGGGTTGGCCTTGCCCATCGAGCGAGGAACCTTGTTCTCCACTTCGGGGACTTGCGCCATCTGCCACAGCAACATGACGGATTCCTCAGGAGCCGATGTCTCCATCGATTCCTCATGGCGCGCAAGCATGATGGCCAATGCGGCCAGCGATCCTTTCTGGCAGGCGGCCTTGCGCCGCGAAGGGCTGCTGCTTCCTGATTTACAGCCGAGCATCGAAGATCAGTGCGCCGAATGCCATACGCCCATGGCGCAACGCACGGCATTGAATGACGGTGAAACCGTGACGTTGACCGGGGAAGGTTTC
This sequence comes from Anaerolineae bacterium, assembly GCA_011192015.1. Lineage (GTDB taxonomy): Bacteria > Chloroflexota > Anaerolineae > Anaerolineales > E44-bin32 > W1033. The sequence continues at coordinate 148,723 of DUET01000085.1, forward strand.
CTGGATCCTCAAAACGATTACCACGTCATGGCCATGGATGGCGTGTCCTGCACACTCTGCCACCAGATTACCGATGAAAAATTGGGTCTGCCGGCAAGCTATAGCGGAGGGTACATCATCGATTTGGAACTTCCGCAGGGAGAACGCCTGGCCTATGGGCAGTACACCGTGGATCAGGCTGAAGCAGAGACCATGCAGAATCTCTCCGGCTTCATTCCCGTGCAGGGTTTGCACATCGCTCGCGCTGAGATATGCGCAACCTGCCACACGGTCTACACGCCTTCCGTGGATGATACAGGCCGTGTCGTGGATCTGTTCCCCCTGCAGGTGCCGTACATCGAGTGGTTCTACAGCGGTTACCGCAGGATCGCCAGTTGCCAGGTATGCCACATGCCCGAAGCTCAGGGAGGCGTGCGCATCTCCACAACGAGCACGACGCTTCGCGGCCCATTCTCGGAGCATACCTTTGTGGGCGGCAACACCTACATGCTCGAGGTACTGCAAACCTTCGCTGATGAGCTTCAACTCACGGCTTCGGGGAAGCATTTCGATTCATCGATCGAGCGCACACAAACCCAGCTTCAGAATGAGGCCGTCACCGTGGTGGTGGATAACGCCACCATCTACGAGAACAAGCTCTACATCGACGTGAGTCTCGAAAACCTGGCCGGGCATAAGTTCCCCACAGGATTCCCCTCTCGCAGGGTTTGGCTGCACTTCATGGTGCGGGATGCCAGTGGAGCGTTGATCTTCGAATCCGGCGCCTACAATCCCGACGGCTCGATCGTCGGCAACAACAATGATGAGGACCCTCAATCCTACGAACCGCATCACACGATCATCGGCAGCACAAACCAGGTCCAAATCTATGAGATCATCCTGCGGGACAGCGAGCGCAATCTGACCACCAGTATCCTGAGAGCCCATAATGTCATCAAGGATAATCGCCTGATGCCATGGCGCTCGGAGAAGACCGCGCCCTGGGAGGATGTCGCCGTACGCGGCGAAGCCTTCGATGACGAGGATTTCCAGGGCGGCGTGGACAGCATTCAATATGTCGTCGATGTGGGATCCGCGCAGGGACCATTCGATATCTCGGTCGAAGTTCTCTATCAATCCGTTGGTTTCCGCTGGGCTGAGAATCTTCGAGGCTTGGATGCCGCGGAAATCGAGCGCTTCCTGGAATACTACGATGCGGTTCCCAACATCCCCGAGGTCGTGGCAACTGCCACGTACGAACCAGATGATGATGACTGAATGACAATCCCATAGAGATTCGTGCAGGAATGAAGACGGGCCGGCCCTCGAGGCCGGTCCGTTTCGTATGACCACGCTTGCGGGCGGAATGGTTCGCCGCCATGGCGGGCGAATCCGGGGTCGGGAGGCCGTGCCCCAGCCAGGGGAATCTCAAGCGCAGGTGCGTGGAAGGGGACGAGAGCA
>DUET01000086.1 GCA_011192015.1 Anaerolineae bacterium
CGAGCCGATCGGTTTCGTCGGATTCTCGAACGCAGGATCGTTGCGGTCGACCAGAACCTGGGTGACAACAGTGGCGGCGTGCTTCTTCATGCCTCGGGCAAGGAATTCATTATGCAGCGCTCGCTGGAACATGTAGCCGATGGCCCCCTGGGTATCTGCGCCGCAGTAGTCCAAAGGAACGGGATGGAGCTCATGCGCAGCAAGCTCGGCACGGCGCAGGATGAAACCGACCTGCGGTCCGTTGCCATGCGTGATGACGACATCCCAGCCGGCCTCGATCATGCCGGCAATGTGGCTCATGGTTTCGGAGGAAGCCGCATACTGATCCGGAATGGTTCGATGCGCCTTATCCTTGATGAGCGAATTCCCTCCAACCGCAACCACGGCTACTTTGCGATCCGCAGCATCTCCCATGGGATTCCTTTCCGGCTCAGGCCATCGTCAAGGCCATGACGGCCTTCTGCACGTGCAGGCGGTTCTCGGCTTCGTCGAAGACGACACTCTGCTCGCCATCGATCACCGCATCGGTGATCTCGATATTGCGATCCGCCGGCAGGGGATGCATGTAAATCGCATCGTCCTTCGCCAGGGCCATCTTCTTCTCATCGGTGATCCAGGATTCGTACTTGTCCTGGATCTGCTTTCCCTTATCGGGATCGGTCGTTGTGAGCAGGGGACCCCAGGATTTGGCATACACGATGTCCGCATCGCGAAAGCCGTCCTCCATGCTGTCGGTGATTTCGAATCCGGTCTTGTACTTCCGGGCTTGCTCGCGTGCCTGCTCCATGATCTCGGGCATGAGCTGGAATTCGGGAGGATGCGCCAGGACGACATCCAGACCGAAGCGCGGCATCTGCAGGATCAGTGATTGAGGAACCGAAATCGGCTTCAAATAGGAAGACGCATACGCCCACGAAACGACCATCTTCTTTCGGCGCAGATCACGTCCCTTCTTCTCGATGATCGTCATCAGGTCGGCCAGGATCTGGAAGGGATGATAGATCTCGCACTGCATGTTCAGGATCGGAACGCGCGAGGCTTCCGCCACGAGATTCAGATAGCGGTTGCCGATCCCCCAATCCACATGGCGTATAGCGATGCCATCGAAGTAGCGGCCGAAGATCTCACCCATCTCCTTCTCCGTATCGCCGTGTGAGATCTGCGTGGTCCGGGATTCGATGAACGCCGCATGGCCGCCCAGCTGCGCCATGCCGGCTTCAAAGGAGCCCCGCGTTCGGGTGCTGCTGAAGAAGAACAGCATCGCCAGTACCTTATCCCGCAGGTAGGCATGCGGCTCGCCCAGAGCGCGCTTGCGCTTCAGGTCGAAAGCCACATCCAGAACGGTCTCGACCTCCTCGCGGCTGAAATCCAGATCGCCGATGAGATCACGTCCTCGTAGATACGTCTGCATGGTTCTCCTCTTTCATCCGGCCTGCGTCTTCAGGCCGTCTTTCCATTCCACCAAGCTGCGGTCATCGAAGGCCGTCTCACTCCGTTGCGCCGAGGACCAGAGCCAGCAGGGCCATGCGCATCACAACGCCATTGAAAGCCTCTTCCCAGTAGCGGGCATGGCGCGTGCCGTCGACCTCCGGCAGCAGCTCGTCCATGCGCGGCAGCGAATGCAGAATGATCGAATCCGGCTTGGCCTTGCGCATGAGCTTGTTGGTCACCTGGTAGTTTGCCGGCGTAAGGCCGACATCGCCCTCGCGCTCGTCGCGAGCCTTGGTGTAGTCTGGCTGCACGACCGGTTCCATATAGATCACATCCGCATCGGCGATGGCGTCCTTGATGTGCTCCACCTCCCGGTAGCGCAGGTTGAGGGCATCCAGTTCCTTCTTGAAATCGTCCGTGAGGGACATCTCGGGTGGGGAAATGTAGGTGGCTTCGATGTCGAATTGCGACATGGCATAGCTCATCGAATGCATGGTGCGCATGCGCATGTCTCCCACGAGCAGGAAGTGCAGGCCATCCAGGCGACCTTTCTCCTGGTGGATGGTGTACATGTCCGTCAGCACCTGGGTGGGATGCTCCCCCCATCCATCGCCGGCGTTGATCACGGGAACACTGGCCCAACGGGCGGCTTCTGCAGGCGCGCCCTGCTGGAAATGGCGCATCACGATCACATCGCCGTAGTACTCCAGCATGTGCACGGTGTCCTTGATCGACTCCTGGTAGTAATCACCCGCACGCGTCATGCGCGCGTCCGAAAAGCCCGTCACGCTCCCGCCCAGGCGCAGCATGGCGGCTTCATGCGCCAAACGCGTACGCGTGCTGGGTTGATAGAACGCCGTCACCAGAGTCTTGTCCTTGAGCAAATCGCTCTTGGTGCGATTACGGGCTATAGGAGCCAGCCGATCCGCAATCTCGAAGACGCGGTAGTATTCATGCCTTTCGAATCCCTTCAGCGATAAAATATCTCGCCCAGCAAAGCTTCGCATCGGTTATTCTCCTCAAGATATCCTAACGATTTACAGGATGATCAGACTCCGGCGGAGTTCAACCATCGTTGGTCTTTCGATTTCTCTCAACGACGTTCATCACATCGTCGAAACGACGCAGCACATGGAAGCGGAAGGTCCACGGCAGAAAATAGCTTTCCGAACGATTGACCACGTTTCCGGAATCGTCGTAAATGATGCCTTTGAAGCACAGCAGAACGTCCCCGCGTTGGATGTTCAAGTGATGGGCGATTTCCGGTGAGGCGGAGACGGCTGTGATTTCCGTCTTTGCATGGCTCAGGGTTGGTTGCTTGCGCTCCAACAGCAGATCCAGTACGGAGCCGGTGAAGCGCTCTTCGATTTCCCCGCGCGGCAGAATGCCCTCCGGCAACACATCCACGAGGTAGGCAACCGGTCGCATCTCGGCGAGCATGGTGCGCTTGATCTCCAACAAGCGCGCATTGCGGGGAATGTCGAACTGCTCCAATTCCTCGGCCTTGGGCGATCGCAAGCGTATCTCGGAATCGCCCATGGTCATCGTCAATCCCATGCGCGAGGAAAGCGTCTCCAGGCTCTCGAGGACTTCCAAACCACTATCGATGACTTGAGGCATTTCCACGACTGTGGTTCCCACGCCCTGTTGACGAAGGATCAGACCACGCTCCTCGAAGAGGCGCATCGCCTCACGCAGGGTGGCGCGAGAAACCCCCAGTTGATCCGATAGTTTGGGCTCCGAGGGCAGCCGATCTCCTGGAGGCGTGTGCGCGATGATCTCGGCCAATTCCTCCGCCGCGCTCTGATACAGCGGACGACGTTTGACATTTCCGCTTCGTGATTGCTCTTGGTTAGTTCTTGCGTTCACATGATTCTTCATCGCCAGTCCTTACAACGATGCCTCGCAGTTCAGTTCGATTCCAAGAACGGAATGATTTCGAATTCCTTAACATCCACCAGTCCCTTATCGGAAATTCGCAGATCAGGGATCACAACCAAGGCCAGCAAGCTCAAGGTCATGTTGGCGTTGTTGAGCATGCATCCGCAATCCCGGAATGCTTCCAGCAGATGCTCCATCTTTTCGGCCACCGTCTGCGCGGGTTCGTCGGACATCAGGCCTGCAATCGGGAGGTTGACCAGAGCCGTGACCTTTCCTTCGCGCACCACGATCTGGCCGCCTCCAACCTTTTGCAGTTCGTTGGCAGCCAGGGCCATGCTGGCATCGTCGGTCCCCACCACGAGCATGTGATGCGAGTCGTGAGCCACGGTCGAAGCCATGGCGCAGGGCACGTTCAGGCCGAAGCCGTGCACAAATCCGACCTGGACCTTGCCTGACTTGTGATGCCTCTCCACCAGCGCGACCTTGGCGACGTCCTTCGTTAAATCCACTGGAACCCTGCCATCGACAGAGGCCAGTTCGAGTTTGAGATGTTTCGTTGGAGCCTGGTTTTCGATCACGCCGATCACGTTGGCGGTCACCTTGTCCTCGCCTTCTGAGGCAACAGCGAAATCCTCCGCCGTTAGCGGACGAGCCAGGCGCACCGAGGTCTTGACATCATCGGGGTAATCGTACGGAGGGATCTCGATCAGCAATTCCGCATCCTGGGCGGCGATCTTGCCGCGCGCCAAAACCATGTCGATGACCAGTTTGTCCATATCGCTGACCAAGAGGATGTCTGCGTAACGGCCCGGAGCGATCTGGCCCATGTCGCGGGCTACACCGAAGTGTTCAGCGGTGTTGAGCGTGGCCATCTGGATCGCCACCATCGGATCGAGACCCTGCTGGATGGCGAAACGCACGACCCGGTCCATGTGGCCGTCATGAATCAGCGTTCCGGCGTGCGAGTCATCGGTTACCAGGATGAAGTGTCGCGGGTCGAGCCCCAACTTTGTGACCGCAGGCAGCTGTGCCGCAACGTCATGCCAGGCTGAGCCCAGACGCATCATGACCTTCATGCCCTGACGAGCTCGTGCCACGGCATCCTCCAGCCGCGTGCCCTCATGATCGTCTTCGGGACCGCCGGCAACATAGCCATGGAAATCTCGATCAAGATCCAATGCGGGATAGTGCCCCCCGATGACCTTGCCTGCGGCTCGGGTTTCGGCCATCTTGGTGTGTGCATCCTCGCCGGAATTGATCACGGCCGGGAAGTCCATCATCTCCCCCAGGCCGATGATGCCGGGCCAGGAAAGGGCTTCCGCGATCCCATCAGGACCGATTTCGGCACCGGGGGTTTCAAATCCAGGCGCGGAGGGAACACAGGAAGGAGCCTGCACCCAGACGTGGATGGGTTGGACTTTCGCCTCATCGACCATGAGCTTCACGCCCCGCAAACCAAAGACATTGGCGATCTCATGCGGATCGACGAAGATCCCCGTCGTCCCTCGAGGCAGCACGGCGCGCACGAATTCTGTGATGGTGAGCATGCTGGATTCCACATGCATGTGACCATCCAGCAATCCGGGAACGAGGTATCGCCCATCGGCTTCGATCACACGCGTCTGGGGATCGACAGTGTGACTGGCATCCGATCCCACAAAAGCGATGCGCTCACCTTTGAGCGCAATGTCCGTTCCTTCTAAGATTTCACTGGTTTGAACACAAACCCATTTCCCCCCGCGGATGACGACGTCTGCTGGAGCACGTCCTGTGGCGACATCGACCAGTTCGCGCGTCGTCTGGGCCCATGCCTTGGCATCCATCAAGCTACTCCTCCCACGCCATGCACTCACGAAGGAAAACGATAAACACACGCAGTTTGGATTGTTGCTCCGCTCTTTGGGGGGATGCAGCGGTGTCGGCACTGTGCGTGCACCCCCGCAGCTTGACAAAATCCTATCACTGCTTCCAAATCAGGTCAATTGTCAGACAATATGATTCCTCGCTCTTTCCTCATGATCTTTATCCTGTCTTTCCCATTCCACACAGAATGGCATCGCTGTGGAGCATGGATCCATGAAAAAAAATGGGGCCATCCCAATCGGGACGGCCCTGAAGTAGGCTTCGAAAACGCACAGCCGCTACGGCATAGCGCGCTGTGCGGCGCGCTGCGTGGCGTCGAGCAGCATGGCGATCGTCATCGGCCCAACCCCACCGGGAACGGGCGTGATGGCGGCCGCGACTTCCTTGGCCTCTTCAAAGGCGACATCGCCGACCAGGCGGTAGCCGCGCTTCTTGGTGTCGTCATCCACGCGGTTGATGCCGACGTCGATCACGTAGGCTCCGGGCTTGACCCAATCGCCCCGCACCATCTCAGCACGCCCGATGGCGGCGATCAAGACATCCGCCTCTCGGCAGGTTTCAGCCAGGTTCTTGGTCCTGGAGTGGCAGATGGTGACGGTGGCGTTTTCCTTCACCAGCAGCAGCGCCGCAGGCATGCCGACGATGTTGGATCGTCCCAGTACGACCGCCTTGGCGCCTTCCAGCTTGGCTCCGGCCTTCTTGAGAAGCTTGATGCATCCCGCCGGTGTGCAGGGGACGAAGAGCGGATCGCGGCCCTTCTGAGCCAAACGCCCGATGTTGATGGGATGAAATCCATCGACATCCTTTTCGATATCGATCGCTCGCAGCACCGCTTCTTCATCAAGCCCGGCGGGCAGCGGAAGCTGCACCAGGATCCCGTGCACTTTGGGATCTTTGTTGAGTTCCCTCACCAGCCCCTCGACCTTTTCCTGAGTGGCATCGGCTGGGAGCTCGTGGTGAATCGATTCGATCCCCGCCTCGGCGCAGGCCTTGCGCTTCATGCGCACATAAGTATGCGACGCAGGGTTGTCCCCCACTAAAACCGTCGCCAATCCCGGCCTGGGCCCACCCTCGGCGACCATCTTCTCTACCGCCTTGGCCACTCCCTCGCGGATCTCTTCGGCAACCTGCTTGCCATCGATGATTGCTGCTGTCATCTCATACTCCCTTGTTCTAGGATTTCGCATCCACGGATTCATCGAGTCGGGTGCTGCCAGGCACCCGATGGATAACGATTTACGTCTGTTCCCATAGCATTATGCATCAGGGCGCTCGGCTTCACAAGGACAGAGTTCCCCCCACACGGCGGATACTTTTCCCTATCAGGATCGAATCATCCCCCTTTTTAGATGAATTCATGCCTCACCCCAGCGGATGTTGTCCATTTCCTTCAACCGATGTTAGGATTGTTCTATCATGGCTGAATTGATCCTGATCGTCGAAGATGAGCTCGCCCTACGGGAGAGCTTGGCCTTCAACCTGAAGAAAGAAGGTTTTCAGGTAGAAACTGTCGCTGACGGAATCCAGGCCTTGGATGCAGCGCGTGAACATACGCCGGACCTGATCGTTTTGGACATCATGCTGCCGGGCATCGACGGGCTGGAGGTCACCCGCTTGCTGCGCAAGGACTCAAATACTCCAGTGCTCATGCTTACAGCGCGCGACGATGAGATCGACCGCGTCTTGGGTTTGGAGCTTGGAGCGGATGATTACATGACCAAACCCTTCTCGATGCGAGAGCTGATCGCCCGTGTCAAGGCGCTGTTGCGCCGTGTGCGTTTGGACCGCACCGAGGAGCATGAGGATCAGGTGAAACAAGCCAATATCCTGCGCTTCGAAGACCTGACCATCAATACCACGAGGCACGAGGTTCTCGTTGGCGATGAGGTTATATCCCTGCGTCCCAAGGAGTACGATCTGCTGCTCTTCCTCGCTAGAAACCAAGGACAGGTGCTCAGCCGGAGCCTGATCCTGGAACGGGTATGGGGGTGGGACTTCAGCGGCAACACTCGCACTGTGGATGTTCACATCCGATGGTTGCGTTCCAAGATCGAACCCAATGCTGATGAACCACACCGCATCATCACCGTGCGCGGTGTGGGCTATCGTTTCGACGGCTAAGAGAATCCAGGTATGTTTGCAAGCATACGATGGCGCATCGCCATCCCTCTGGTTTTGATCATCTGCCTTTCCATGGCTGGACTCGGGGTAGTCCTTAGCAACCTTGTTCGTCAAAGTAAAATGGAAGACATCCAGCAGGGACTCGAAACCAGTGTGCTCCTGCTTGCCGAACAGCTCGTCCAACAGGATCTGCTTCAAAACCCATCCCAGATCGATGAACACGTGGATGATTGGGCACGTGTGACGGGCATGCGCATCACGGTGATCGACGCGTCGGGTGAAGTCATCGGGGAATCGCATCAGGATCACAACCAGATGGAAAATCACGCCGATCGCCCTGAATTCCTCCAGGCCATGTCCTCGGGGTTGGGGAACAGCGTACGCTACAGCGAAACGCTGGATTTCGATATGCTCTACACCGCAGCACCCTTTGCAATCGATGGAGAGAATGCCGGTGTCGTACGCGCCGCATTCAGCCTGGAAAGCCTCGAAGATGATGTCCAAGAATTACAGGAAACCATATGGCTCGGAGCCGGGATCAGTGCGTTGGTGATGGCCAGCGTCGCGCTGTGGTTCTACAATCGAACGGTCAGCCCTCTGGCCTCTCTGATCGCCAGCACGCGCGGAGATCAAGCTGAGGATTCCGGTGTGAAAATTCATCCCGATCGGCGTGACGATATCGATCAATTAGCATTAGCCCTAGATGGGATGACCGCACAGCTGCAGGCTCGTTTCGAAGCCCTACAAGCTGAGAGAGCCAAGCTCTCCGCCATCCTGGCCCAGATGACCGATGGCGTCCTGCTCGTCACTCCCGAAGGCGACGTGACCATGACCAATACCGCCGCCCGGGAATTGTTCGACGTTCCCATCGAATCGCCCCTTGGGATCTCCCTGATCAGGCTCTTCGGACAGCACCAGTTGGTGGAAATCTGGGAGGAGTGTCTCCGAACGGGCGAGATCAGGATCTTGGAGATGCAGAGCCCGAGACTCAGCCGCCACATCCAGGCGACCGCCATTCCCCTTGGGGAGATACTGATTGAGCACACCCTGATCATGCTCCGCGATCTCACGGAGATGAGGCGATTGGAGACCGTTCGCAGGGATTTCCTGAGCAACATCTCTCATGAATTACGCACTCCACTGGCATCGCTGAAGGCACTCTCCGAAACGCTGGAGATGGGTGCCATGGAGGATCCCGACACCGCTGAGCGCTTTATCGCTTTGATGAAGAAAGAGCTGGATTCGCTGGCGCAATTGGTGAGCGAACTGCTCGAATTATCCCGCATCGAATCCGGCCAGGTTCCGCTGAAACTTCTGGGCGTGGATCCCTGCGCCTTGATGGCCAAGGTTTCCGAACGGATGGCGCTGCAGGCAGAACATGCCGAACTCACGTTGAAGGTGGATTGCCCGGAGAATCTCCCTCAAGTCCTGGCGGATCTGCCGCGCATCGAACAGGTGCTCCTAAATCTGGTACACAATGCCATCAAGTTCACACGCCCGGGTGGCGAGGTGGTCCTTGGATCCAGTGTACGTCCATCGATGATCGAGTTTTTCGTCATAGATACCGGTGTGGGAATCCCCGCCGCTGACCTTTCCCGCATCTTCGAGCGCTTCTACAAGACTGCCCAGGGGCGTCAACGTGAGGGCACCGGCCTAGGGTTGGCCATCGCCAAACACCTGGTCGAAGCTCATGGGGGTCAAATCTGGGCCGAGAGCGAAGAAGGCCAAGGCAGTATCTTCCGCTTCACCCTACCCCAAGCCTGAAACAGGCACCTTCCCCATAACCAAGCGTTAACGAAACCATTACCCATTCCTAAAGCATGTATCCCGGGATTTTAACCCGAGCCCGATACGATGGGATCACTATGAAAACAAATGGAGAAAAGATGAATAACAAACTCATGAATCGTCATGTTGACGCCATCGGAGTGGGTAGGTTAATGGGACTGGTGCTGGTTGTGGGTTTGATCCTCAGCGCTTGCGGCAGTTCAACAGCAACACCCACTGAAGCCACCGGGCTCTCCGGTCAGATCCAGATCGCCGGCTCGACCACTGTCCAGCCGCTGGCTGAGGTGCTGGCTGAGGCCTTCATGGATGATAACCCGGACCTGGTGATCGAGATCCAGGGCGGCGGCTCCAGCGTGGGCGTCACCTCCGCTGGTGAAGGAACTGTCGACATCGGCAATGCATCCCGCAATATAAAGCCCTCTGAGTTCGAGAGTTTCCCTGAAATCCAGGTCTTCACGATTGCTTACGACGGCATCGCCATCGTCACGCATCCCGACATCCAGCTCTCAACACTCAGCGTCGAGCAGGTGAAGGACATCTTCGCGGGTGAAATCACGAACTTCACCGAAATTGGCGGACCTGACGCCGAGATCATCGTCGTATCCCGTGAAGAGGGATCCGGAACGCGCGCGGCCTTCGAAGAACTGGTCATGGAATCCGGCGACACGGAAAAGGTCATCAGCGAAGACGCCCTCCTGCAGCAATCCAACGGGCAGGTGCGGACCACGGTGTCAACGACACCCAACGCCATCGGCTACCTTTCCTTCGGCTTCCTGGATGACAGCATCAACGTCGTTCCCATCGACAATGTCGTTCCCAGCGTAGAGAACGTGCTGAACGATATCTACACGATCTTTCGTCCACTGAACATGCTCACCAATGGCGATCCTGGAGATCTGGCGCAAGCCTTCCTGGACTTCATCTTGAGCGAGGCAGGACAGGCGATCGTAGCGGAGGATTACATCCCCGCCCAGTAATCTCCTGAGATCCGAATCCGGAGGAGGTAGGCCTGAATTACCTCCTCCGGACTTTCATGTTCAAAACGGGAGACAATCGTGAAAGCCAATCCAGAAATCACGCCAGAGGAACATGCCAATCAAAAGCAACAGCCCCCTTGGACGATCAAGGGGATCGCTCTCGTCTTTGCGGCAGCAACCTTGGGAGCCACTGCAGCCGGGCTCATCCTGAACCGTGGGGGGGAAGCACAGTCGAGTTCCCCCGTTACGCTCGGGTTGGCAGCCGTCATCCTGTTTGGAATAGGTCTCACGCTTTCCTTGGGATTGTGGAGGTTGAAGAACTGGGCTCGGTCTGGCGTGATGCTGGTGCTGATCCTGCTCGGCTTGGCTTTCGCAGTCGACATGCTCTTCGATGTCTCCGCACAGATTTTTGCTGGAGAAAGTGTCGTTCCCGTCTTGGAAATCCTGAAAATCTCTTTAAGTGGGATTGGAAGAGTGCTCTTATACGGCCTCATTCCCGGCATCATCCTTTTCCTGCTCATGAAGTTTTCCTGGCTCTTTGAGGAGACTGCGGAACAGCGGGAATTCCTCAATCGCATCAGCCGACACATCCTGCTGGCTTCCGCCCTCAGCGCCATCATCGTGGTTGCCTTGATCATCCTCTTCACGCTCATCGAATCCACCGACGCCATCACCGAAATCGGATTGGAGAACATGCTGCTGGGAACCATATGGCGGCCCGGTTCGATCATCGGCACCGAGGATGCGCAATTCGGTCTCATTCCGATGATCGCAGGCTCCATCCTGGCCACATTTGGTGCGGCGCTCCTGGGTGTGCCGCTGTCGATCTTCACAGCCATTCTCCTGGCCGAAGTCGCTCCGAAGGCCGTACGTGAGATCGTTCGCCCCGCCGTGGAGCTGCTGGCAGGGATTCCCTCCGTGGTTTACGGTCTCTTCGGCATGGTCGTCCTGGCGCCGCTCATTCGCGAGATCGATGTGCCGCACAACACAGGCTTCGGCCTGTTGAACGCCTCCATCATCCTGGCTGTGATGATCATCCCCACAGTCACCAACATCGCTGAAGATGCCTTACGTGCGGTGCCGCGCGCCTACAAGGATGGCTCCTTGGCCATGGGTGCCACCCACTGGCAGACCATTCGCAACGTGATGCTCCCTGCAGCACGTTCGGGAATCATCGCCGCAGTGATCTTGGGCATCGGTCGTGCTCTGGGTGAGACCATGGCTGTGATCATGGTGATCGGCAATTCCATCGCCCTCCCAGAGCCGCTGATCAGCAACCCGCTGACCCTATTTCTGGATACTGCCCGAACGCTGACGGGAAATATTGCCGTCGAGATCAACTACGCTGCTGGAGCTCATCGAAGTGCGCTCTTCTTCACCGGAATACTCCTCTTTCTGATGATCCTGCTTACGAACAGTTTGGCTCGTTTTCTCATGAAGGAGAGGGCAACGTGAACGAGAGTCTCCGATCACTGACGCGCACGAAAACACAGGTGCGCGAGCGCAAGCCAAGGATTGCATCATCCAATCTGGCGCAGCGAAAACTCACGCAACGAATCTTCTTCGGGTTGGTTTGGGCGGCGGGGTTGATTGCCGTGGCAGCTTTGGTCTGGATCATAGGCTATGTCATGGTCCATGGAATCCAGGTGATCAATCTGGAGTTCCTGACCACCCGCCCCGCTGGAGGGGTATCCGGCGAGGGCGGCATGTCCACCACCATCGTCACCACGCTCTACCTGATCGTGCTGACCATCGCCATCGCCACACCATTGGGAGTGGGCGCGGCCGTCTATCTGGTCGAATATACCGGAGATGAGCAGCGGGAAAACTGGTTGGTTGCACGGCTGGTAGCGATCGCCCGGACGGGTGTCGAGATCCTCGCCGGAGTGCCCTCCATCCTCTTCGGGCTGTTCGGCTTCGCCCTCTTCGTCTCCTTCTTGAAGCTTAAGTTTTCTTTGCTCTCGGCGGGCTTGAGCGGAGCGTGCCTGATCCTTCCCGTCATCATTCGCACTTCCGAGGAAGCCTTGTTGGCTGTGCCGCGCTCCTACCGCGAGGGTAGTTTGGCGCTGGGCGCCAACAAGCTGCAGACGAACTTGAGCGTCGTGCTGCCTGCGGCTATGCCCGGGATTGTAACCGGGATCGTGCTCAGCGTGGGCCGGATCATGGCGGAGACCGCCATCTTCTGGGTCACGCTCGGTGGCAGCTATCGCCTGCCCCAGGACCTGCTTTCTTCCGGTCGCTCCATGGCGCTGCATGTCTACATGCTCGCCTCCGAGACACGAGCCTTTGAAAAGGCCATGGGAACCGCGGCCATTCTGATCGTAAGCATCATTTTCCTGAACTTGATCATCAACATCATTTCACGCCGCATATCCTCTCGCTCCATGGGAAGGATGAGATAAATCAATGGAACCCAAGAATCGATCCAAGATACAAATCAAGAAATACAGCTTCTACTATGGCGACTTCGAAGCCTTGCGGAATATCAACATCGACATTCCCGAGAACCAGGTCACGGCCATCATCGGTCCCTCGGGTTGTGGCAAAAGCACCTTCCTGCGTTCCATCAACCGCATGAACGAACTCATCCCGGATGTTCACACCAAGGGTGAACTCTTTATGGAAGACATGTCGCTCTTCGATATGGATGTGGTCAATCTTCGGAAGCGCGTCGGCATGGTCTTTCAGAGACCCAATCCCTTCCCCAAGACGATCTACGACAACGTGGCTTATGGTCCGCGAGCGCACGGCATTCGGGACCGGGGAATTCTGGATGAGATCGTCGAACAAAGCTTGCGTTCCGCGGTCCTTTGGAACGAAGTCAAAGATCATCTGCAGAAATCAGGTCTGGCGCTCTCAGGTGGGCAGCAGCAGCGTTTGTGCATCGCACGGGCACTGGCGGTGGAGCCCGAGGTGATCTTGATGGATGAGCCGGCTTCCGCCCTCGATCCTATTGCCACGCTGCGCATCGAGGAACTGATCCGTGAGCTTGCGGTGAACTATACGATCGTTATCGTTACTCATAACATGCACCAGGCGGGACGCGTTTCAGATCACACCGCCTTCTTCAGCATGCACAAGGATCGAGCTGGGTATCTGGTCGAGTTCGGCCCCACGCGCCAGATCTTCACCCGACCCGAGAAACAACTCACCGAGGATTACGTCACCGGTAGATTCGGATGAGCGGCGGCCATGCATGAAGCAACCCACAACAGAAGCCATTGATCAAAGCGGGCGAAGAGTCATGGATGAGAAGGTTTAACCACGAACTACGTTGTTGGAGAGAGGCATCATGAAACGAACCACATTGGATCGCAACATCAAAACGCTGCTGGATGAACTCCTGGTTCTCGAGAGCATGGTCAAGGAAGCCACCTTCAAGGCCGTGGATGCCTTGATTCAGAGAGACATGGATGCCTCCCGCTTTATGTACATCCAGGATCGTCAGATCAACAAGCGGCGCTTTGATCTCGAGCTCGACTGTCTGATCACGATTGCCACGCAACAACCGATCGCCGGTGACCTGCGTATGCTGGCGTCTATTCTCGAAATCGCCGGCGAACTGGAACGCATGGGGGACTATGCCAAGGGCATTGCACGCGTGAACATGATGCTCAAGGAGAAGCCCCTGCCGAAAGCTTCCAAAGATCTTCCACAGATGGCAAGCGTAACCATCCACATGCTCGAACAATCCATCCAAGCGTTCCTCAATAAGGACGCGGTTTCAGCTCGAGAGATACCCAAACAGGATGATGAGGTCGATCGACTCTTCAACCAGATCTACTTCAATCTCGTTCAAGAGATGATCGCCGAACCAGGAACGATCGATGCATCCAATCACCTGCAATGGGCTGCTCATAATTTGGAGCGCATGGCTGATCGTGTGACCAACATCTGCGAACGAACAATATTTGCAGCAGAGGGGAAGATCATCGAACTCGATTCCTCAGATGATCAGTGGGATCAGAGTGGATAGTTCCAACGAGCAGGAATTTGTCATCCCCCACCCAAGGTAAGACCCTGCTCTGCAATTTCAGACAGCAAGGTAAAGAAATTTCCGCCCAAACAATTTGATGAATCAGATATCTAGATTCCGAACCTCGTGAGCGTGCGTCTGGATGAAGCGCCTGCGTGGCGGCACGGCCGCGCCCATGAGCATGTCGAAGGTGCGGTCGGCGGAAGCGGCATCCTCGATGGTCACCTGGAGCAGGGTGCGTTTCTCCGGATCCATGGTGGTGTCCCAAAGCTGCTGCGGATTCATCTCACCCAAACCCTTGTAGCGCTGCAAATTCGCTCTCTTTCGTGCGCTCCCCAACTCCTTGAGGATGCGCGCACGATCTTCCTCGGTGTAGGCGTAGAAGATCTTCTTGCCGTGCCCGATTCGGTAGAGCGGAGGTTGAGCGATGTACAGATGCCCTTCGTCGATCAAGTCCGGCATGTAGCGGAAGAAGAAGGTCAGCAGGAGCGTGCGGATGTGGCTGCCATCCACGTCGGCGTCGGTCATGATGATCACGCGCCCGTAGCGCAGGCCTTCCAGATCGAAGCTCTCTCCCACGCTCGTGCCCAGCGCCGAGATGAGCGCCTTGACCTCGTTGTTGGAGAGGATCTTATCCAAACGTGCGCGCTCCGTGTTGAGGATCTTGCCTCGCAGCGGAAGGATGGCTTGGAAATGCCGGTCGCGGCCTTGCTTGGCCGAGCCTCCCGCCGAGTCGCCCTCTACGATGTAGAGCTCGCACTTGTTGGGATCACGCTCGGAACAATCGGCCAGCTTGCCGGGGAGGGTCAAACTCTCCAGGGCGCTCTTGCGGATCACCAGGTCGCGCGCCTTGCGGGCCGCGTCGCGCGCCCGCGCGGAAGTGAGACACTTCTCGATGATGGACTTGCCGGCGCGTGGATTCTCCTCCAGAAAGGTTCCGAACTCCTCGCCCAAGGCTTGCTGCACCTGGGTTTGAACCTCGGCGTTCATGAGCTTGACCTTGGTCTGGCTTTCGAACTGGGGATCGCGATGCTTGACGCTGACGATGGCCGTCAGGCCTTCGCGTGTGTCATCGCCGCTGAAATTCGAATCCGTCCCTTTGAGCAGGTTGGATTTGCGCGCGTAGTCGTTGATCGTGCGCGTGATCGCCGCCCGCAGGCCGGTCAGATGCGTGCCGCCATCCACGGTGTTGATCGTATTGGCAAAGGAATACACCGATTCGGCGTAGGCATTGGTGTATTGAAGCGCGACCTCGATGCCGGTGGAATCGACCTCCTTATCCACATACACGATCGGATGCAGGACGGTGCGGTTGCGATTCAGATAGCGAACGAAGGAGGTAATGCCCCCTTCGAAATAGAACTCCATCTCCCGCCCATCGCGCTCGTCCTGCAAATAGATGGTCACACCTCGAGTTACGAAAGCCATCTCGCGGAAGCGTTGCACCAGGGTTTCAAAGCGGTAGTCCATTTCCCCCTTGAAGATCTCCCGATCATACATGTAGGTCGTCTTGGTGCCCGTCTGCCCCTTGGGCGCCATCCCGATCTCCTTCACCGGACTGGTCGGCGCGCCTCGTTCATAGCGCTGGAAGTGCCGCTTGCCGTCACGCTTGACTTCGACCTCGCAATATTCCGAAAGCGCGTTAACGGCCGAGACGCCCACGCCATGCAGACCTCCGGAGACCTTGTAGCCCTCTCCACCGAACTTGGCTCCCGCATGCAGCACGGTCATCACGAGCTCCAAGGCAGGTTTCTTCTTCTCCGGATGGATGTCGACGGGAATGCCGCGGCCATCATCCTCCACGGTGACGCTGCTGTCGGGATGGATGATCACGTCGATCCGCTTGCAGGCACCAGCCAGGGCTTCATCGATCGAGTTGTCAACCACCTCGTAGACCATGTGGTGCAAGGCCTTGACATCCGTTCCACCGACATACATGCCGGGGCGCCGGCGAACAGCTTCCAGCCCCTCCAGAACCTGGATATCCTTGGCGGCGTAACTGCTAACAGCCTTCCCATCGTCTCCCACGCCCTACTCTCCTTCTATCCGTTTATCCCCTACGACGCTCGAGGCGGCCCGCTTTTGAAACCGCCGAACCTCAACTCGCCCAGACGGCTCAGAATGTAATCGCGCCGTCCTTGATAGTAGATGTAGCTTGCCACCCACAGCATGCTGCTCACAAAGGCATGCCCCAAGATGGACAGCAGTGCAAACCACGATTCCTCCGGAGGCAAAATCCAAACCTGGAGCGTGATCCAATTGATGATGAACGCCAATGCCAGAAAACCCATCGTACCCATGAGGCTCAAGCGCACTACGGCCGCGCTCTCCACCATTGCCCGGATCATACCCAGTTTATAGCGCACGATGCCATGGGGCGTGAAGATAAGGTAGATCACCAGCCAGAAGATCAAACTGACGGAAAGGAACAGCACCAGCATGCCCAACAACGGATGCACACCAGTCCCCAGCGTTATCACCATCAGACTGATGAATACATAGAGCGTGACGAAAACAAATGCGGCGGCAACAAAGCCGAGCATCCGCAACCATGTCTTCCACCCGTTGCCAAGATCGCTTTCCGGGGCAGCCTGGCGTGCGATCCAAAGCTGGTAGCGCACGCCCAATCCCAATCCCAGAACCATGAGTACAATCCACGCCCCCACGATCATCGCCGATCCGTCGAGATCGAAGAAAATCCGCAATCCCAGGGGATTTTCTACCGGCATACGACCGCTCATAAGGCTCGGAATGCCCACCGGGAAGCTGCTCAACGCCGTGGCCAGGTTGAAGCGAGTCCCGATATCGATCAGCTCCGTGCGAATGAGTTGGACCTGCTCCACCAACTCCACGGTTGCATCCGGCGGGATGCTGATACCCGATGCCAACAACTGCACCAGGGAGCTTATTTTCAACTGCGGACCCATCCAGAACAACAGGTCCAGGATCAAGGAAGGTAGGATCAACAGCGGTGCAGCAGCAAGGCGTTCGAACCCCTCTAGAAGCGCTTTAAAGGCGCTGATCGGCTTGGAAGACGGTTCATTGAAGGGTTCAGTCATGACTCTTAATTTTACCATGGCCGTCCTTTCCTGACGATTCCCCGAAGCGCCAGAGGGTCTGCCAGGAAGCCTTCAGGTTTGACCATCCCACCGGTCTCCATTAGAATCCCGATCTCGAGGAGATGCGGTGACGAGCGGTCCCATAGTCCTTCTTTCGGATTTCGGTCTGCAGGATGCCTTTGTCGGAACAATGAAAGGCGTGATCACCGGCATTGCCCCCCAATGCCGTGTGGTCGACCTCACGCACGGCATCCCGCGCGGAGACGTCCATCGAGCTGCCTATTATCTCTGGCAAGCAGCACCCTTCTTTCCCGAACAATCAATCTTCGTCGCGGTCGTCGATCCGGGCGTGGGAACAAGTCGTCGTGCGTTGGGTGTCGCCTGGCCGGAATTCACTTGCATCGCCCCCGATAACGGGCTGCTGACCTACCTGCTGACGCACGCCCAACCTTCGCTTGCCGTTGAGCTGGATGCTCGTGCATTCCAGCTTGAAGAACAGAGTGGAACGTTCCACGGTCGAGATGTCTTTGCTCCAGTTGCCGCGCATCTTGCCAGTGGAACGTCCTTGGCAGAGATGGGAACGCCCGTAGAAAAACTCAAGCTGCTGCCTCTTCCATCTATGACCGTCGGTGCGGACGGGAACTTGCGAGGTCAGATTCTCCTTGCTGATCACTTCGGCAACTTGATCACAAGCATGGGATTGTGGCAAACTCAGGGAGAGAACCTTGTTTTAGATCCTTGGCTACCCGACTGCCGATCCGTGGAGTTCGACCGGATGAAGGTTCGCCTACGACTGCCCAATGGAATTACCATCCCACTTTCCACGACCTTTGGAGACGTCGATCCAGGCGAACTGGTGGCTTACATTGGAAGCAGCGGTTTGATCGAAATTGGCGTTAACCAAGGAAATGCTGCAGAGATGTTAGGATTGACCACAAGCCAAGAGATACGGTTGATCAGGAAAGGCTAATCCATGTCCAGCTTCCTCATTGAGGGGGGATACCCGCTTCAGGGCGAAATCGTGCCCTCCGGCAACAAGAACGCGGCTGTCACGTTGCTACCGGCTTGCATCCTTTCAGCCGAACCTGTGATTCTGCACAACATCCCGGACATCGGTGATGTGCGCACGTTCCGGCAGGTCTTGCAGAGCCTCGGGGTCGAGATCGAGGTGCTCGAGCCGAACTCTTGGCGCCTGCATGCACGCCAGATCAACCACGCAAACCTCGATCCGGATCTGTGCCGTAAGATCCGAGCCTCGATCCTGCTTGCAGGACCGATGTTGGGACGGAGCGGCGGCATCGACATCCCACCCCCTGGCGGCGATGTCATCGGTCGGCGGCGGGTCGACACGCACCTGCTCGCCCTGGAAGCCCTGGGTGCAGAAACCGATTACGATGGGCGCATGTTTCACTTGCGCACACCGCGTGGGCTCACAGGAGCCGACATCCTGCTCGATGAGGCCAGCGTCACAGCCACCGAAAACGCCATCATGGCCGCCGTCACGGCCAAGGGCAAGACGACCATCCGCAACGCCGCCTCCGAACCCCATGTTCAAGACCTGTGCCATTTCCTTAACCACCTGGGGGCGCACATCACCCATATCGGCTCCAATACGCTGCAGATCGAGGGAGTGGAAGCCTTGCACGGCGGGGAGTACCGCATCGGAGCGGATTACCTCGAGGTCGTCAGCTTCATCGGTGCAGCTGTGGTGACCCGCAGCGAGATCCGCATCCGGAAGGCTTCCCCGGAGCATCTGGACATGATCCGGCTGACCCTCGCCCGCCTGGGCGTAACCTGGCAGGTCGAGGGGGAGGACATTCTCGTTCCCGCCGAGCAAACCTTGGAGGTTCTTCCCGACGTTGGTGGAGCCATTCCCGAGATCAGCGTGATGCCGTGGCCGGCCTTCCCGACTGATCTGATGAGCATCGCCATCGTGATCGCCACCCAAGCCAACGGCACGGTACTCTTCCACGATTGGATGTACGAGGGTCGCATGTTCTTCATCGACAAACTGGTTTCGATGGGCGCGAGAGTGCTGCTTTGCGATCCTCACCGCTGTGTGGTCCAAGGCCCGACGAAGCTGGTGGGGGAAGTCCTCGAGAGCCCCGACATCCGTGCAGGATTGGCACTGGTTCTCGCCGCGCTGGCTGCAGAGGGAACCTCTCGCATCCGCAACATCATCCAGATCGATCGCGGCTACGAGAGAATCGATGAAAAGCTCCGCAAGTTGGGGGCACACATCGAACGTGTGGACGATTGACCCTGACAATCCATATACCAATTGACCCTGCTAGGTGCTTGCGGTATAATCCAGCGGTTCTGATCCTGAGTCAACGAAAAGGGTAATCGATGCCAAAGCGCACCTATCAGCCAAAGAAACGACGTCGGGTCCGCGTGCACGGCTTCCGGGCCCGCATGGCGACGCGCGGCGGCCGAGCAGTGATCAAACGAAGACGCGCCAAAGGCCGCAAACGCATCGCAGTACGGATGAACGATCACGTCAAGAAGATCAATTGGAAGGTGTAGCGAACGCCGGCTGCGGCCTCCATTGGAAGGTCGCATCGCTGCCGACGGCTACACACGATCCGGAGGTAGGCAGAGCGAGACGGCCGGCTGGAACCATGGAGCGCAAACACCGGCTCACCAGATCGATTGACTTCAAGCGGGTGCGGCGTACGGGAAGGTCCCTTGCCCACCCGCTAGCTGTTCTGGTCTACCTGCCCAATGATCGTGGAACCACACGCATCGGTATCTCGGCAGCCAGATCGCTTGGAAACGCGGTGCAGCGGAACCGTGCCAAACGCCGATTGCGCGAGGCGCTGCGAGCATGCCTTCCTGAGATCGCCGGAGGCTGGGACATCGTCGTGATCGCCCGGCCCGAAATCGTGAACGCCGAGTGGTCCCGTGTTCGCAATGGGATACGGAAACTGCTCAAACAGTCGGATTTATGGATTGAAGAGAACTGAAATGAACGTCCAGGTCAAGCAAGATCAAAGCCATGATCCACAATTGCGAGATATCCCCCTCACGTGGGGAAATCTTGCACGCTTGCCTGCCCTGGCGTTGATCCGCTTTTACCAGCAGACAATTTCCCGGGTTTTACCACCAGGAACGTGCCGCTTCACACCCACCTGCTCCGAATACGGCTTCCAGGCGATTGCCAAATACGGATTGTTCAAGGGTGGGTTCATGGCGGTCATGCGCATCTTACGTTGCCAACCGTTCCATCCGGGTGGTTACGACCCGGTACCTTAGGAGACACATGCGGAAGAAACTTACAAACCTACGTTTGCCGGTTGCATTGCTGGCACTCGTGGTCGTTGGTTCGGTGCTGGCTGGATGCAGCGGGAGCCGAATCGGAGCCTCGAGTTGGCCCGGCATCACGGCTGATGAGGACACAGTCTACGTTGCCTTCAATCAGTCCGTCTATGCCTTGAACATCCAAACCGGCAATCAGATCTGGTCCTTCCCATCCGAACCCGAAAGGACCCAGTTCTTCTACGCACCACCGGCTCTGACGACGGACGATCAATTGATCGTCGGAGGCTATGACGGCATCGTCTATGTGCTCGATGCCAATACGGGAAACTTGATTTGGCAGTTTACAGAAACCGAGGGGCGGATCGAAAATGGACAAGCTCGCATCATCGGGGGCCCGGTCGTGGATGGCGATCGAGTCTATGTCGCCTCAACCGATGGCAATTTGTACGCCATTGGGCTGACCTCGCAGAGCCTGGATTGGACGTTCGAAACGGAAGATACCCTCTGGGCATCCCCCTTGATTTCCGAGAACACCGTCTACTTGGCAGCGCTGAACCAGACGATCTACGCACTGGATCGGGAGACCGGTGATCTGCTCTGGAGCGAGCAGCTTGGTGGCGCCATTACCGACGCACCGGTCCTCACAGATGGGCATCTCCTGGTAGGCACGTTTGGTGAGGGACTGCAAGCTCTCGAAAGCGCCAACGGTTCCCTGTTGTGGCGCTTCGAAACCATCGGCTGGGTCTGGGGAAGCCCGATGATCGACGAGGGCGTGGTTTATTTTGCGGACGTAACAGGAATGGTTTACGCTGCAGATCTGGAAACCGGCGACGAAATTTGGCGTCTCCAGCCTGACGGCCCGATCACGGCATCACCGGTGATCGATGGAGATCGTATCTTTATCTGCACTTCGGAAGGCGTATTCGCGCGTCAGGCTGCGAACGGCAATCCGATCTGGCAAATCGATGTTGGTGGACGCGCGCTCTCACGCCCGTTGGTTGTAGACGACACACTGCTCATCGCGACCATTGAGTCGGATCATCCGATCAGCGCGTACAATGCCGAAAGTGGCGCACGCCGCTGGCCAACTCCATCAGCAGTGGAATAAGGATAACAATATGTGGGATCTACTGATCCTTAACCCGATGATCAATGCTCTGCTTTTGATCTATGACTTCCTTGGTGATAACTTTGGAGTGGCGATCATCATTTTCACAGCCCTGATCCGGCTGATCACGTTCCCGCTCACGTACAGACAGCAAGTGGGCACCCAGAAGATGCAGGAGTTGCAGAAATCCAAGCGCTGGCAGGATGTTCAGAAGAAATACGCCAAGGACAAGCAGAAACTGCAAGAGGAAACCCTGAAGCTCTATCAGGAAGCCGGCATCAATCCACTCAGCGGGTGCTTGCCGCTGCTCATACAGCTTCCGATCATCTTCGGCCTCTACCAGGCGATCATCCAAGCACTGGCGGATGCACCGCTGCAGCTGTTGGAGTTCAGCAAACACATCTACGGCTTTGTCTCCAGCACACTCATTCCGCTTAACAGCCAATTCCTGTGGATGGATCTTGGCCAGCCGGAACGTCTCGAACTGGAATTCCTTCCTGGAATCGGCATCCCTGTGCTCACCATCCTGGTGGTCATCACCTCTTGGATCCAAACCAAGCTCACAACGCCTCCTTCACCGGAAGGCCAGGGCGGGCAGATGAGCCAGATGATGACCATCTACTCACCGCTCCTGATGGGGTACCTTGCTTATACCTTCGCAGCAGGCTTGGCGCTGTATTTCCTGGTCTCCAACCTGCTGGGCATCGTCCAATACGCCGCTACCGGCCGCATCAATTGGCGTAATCTGATACCCTTTCGCAAACAAGAGTAGTAGTGGGCAGTAAGAAACCGGGGTAATCGTATGTCCGATTTGAGGACCAGTTTGGAAATCATCGCGCCGAGCATCGAAGAAGCTCTCCGCCGCGGTTCCAATGAACTCGGCCTCCCGGAGAATGCATTCGATGTCGAGGTGTTGGATCAGGGAAGCAAGGGCTTGTTCGGATTGGGTTCACGCCAATTGCGCGTGCGCTTGACCGTCAAACAACCGCAGTCCATCGAAGAAACCACCGCTCCAAGTGCGGAAGCCCGCCTGCCTACCTCGGAGGAAGACGAGGAGGCACTGCGGATCACGAAGGACACGGTAGCCGAACTCTTGCTTCGCATGGGCATGCAGGCAGAAATCCAGGCTCATTGGGGGGAGGCTACAACGCCGAGTGGGATCCGTCCGCTGCTGATCGATGTTCACGGCAAGGATTTGAGCATCCTGATCGGACGGCGAGGAGAAACGCTTTCGGCCCTGCAATACATCACACGCCTGATCGTGGGGAAGGAACTCCGCAAACCCATCGCCGTGGTCATCGATGTCGAAGGATACCGAGCTCGCCGCGAACAGCAACTTCGCCGCCTGGCACGACGCATGGCTCAACAAACCATCGAACGCGGGCGAACGATGTCGCTGGAACCCATGCCGGCCAACGAGAGGCGCATCATCCACATCGAGCTGCGCGATCACGAGCAGGTCATCACGGAGAGCGTTGGCGAAGGCGATAAGCGCAAGGTAACTATCATCCCGCGTGATCGCTGACCTTCCGGCCCCATTGCAGCAGAATCCGGTGGCATGCATGAGGAACGAACCCGGTCCCCATGGAGCGCCTGACTACCTCGTTGTAGGTCACGTGACAAAAGATCTGACCCCCTCCGGACCCGTTCTCGGCGGCACCGCCGTCTACGCGGGTCTGACTGCCTTCATGCTGGGGATGCGAACATACGTCGTCACCTCCGCAGGTCCCGATATGGATCTGGATGCACTCTCGGAATTGGAAGTGAGCAAACTTCCCTCCGATATATCGACGACCTTTGAGAACATCTACACAGCAGGAAAGCGTTCGCAGATCTTGCATGCCCAAGCGCCGTCGATCGGATTGAATGCCATCCCCGAGGCCTGGCGATCCACCGACATTCTCCACCTGGCGCCTGTGGCCCGCGAAGTCGATCCAACGATGGTGGATGGATTATCCTTCAAGTTTCTGGGTATCACAGCGCAGGGATGGATGCGGGCATGGGATCGCAGGGGGCATATCCGCACTTGCATTTGGAACGATGGGACAAGCTTGCTACAATCTGCGGGGGCTACGGTTATCAGCATCGAAGACGTTGCAGGTGATGAGGACATCATCAAGGGCATGGCACAGCGCAGCCGCCTGCTGGTTGTCACCACGGCCCGCCATGGATCTCGCGTGTATTGGCGAGGTGAGAGAAGGGATTTCACGACCCCCGAGGTTGATGAAATCGACAGCACAGGTTCGGGCGACATCTTTGCCGCTTGCTTCTTCTTTCACCTGCACCAAGCAGGCAACCCATGGAAAGCGGCGCACTTTGCCAATCGACTGGCCGCAACTTCGGTAACTCGTTATGGTCTTGAGAGCGTACCCACTGCCGAGGAAATTGAAACTGCGCTGAGGTCTGAGTATCCATGACACGCATGTACCCGCTCGTCAATCAAAAAGGCGGCGTAGGCAAGACCACAACCGCCATTAACTTGGGAGCCTACTTGGCCAAGGAAGGGTTGCGCGTGCTGGTTGTGGACATCGATCCACAGGCCAACGCCACTTCGTGCCTGGGTGTGGATCAGTCCGA
Organism: Anaerolineae bacterium; assembly: GCA_011192015.1. Taxonomy (GTDB): domain Bacteria; phylum Chloroflexota; class Anaerolineae; order Anaerolineales; family E44-bin32; genus W1033. The sequence goes on from DUET01000086.1 coordinate 24,043, forward strand.
AGTCAACGGCGGCACCTACGATGCCATCATCGGCAGAGGAACAGCCAGCAGCTACATCCTGCACAATCCTGATTTGAAGCTCTCCCTGCTGCCCTCCTCTCCAGCGCTTGCCGGAGCTCAGGTGGAGCTTGTCGACATCAAACAGCGCGAGACTCTGCTGCGCAATGCCCTGAGCGAGATCGATGGGCACTATGATTACATGCTCATCGACTGTCCGCCCTCCCTGGGATTGCTGACCCTCAACGGTCTGATGGCAGCCACGCACGGTGTGATCATCCCCGTGCAATGCGAATATCTTGCCCTGGAGGGTTTGACCCAATTGATGCGCACGCTGCGTCGTGTGCGCATGTCCCTCTATCCAGAACTCACCATCCGGGGGCTGCTGCTCACGATGTACGACACGCGCACCAACCTCTCGCGTGATGTGGTCGAGGAAGTGCGGCGTCACTTTCCCGATGAAGTCTTCCAGACGATCATTCCGAGGACGGTTCGCCTGGCGGAAGCCCCCTCCCACGGGATCCCGATTTCGATCTACGCTCCTTCCTCACCGGGCGCTATCGCATACAAGATGCTGGCACAGGAACTGATTGCGGGGGATGGCAATCCCCAATCCATCGCCACAGCAAAGGCAGGGACATGAGATGAGCCGAAAGAGTGGACTGGGAAAGGGCTTGGACGCGCTGATCCCCACCAGCGAGGGGACGACGCTCGGCATGGATGTGTTGCAGGTTTCGGTGGACTTGATAAAACCCAATCCTCGCCAACCGCGCAGCACGATCCAACCGGAATCCCTGAAAGAGCTCGCCGATTCGATCATCGAGCATGGTGTCATCCAACCCCTGGTGGTTTCCAGAGACGAGAACAAGCAGGAATACATCCTCGTCGCTGGAGATCGCCGCCTGCAAGCAGCCCGCCTGGCCGGGCTGAGGACCGTGCCCGTTCTGGTGCGCCAGACCACCGACCAGGAGCGCCTGGAGATGGCACTCGTGGAAAATCTGCAGCGCATCGATCTCAACCCGCTCGAATCCGCGCAGGGCTATCAAATGCTCTCTGAAGATTTCGGCCTTTCGCATGAGGAAATTGCCAAGCGAGTCGGAAAAAACCGAACGACCGTAACCAACACCTTGCGGTTGCTCAAACTGTCGCAAGCGGTTCGCAACGCGCTGACCGAAGGCCTCATATCCGAAGGCCATGCACGCGCCATCCTGCCGCTGCCGTCTGCCAAATCCCAATCCGCAGCATTGCAGGCGATCCTGAATTCAGAACTCAATGTTCGTCAAACCGAAGCGCTCGTTCGTCGCCTCAGCGGTGAGCATCGCAAGGAAACGAAGCCGAGAAAACGATCCGCTGAAGAGATCGCACTCGAGGATCAACTGCGGGAAAGTTTGGGCACTCGTGTCACCCTCCGGCGTGGAAGCAAGGGCGGAAGCTTGATCATCCATTTCTACTCAGACGAAGAACTCAACGCGCTTGTCGATAAATTGCTTGGGGAAACTGCGGAGACATAGCGTGCGATATTGGATCCTGGGCGCCGGTGCCGTGGGCAGCTACATTGGCGGCAGCCTCGCGCTCGCAGGTCAATCGGTTGTCTTCATCGATCGTCCCCAAGTCGTATCCATCCTGGCGCGTGAGGGGCTTCGCATCGAGCATGAGGACCAGGAAACACACCTGACGCAGCCTCATGTAGCTGCATCGCTGGGCGAAGGGCTCTCGCATCAGAAACCCGATGTCATCGTACTCACCGTGAAGGCTTACAACTGCCAGGAAATCGCCCGGGATCTCAGCGCCGAAGCAGAGATCTCGGCTCCGATCGTGTGTGTACTGAATGGCATCGGAAACGAGGAGACGCTTGCCCAAGCGGTTGGGGAAGCTCGCGTCATCCCCGCCACGCTGACCTCCTCCATCCGCTGGATCGAACCAGGTCGGGTGCGATTGGAGCGTCGACGCGGCATGGGAATCGCCTCGGAACACCCCATCAGCAAACGTCTTGCAAATGAACTGCATTCAGCGGGTCTCCACCCCGTGCTCTACGAATCCCCGCGGCGCATGAAGTGGTCCAAGGCGCTCACGAATCTCATTGCCAATGCCACCTCCGCCATCCTCGGATGGGTTCCTGCGAGAATTGTGGCGCATAAGGGGCTCTACCGTCTGGAGATCGAGGCCATGCGCGAGGCCGTGCGGGTGATGCGCGCCCTGGGTGTGAAACCCCAGAATCTTCCCGATGTACCTGTGGAATGGATAGCCAGAGCCGTTTTCCTGCCACCGGCCCTCACCATGCCGCTCTTCGGCAAGGCGGTCATTTCCGGTCGTGGGGATAAACTGCCCTCCTTCTGCTACGACATCGGACGCAAGCGATCCGAGGCGCCATGGCTTTTTGGCGCCATCGTCGCCGAGGGAGATCGGATGAAGGTCGAGACTCCCGCCAACGATGTGCTCCTGGACATACTCATGGGCTTGGTGGAGGATCGTTTGGACCCGGCTGACTATCATGGGAATCCCGAACTACTGCTATTGCAAGCGCAAAACGCAGGAGTCCCGGGTATTCGAGGGTATAATCACCCCCGCAAAGCGGTTTGACGACGCCAAAGGAATGTGGAGGCATCTCCCATGCAATTCGAAGACAAGATCGCGGTTGTCACTGGAGCCTCACGCGGCATCGGGCGCGCCGTGGCGTTGGAGCTCGGCCGTCAGGGGGCGAGTGTGGTTGTTAATTTCAACCACAGCGCTGCAGCCGCCGAGGAGGTCGTCAAAGCCATTCAAGAAGCCGGAGGCCAGGCTGTACCCTTCCAGGCAGATGTGAGCGATTTCTCGCAATGCGAAGCCTTGATCAAATTTCCCATCCAGCATTTCGGCGGACTACATATCTTGATCAACAACGCGGGCATCACACGCGATGGGCTGATCATGATCGCCTCGGAACGCGATTGGGATGAGGTCATCGACACCAATCTGAAATCGACATTTGCCTGCTCGAAAGCGGCGGTGCGTCACATGATGCGCAAGCGTTATGGCCGCATCATCAACATCACTTCGGTTTCCGGAGTGATCGGGAATGCCGGGCAAACGAGCTACTCGGCTTCCAAAGCAGGCCAGATCGGTTTCACCAAGGCTCTTGCGCGGGAGGTGGCGCCGCGCAACATCACCGTCAATGCCGTCGCTGCCGGTTATTTCGAGACCGAGATCTGGGAAGGTGTGCCGGAAGACATCCGCGAAGGGCTGGCGGGGCTCATCCCTCTTGGAAGGAAGGGAGAGCCGGAGGAATTGGCTCGCGTGGTAGCCTTCCTGGCCTCGGATGATGCCGCCTACATCACAGGCCATGTGCTGACCGTCGACGGCGGCATGACGATGTCCTAGGAGCAATCCAATATGAATGCAGAAGAAACTCCCGAACGAGCCCCGGGTACCACCACGATCGCACCAGAAGTACTGGTGACCATCGTGCGGCTGACCGCGTTGCGCGTCCCGGGCGTGGTGCGGCTGGCCAATCTCCCCGGCGGTGTCAATCGCCTCTTCCGGCGTGGAGCCGGAGAGGGCGTGCGCATCGAAGTGGAGAACAACACCGTCTCTGTGGACCTGTACGTGGAGCTTGAACCAGAAGTCAATGTCCGCGAGATTAGCGCCAAGATACAATCCGAAATCGCTCGTGCGATCCAAGACATGGTCGCCATGCACATCGAACGCGTCGATGTACACGTCATGGACATCTGCTATGATGATCCCGTTGGTTAACATCTGGTAGGAATTCATGAAACATGAACGGCGCCGGACAAGAGGTCTGGCGCTCCAGGTCCTTTACGAAATCGATAGTGTCGGTCACCCGGCTGAGGAGGTTCTCACTCGTTACATCAACGAGAATGGGAACCTGAGCCAGGATTCGCAGGGTTTCCTGCGACGCATCGTCCTGGGCACGGTCCAGTTCGCCGCGAAAATGGATGGTTTGATCGCAGGATGCGCTCCGGAATGGCCGGTAAATCAACTGGCTATTGTGGATCGCAACATCCTGCGTTTGGCCATCTGGGAATTCGCCGTTTCGAACGAAACCCCCCTCAAAGTGGCCATCAACGAGGCCGTCGAATTGGCCAAATTGTACGGATCGGACAGCACTCCCCGCTTCGTGAACGGCGTGCTCGGCACGCTGGCCGAACGTGAGGATGAAATCCGTCGCCTGATCCAATCCTCGGATTGAGAGACTGATGAGCTTTCTCGGTGTTGGTCCCCTCGAATTGCTCTTCATCGTCATCATTGCCATCATCATTGTCGGACCGCGCGACATCACCAAAACAGCGCGCACGCTGGGCCGGGCCATCAACCGCATCTACCGCTCTGAGTTATGGCAAACTCTGAGCGAAACCGGTCATGCCATACGCGACCTGCCCAATCGACTGGCGAAGGAAGCCAGCTTGGAAGACTTGGATGCGATTGGCGACCCTTTCAAGAACACCCGGGAAGAAATCTCACGCGAGATGTCGAGGATCGAGGATGGATTGAAGGCATGGACATCTCCTCCCGGAATGCTGCCCCCTCAACCCAAGGATGAAGCCGACATCTCTCCTGACGAGTATCCCGAATCGGGCGGCGAGTAGCCATGCGCCTGCGAAACACGCTGCGTCGCATCCTGACGGCGCCCTTCCGATGGATCGCCTGGCCTTTCAAGAAACTGCGCGACTTCATCAATTATGAAGCCAGCGATTCATCCCTCTCAGAAGTCCTGGCCCAAAGTTTGGAGAAACCCACCGATCTGCTGGAGCATCTGACAGCACTGCGCGGAGTCTTGATCCGTTCGGTGATTGCCCTGCTGATCACGACCACCATCAGCTTCGCCTTTGCACCCCGCATCCTCGAATTCCTCTCCATCCCCATCGGTGGAACCGACACCTTGCAGGCGATCGAAGTTACTGAATCGGTGGGCGCTTTCATGCGCGTCTCGCTGCTGAGCGGATTGGTGATCGCGTTTCCGTACATCTGGATCGAGTTCTTCGTCTTCATCCATCCCGGCCTCAAACGTCGTGAGCGCGTTTTTGTGCTTACGGCCATGCCTTTCGCCACTCTGCTCTTCCTGGCGGGCTTGGCGTTTGCCTACTACATCATGCTCCCTGCTGCGCTCGATTTCCTGCTGGACTTCATGGACATCTCCACCGTTCCCCGCCCCTCGAACTACATTCGCTTCGTAACCGGGATCATGTTCTGGATCGGAGTGGCGTTTCAATTTCCCTTGATCATCTACACACTGGCGGCTATCGGACTTGTGCGGGCGCGCCTGCTCTTAGAAGGATGGCGCATTGCCGTTGTGGCCATTGCCGTACTTGCTGCCGCCGTAACGCCCACGGTCGATCCTGTGAACATGGGCCTTGTGATGGCTCCCATGATCGTGCTCTATCTGCTCAGCATTTTGTTTGCTGCGGCGGCTGAACGCAGGCATCAACGCCGCAACGCAGTCCAGAACTCCTGAAGTAAGCATCCTACCCGGCTCCGCAAACGTCCAATTCCATCCTCCATAATTGCTCTCTCTAAGTCGATCGAGCCATCAAGGATGCTGGTTTCTTATGTTATCCTTGAACCAAGCCAATCCTGCCGAAGAAGCCTGGTTGGGCTCTCCATGCTGCCTGGGGAATGTGTTCCTGATTTCCAGAAGAAAATCGATCCAATGCCTGAGTCAGAGATCTTGCTTGATGATTTCAACAATCCTTGCAGGTGCTGAACATCGTTACTCAGAGGAGATTACGATGAAGAAGCGAACCGTCGTCTACGTTTCCCTGGTCGCCATCATCGGCGCTACGCTCGCCTGTTCCCTCGGATCGGAGGATGCAAATGCCGTAGCCTCCAGCAGGATCGAGGCTGCAACGGGAGGAAGCCTCACCAGCCAAGATGGTGCCTTGACGATTGAGATTCCTCCGGGAGCGCTCAGCGAGGATACGGAGATCAGCATCCGTGCTGTTCCCAAGGAGGATCTGCCCGATGAATTGGCCGAGTTGGAAGGCGCAGATGATGGTTATCTGCTCCAGCCCGATGGTTTGACCTTCGAAGATCCAATCACCGTTACCTGGGAGATCGATCCGGCAGATCTGGTCGTGGAAGGGCAAGAAGGATTCCACGCTCAGGCGATTGTAAGTTGGAGCGAGCAGACAGGTCTTGAGCCGCTGGAAGATCTATCCACCGAAGTTTCATTGAAGGAGAACCGCGCGATTACAAGCGGCGCATTGGATCACTTCAGCTGGATTACGCGCGAGGATGGAGCGCTCGAAGTGACGCTCGTGGAAGCCAACGACGAACAGATCGTTGGAACGAGCTTCAACACCTTAGTCGAGTTCGGGATCGGTGTGCGCATGCACGGTGTGGTCCTGGCAGACATCGGGGGGAATTTCATCGCCTCCGGCCAGGTTTCTTTGGCCGGAAATGGAAGTTTCGAAGCCGGGAATCTCGGATACTACGAAAGATTCAGCGACGTAACCGGGATGTACCGCTGCAATTCCGAGCCAGGACCCGGAACCTACGGCGCAACGGTGCACGCCCTGGTCACTTGGGAAGCCGGTCCTTCCAGCGCTGATCGTGTGCTGCAAGTCACGGTGACGAGTGGTGTTAACTGCATTGCCGAGCCAGTGCCCACAGAGCCATCCAGCACCCTCGGAATCAGCAATATCCTCATCGAAATGGGATACAGCGCCGATGCCGTCAACAGGATCGAAGATGCCAGGCGTCAGGACAACAGGGAGGATTGGCTCTACAGCATCTCCGAACTCCCTCCGATGTTGCGCTGGGATTATCTCGATCTACTGGAGTTCGAAGGTTTGATTACCGATGCAGAATTGGATCAGGTTGAGGAGTGGTTCAACGACACGCTGTTCCCCTGTGGCGAGATAGCTAATGGGCGATTGACCGTATGCGGAGTGACGGTCCGGGACTTCCCCGCTGGGGACATGTTGATCTTCACGGGGAGTTTCGATGGGATCATCCCGCTTGACGATCCCGATCACCATCTGGTGTTTGCTGTGGTTCTGGACGGCGATGGAGATCCTGCCAACAACTTCCAGTTCATACCACCCTACGATTGGGACTACTATCAGGGAACCGACCAGTGGTACGAACTGGGGTGGAATCCACAGATGGGAGAGTGGTTTCTCACCCTGATGCTCGTTCGTGGATCCTTGTTCCTGGAACTTCATACCGACGCACGTGCAGTGATCGCCGGCGACACGATCGTCTTCTTCATCCCGGCTGCTGAAGTGGATGTGGAGATGCCTGCGTTCCGCATCACCTCCTTCGGGCACGACGGAACCTTTGCGCACAACGCATCCGGGGGTGATGTCTCCGGTGCGAATCCGACCGAACCGCTGATCCCATTGACGCTCCGATTGGACTAGGGTTTCGCAGGGCGGGCAACTCCACCTTGCACATGGCGCAGGTAATAGAGTGCGGCAAACGCGTTGCGCAGCCAGGAAAAACCTGGCTGCGCTGTTTATCCAACGGAAATTGGATGCTTCGGCTAGCTGGACGGATCCGTTGTGATGACCTTCGGTTCCTTCAGAAGGAAGGCGATCAGCAGGCACAGCGCCAGAAGACCTATGATCACCACCAGCGACAGGGTCATGGAGCCATCGCTTGGAGATCGGAAGCTATCCATCCCCAAGATGAAGAGAATCCCCGAAATCTGCCCGATCATGAGCAACAATCCATTCGATGTTCCCTCGGGAGCCGGATAGGCGATCTCTGCCCCATACTGAAATCCGATAGGACCTGCGCTGAGCAGGAAGAAACCCAACACGAAAGCTGACAGAAGGAGCAGACTGTAGCTGGGAGCGAAAGCAATGCCGATCAAGCCGGGAATGGTTCCTACAAGAGCCAGGATGATGAACGGCACACGTTTGCGGAAGCGATCCGAAAGCAGGGGCATGACGACAGCTCCCACAACACCCGCGGCGACCATCAACCCACCCGTGATGCCGGCTTCCTCCATCGAGAATCCTCTTGGGCTCAGGATCTCTTCGATCCACGTTGTCACCGCATTGAAGGCGCCCAACCCCACGAAGAAGATCACCAGCATGAGGATGAAATCCCTCTTGCGCAAAGTTTGCTTCAAACCGTCCAACATCAACGAGCGTTCCTCCATCTCGGGCGGGCATGGCGCCGTTGGAGGCCGCTCCCGGGCAAGGACCAGGAAGGCAGCCGCTACAATCACGGCCACGATGCCATAGATCAACAACATGGCATCGATGCCTGTTTGCCCGACCAGGAAGGGCGTGATGACCATGCCCAAGATGATCCCCAGATACATCGACAGCGAGCCCATGCCCGTCATCGTGGCTCGATCCTCCGCACGGAACCAGCGTGCGGCGACTGTGGTCATGGCATTGAGGATGAACGGCTGACCGATTCCGATCCCGATCTGGGCAATCAGAACCAAGTTGTAGTCAGGCGTCACCAGGCCGCGCATCACGCCGAATACACCCGTCAGCACGGCTCCAATTCCCACTCCCACGCGAATGCCGAACGTATCGATAACCCAGGAAGCCGGAAACGAGACAACGATATAGACGATCATGAAGCTCATGGACAGCAGGCCGATCTCGAGCTCCGAAACACCAAAATGCGCAACCGCTTCGCTCGTGACGGGTGCGAAAGAGATCCACAGCATCTGATTGATCAGGATGATCAACATGAACACCAGGATCATCACCCATCGATAACCATAGAGTTTGTACGATGATTGCTCCATGGAACGAATCCTCCTTCGTCTTCTACGTTTGGGAAATCTGGAGGCAGGAAATGGATACCCGCGCTGGATATTCTTGGGAATTCCGTTCCCGGGTCAATCCAATGCGACCTCCGATTGTGGGAAACACCTGTGAATCGAGAAAGCCTCGCCGCTCAACACTCCAGACAGGTCGGCAGCCACAGCGCCGGCTCATCGAGCGCCCAGTCGGGATACGGTTCTCCCATCACAAACCGATGCGCATACAGCGAGGCCAGCTTCGCATAGCGCTCACCGCCCTCCTCTGCCAGAGCATACAGGAGAGCGACCTGCGCAGAATCTGCCAAAGCCCGCAGGCTGTCCTTGCTATGCCACTGCACTTCCTGCGGTCCGAGTTCTCCCAGCTTGGAAAGTTCCTTCTGCATGCGTTGTTTGGCGCTTCCGGCCTCCGGGGTTCCGACTGCATCCAGCATGGGGAGGAACTCATCCAGGAAAGGTTCGTGGGCTCCCTTCTTGGCCATGGCTTCCAGCATATCCAGGGCTTGGATGTTGCTCGTTCCCTCCCAGATCGGCGTCACCAAAGCTTCGCGATGAAAGCGCGCCACAGCCACCTCATCCAGGAAGCCGAGACCGCCGAAGAGTTCCATGGACAGCAGCGTGCATTCGGCGGCATGCTCCGCGGTGCGGTTCTTGGCCAGGTGCGATAGGAAGCGGGCGTAATGATAGCTCGCGGTATAGGGGGGAAGATCATGCCAGGCTTGATCGAAAGCCTGAATGGCGTGGAAGATCAAAGCCAATCCGGCTGCTGTCCGCACAGCCAGATCGGTCAGGTCTCGCCGGACGAGTGGATGATCCAGCAGTGGAGAACCGAAGGCGCTGCGGGCCTGGGTGCGGAAAGCAGCTTCCAGATGCGCCTTGCGGGCCAATCCCATAGCGCCGACAGCGTTGGCCAAGCGTGAGACGGTGAGCATTTCCAGCGTGTAGTAGATGCCCATCTCCGGCTTGCCCACCAGATAGGCTTCGCTGTCGTCCAATTCCACTTCGCCTGTGGGAACCGCTCGAGTGGCAAATTTCCGCTTCAGGCGCCGCACCCGGTAGTTGAGTTCACCCTCGCGATTCAAGCGTGGGACGAGGAACATCGCCAGTCCCTTCGGACCCGGCTTGGCGCCCTCGGGTCGAGCGCTGACGACGGCCAAATCGGTCAATCCGGCATTGCTGGCGAAGTACTTATCCTCACCCGATAGTCTCCAAAGCTTGCCTTCCTTCCTGGCAGTTGTCGTATTGGCACCCAGATCGCTGCCGCCCTGTGTCTCCGTCATCCAGGTTGCTCCCCAGGCATCTCCGGAGAGCATCTTTTCCTTCCATGGCTCATGTTCTGGAGCGTATTTATGAATGACGTAGATCGTCTGATTGGTGACGACAAAACTGCACGCGATGCCGGTATCCGCGAGCAGGAAGAGCAGTGCGAAATGATGATGCCAGGAACCTCCCTCGAAAGGAGGTCGATTGATCCGGGCGTGCTCCTTGAGCAGTGCCGCGTGTGTGGGGCTCAATCGAACGCGATCCACACGCTTCCCATCCAGATCGAACATCACCAGTTCCGGTGTCGCATGCTGGTCCACATGATCGCCGATCTCATACAGCCCGCCTCCGGCCGCTTCCCCGAAGGCGCTAAGATCAGCCGTGTGCTTGTCGAGATCCTGCCAGTAGCGACGTAGGATGTGGATCAGATCGGGTTCCAAGGACCAGTGATTCTTTGCGTATGCATAGGATTGATGGCGCATCAGCTTCCCCGTTGGTCAACATAGTCAACGCAGGCACTGGATATGCCTGCACGCATCCCCCCTTGGTAAAAAGGTTGAGCTGCTGCCTTGCCCAATGGGCTGAGTGCGAAGAATACCGAAACCATCATTCGCCAGGGAACTACTTTCATCCCCCGTTGTAGTTCTTCTTGAGAATCCTGACGATCTCAGTCACTCTTTCGGAGAGTGGTCTGAAAGTCGAGCTTGGGGCAATTTCCGGATCCAATCCCAGGGAAAGCAGAAACTCCCCCCCCAGCATGATCACCAATTGCTGCCGCGCGGATCCGGCCACGTTGATGAATCGCAAGCCTCCCCCATTGATCTCTTTGATCACCCTCTCTCCCGACATAGCCAAGGCGGCAGCCATGGCGGAGATACGTTCAACATCCACAGAAGGCATTTCAGGAACACAAGCCACTACAAGCCCGCGGTCATCAATCAACGCCACCCATTGCGATGAGGGCAGCTCACCGTGCAGAAGACTCAGGACATGGACGAGTTCAGACTGACGTGTGATCATGCACAGATACCTCAGTTTGAGTTATACCGGAATTGCCCTAGATTATCCCCTCCATGCTACAAATGCAAGCATTGCTATGGTAGCAAGAAGCGAGCAAGACCGAAATAGTGAAAAGAGCACAGATCAAACCTTCGTATCTACTCTCACTCGACCTGATGAACCGTTCACCTTTCAGCCATCGACCGGGTTTGCCTCACATGCCCTTTGGGATACAATCACCTCGACATGCGCAGGAAACGTTTCTATCAGCGACCGGGATTCCGCAGGTTGGCAACCCTGGTGGCCGGCATCGCGCTCTACCTTTGGATTTCCTCCTTGCTCGAGGAGCCCCTGCCGGCTCTTTTGGTCGTCGGGCACATGCTCTTGGCGGCCATTGGACTCATGCTGGCAGTCGCGCTGAGCTCTCAGTTCATCTTGCCGGTTCGTTCGTCGAGCGAACGGCTGGCAGTGTTCTGGCGCGTGCTCGCCTATTGGGTGGGCATTCGCGGCCCGGTGATGGTCATACAGAATGGTCGTGTGATCGAAGCTCCGGGAGAGCGCGAACGATCCGGCAGTGGGGTGTTGCTCATCGATCAGGCCAGCGCTGCCGTGCTCCGCACGAAGACGCGCTTCACGCGCGCTGTCGGACCAGGCATCGCATTCACGAAACCCGAGGAATATCTGGCTGAGGCCCTCGATCTTCGTCGTCAAGTGCGCAGTGTGGAGTCGGTGGATCCGCTCTCGGGCTCTTCGCTGCAGCAGGATGATCTGGCGTCCCTGGCGCGCACCGAGGACGGCATCCCGATAGCCGCAGATCTAAGCGTTACGTTCATACTCGATCCAGGCCACAACAATTCGCCTCGCGAAGGCAGTCAGCCTCACCTGCCCCCCTTTGAATTCAATGCCAGCGCCGCTGAGAAAGCCGTCTTTGGACACACCTTCCACCAGGGCGTTGAAATTCCATGGACGGAGATTCCGCTTCGACTGGTAGCCGATCTATGGAGGGAAGAGGCGAAGAACTGGTGCCTGGAGGCACTTTTCACGATCGAGCAGGACCAAATCACTCCCCTGGCGCACATTCAGGATCGTATCCTCAACCGTCTCATCCCAACCACGCTTGAAGGCAGCACAACCATCAGCTCGGATGCGGAGGATCCAAACCGCGAGAGTCAAATCCTGCATTCCAGGGGAATTCGGGTACTCGATGTCAAAGTCTCGGATCTGCGGCTCCCGCCTGACATCTCCGAAGGCCATACCGAACGATGGCGTGAGGCATGGGCAGGAGCAGTGCAGGGAGCCCTCGCACAAGCCACGCGTGAGGCCGATCTTGCCCGCCAATTGGGCGAGATCGAAGCCCAGGAGAACCTCGCACGCGAGATCACAGCGGAGCTCCGCAGCCAGATCGCAAAAGGCAGCATCCCCAACATGCAGGAAACACTGGGCATGCTCCTGCAGGATGCCGGCCGAGTTTGTACCGATCAGGAGCTTGTCGCAGACGGCAGCGCCCTGGCAATGCATCTACGCCAGATCAGCGACGAAGTCGCCTCATTGGACGGCGATTGCCAACCACGCGCCAGCTAAGGTGAGACATGGGCAAGCGTGCAACATTCCCGACCACCGATAGCCCTAAAGCCTGGCTTCGCCACGCCCTCTCCAGGTTGTTCGCCCGAGATTCCTTCAGCGCCACGTTGCGCCTGGTTTTATTCGCTGGAACCATTGCCATCTATTGGTTGGTGCTGGGATTCACGATCCAAATCCCCGAACGTGCCCCCATGGAATGGATGATACGGCTTCCATTTCCTGCAGACGTGCTATTGGATTACGGCCTAACGCTCTTCGAGCCGCAGGTGCTCGTGCATGTACTGCCGGTGCTGCTGGGCCTCTACATCGGCATCCAGGTTGCGACTCACTACCTGGCAGATCTCGTCGAATTCCCATCGCTATCCAAGGCATGGCGATATTTGAATGCATCCCTGTTTGGATTTAGCTATTACAACCTGGACGTAGTGGATGACGATCAAACCCGTCTGGACAGCATGCATCCGCTTGTCCGCATCGGCGGCCCCGGCTACCTCACCATCCATCTGGGATTCGCCGCCGTGACCGAAACCATCGACGGTCATCCACGCGTGTATGGCCCCATAAAACGCCGCTTCATCGGTGGTTTCGAGCGCCCTCGCGATCTGGTCGATTTGCGTGACCAATTGGGAAAGGTCGATGAAGTCCGCGCGGTAACCCGAGACGGCATCGAAATCTACGCGCGCGATGCACAGATGATGTTTCGTGTATTCGGCGGTGGCCGCAAACGCAATCTTCAAACCCCCTACCCCTTCGACGAAACGGCCGTGCGAAAGCTGGTCTACGGGAGAGCAATTTCCTCCAAGGGGCCGCGAAATGGATCCGAAATGCTGGCGGATCTTGTGAGTGATGAAATCCGTTCCTTCGTAGCCGGGCTCACGATCGAGGAATTCCTCGCCCTGCAGCCGCGCGTCATGCTCGAAGGAACACCCTCCTCGAAACCCAAGCTCAGATCGCAGACGATCCATATCTCTCGCCGCCGCCTTACAGAACGTTTCCACACGCACGCAGCGCGCCAGCGTCTTCAGGATCGCGGTCTGGAGTTGGATTGGGTGGGTGTGGGAACTTGGGAGATCCGGGATCCCCCCTCGCTTGCGCCGTTCGAGGTCGGCCCCGGCGAGACCATCGTTTCCACCTGGCGTGACATGCAAAGGGCGCGTGTGTATCAGAAACCTGACTATCTCCAACGGCAGCGCGATTTCGCGTACCAATCCTACAGCGGACGCGTGCTCCGCGAGTTGGTGGGGATCTGGGAGAGCGAAGAAGGCGATTACCCATCACGATGTTGGTTGCTGTTGGCCGCCGGCTTCTTACGCCATCTTCAGGACATGCATCGCAGCCTGACAAGCAGCCCTCAAGGTCAGATCCCGCTGGATTTCCAGGCGGCTGTAGACCATGTTCGAACACTCGTGAAACCCGAGAATCTCTAGGAGGAAGACGGATTTGACCGCATTGCCGTCTCAAGAAGGTCACGTGCTGGTGATCGGAGCAGCCGGGACGGATATCATCGGCCGCGCCGAGACCACGCTGAACGAGAGCACATCCAATCCCGGACGAGTGCGCATGTGCCACGGGGGTGTGGCACGCAACATCGCTGAGAACCTGGCGCGCCTCGGAACGGAGACCGTCCTCATCAGCGCTGTAGGAAACGATCATCTCGGCCGTCAATTGCTGGATCATGCTGCTGAAACCGGCATCGTCATCGACCACACCATCCTCGCAGACGATCGACCGACGGGATCCTATCTCGCCGTACTCAACGATCAGGGTGGATTGCGATGCGCTGTGGATGACATGCATGTGATCGAAGCCATAACGCCGCAATACCTTCGAGATCGATACAGCCTGTTCAAAGGCGCTGTTGCCGTCGTAGTCGACGCCAATCTCCCTCAGAAGACCCTGAGCACGGTCTTTTCACTTGCCCGGCGCGCCGGTGTGCCCATCGGCGCGGATCCCACATCCAAGAGCCTGGCGGAACGCCTGGAACCCCACATGGGTAACTTGTGGTTGATCACACCCAACGAAGGCGAGGCGGAAATCCTCTGCGCTGAACGAGTACCCCATGCTGATCGCGAACAAGCCATGAAGGCTGCTCGACACCTGATATCGCAAGGCGTTGAGATCGCCATCATCACGATGGCAGAATTCGGTGTTGTCTATGCCACCGCGGAAAGCAGCGGGCATGTCCCCGCTGTGCAGACTGAGATCATCGACCCCACCGGCGTTGGTGATGCGCTCACTGCGACCTTGATCTTCGCCCTGCTGAATGACATCCCGCTCGACGAAGCCGTGCGACTGGGCACCTTGGCAGCCAGCTTGACGTTGCAAACACCCGGCAGTGTGGTGCCCGACCTTTCACTCGAGATGCTTTACGACCAACTGCGCTGAGCGAAATGCGATCGTTCTGATCCACTCGGAATGAACAATGAGGTGATAGGGATGGCCATGACGCGTATCGAATTCCCCGACTGGCTCGTCATCCAACCCGAAGTCAAGACCGCCTTGATGGAAAAGACCCCCGTGGTAGCTCTGGAATCCACGGTGATCACACATGGTCTTCCACAGCCGATCAACTTCGAGACGGCCATTCGCATGGAGAGGGAAGTCCGTCAAGCTGGTGCGGTCCCAGCTACGGCAGCCATCTTGAGTGGGCGAATTCATCTGGGCATCGACACGGATGCGTTGGAACGTTTGGCACTTTCCAGCGATGCTCGCAAGGTGAGCCTTCGCGATCTGGGAACCACCGTCGCTCGTTTTGAAGACGGTGGAACCACAGTTGCAGCCACCATGTTCATAGCTCATGCTGCTGGAGTGCGTGTGTTCGCCACCGGTGGGATCGGCGGTGTGCATCGCGGGGATACGGGGGATGTCTCCACGGACCTTCCCACGTTGTCACGCATCCCGGTGGCCGTCGTCTGTTCGGGCGCCAAGGCGTTCCTCGACCTGCCGCGGACGCTCGAATGGCTCGAGACAGCCGGGGTCCCCGTGATTGGATACCAAACCACCGTCTTCCCGGCCTTTGTCAGCCGAGAAAGCGACTTATCGCTCAACTCGAGCGCGGATTCGCCGCAGGATGCTGCCAGCATCCTCAGGGCGCATTGGGGTTTGGGCTTGCAAAGCGGTGTGCTGTTCGGCGTACCGTGTCCGGAAGACGCAGCCATCCCCTGGGCTGAAGTAAGACAAGCCATCGCAGAGGCTGAGGCCGAGGCAGTAACCGCTGCCGTGCGTGGCGCCGAATTGACGCCGTTCATGCTGGATCGCCTTGGAACGAAGTCCAGCGGCTCAACGCTGCGAGCCAATCTGGCGCTTCTGAGGCGGAATGCTCGTGTGGGTGCTGAGATCGCCAAAGCCTTTGGAGGCTGAACACGCCTCCAGCAGCTTATGATTACACTTTCGCTTTCCCGTCCAACCGAAGCCGCACATCCAGCGCAATGGCGCCCTTCTCCTCCGGCAACACAAGCAGAGGATTGATCTCCACTTCGGAGATTTGTGGGAAGTCTTCTGCAAGCTTCCCTAAGCGCAGGACGGCCTGCATCGCGGCTTCACGGTCCGCCGGCGGTATGGCTCGATAACCCTGTAGGCGTCGCCCCGCCCATGTATCTTCAAACAGGCGTTCCGCGTCGCGGCATTCCAGCGGGGTCAAGGCGAAGGCCACGTCCCCCAAACCCTCGACTTCTACACCTCCCAATCCGAACATCACCAGAGGACCGAACTGGGCGTCTCTGACCACACCCACGATGACCTCTTGCCCGGAGGCGAGCATGGGTTGCACCAAAGCGCCGTGAATCTCAGCTTCCGGATGCACCTGCTTCGGACGCTCCGTAACCTGCTGGAAACCTTCCTTGACGGCACGTACACCTTTCAGATCCAGGACCACGCCTCCCACATCCGATTTATGCGGCAAATCGGGAGAGACGACCTTCAGCGCGACCGGGAATCCCAAACGCTCCGCGGCTTCAACCGCCTCTTCGGCCGTTTGGACATGCGTTTCTGAAACGGTCCTGATGCCGTAGGCCTCGACAACCTGAGCTGCAATCTGGCCGTCTACGAAACCATCCACACCACCGCGTGCCTTCTCGAGAAGTTGCTGCGCTTCCTTCTTGCGTATGCCCTCGAGAACGGAGGGTGTCGCCTCTTCCTGGGCCAATTGCTCAGCACGCTCGGCCAGCACGCGCAGCGCCGAGGCGGCACGCTCTGGAAATCGGTAATCCGGCACATGGGATTGGCGGAAGAGACGTGCGCCATGCATGATCAATTCCTCTCCCATCAGAGCCACAACGACCGGTTTCGTCGCCGCTCGGATGCAGGGCACAATCGCTCCCGCCACCTCAGCCGCCGTGGTCATCGGTGGCGGCGCAAGGATGATCATCACGCCATCGACACCGTCGTCATCGAGGAGCACATCCAGGCACAGCGCATACTCCATGGGACCGCCTGAGGCAAGGATGTCCACAGGATTGCGGATGCTGGCAGCCGGGGGCAGGAGATCGGATAACTTCTCCAAAGTATCCTGTGAGAATTGGGCCATCTCCAGAGAGTTGGCCTCCAAGGCATCCACAGCGATGGCGCCTGGCCCCCCTGCATTGGTCAGCACGGCCATGCGCCTGCCTTTGGGCAGCGGACACCAGGCCAGCGCTCGAGCCCAGTCGAACATCTCCTCGCTTGTCTGCGCCCGGATCACTCCGGCCTTTCGGAAGGCAGCTTCATACGCCGTATCCTCGCCGGCCAAGACGCCCGTGTGGGAGGCAACGGCATCACGTCCATGAACCGAGCGCCCTACCTTGATCGCCACCACGGGCTTGTTTGGCGTCACCTGCCGGGCGCGCCGGATGAACGCCGGGCCATCGTGCACGCCTTCCAGGTACATGGCTACGACGCGCGTGTTTGGATCTTCAGCGAACGCCGGCAGGAGATCCGATTCGGTCAGATCCATCTGATTGCCCAGACTCACCAGGCGTGAAAGCCCGAAACCCTGCCCGCGCGCCCAGTCGATCACGGCCTCGCAAATGGCGCCCGAGTGGGAAAGAAAGGCGATATCGCCCGGTGTTGGTCCTGGCAACGGCAGGAAGGTCGTATCGATCGGGATGTGGGTATCGAGATAGCCGATGCAGTTGGGACCGACGACACGGATGCCGTGTTTCTTGGCGATGCGCAGGCACTCCTGCTCCAAGGCGGCTCCTTCCGGACCGATTTCCTTGAAACCTCCCGAGCCGATGATAACGGTATGGATGCCCCGCTTGCCGCAATCCTCCAGCGCTTGGGGAACATGCTTGGCGGGAATGATGATCACCGCCAGATCCACCGGATCGGGGATGCTGGCGATGTCGGTCCAGATGGGACGGTCGAACAAGACCCCTCCGTGGGGGTTGACGAAGTACATCTCTCCCTTGTACGCGGAAACGACGAGGTTTCGGGCGATGCCATAACCCAGCTTGTTCGGATGTCTGGACGCTCCGATGACGGCGACCCCGCGTGGATCCAGTAAAGCCTCAAACACGTTAGTTCGCTCCTGTTGCTTGGATTGATCGATCGTGCTGTTGAACGACCGTCCGAATGATAACAGCATTGCCCGGCAAGGGGCAATCCAGGCTGTTGATTGCATGCGCTTGGTGCGTATGTTAGAATGCCATCACCGTGGGAATTTCCCTCAGGTTGGAGACGCAGCGATGGTAGAAGTCGAGATCGACAGCATTCGTGTGAGCCTGATGTCGCAGCACCGGATCGTGATCCTCAAGGAGGTGGCTTCGGAGCGCTTCCTACCGATTTGGATAGGTCCCTACGAAGCGGAAGCGATCACCGTAAGTCTGCAACAACTGGAAGTCGCTCGACCGCTGACTCACGATCTGCTGCACAATGTGCTCAAAGCTCTCCAGGCAGAAGTGCTGAGCGTCAACATCACCGATCTGCGCGAGAATGTTTTCTACGCTCGCATCATGCTGCGCGTGAACGGCCGCGAGATGAGTATTGACTCAAGACCATCCGACGCGCTGGCGCTTGCCGTACGCGTGCACGTGCCGGTATACGTGGATGAAGAAGTGATGGCAGAGGCCGCGACGGTGCCCGAAGAGGGCATTGGGGGTGAGGAGCTCACCGAAGACGATGAGAGCAGGCGCCTTGAGGTCTTCAAGGATTTCGTCGAAACCCTGGACATCGAAGACGCCAATCCCACGGACGGGGAAACGGAAGACTGACCGTAGTCGCCGGGCAGCAACCCCATCACAATACTGTAGAGCAGATTCCTGAAATCAAGGGAGACGTGGCTTGCATCCCGGCTGCAGCAACCCCCAGTCGGAGCGATGGGCCGATACGGTGGCTGGCATGAACGATCTGGATCCTTCCCCATCCTCACAAACAAGGCCTGTAGCCGAAGGTCGTCAGGAACAGGTCCTGCCCCACAATCGTGAAGCTGAAGAGGCGGTCCTCGGATCGGTGCTCCTCAATCCCGAGGTCTTCTACGACGTCGCTCACTTCCTGTCTGCAGATGATTTCTATCTCCATCGCAACCGCTGGATCTGGGAAGCCTTCAACGCGCTCAACGAGAAACGCATCCCCATCGACATCCTCACCGTCTCCGAGGAACTTGAAAATCGGAACCAACTGGAGGATGCCGGCGGACCGGCTTATCTCACAGGCCTTATCAGCAACGTGCCCACCTCGCTCCACGCGGAGGCCTATGGCCGCATCGTCGAGGACACGGCCACACGGCGGCGATTGCTTCAGGCCGCCACCCAGATCGCCCGCCTGGCCTACGAGACCGAGACCGAAATCACCGATGTGGTCGATGACGCCGAGAGAACCGTGTTCGGTGTCAGCGAAAGGCGTCTCACGCGCCACCTGCAACCCATCCAGATGGTGCTGGGAGAGTATTACGATCGCATCGACTACCTCCACCGCCATCAAGACGAGACTCTGGGCGTGCCCACCGGCTTCATCGATCTCGATCGCCTGCTGGGCGGCATGCAGCCCAGCGATCTGCTCATCATCGCCGGTCGTCCCGGAATGGGCAAGTCCGGTTTCTGCATCTCCGCCGCCAAGAACGCCAGCCAGATCTTCAAAAAGCACGTAGCGCTCTTCTCGCTCGAGATGGCCAACGAGCAGTTGGTGCAGCGCCTCATCGCTCAGGAGACCGGTATCGATTCCCAGCGCCTGCGCATGGGCAGGCTGCACGATCCCGAATGGCAGCTCTTCACGCAGGCCGTCAGCACACTGGGCGATACGCAGATCTTTCTCGACGACACGCCCGCCATCACGCCCCTGCAGCTGCGCACCAAGTGCCGCCGCCTGCATTCCGAGGTCGGGCTGGACCTGATCATCGTCGACTATTTGCAGCTCATGACTGGCGACCGCCGCATCGAGAATCGCGTGCAAGAGGTCTCCTACATCTCGCGCAATCTCAAGGCGCTGGCGCGCGAGATCAAGGTTCCTGTACTGGCAGCGGCGCAGCTCTCGCGTGCCGTCGAATCGCGCAAACCACCGCGCCCCATCCTCTCCGACCTTCGCGAATCAGGAAGCCTGGAGCAGGATGCCGACGTGGTGATGTTCATTTACCGCCCGGATCAATACGAGGACGACACGCTCAAGCAGAACATCGCCGAGGTCATCGTCGCCAAGCATCGCAACGGACCGCAGGGCGTTGTCGAGCTGGTCTTCCTGAAGGAACTGGCCAAATTCGAGAACGCCGCCACGCGGCAGGTCGATCTGGCTCAGGTTCCCGAGTAAAACGGCGATCCCGTCGCCACCCACCCAACAGGAGAGCACGGGCGTGACCAAGCGCATCTCCAAGGGATTCCCAGGTTTTCCCGAGGGCAAGTTGAAAACCACGCCCATTCCCAATCCATTCTTCAGCGAACTGCTGCCGTCCATCGATCACCTGGGCGAGTTCAAGATCACGCTCTACGCCTTCTGGGCACTGGCACAGAAGGAAGGCCGCTTCCGCTATCTGCGCCGCGAACAGATCGCCTCCGACGAACTTTTCATGCGCGGCATGGGAGGCTCCGGCGTTGACGCTGGAGAGGCATTGGACGAGGCACTGGAAAGGGCCGTAGCGCGTGGGACGCTGCTTCAAGTCAGTCTGGAGAGCGCCCAGGGACCGGACCCCTACTACTTCCTCAATTCGGCCAAGGGCCGCGCCGCTGTAAAAGCGGTTGAAGAAGGCGATTGGCTCCCCAGCGGGGATGCCCAAGCGCCGCTCGACCTCTCCATCGAGCGACCCAACATCTTCCGGCTGTACGAGCAGAACATCGGCGCGCTGACACCGATGATCGCCGACGTCCTGCGCGATGCCGAGGAGACCTATCCCCTGAGCTGGATCGAGGACGCCATACGCATCGCTGTTGAAAACAACGTGCGTAAGTGGCGCTACGTGGAAGCCATCCTGGAGGATTGGCAGACCAAGGGAAGGCATGAGAGAGAAGATCGAAGCGACTCTGAAAAGGATCGCCGACGCTACATCGAAGGCAAATATGCCGACTTCATCGAACACTGATCCCAAGAACCTGCTGCCCGGCGACCCGGATTGCTCACTCTGCGGAGGCATCGGCTACCTGCGCAAGGACGTCCCCCTGGGCCATCCGGAGTTCGGGCGTCTCGAGATCTGCTCCTGCCGCAAGGGGCGTGTGCAGGCGCACATTCGCGAGCGGCTCTTCCGCTACAGCCAATTGCAGGAATTGCAGCATCTCACCTTCGCGAGCTTCAACCCGCACGGCCGCGTGGGTTATGGAGAGCTGGAGCAGGCCTCCATCGAGCGCGCCTTCAACCACGCCCAGCTCTTCGCCGAGAATCCCCGGGGATGGCTGCTGCTGCTGGGCGGTTACGGCTGCGGCAAGACCCATCTGGTAGCGGCCATCGCCAACAAGGTCGCAGCCATGGGCATTTCCACACTCTTCCTCACCGTTCCCGACCTGCTGGATACGCTGCGCTTCACCTTCAGCGATGAGGACGTGCGCTTCGAGGAACGCTTCGATCAGGTGCGCGACGCCCCGCTTTTGATCCTGGATGATTTCGGCACCCAGAACGCCACCGAGTGGGCGCGCGAGAAGCTGTATCAGATCCTGAACTACCGCTACGTCAACCGCCTGCCTCTGGTCGTGACCAGTAACCTGCCTCTGGAACAGATCGAGGGGCGCATGCGCTCCCGGCTGATGGATCGCGAGGTCGTGGTGCACGCCGAGATCACCGCACCCGACTATCGCCGACCCTCCGAGGACACCAGGCAGCCGGAACTCTCCTCCTTGAATCAGCACGCCCAGCAGACCTTCGGCACCTTCAGCATGCGCAAGGGCGAGAAGCTCGATCCCAAGGACGAGCGTTCCCTCGAGGAAGCCTTCAAGGCTGCCAATGCCTACGCCGAGGATCCATCCGGCTGGTTGGTCTTCCTGGGTCCGTATGGCAGCGGAAAGACGCACCTGGCGGCAGCCATCGCCAACTACCGCGCCAGCGCGGGTCATGCCGTGATGTTCGTCGTCGTGCCCGATCTGCTCGATCACCTGCGCGCCACCTTCAATCCCCACAGCACGGTCTCCTACGACCGGCGCTTCGAGGAGGTGCGCACCGCGCCGCTGCTCGTGCTCGACGACTTGGGCACGCAGGCCATGACGCCCTGGGTGCGCGAGAAGCTCTACCAGCTCTTCAACCATCGCTACAACGCGGCACTGCCGACGGTGATCACGACGGCGGATTCGCTGGAGGAGATCGATCCACGGCTCCGATCGCGCCTGCTAGACCGTCGCCTGTGCCGCATCCACGCCATCACCGCCCCGGCCTTCAAAGGCACCGCGCCGAAGCAGCGTAAAGCCAAGCGTTGACCCTGCCGTTCGGCGCGTGATACAATCCTGCCCGCGCCCCCATCGTCTAGGGGACTAGGACGTGGCCCTTTCAAGGCCAAGACCGGGGTTCGAATCCCCGTGGGGGCACCTGATAGGTGCGACGCACTTCCAACTGCGTTGCACCTGGCGTGTTTAATTGCAGAAACCTGACAGGTTTTACGAACCTGTCAGGTTTCTTACTCTACTCTCAATGCTTGCTATTCGGCAGGCATCACGTAGACGCCGTCATTGTCATGGGCGATGAAATCGGCGGCGCCATCGCCGGTTGCATCGGCGAAATAACAGCCTTGATGGCATACACCTGGTCCGGGAGTCCACTGCTGCGGGTTGCTGAAGGATGATCCCGTGGAGGGCATGACGTATACCGCATCGTTGTCGTGGGCAACGTAATCTGCCTTGCCATCGCCTGTCACATCCACGAAGTAGCAGCCCAGATCACATCCCCCGCCACCCCACTGCTGTGGCGCGCCGAAGGAGGATCCCGTGGAGGCCATTACGAACACAGCGGCGTAATCATGACCGATGAAGTCTGCCCTCCCGTCGCCGGTCGCGTCGGCGAAGTAGCAGCCCAGCTCGCAAGTTCCGGGTCCCGGCGTCCACGGCTGAGGCGCGCCGAAGGCCGAGCCCGTGGAGGGCATCACGTAGACTGCATCATAGTCATGAGCGACGAAATCGGCTCTGCCGTCGCCGGTCACGTCGACAAAATAGCAGCCCTGGTGGCACACGCCGGGCCCGGACGTCCACTGCTGGGGCGCGCCGAAGGAAGATCCCGTGGAGGGCATCACGTAGACGGCGTCGTTGTCGTGAGCGATGAAGTCCGCCCTCCCATCGCCGGTTGCGTCGGCGAAGTAGCAGCCCTGGTGGCATGTGCCCGGCCCGGGCGTCCACTGCTGGGGCACGCCGAAGGCGGTTCCCGTGGAGGGCATCACGTAGACGGCGTCGTTGTCGTGAGCGATGAAGTCCGCCCTCCCATCGCCCGTGGCGTCCGCAAAGTAGCAGCCCTGGTGACAAACACCCGGGTTGCCCGTCCAATTCGAGGGCGCGCCAAACGATGTGCGCACCGATGGAGGCGCAGGTTCGGAGGGTGTGTCGACCGGAGCGAGGGTTGGGAAGGGGGTCTCGGGCGCCAGGGTCTGTGCTGGAGGTTGAGGTTCCGATTGGCTCGCCATCGCGGTTTGTGTCGCCTCCAAGGATGCCTGGGTGGCATTCAGATCATCCGAGGATGGGTCGGTTTCCGTGGGTGTGGAAACGCCGCAAGCCAGCGAGGCCACAACGATAACGATCCAAGCTATGGAAATACGAAACTTCGGTTTGAGTGACTGCATGGTGGTTGTCTCCAGTGAGCATCATTCGTTCGTCAGGCAAGTTTAGAGTTTTATCGTCTTGATTAAAAGCCCGATTGACTGCGAAAACTGTCGTCGGGCGAATCCACCAAAGCAGGGATCCCCCATGGGAAAAGCGATCTTCAGGGTGTTTGCTGTTTCAGCAGTACGTTCCGCTTCCCCTGTATCAAACCGATGACCGAATACTTCAAGCTGGCTGCTCTTGGGTATCCATGTTCAGATGCGGAGGTCGATTGGAACGCAACGTTTCAAGCGAATCAGGAATGCTGATGTGAGCTAGATACGGGTATGCGAGACGAAGACCAATGCTCTCTGAATTTTCCCTCATCTACAATGACCAGGCCATCGATAGCTGCCATCCGAGCACCGATCCGTATACCCAAGCCCCTCGCAAGTCCTCCCCGCGTGGAAATCCCAGTCGGCGTCGTTGATGCCTTCGTCGTCCCATTCCTTGCATTCGGATCGCGACCAGTCATCCTTACAAACCGGTGAACTAAGAATGTCTCCACCCGATCCCACGCATGCCCCCGTTCCCACGCAAGCCATTTGAACCAGGACCAGGGTCAGGAACAGAAAGAGGATCCATTGAATCGATCGCCGTGTGCTTCGTAGTACCAATCCCTTTCGGAAGGATTTCATGATCGACCTCACCTGCGTTCTTGAACTTGAAGAATGTCGGTTTCTTCGATTTTTCTGGTAACGCCAATCTCGAATCCGATGTACCATTGACTCGCCAAAGGAATATTGTACGCCTTCTGTGTTTCTGGACAAATCCCGATTTACTATCCAAGCAAGAACAGGTACAAAAGAACCTGACAGGTTCTTTTGTACCTGTCAGGTTTTCAACATCCGTCGTCATCAATCCGCACACTGCGGCGCGCATTCCTGCCAGCAGCCGGGTTGGCCAGTGGAAGGATGATTGCACCAGCAGCCGTCCGTGCAGCAGCCATTGTTGTAACCCCAGCCGTAGTACCAGGTCTCACCTGATTTACATTCGAACTCGAAATCCAATTCGCCCACAACACAGCTCTCACCTTCAGGTCTGAAGATGAAGGTCACGATTCCTCGCTCCCAGTAATAGGGCCCCTGCTCCTGGCAGAGGTGGTACCCACCAAACCAACTGCCCTCATCACAGGTCCATTCGTCGGTTCGTCCTGAAGGCATCTCAACTTCCACATCATAACGATCCGATTGCAGTGGTTCATCGAACTCCAAATCGATGTAGGCGAGACCTTCATACGGGACATTCTGATAGGTGCTGCCGGCGAACGTATCGTTGAGATCTTCGTCACAAACATCACTGGACGATCCAGGTTGTTGACCGGGTGGTTGTCCTGGTTGTTGCCCAGGTTGTTGACCCTGGTTCCCTGGAAGCACAACCTGCGGCGGTTGGCCTTGGTCTTGATCCTGATCGTCCGGCTGCGCACCGCCCCCCGGCAGATCAGGCGCCCCTGGAGGCCTTGCATCATCGACGGCGTCGACCAGATCGCCGATCGGATCTGGTAAACGCGCCCTCACAACCTCGGGTACATCGACGACATCCAACCAGACCAACAATCCGCACAGGAACACCACCAGGATCATCCCCAGCAGGATCCAGATAAAAGCCGGTACGCCCCTGCGCCTTTCTTTGATGATCACCGTTTGGGTTGCTGTTGCTGCCTGTGGTATCAACTCCTCCCCACATTCCTTGCAAAACTTGAACTTCTTCGGATTCTTCGTACCGCAATTCCCACACTTCATCGCTTCCTCTCCAATTTGAACGAAATCAGCCTGTACCAATCACCCTCTGGCCAGTGAAAGATGATATCTATCATTGTTTATCCATTACGTCAATATTTCGCTTCCTCCATCGACGCATCTTGCCTGACACACAACCGTCGGATTTGCGGCTTGCCCAAGTCGTTCGAAACGGGCACAATAGAGATGGCCTGCTGCCATCCACTGCAAGCAGGAGCTGTGCGGCCAAAGGAGGCAACCATGTCCCCGAAGAGGGTCCTTCCCACTCTGGTTCTTATCCTCACGTTCGCAGCAGTGCTGGCATGCATCTCCACGCCGATCCCCGGGAACTACTACGTCGATCCGGCTGGAGACGACAGCAACGACTGCCTCACACCGGCGACGGCATGCCTGACGATCGGCGCCGCCATCGACAAGTCTTCATCCGGCGATACGATCCACATCCAAGACGGCAACTATGTCGAGATTGACGCCGGCGTTCCCTCCGTGGGCGTGGTCGTCGACAAGGATCTCACCCTTCAGGGCATTGGCGACGCGCGCATCGATGGTAACGGCCTGCGCACGGTGGTCTCGATCTGGCCGGGCACCTCGGCTGTGATGCACAACCTGACGATCCACAACGGCGGCGGTGAGGCCGTGGGTGGAATTGTCATCGGCGACGGTTCGACCCTGGAGCTCACCGACAGCATCGTGCGCAACAACGAACCCAGCATCGCAGCGCTAGGGCTCGGCTTCTACAACACCGGAGGGATCCTCAATCGCGGCACGTTGACCATGAACAACGTCGAGGTGATCTTCAACAATGCCTTCGAGCCCATTGGCAGCGAGGCTTGGGGCGGCGGCATTCACAACCAGGGCACGCTCACGATGACCGAATCCCTTGTGGCCATGAATTATGCCGACAACCGGGGGGCAGGTCTGTACAACGGCGTCGATGCTACGGCAACCCTGATCGGGAGTATGGTGGACGACAACATCCACACCGGCGGCATCTGGAACGAAGGAACGCTCGAGCTCAGCGGAACCACCGTGAGAGCGAACACAATCGGTGGTGAGTTGTGGGATGTCTGCGCAGGTATCGGAAATTACAGTTCCCTGATGATGACCGACGGCGTGGTTGCGGACAACGCCAGCCTCACGTACTACGCGGGGATCTGCAATCTCGACTCCGACAGCGTGGCAACGATCGACGGCACGATCATCATCGAGAACATCGGCAGTGGTGTGGTGAATTACGGCACGATGGATCTCACCGGAGTCGATATCGGCGCCAATACAGCCGGTGGAGGATTCAACTACCTCAACATGGTCATCACCGGCAGTGTTGTGCACGATAACGTGATGACGCCCAAGGCCGGCGGTCTGTGGAATGTGAGTGGAACACTCGAGATCGTGAACACAACCATCTCCGGCAACCAGGTCACGATGTGGGGCGGCGGACTGATGAACAACCAGGTCGCCTCGATGACCATCGTGGGCAGCACGATCAGCGGCAACTCTGCCGACATCCAGGGCGCAGGGATCTTCAACGAGGGCGAAGTTCACATCACGAACTCCACCATCAGCGGAAACACCGCTCCCGAAGGCGCGGGCATCGGCAACAACGGCGAGATGTGGCTCTCCAGCGTGACTGTCTCCAACAACCGACCGGACGGTATTTCGAGCATCAATGTCGGTGCCACCCGCTTGCTGAACACCATCATCGCGGACAACGCAACCACGGATTGCTACGGTGTTGGTTATGTCACACAGGGGCACAATCTCGACAGCGACGCCACCTGCATGCTCAATCCCAGCCTGGGCGACCTGATCGCCGTCGCTCCCTTGCTGGGCCCACTGGCTGATAACGGCGGCCCGACCTTCACCCATGCCCTGCTCCCATCCAGCCCGGCGATCGATACCGGCGCATCGGGTGCCGACTGCCCGGCGACGGACCAGCGCGGTGTAACACGCCCGCAGGGACCCGAGTGCGACATGGGTGCCTTCACGTTGGAGTTCGGCATCGCGGTGGTGACCATTCCCCCACCGGGGGATGAGCCGGGGATTCTGCGAGGCACGATGAACGATGATGCAAGCTGCCGCGGAGGACCCGGTTCGAACTACCCCCTCACGGTCATTCTGCAGAGGGGACAAACGCTCCCGATCGAGGGCCGCAACCAGGATACCTCCTGGCTATGGCTCGATACGGACAGCGGCTACTGCTGGGTGCTCCGTGCGCTGGTCGATGTCTTGGGGGATGCGGAAGACGCTCCGGTGCGATCTGCTGCGCCATCACCCGTTCCTGAGCCGGAGGGCTGCTACGTCCGGGATGAGAAAACCGGAGCTTTGATCTGCACCTCGCCCTGTCCTCCCAACGCCAATCCAGGAGGCGCCTGCACGCCGTAGGAATTTGACTCCCCTTCATAGTGTTCTCCAAGGTGCAACGCACCTTCATGGAGCGTTTCCTTGTCGCGAGCCTCCAAAGGGCGTTGCACCTTGTGGAAAGGCGTTGCATCCAGACCAGGCTTCATGGGGGGGTATAATTCGCTCCTGCGCAAGATTGACGCCAGACATGCAACCTTCTTCAGGGGGTCAGGCATACGGCCCAAGATCAACATCCTCCATGAGGATCTTATCCAACAGATCATCGCTGAAGCCTTCGGATTGTTGCTCGACCCGGGTTTTCCGGCGATCACTGCTGATTCAGAACTAAAGGAAGTATGAATGTTATTCGAGGCGGAGCAGAACAGCATGAGACAACGAATATCCTTGTTCATTTTGATCATCTTAATCAGTTCGTGTTTACCCAGTTGTGCCCATGCAGCGCCTGAAGAACCCGCTCCAACCGAACCAACCCCAATCTCCCCTATCGCTGTTCTTCCAACCAGTACTCCCACACCTACCCAAACTGAACCACCTGCCAATACGCCACAGCCAACGAATCGTGATTCTTCTGTTCCCCTCGTACAGCCTATCGACAGTTTAGAACCAACAAGTACTCACTATGAACCCTCAAGAATCAATCCGGTTCCCTTTGGGTCAAAAGGTTCTTTAGGCGTACTCGATTTTCTCGTGGTTGATTTAATCCGTCCGGCAACGAACATTGTCATGGATGCTTCCAGTGCGAATCTCAAACCGGATGAAGGCATGGAATATGTGTTTGTAAGCTTAATAGCAGCCTGTGTCGGTCCCAGGCATTTGGAATGCTGGATAAGGCAAAGTAACATGCGTTTGATTGGATCTAATGGAATTGAAAGGAGACCAATAAGCATTTCGAATATTCATTACTTATTTCGAAACCGGCACATAGCGGGAGGAGATACGGCACTTGGGTGGGCTGCATTCATTGTTGATCAAAATGAAGATGATTTAGTTTATTACTATGAAACAGAGTTAGATGGAACTATCTATCTATCAACGGAACCAATCCCATAGTGTCTATATATCGTTCCCCGGTAATTTCATGGGGTTCGTTCTATCACATCCAAGCAAAGAAATGTCTTGAAAGCAGCTGATCAAACCTCTCCACCGGCAACGCGGAACCTCGGTCCATGGGGGGTATAATACGATCTTGCGCCGGATCTACGGCGTTCAAGCTATCCTCATCAGGAGGCCATGAATGCGTCCCAAGCTCGAGATCCTCCACGAGGAACTCGTCCATCAGATCATCGACGAAGCCTTCGGCTTACTCCTCGATCCCGGAGTGAGGGTTCACAATCAAGAAGCGCTGGATCTGCTGGCCGCAGCCGGTGCTGATGTCGATCGGGAAGCCCAGATCGCGCACATCCCGGAGAAGATCGCCCGCCGCGCCTTGAAGACAGCGCCCTCCGAGTTCTATCTCTACAACCTGGATGGCGAACCTGTCGTGCACTACGGAGGCGATGACATCCATTTCGATCCCGGGTCGGCAGCCATCACCATCCTGGATAGCAAGACTCAGGAGCAGCGCACGGCGGTGACCGCCGATTTCGTCAAGTTTGTCAAGCTGGTCGAAACGCTGCCCCAGATCGATGCCCAAAGCACGGCCATCATCTGCGGCGATGTGCCCGAGGAGATCGGCGATCTCTACCGCCTCTACATCGCCTTGAATTTCATGCGGAAACCCATCATCACCGGCGCCTTCCGCAAGGACACCTGGTGGACGATGAAGGACATGCTGGCGGCGGTTGCAGGCGGTGAGGTGGCGCTGGCCGAGAAACCGATCGCCGTCTTTGATGTCTGCCCCTCGCCTCCGCTACTGTGGAGCGATCTGACCTGCCAGAACATGATCGACTGCGCCCGCGCGGGGATCCCCTCCGAGTTGGTCTCCATGCCGCTTGCCGGAGCGACCTCTCCGGTGACGCTGGCAGCGGCTGTCGTACAGCACGCCGCAGAGTGCTTGAGCGGCGTGACCATCTGCCAGCTGGCAGAGGAAGGCGCGCCCATCGTCTGGGGAGGTTCCCCGGCGGCTTTCGACATGCGCCAGGGAACGACGCCGATGGGAGCGGTGGGCACGTGGATGATCGATTGCGCTTACACACAGGTGGGGAAATCCCTGAACATGCCCACGCATGCCTATTTGGGCATGACCGATGCCAAGATCGTGGACGCGCAGAGCGGTCTGGAATCCTCCGGCGGGGCCATGCTGGCCGCGCTGGCCGGAGTGAACATGATCTCCGGCGCAGGCATGATGGATTTCGAGAGCTGCCAGAGCTACGAGAAGCTGGTCATCGACGCCGAAATCATCGGCATGGCCAAACGGCTGGTCGGCGGTGTCGAGAAACGCGACGATCCCATCGCCCTGACACTCATACGCAAGATGGGCCATCGGGCCGATTACCTGGCCGATCCCCACACCCTGCGCTGGTTCAAAGAGGAGTTCTACATCCCCTCGCCTGTGATCGATCGCGGCTCCTACGACGCATGGAAAGGAGCCGGGGCTAAGACGGCATTCGAACGCGCCACGATGCGCGTGGAAGAGCTGCTCGCTACCTACCAGCCCAGCTCGATCACCAAGGAACTGCGGAACGAATTGAGCGCCATCACCACCAAGGCGGCACAGACCTTCGGCATGGATGAACTGCCGACGCTTCCGGACGCCTAGAACCCCAAAGCAAGGACCAGGAGTGCATTGCATGTCTGAGGACATACTCGGAAACATCACCAGCAGCATCATCGAAGGCGATCCGGAGAAGACCGTCGCCCTCACACAAGAAGCGCTTCAAGCCAAGCTCGATCCCATGGCGATCATCAACCAGGGCTTGGTTCCCGGCATGGATGTCGTGGGGGAGAAGTTCGCCAGTGGGGAATACTTCCTGCCGAACATCGTCATTGCGGGTTCGGCCATGCAGCAGGCCATGGCCCTTCTCGAGCCTGAACTCAAGGAAGGCAGACAGACTCTGTCTACACACGGCAAGGTCGTCATCGGCACCGTCCAAGGCGACATCCATGAGATCGGTAAATCCCTTGTGGGAACGATGCTCTCCACCAATGGCTTCGAAGTCCACGATTTGGGCGTGGACGTCACTACGGACGCATTCATCGCCAAATTGAAGGAGACCGGTGCAGAGTTGCTGGGACTCTCCGCCCTGCTCACCACCACGATGACGATTCAACGTGAAGTCATCGAGGCGCTTGACAAGGCCGGCATGCGGGATCAGGTCAAGGTTCTCGTCGGCGGTGCGCCGGTGCATCAGGAGTGGGCGGATTCGATCGGCGCCGATGGTTATGCTGAGGACGCCATGGCGGCAGTCTCCCTGGCGAAACGATTGGTGGGCGCCTGAGTTCATCAGCGCCCGGCGAAAGCCTAACCACCCAAATGCAAGGGTTGGATCCATTGCGAAACCAGCCGTGCTGCTGTAGTTTCGGCGCAGCCGCTCCAGTTTCACACTCAGCTCGTCAGGGGTTTCCGCCTGTTACGGGAGACCCCCTTTGCGTAAAGACCAATCGTCATTCATACTAATCTTTACGGAATCGCAAGAGGGAGTGTTCACGATGATTCTCGTAACTGGTGGATCGGGATATGTCGGCAGCCACATTGTGCGGCATCTGCATGATGTGGGAAAACCCGTACGGGCGATGGTCTACAATCCCCACCGAGCCGAGTCCGAGGGTCGGCTGGGGGGTCTCAAAATCGAGATCATTCCAGGCGATGTCACCCGCCCGGCAACGCTCAAGCCAGCGCTGTACGGCTGCAGCGCCGTCATTCACACCGTGGCCATCGCGGTTGAAAAGGATAACCTCACCTACGAGAAGATCAATTACCAAGGAACCGTCAATCTGGTTGAAGCTGCGATAAGAAATGGTGTGAAACGCTTCATCAATCTATCCCAGCTCGGCGCAGATCCTTCTCTGCCCTACCGCTTCCTTGCCTCCAAAGGCAAAGCCCAGGCCCATGTAGCGGCCTCGTCATTGGATTGGACAGCCTTCCGGCCCTCTGTGATCTGGGGACCGGAAGATGAGTTCGCCAATACGTTTGCGCGCCTGGTGCCGTTCTCTCCACTCATCTTCCCCATCGTGGGCGGCAAGGGAGCCAAGTTCCAGCCCGTCTGGGTGGAAGATGTGGCCAGCAGTGTTGCCAAGGCCATCGATGATTATGCAACCCTGCGTCAGGAATATGAACTGGGAGGTCCTGAGATTCTGACGCTGGAGGAGATCGAGCGTCGCACGCTCCAAGCCTTGGGGGCTCGACGGACTTTGATCCGATTCCCCATGCCCTTGTTGAGGTTCGCAGTAGCATTGATGGAGGTTCTGCTGCCATCCCCTCCCGTGACACGCAGCCTGCTCGAGTTGTTGGCCGTGCGCAACATTACCACCTTCAATTCCATCCACCGATTCGTTCCCTATCCGCGCCCCTTTACCGCCGAGAACGCAGCCCCCTACATGCGCCGTTTCCGCCTGAGGGACACCCTGCGGCAATACTTCAAAGCATGATCGTCGGGATTGCATGTCCTCTCACGGAGCGCGATGGTCAATCTCAGCGCGCGGCGAAGATCCATCCGATCGCGCATTGGTATCTCTCAAGTAACCTGGAATAGGACGGACAAACATGTCGGATCTACCTTTCTCGAACGCCGTTCAGCTTGGCAACACCGATCTCCAGATCAGTCCAATGGGACTGGGTACCTGGCAATGGGGGGATCGTTTTATCTGGGGGTATGGAAGAGGGTATGACGAAGATGACACCAAGGCTGCCTTTGAAAGGTCCCTGGCTGCTGGGATCGACTTCTTAGACAGCGCTGAAGTGTATGGCTTGGGCCGCTCCGAGAGGCTGCTCGGCCGTTATATGCGCACCGCATCCATCCCTGTGATCGCTGCGACGAAATTCTTCCCCTTCCCCTGGCGTCTTCATCGCAGGAGTCTCCGTGCCGCGCTTCGCAGAAGCCTTACGCGCATGGATCTGGAGTGTGTGGATCTGTATCAGATGCACATGCCCTTTCCACCCGTGCCCATCGAAACCTGGATGCTGGCGATGGCAGAATGTGTACATGCAGGAAGGGTCCGGGCGGTGGGTGTTTCCAATTATGGCGCGCAGCAAGTCCTGCGCGCGCACAGAGCCCTGGCCGAACAAGGCGTGCCATTGGCTTCCAACCAGATCCGCTACAGCATGCTGGATCGGGAACCGGAACACAATCAACAAATCGAAACGTGCCGGAAGTTGGGCGTAACGGTCATCGCCTACAGCCCGTTGGCTCAGGGCTTGCTAACCGGCAAGTACACACCCGAGAATCCACCCCCAGGTGCACGAGGACGGCAGTATTCACGCGGACTTTTGGAGAGGATTCGCCCTCTGCTCTCCCTGATGCGTGAGATCGGCGAAGGTCTTGGTGGGAAATCTCCTTCGCAGGTAGCCCTGAATTGGACCATGTGTAAGGGAACCGTGCCCATCCCAGGCGCAAAGAACGCCAGGCAAGCCGAGGAGAACGCCGGAGCTCTGGGGTGGAAACTGGATGCGGAGGCCGTGAAGGCGCTGGATGCTGCCAGCGCAGCTATCCGTCTTGTGTAAAGAACGATGCAAGGAAATTCAAGCATGAAGAGGAAGCCCATGATCGTGCTCATTACGATTGCCTGCTTGCTCCTGCTTTGCCTCGTTGGTCCGCTCCTGATTCCTATACCCGCGCTCAAGGATACAGTGCCGCCCAGGGAGCTCGCCGACGCAGACAGTCGTTTCATCGAGATCGATGGGATCGAGTTCCACTACAAGATCAGTTTTCAGGGGGAGCCGGCCATCGTACTCCTGCACGGTTTCGTTTCCAGCGTATTCACCTGGCGAGAGGTGATGGGCCCACTGAGTGCTTACGGCACCATAATCGCCTTCGATCGCCCTGGATTCGGATTGACCGAACGCCCCCTTCCGGATCAGTGGGAGGGTGGAAATCCTTACAGGGCTGAAGCGCATGCCGATCAAACCATTGCCCTGATCAAAGCCCTTGGTTTCCAGGACGCCGTGCTGATCGGCAACTCAGCGGGGGGATCGGTGGCCCTCGACGCAGCATGTCGCCACCCGGAGGCGGTGCGTGCCCTCGTGCTTGTAGATGCGGCGGTCTATTTTCAACCCGGTCCACCAGCCTGGTTGATTCCTCTGCTGAGTTCACCGCAAGGGCGCAGGTTGGGCATCCTCCTGGCGCGTACCATCGCAAAGTATGGCAAGCCTCTCCTCGACTTGGCCCTGCACGATTCTTCTCAAATGGCTTCCGAGATGTGGGAAGGTTATACGAAACCGACGCATGCCAAGGATTGGGACACCACCTTCTGGGAGTTGTTCATCACGACCGATCCTCCCAACCTCGTGGATTGTTTGCCACATGTTTCCATTCCAGTGCTGGTGATGAGTGGAGATGATGACAAAGTCGTACCCTTGAAGCAGAGCATTCGCGTTGCAGATGAACTTCCCAACGCCACGCTGGTGATCATCGAGCAATGCGGTCACCTTCCCCAGGAGGAGTGTTCCGACGCCTTTCTGGACGCGGTAACGACCTTCCTGCAAGGACTTCCCTGAACATCAGAGCGAATTAAATCCACGCGCGTACCCGGTCCACCCCCCCCTTTTTTGAAAGGTATTTGTAAGGTGGAGGTAGGATTTTGTAAGGTTTGAGTGAGGTGATTCGTATATATAATCAAATTGAGGGACCAGAAGTGTGAGGCCATTATCGATGCCAGAGACAGCAGCTACACCTTCCATCAAGCTCTCTGATCCCGTTCCCAAGTGTATTCTCGTTGTGGATGACGAACCAGCCTTTTGCGCAGTGGTTTGCGAAATCCTTCGCCTCTATGGATTCACTGCCCATGCTGCCAAAGACGCGATGCAAGCATTGGAAATGTTGGACGAAATTCATCCCGACATCATCCTGGCCGACGTGATGATGCCGGAGATCGATGGGCTTTCCCTCCTTCGGAAGCTGCGCTCCCAAAAAGCCTGGAAGAGCATCCCCACTATCGTGATCAGCGCCAAATGCGAACCCGATGATTTCTCAGCAGCCTTCAGCGCAGGAGCCAATGCTTGCCTTTCCAAACCATTCTCGGCAAGCGAACTGCGCGAGACCGTCGAACGCCTCGTTTACGCCACCTAGCCTCCTGTGATTTCGTAAAACTCAAACCGCATACCCATTGTGGCAGGAAACTGCTGCATGGATTCCGGATGCATCCTTTCGTGGAGATAGGATCCTTGACGAAGATGCCTCGATGCGCAGCGGGCTTCCTTGCAACGCTCATGCCTATGATGACGTGGGAGAGAAGAAGATCAGAGGAATCCCATGTGCGATGTGTGGCACGCAAGGATGGACCCGGGGCATCGAGGGAACTGCGCTCGCCGGTAGGGTTTCCTCATGACGGCGGTGTACGGCAGGGTCATCTACTTCCAGGGGATTGACGAAAGTAACCTTGCCAATCAAAAAAGGCCGTCCTGACAGGACGACCTGATTCGTTCGGCTTCGTGCGGCTGAGGTTTGTTCAATCCTCAACCAGGCTTGAGATGGAGCGAATGAGTTCCTCCGAATCGATGTCCTTCAGCAGATATGCAATGGCTCCCGCGCGATGGGCGGCTTTCCGTTCCCAGGAGGAGGGGTAGGACGTGAGAACGGCAACCCGAGGTTCGTGCGGAAGCATGGACAGCTGGCGCAGAAGCTCCAATCCCATCCCATCGCTTCGCTTCACCTCAACGAGAACGACATCCGGCTTCGATTCCCGATTGATGCTCATAACCTCATCAGCATCTCCAGAATGCCCGATGACGCGCAAATTGGAAGCCCGGGCCAGTCGTTCGGCCAGGGCGAGCCGCACCTCGGCATGTTCATCGACAATATAGACACGCGCCGTGTCCATGTTTCGCTCCACACTCATCGCACGCGAACCAAGTATAGGCCGCTGATCCATCATGATCCAGTGATCTACTTCCCGACTGCATTCGCGGACTGTCACGCGGGGAATGGGTTTGGATACCCGTGGATTGGAAAGAGGAAGGTGGGATTTCAAGCGATGAGGTCTTCGGTGAGTCTGGGAGCTTTGTCGATTGCCAACCGAACCGTAACCGTTGTTCCCTCGTCCGGGCTGGAAGTGATATTCCAGTTGCCTCCGATGCTGTTTGCACGCTGCTCGATGTTCGATAGACCATGCCCCAGCATACGCCTGTGATCCTCGGGATTGAAGCCCTTGCCATTATCGATGACCTGTAGCAGCAATTCTTCCCCGATATTCCGCACAGTCAGCCATACGCGTGTGGCTTCAGCATGCTTGGCAACGTTGGCCAGCGCTTCCTGAGCGATCAGGAAGAGCTCCGAGGTCGTCTTTCGATCGAGGAGATCGATGGCCTTATCTTCCAGTTTGAGTTCAATATCGAGCAGGGTATTTGCCCGAAACTCACGCGCCAGTTCATGAATTGCATCCTTCAGGTTGATGGATTTAACACGCGTGGGCTGCAGATCGAGGATGTAGGAGCGAATATCGCGGATCACGGCATTCAAAGCGTCGATGATCTGATCCAGTACGGTTTCGGCCTTCTTGGGCGATTCGGCAAGCAGCAAGCGCAGGGAATCCAGGGTCAAACCGGTGGCATAGATCGATTGAATGATGCCGTCGTGCAAGTCCATGGCGATGCGCTCTCGTTCCTCCAGCACCGCCACTCGACGAGCCTGGCGAGAGAGGCGGGCATGCTCAATGGCGATGCCCACACCGGCGCCCATCGCCGACAGCAGCCCAACTTCACGATCGCTGATCTCTCTCGGGCCACGAAACGCCAGGTTGAGCACTCCCACGACTCTTCCCTTGCCGATCAGTGGAACCGAGACCAGCGTGTTGAAACCCGCTTCCACCACGGCGGGTCGCATGAGGCGCTTTTCCTCCGCGAGATCGTTCGACCACAACGGCTTCCCGCTCTCTGCCACCAAGCCCACAAAGCCTTCGCCCAAATGGTAGAGCCTGTTGGTTGCGAAGGCCTGCCTGGCTTCGCCGACATGCATGGCCTGACGGAACTTCTTCCGTCCTTCCTCTCGCAGGAAGATCTCCCCGGCGCCGGCGCCGAAAAGACTGCTCACACGGAGCAGCATGGCTTCCAGCAAGGGTTCGAGCTCGATGGTCGAGCTGACTGCGTTGGCGATGGCATTGATCAGCTCCAACTCCTCGTTGCGCTGGGAAAGTTCCGCTCTGCCCTCCGCCACTTCGTGGTAGAGGCGCGCATTAGCGATGGCGGCGCCGGATTGGGCTGCCAAGAGTTCGATCAACTGCTGATCTTGCTCGCTGAATTCGGTAGCACCCTGCTTATCGGTGAGATAGATCTGGCCAATAGGACGGCCAAATGCAGCGATCGGGACACCCAGAAACGAACGCATCCTGGGATGACCTTCAGGGAAGCCATACGAACTGGGATGATCGGTGATTTCGGGGATGCGGATGCTCTTCTGCGTTCGGATCATCTCCCCCAGAAGGCCAAGCCCCTCAGGCTGATGGGCAATGCGACCGGCTTCGTCCTCTTCCATGCCCAGATGGATGAACGTCTCCAGCTTCCCGTCGTCGTTGGAAATCCCCACAGCAGCATAGCGCGCCTGAGTAAGCGTCTTGGCGGCGGTAGCGATTCTCCGAAGCACGCCTTCCAGGGACAAATCGGTGTACAAACTTAACGTGGCACGATGCAGGGCACGCATACACGCATCTGCATCCGGGAAGTTCTCATATTTTGATTGTGCCCCCTGCTGCGGATGGTGATCCACGATATTGCCTCACCTACACGGCGAATTCTACCCCAAACCGGAACAAGAAACCATCCAGGATCCCGATCGTCGTCCCGGAGGTTGATAGTTTTTGCCAGCCATCCGCACGTATACATGGAAAGGTTGATTACCAGGAGCTGGTTTGAGATGAGTTCTCGACTTCCCGGATTCTATACTTTGTCGCTTGAAGAGCGGTTGTGGCGCATCGCCGAACAAGCCAAGTTGAGCGACGAGGCGCGCCAGGCGCTCAATCCTCAAGGCGGATTATCAACCAGCCAGGCCGATCACATGATCGAGAACGTGATCGGGATCTATGGAATGCCCCTCGGCGTGGCTACCAACTTCATGATCAACGGCTTCGAGCTCGTGATCCCGATGGCCGTGGAGGAGCCCTCGGTTGTAGCGGGGGCATCTTTCATGGCCAAGCTCGTGCGCCAGGGTGGAGGTTTCCATGCCGAGAGCGATGAGCCGCACATGATCGCCCAGATTCAACTGCTCGATGTCCCCGATATGCAGGCAGCCAGTCACGCACTGATCCGACGCAAGCCTGAGATTCTCGCGTTGGCCCACAAGGTGGATGCAGTGATCGCCGAACTCGGTGGTGGTGCTCGCGACATGGAAGTATTCAACTTTGAGAAGACCGCCGTGGGACCCATGCTGGTGGTGCATCTGATCTACGACACGCGCGACGCCATGGGAGCCAATGCCCTCAACACGGCCGCTGAAAGCATCGCTCCGCTCCTGGAAGAGATCAGCGGCGGGCGCGCTCATCTCAAGATCCTCTCCAACCTTGCCGATCGACGGCTTGCACGCGCCAACTGCCGCGTGCCATGCGAAGCGCTGGCCTTCGACGATTTCGAAGGGGCGCGCGTGCGCGACGGCATCATCGAAGCCTGGGCTCTGGCGGAAGCCGATCCCTATCGGGCGGCAACGCACAACAAGGGCATCATGAACGGCATCGATGCCGTGCTGATCGCAACCGGTAACGATTGGCGCGCGGTTGAAGCCGGCGCTCATGCATACGCAGCACGATCCGGCCGTTACGCCTCACTCAGCCGCTGGTGGGCCGACGAGGATGGTGATTTGAGAGGTGAGCTCGAGATGCCCATGGCCGTGGGCATCGTCGGTGGTGCGACTCAAGTTCACCCCACCGCAAAGGCATGCCTGGCCGTGTTGGGCGTGAAAAGTGCTCGCGAGTTGGCGGAGATCGTGGTTTCCGTGGGATTGGCCCAAAACCTGGCCGCGCTGCGTTCTCTCGCCACCGAAGGCATCCAAAGAGGCCACATGAGCCTGCATGCACGGCAAGTAGCCATCGCCGCGGGGGCGAAGGGGGACCAGGTCACACGCCTGGCCAAGCAGATGGCCTCTGAGGGTAACGTGCGCCTCGATCGTGCCAAGCAACTGCTGCAGCAGGATCGTGGAAAGGTCGATTGAATTTGGTAGGATTGATAGGTTGCCTTCTCGAGGCATCCAGGACCATAGGAGTAGGGAAGAAGGTATGAACGCAAGTCAGCAAGATCGTCTCCTCAAGCCGATGGAAGAGGTGGGCATTGTCGGCTATGGAGCTTACATCCCGCGCTATCGTCTGCCGGCGAAAGAGGTGTCCAGGATCTGGACCGACGGCGAGGGCGGAGTTCCGATCGTGGAGAAAGCCGTCCCCGGATTGGACGAGGACGTGATCACCATGTCGATCGAAGCGGCACGCAATGCCCTGGCACGCGCCGCAATCGATCCGAGCGAAATCCGGGCCGTATGGGTGGGCTCCGAATCACATCCCTATGCGGTCAAACCCAGTTCCACGGTGGTGGCTGAAGCCATCGGCGCTACGCCACACACGCAGGCTGCCGATTGGGAATTTGCTTGCAAGGCTGGAACGGAGGCGCTGCAGGCCGCCATCGGCCTGGTCGGCTCAGGCATGGCGCGCTATGCCATGGCTATCGGCATGGACACGGCACAAGGACGCCCCGGCGATGCTCTGGAATACACCACGGGAGCCGGAGGGGCGGCCATCATCCTTGGACCTGCCAAGGAAAGCATGGCCCGCTTCGAGGGATCTTACTCCTACGCCACCGATACGCCTGATTTCTGGCGCCGCTCCAACGAGACCTATCCCGAACACGGCGAGCGCTTCACCGGCGAACCCGCCTATTTCGAACACATCCTTACCGCAGCTCGGGAGATCATGAAACTGACGGACACCCAATCGGAAGACTTCGCGCACGTCGTCTTCCATCAGCCGAACGCAAAATTCCCCATGCGCGCCGGCCGTATGCTGGGTTTCAAGGACGAGCAAATCAAAACCGGTTTGTTGGTCTCCCTGATCGGCAACACGTACGCAGGTTCTCCCATGATCGGTCTATCAGCGGTGCTCGACAAAGGCCAACCGGGAGACCGCGTCCTCCTGGTCTCGTACGGATCGGGTGCGGGGTCCGATGCCTTCGTGTTGTCCCTCACCGACCGGCTGCCTGCGCTTCGTGATCGAGCTCCAAGAACCCAGGAATACATCGATCGGCGCACCGAAATTGATTATGCAACCTACGCGCGCTATCGCGGAAAGCTGGCGCTGAAATGAGCCCAAGAAACCCATCCCCTCCTGCGCATGATGTCTTCATCGCCGGCGTCAGTCTGACCAAAGCTGGAGAACATTGGCAGACATCCCTGCGAGAATTGGCCTTCGAAGCCGTTCGTCTGGCACAGATCGATGCAGGTGGCTTGGTCCCCCAGGCCCTCTATGTCGCCAACGCCTTCGCTCCCATCCTCTCCCATCAGATCCAATTGGGCGCGCTGATCGCGGATTTCTCAGGGCTGCGCGGCATCGAAGCCGTAACCGTCGAAGCTGCAGGCGCTTCAGGAGGTATGGCGCTGCGCCAAGCTTTTCTGGCGCTCATGTCCGGCCAGCTTGAAACCGCTATGGTGCTTGGCGTCGAGAAGATGACCGACAAGATCGGCCCCGCCGTACTTTCCGCCCTGGCCACCACGACGGATGCCGATCATGAAGCCGTACACGGCATCACGCCCGCTGCCCAGGCAGCACTTCTGATGCAGCGCTATCTCTACGAATACGAAGCACCTTCCAACGCGTTGGCCGGATTCAGCATCAATTCGCATGCCAATGCGGTCACGAATCCCAACGCCATCTTCCAGCGTGCCTTGAGCGAGGAGGCCTACACCAAGGCGGCCATGGTTTGCGAACCTCTGAATATCATGGACGCCGCGCCAAGCGTTGATGGAGCAGCGGCCGTGCTCCTGGCTCGCCGGTCCGTGCTCCCATCCGAATCGGAAACGCCGCGCGTGCGCATCCTAGGGTCCGCTTCGGCAACGTCTGCACTTGCACTT
Source organism: Anaerolineae bacterium (assembly GCA_011192015.1). Lineage (GTDB taxonomy): Bacteria > Chloroflexota > Anaerolineae > Anaerolineales > E44-bin32 > W1033. The sequence goes on from DUET01000086.1 coordinate 65,009, forward strand.
CACGATCAACCGGACATCCTCACCTTCACCGCCGCAGCCGAATCCGCCCATGCAGCCTACGCTCAATCTGGGTTGAAAGCCAAGGACATCGACGTGTTCGAGCTGCATGACCAATTTTCGATCTTCAGCGCCCTCTCTCTCGAAGCCGCAGGTTTTGCCGAGAAGGGCCAGGGTTGGCGATTGGCCCATGATGGGCAGATCGGCCTTCAGGGACGTATTCCGATCACGACCTTCGGCGGCTCCACAGCACGCGGTGATTCTGGCGGTGCTACGGGTGTTTATCAGCTGGCAGAAGTCGTCCTACAGCTTCAGAAGCGAGCCGATAAGAACCAGGTGATGGATACCAAGATCGGCATGGCTCAATGCCTGGGCGGTATTGGATCGACCGCCTGCACCCACATTCTGGGACGTGAGTAGGATGTTCACAGAGGTTTATTGATAGTTCTTGATAGTTACCACTGCCTATACTTAGCAGCAATGAAAAAGGGAATTCCTTTGTTGAGGTGATTGCATGGAGGTTTCACGCCACTGGAGATTGAAGAAACAACGCTATGCTCTTGAGGGAGAGGTTTGTCCGCATTGTCATGCGAAGATCTTTCCACCCAGAGACGTATGCCCTGATTGTGGTCTCGACGCACGCACGCTCTACCAATTCAGTGGTCGCGGAGAAGTATATTCCTTCGCTAAGGTACAGGACGCACCCGAGGCTCATTCCGAACAATCCCCCTACACCGTGGCCCTGATTCGCCTTGAGGAAGGTCCTTTGGTGACCGCTCAACTGACGGACATCGGTGATCAACCGCTGGAAGTCGGCTCCCCTGTGGAGATGGTCACCCGCAAGCTTCGTTCCGATGGTGAAAGGGGCATGCTCGTATACGGCTACAAGTTCCGCCCATTGCTCCGGCCTTCGATTTGAACGATTTTCCGAGATTCGAATCAACAAGCGGGAACTGCCCCTTCATGGGGCAGTTCTGCTTTTCTATCAAATGGTTTTCGGCGCACATCTTGCAACCCAATTATTGCCTCAAGCTCCGCTTGACGCATAGGAACGCTTGTGCTACCATCCGCGGCTGAACCGTGATGGTTCGGTTGTTAGGCTGAAACGTAAGGAGAAGCCCATGGTCAAACGGTGTATGCGGATCCTGCTTTTCACCAGCATCGCTGGGCTTGCGCTCTTCTCTGCTGCTTGCACTCGCTCTGTATCCACTCCCCTGCCGACATCCACGGGAGCGCCTGGCTCATTCCAGCAAGCTACCATGGAAGCCGTGCTTTCCACATTTCTGACCCAAACCGCACAGGCCATCGAACCATCGGGAGCCACCCCAACCCCGGACGGCACACCTGAGCCCGACACAACGCCAGGCATCATCCTCGAACCCTCACTCACACCGGATGGAACGGAGCCGGTGATCAACGTGACCACAACCAGCGGTACGACCACGCCGACTGGCCCCATCGAGCACATCGTTCAATCCGGGGAATGGTTGTATTCGATTGCCCGCATGTACGACGTCGAAACTCAGGAAATCATCGATCTGAACGGGCTCACGCCACCCTACAATCTCTACCCGGGGCAAGTCCTCCTGATCCCGACGGAAGATGCAACACCCCAACCCGGCGGCACCACCTACGTGGTCCAAGCCGGTGATCGCGTGTGGTCGATTGCCAGTCAATTCGGGGTGGATCCGGATGATATCATCGAGGCCAACAATTTAGTCTATCCATACACCCTGTATCCCGGACAGACCCTGATCATTCCGTAGAGAGGGCATATGTTTCAACGAAATTCCGGGGCGACCGAGTCGGTCGCCCCTGTTGCTTCGGAGGCCGAATGCATTTTCAAGTGACCAAAACCGAGATCGTCTTCGACGGCAAGGCCATTCGAGTGCGAGTAGATGAAGGATTGGATGCCAGGGGTCGAAGCAGGCGCATCGAACTGATCGAGCACATCGGCTCCGTGGTCATGGTGCCGATCGATGATCAGGGACAGATTCACTTCGTGCGTCAATACCGCCATCCGGTCGCAGTACGGCTCCTCGAACTTCCCGCCGGAACGCTCGAACACGGCGAGGATCCCGAGCAATGCGCCGTGCGCGAGTGCCGTGAGGAGATCGGCATGCTACCCGCACGCCTAACCCACATGGCGACGTGCTTCCTCGCCCCCGGCTACTCGAGCGAACGCGCTCACTTCTACCTTGCCCAGGATCTTTCTCCCAATCCACTGACCATGGAAGCCGATGAGGACATCGATTTGGAACTCATCACGCTGGAAGAGGCGCGAACGCGTCTGATGCGCGGCGATTGGCTCGATGCGAAAACCGTGGTGGGATTGTCTCTGGCCTTCAGTCATCTGGGGAAAGTGCAGGCTGCGTAAACCAAGAGACTCCGCCGCTCAGCCTCGGCGAAGGCGTTCACTCTGGTCTCGAGTGTGCGGGTGTGGTATACTTTCGGCTTGCGCCGTCCGAAAGATGTGGGCGGCTGGAAGTTTGTCTAAGGACGAAGGTGATCATGACAGAAGAAGCGAGAGCGCTGGAAGCGCCCATCAATCCGAATATTCCCGAGTTACGCTCCGGCGATTCGGTCAGCGTTCACGTGCTCATCAAGGAAGGCACTCGTGAGCGCGTCCAGGAATTCAAGGGAACGATCATTCGCCTCCGCAAGGGCGGCAACAACGCCAATTTCACGGTCAGGCGGATTGCCTCCCACGGCATCGGCGTGGAACGATCCTTTCTCCTGCGTTCACCGCGCATCAAGAAGGTTGAAGTCCAGCGCCAGGCTCACGTGCGACGAGCCCAGTTGTACTATTTGCGCGAGCGAACCGGAAAACGCGCCCGTCTGAAGGAAAAGCGCCGCTCGAAATCCTGACCATCCATGCAATCAACCAGGGCGCAGCTGGCCAGCTGCGCCCTTTTTCGTTGATCAGATCGATGCATGGACCCCCGCAAGTCTGTCCCACGATGAAATTTCCCAATCGAAACTTCGATCAAATCCCAAACTTGACGTCGGATCATGAATGGTAGTACCTTAAGCCAATGAGCATGAGAGCGATCGGACTCTTCGATTCGGGAATCGGCGGGCTCTCCATCCTGCGGGAAATCCGCCGGTTGCTGCCGCATGAGGACGTGCTGTACTTTGCCGATCAGGCTCATGTTCCCTATGGGCGCAGATCGATGCGGCAGATTCGCGCCTTCTCGGTAGGCATCACCCGTTTCTTGCTGGACCGCCAAGTCAAACTGATCGTTCTTGCCTGCAATACCGCCTCCGCCGCAGCGCTTCACCATCTGAGGGCCACCTTTCCCGACACCCCCTTCGTAGGCATGGAACCAGCGGTGAAACCAGCCGCTGAGCGCACGATCACCGGTCGCATTGGCGTGCTCGCCACCTCCGCCACCTTCCAGGGCAAGATGTATGCCTCCCTGCTGGAACGCTTTGCCGAGGGCAAAATCGTACTTCAGCAGACCCCGCATGGTCTCGTGGAACGCATCGAAAAGGGAGATCTCGACAGCCTGGAGACGCGGGCCATCCTGCAACAATCGATTGCCCCTCTGCTGAAGCAGAACATAGATGCCCTGGTCCTGGCCTGCACGCACTATCCATTTGTTTCCAATTTGATCGCGGAGATGGTGGGACCGGCTGTAATCGTGATTGATCCAGCGGATGGTGTCGCTCGATGGACAGAGCGTCTTCTGGAGCAGTGTGAGTTGAGTGGGCCTCCGGACCACGTTGGCAGCGTGACCTTCCTTTCCACCGGCGATGTGCACCATTTGGGCTCCATGGCGCAACGTCTGATCGGTGAGACCGGAGAGCGTCTCGAATTTCGTTGGGATGGGGATCAATTGGTAAGCAAGTAATCCCACGCCTCCAACCCCACCCTGCCGGCCGCACGCTTCAAGCGCCGTTCGAGAAGCACAGTTGTAAATAACAAGGCCCCTCTTTGCGAGAGGGGCCTTGACGTTTCTGCCGCAAGGATATCGCCGCTATTCCTTTACTCCAGCTCGTTTGAGATCCTTGGCTGCAATGCGGGCCACGGAACCCACCGTCTCCCCCTCTTTCAAATTGATCACCCGCACGCCCATCGTCGCACGACCTGCCTGCTTGATCTGCTTTACCTTCGTGCGCAGCATGATGCCACCGCTGGAGATGATCGTGAGGTCGTCATCCTCGCTGACCACGCGCGCCGCCGCGATCGGCCCGGTAACGTCCATCTTGGATTTGCTCAGCGTCAAGACACCCATCGTGCCCCGCCCCTTGGGGAGATATTCCTTGATGGGCGTACGCTTGCCGTAGCCTTTGGCCATCACCACCAGCAAATCACTCTCGGGATCGACCACGCTCATGCTGGTCATGAAATCGCCTGCTTTGAGATTGATCGCTCGCACGCCTGCAGCCGGTCTGCCCATGGGTCTTACTTGACTTTCATGGAAGCGCAGGGCTCTTCCCTGCTCCGTCACACAGATGACCTCATCCTCGCCGCTCGTCAGGCGCACCCACCCCAGGACGTCTCCTTCCGCCAGGTTGATGGCGATCAGACCGGAAGGGCGAACGGAGGCAAAGTTGGGAAGCGCAACGCGTTTGATCTTGCCGTTGCGCGTCGCCATCGTGCAGTATTCCGCAGCCTCAAAATCAGGAACGGCCACCGCAGCGGTGATCGTTTCACCCGGATCGAGCGCCAGGATATTCACCATGGGGATGCCGCGATCCGTTCTTGAGGCATCTGGGATCTGATAGGCTTTCTCGGAGTAGACCTTGCCCCGATCCGAGAAGAACAACACCGAATCCAGCGATCGGGCGGGGAAGAGCATCATGACCTCATCCTCGCCGCGCATCGAGTGACCCGTCACACCTCTTCCGCCGCGTCCTTGGCGTCGATAGGTGCTTGAAGCCACGCGCTTCACGTAGCCGCGTTCGGTGATGCTGATCAGCACGGACTCGTCTGCCACCAGGTCTTCTTCGCTGAATTCCTCGCTGGCATCAGGGGCAATGCGTGTTCGACGGTCATCGCCGTACTTTGCCTCCATATCCGTGATCTCGTTCTTGATCAGCGCCAGGATCTTCTCGGGATTGGCGAGCAGATCCTCCAACTCAGTGATGCGCGCAAGAATTTCCTTGTGCTCGGTTTGGATCTTCTCTCGTTCCAAGGCTGCCAATCGGCGCAATTGCATGTCGAGAATGGCCTGCGCTTGAATATCTGTAAGTTTGAAGTTTTTCATGAGACGCGATTTTGCTTCGTCCGCGTCAGGCGATTCTCGGATGGTGGAGATGACGTCATCCAGGTTATTCAGGGCGATGAGCAAGCCGTCGAGGATATGCGCTCGGGCGCGCGCTTTTTCGAGTTCGAACTCCGTGCGTCGCGTGATGACGGTACGGCGATGTTCCAGGAAGATCTGCAGCGCTCGTTTCAGCGAGAGCAATCGCGGCTCCCCCTCCACCAAGGCCAGCAATTGCACGCCGAAGGTGGATTGAAGCGAGGTGAACTTGAAGAGCCGATTGAGTAATTTCGTCGGCTGAGTGCCGCGCTTGAGATCGATCACGATGCTGAGGCCCCGCCGGTCGGACTCATCCCGTAGATCGGAGATGCCATCCAGCTTCCCGCTGCGTACGAGTTCGGCGATGCGCTCGATCAAACCGGATTTATTGACCTGGTAGGGGATCTCTGTGATCACGATGCGATGGCGGTTGCCGGAAGTTTCTTCGATGTGGGCCAAGCCTCGAACGACGATGCGTCCCTTGCCGGTGCTGTAGGCCTGCTTGATACCCTCGGCTCCCACGATGATCCCGCCCGTTGGGAAATCAGGACCGGTGATGAACTCCATCAATTCATCGATCGTGATCTCATCCATGCGGCCGTAGTTGTCCACCAGATAGTGGATCCCAGCCGCCAATTCACTCAGGTTGTGCGGTGGGATATTGGTCGCCATGCCGACTGCGATCCCTGAAGCTCCATTGAGCAGGAGATTCGGCAACCTGCCGGGAAGAACCACTGGCTCCTGGATGGAACCATCGAAGTTATCTGTGAAATCAACCGTTTGCCGTTCGATGTCGACCAGTAATTCCTCAGCCATGGAGGCCATGCGGGCTTCCGTGTATCGCATGGCGGCTGGAGAATCGCCATCGATGGACCCGAAATTTCCCTGCCCGTCAATCAACAGGTATCGCATGGAGAAGGTCTGAGCCATGCGCGCCATCGTCTCATACACCGCTGCATCACCATGCGGATGGAATTTCCCCAGCACCTCCCCTACGATGCGGGCGGATTTTCGATGACGGCTGGAAGCGTTAATTCCCATCGTGTGTAGGGCATAAAGAATGCGCCGCTGAACCGGCTTCAACCCATCACACGCATCCGGAAGCGCACGCGCGACGATCACGCTCATCGCATAATCCAAGTACGCTCCGCGCATTTGGTCATCAATATCAACTTGACGCACCGTTCCAATATCCATAGGTCATCTCACTATGCAAAAGCAGGGAATTTCGCCCCGATGAAGGGCAATCAAATTATACCGCGGGGGGCATGCAGAAGCCAAAACGCCGGGGGGGCTTGAGCCGCTTTTCCCAAGCTGGAATGAAAAAATCCTCTTTGGAAGGGGCTCTGAATTGAAGGGGTTCCGGATCCGATCGATATTCTGGATGACGAAGTGAAAGTGCAACTCACCATCCACCCCCATTCCGACCCGACGCCCAACTTGACATCGCTCCTATTCCATGCTAGACACATCGGCTACCAAGAGAGGAGGATGCTATGCTTACCAAACGGGCTCGAATCTGGATTGCGATCGTTTCTGCAATCGTGGCCGTCGCTATCGTGCTCAGCGTATGGGGGATAGTGATGGTAAGACGCTCTTTCCCGCAGACAGACGGATCTCTCACCCTTCTGGGACTCGACGCGCAGGTTGAAGTACTGCGGGATACCATGGGAGTGCCTCACATCTACGCCACCACAGAACATGATCTCTTCATGGCACAGGGATTCGTACATGCCCAGGACCGTTTCTGGCAGATGGATTTCTGGCGTCATATTGGTTCCGGGCGGCTTTCGGAGATGTTCGGGAATTCCCAATTGGAAACCGATATGTTCTTACGGACCATGGGATGGGAGCGAGTTGCCAGGCAGGAATGGGAATTGGCAACCGACGCAGATCGCGCTGTTTTGGAAGCCTACGCTGAAGGCGTAAACGCCTACTTGGCTATGCGGCAGGGCTCAGCGCTCTCCCTGGAATACGCCGTGCTCGGTCTGCTGACCCCGGATTACACTCCTGAACCTTGGACACCGATTCACACGATTTCATGGGCGAAAGTGATGGCCTGGGATTTGGGTTCGAACATGAGTACCGAGTTGATGATAGCCCGTTTGATCAAGACCCTCGGTACCGAGCAAGTGGGGGAGCTCATCCCAAGTTATCCTCCCGATGCGCCCCAGATCATCCCTGCTGAAGGACAGATGCCTGTGATCACTCAGGACATGGAACTCGAAAGCCCTGCCGTAGGGATGGACCTTTCGTCTCTCGAAGCGCGTATCGCCGCGCTTGATAACTTGCTGGGAGAAGGTGCCGAAGGCTTGGGTTCCAACAACTGGGTGATATCGGGAGAGCGAACCGCATCCGGATCGCCGATCTTGGCGAACGATCCGCATCTTGGCATCCAGATGCCCGCCATCTGGTATGAGATCGGATTGCATTGCCTTCCCGTCAATGAATCTTGCCGCTTCGACGTTGCTGGTTTCTCCTTCGCCGGTTCGCCTGGTGTGATCATCGGGCACAATGCGCATATCGCCTGGGGCTTGACCAACGTAGGTCCTGATGTGCAGGATCTCTACATCGAAAAGATCAACCCCGATAATCCGCTGCAGTATGAAGTGAACGGTGAATGGGTCGACATGACCGTCATCGAGGATGAGATCCTTGTAGCTGGAGAGGATCCGGTTCCGATCACCATTCGCTACACACGTCATGGCCCCATTCTCTCCGACGTGGATGACGACATGGCCGCGCTGGATGAAACCACGGATCTCGACATCCCCGAGCAATTTGCGGTCAGCCTGAAGTGGACCGCTCTCGAGCCATCGCGCGTGATAAGCAGCATCGTTCGAATCAATCTCGCCGATGACTTCAGGAGCTTCCGAGACGCTCTCAAGGATTTCGCTGTCCCCTCCCAAAACTTCGTCTATGCCGATACCGAGGGGAACATCGGCTACCAGATGCCCGGTTGGATCCCCATTCGCTCCAATAGTCTGGGATTGGTTCCGGTTCCGGGTTGGGTGGACGACTATGAATGGACCGGCTACATTCCCTTCGAGCAACTTCCCTTCAGCTACAACCCAAGCAATGGTTACATCGTGACCGCCAACAACGCAGTCGTTGGGTCGGAATACCCCTACCTGATCACGACCATGTGGGATTACGGCTTCCGCGCTCGACGGATCGTGGTGATGATCGAAGCCCAAGATACACTCTCCCTGCAGGACATGATCACTATCCAGGGAGACAACCATCACCCCATGGGCCCCATCCTGGTTCCCATCCTCGCCCAGCTCTCGTTCAACGATCCCGAACTCACCGAGATGGCCGAGTTCCTGGAGGACTGGGATTACCAGGCCGACATGGATTCGGCCCAGGCAGCGCTCTTCAACACCTTCTGGCGCAATCTGGTGGTTTCCACGTTCATGGATGAATTGGAAGCCAGTGACACACCCGAGGGCAGCCGAGCTTTCCTGATCATCGGCCAACTGCTTGGTGATCCTGAAAACACCTGGTGGGATGACGTCCAGACGGCTGGGGTTGAAACACGCGATGATATGCTGCGGACGGCATTCTCCGCCGCTGTCGCGGAAATCCAAGACACGCTGGGTTCACGCAGCGCTGGTTGGCGCTGGGGCGACCTGCACGGCGCGACCTTCCGCAACGAAACGCTGGGAGAGTGCGGCATCGCGCCCATCGAGGCGATCTTCAACCGCGGGCCCTTCCCGACCTCTGGAGGCGCCTCCATCATCAACGCCACTGGATGGCACGAAACCGAGGGCTATGAAGTCGTATCGGTTCCATCCCTGCGCATGATCGTGGACCTTGCGGATTTGGGGAATTCGCTGGGCATCACCACCACCGGAGAATCCGGGCACGCCTATCATCCCCATTACATCGACATGGCCGACCTCTGGCGCTTGATCCAATACCACGCCATGCCATGGACCCGCGAACAGGTGGAGATGCTGACCAAGGATGTGCTCATTCTCACGCCCTGAGAACGCATCCGAGCCAAGGGGCTGTCCTCCCAGGGCAGCCCCTTTCTGTTTCGCCTTTCCCGTCTATCGAATGCGATTGGATCTGTCCGGGAAGGACCAACATCCGGAGCATGCATCACCCGCCAAGATCATCTCCTCCGAACCCAAAGGTCCGTTGATCATGGACGAGCTCAACATCTGCGGATAATGTGGCCGTATGGATGAACCATGCTTGGCGAAGGAAATTGGAACTGGGATTCGTAGCATCGAGATAGAAACCAAACCGAGCTGATTTCGATCAGCTCGGCATAGACTTAAGATGGAAGATTAACCTGCGGGCTTCGACGTAGTATTAGAAGATCAAGACCTTCTGGGTGACCAGCAGGCAGAGAAACCCCACGACGGCAACAGCCAGGAAGAGCATAAAGGCGATCAAGAGACGTTGGCCTGGAGTCATTCCGAGGAAGTTGCGTCGTGGCTTGCTTATTGGGCGAGATTCTATTACGCCACTTTTCATGGTTTTAATCTTGATTCTTTCTCGGTCTGAATCGTCTGTAGTTTCTTTCGGCGTATCGAACATGCTCAGCCTCCCTGGTTCTCCCTGGTCAGTGTAATGTAATCAGGCTCATTGTCAACCGCATAGAAATCGATCTCCCGACATGTTCAAGCACTCAAGACTACCCAATCGGGAAATCTCATGTACAATTGGTCTTCTATCCATGGATGCAGCATCCACCTGATGCTCATCCAGCGTACGATCATTCGATCCTGGGGAGGGCGCGGATCCTGGTTGGACGGGAAATTGATCACTGCAGCCAATACCTATGAAGTGCATCAAAGGGCATGTAAGCCGTTGTAAACGTTTGGGTATAAGTGTGTAAGCAGATGTCTCCCTGAAAAGGAAGGTAGTTGGAAAGCTCTGAAATTAAAAGGAATGAGCCTGCATCATGGCATACGAGAACGATTCATCGTACAGTCCTTCTCGAAGAGATTTCATCAAACTGACTGCCGCGACCTTGGGAGTGCTGCTCCTTCCAAGAACGATTCCCCCTCTGTCCAAACAAGCTGGTCGCAAAACCCCCACTATCGACCCACAACCCATTGCCGACAGACGAGCGCTTGCCAGATCCAAGCGCATCAAGGCTCAGGGTGTCGCCACGAGAGCGATGGCGCTGGAGTTCCACGGCGATCATTACTACATGTACAGCGGCGCGTATTGCATGGATCCTGAGACCTTCATCTACTTGATGGAATGGCTGCGGGACAATGATGTGTGGGCGATGAATGCCGAGGAATTGGTGGGCTACATCAACGGCACGATGGATATGCCGGCCCGCTCGATCATTCTGACTACCGACTCGGGGAATACGTCCAAAGATTCTCTGGCGAGGATGATCCCCGTGCTGCAGGATACCGGGATGCATTTCCTCAGTTTCATCTGGACCCGGCACATGCTCGAGACGGAACACGAACGCTGCAACGGCGATAGCTGCTGGGAAGCCTTCCGGACTGCGCGCGATTCCGGCGTTTTCTCCTTTGGCTCCCACACCGAATCGCACCGCGATTTTGCCACGTTATCGGATTATGTGGGGATACGCGACATCCTGCAATCCAAGACCGAAATCGAGGAGAACTTGGGAGTAACACCCACTCTCCTTTCCTGGCCCTTCGAGAGCGTCCCGAGTTGGGCTCCCTCCCTGCGAGAGCATGGTTTTGAAGGCGCCTTCGCTGGAGCGGTCAGATTTCCGATGGTCAACAACGTGGTCCTTCCCCATGAGCCAAAGGTATGGACCATGCCCAGGCTCCTTCCACCCAATGCCGGCACCCTGACTTCGGGGAGACCGAATGGATTGACCATCGAGGAAATGATGGCCATGTTCTGTGATGGTTTTGATTGAACGCTGGAAACGCTGAGGAAACCCTTCAACACGATCCAATAGGATAATCCAGGCGTAGGCCATTGGTCGAGAATGCCCCCCCAACTGCGTTACGACAGCTAGAAGAGTAGCACCTTCCCAGTGACGACCAGGCAAAGCGCACCCACAACCGCAACCGCCAAGAGCAACAATAATGCAATCACAAAGCGTTGACCGGGAGTCATGCCGAGAAACCGGCGTTCCATGATAGTTTCTGTGTAGGCATCAGCCAGGTCTGTATCCAGATCATCAAGGAATCTGGCCTCGCTCGTTTTGTCCTGTGCCCTGTTAAACATGGTCTTCCTCCTGGAATCCCTCCATCGATCATGGCTCAGCAGTGATTGGGCGCAACCGAATTTCACCGGCAGCGACATCCAACGCTCCCCTTGATGTCAGCAAGCGGAGGCGACCATCCGGTTGAATTCCCTGCAGCCTGCCTCGAAGGGTTTTCCCTCCACCTTCCAGCTCCACTTCATCTCCGCGGAATGCCAATCGTTCCTCGATCGCATGCGTGATCCCATTCGATCCAAGATGAGGCCATCTTTCCGCGAAAATCCTCAAGATCGTCCGTAAGAACGCCCATCGATCCACCGCATGCCCCAATTCCGTCTCAACACTCGTGGCGGGATATTCGATCGCTCCCTCCGGTGGGATGGAATCGGGCTTCACATTGACTCCCGCACCCACCACCATCCAGACGAGTTCCATTCCCTCCCAGGAAGCTTCCACCAGTACTCCTGCTACCTTCCGCCCAGCTATGAGGACGTCATTGGGCCACTTGATCTCACCCCGGATGCCGTTTTCCTGCAGCGCCTCGCAGACCGCCAAAGCCGTCAGGCACCCCACTCCTCCGATGGTTTCCCCCCCGGATCTTCCCGGACGCAGGATCAGGCTCCACGCCAATCCATCACCCTTGGATGTCAACCATCTCCGTTCCCCTCTACCTCGGCCGGCGGTTTGTTCATCGGCCACAACCAAGGTGCCATGAGGGGCGTCGTTTGCCGCCTGCTCCTTCGCAAAGTCATTCGTGGAGCCGAGTGTTTCAAAGCAGTGCAGCGGTCGACCGAACTCACCAACCGGCAGCATGGAGCGAAGGCGGTCAAATTCCGTCATGTGAGCATTTTAACCATAGATGCACAAGACGTGCCAATCAGTTCACAGCAGACGTTTTCTTTGCTACAATCGTCTGGGTTTCCTATGAAGCGTATCTGGTCCCCATGGCGTATGGAATACGTGGAAAAGCACGGTGAGCAAGAAGGCTGTTTCTTCTGTGAGAACCTGGCTCTGCCCGATGGGCCGGAGAATCTGATCCTCCATCGTGGAGAGCATGCTTTCGTGATCCTCAACCGCTACCCCTATACCAACGGCCACATGATGGTGGTTCCCTACGCACATCAACCATCCTTAGAAATGCTGGATGGGCCGGTGCTTGCGGAACTGATGCAGCTCCTGGTGGAAGCGTTGAGTGTGCTGCGCCAGGCCTACGGAGCCGCATCCTTCAATGTGGGTGCGAACATCGGTAAGGCGGCTGGAGCTGGCGTCGTCGATCACGTTCATCTCCATGTACTCCCACGCTGGCCGGGAGACACCAATTTCATGGCCACCACCGCAGAAGTTCGCGTCATCCCTGAGGATTTGAAAGACACCTTCGAGCGTCTTCGAGCTCTATGGACAGAACGCAGGCAATAGACCTGTGGGCCGACTATCGTTGGCCCCTTTTTCATTTCCGACTTCTATGGAGAGGAGCACAATGAGTTCAGAGCACAACCACCGAGAACCCGTTATCCTGAGCGCCGTCCGCACTCCCATGGGGAGATTCCAGGGCGCGCTCTCACCGCTTACGGCTACGCAATTGGGAGCCATTGTCGTAAAAGCTGCGGTCGAACGAGCTGGTTTGAAGAAGCTCGAAGAGATCGACGAGGTCCTGATGGGCAACGTGGTTTCCGCAGGCCTGGGACAGGCCCCCGCAAGACAGGCAGCCATCAACGCCGGTCTTCCACCCACCGTAGGCGCATCAACGATCAACAAAGTCTGTGGCTCTGGTTTGAAGACATGCATGCTGGCCGCTCAAGCCATCCTGATCGGGGATGCCGATCTGTTCGTGGCGGGCGGTATGGAAAGCATGAGCAACGTCCCACACCTGATCCGTGGACGTAAGGGCTTGGCCTATGGCCATCAGCAGCTGACAGATGCCCTGCTCCTGGATGGTCTCTGGGACACATTCCAGGATTGGGTCATGGGCATGGCCGCCGAGCATATCGCCGACCGCTTCAACGTCACCCGCGAGGAGATGGATCAATGGGCGTTCGATAGCCATCGGAAGGCCGTAGCCGCCATCGATGATGGCAAGTTCAAGGATGAGATCGAACCCGTCGAAGTGCCCGGAAGAAAGGGTAAGGTCACCATCGTCGAAGAGGATGAGACCCCTCGACGCGACACCAACCTCGAACAACTTGCCGCACTCCGCCCCGTCTTCACCAAGGACGGGAGGGTGACAGCAGGGAATTCCCCAGGCCTGAACGACGGGGCCTCCGCGCTTGTCATCTGCAGTCGCGAGAAGGCGGAAGCCTTGAAGCACAAACCCCTGGCCCGCATCGTGGGGTATTCGCAGGCAGCCGTGGATCCCAAGGAGATCTTCATCGCTCCGGCAGTCGCCATTCCGATGCTCCTGGAGAAGACCGGATGGAGCTTCGAAGACATCGACCTGGTCGAACTGAATGAGGCCTTCGCCGCCCAGGTGTTGGCGGATGGCCGCGCCCTTGCAGATCATGGATGGGACTGGGAGAAGGTCAATGTCAACGGTGGAGGCGTCGCCCTCGGTCACCCGATCGGTGCCTCCGGCGCCCGTGTCTTGACGACCCTGATTTACGCCCTCAAGGATCGCGGCTTGAGCCGCGGCATTGCCGCCCTCTGTCTCGGAGGTGGTGAAGCCGTGGCCATGGCCATCGAACTGGAGTGATGGCCCACGCACATACTGCATGGGTTGATTGGGAGAACACAACCATGGACATCAAGAAGATCGTCGTCATAGGCGCCGGCGCGATGGGCAACGGCATCGCCCAAACAGCCGCGGTCAGCGGATATCAGGTGACCATGACGGACGTGATCGAAGAGGCTCTGGAACGCGGCACGGCCACGATCGCGAAATCCGTTGCCAAACTTGCTGAAAAGGGAAGAATCACGGAAGAACAGAAGACCGCAGCGTTAGGCATCGAGACTTCGCTCGATCTGAAGCCCGTCAGCAAGGCGGACCTGGTCATCGAGGCAGCCCCCGAGATTCCGAAACTCAAGATGGAGCTGTTCACCGAGTTGGATAAGCTGGCACCGGAAGGTGTGATCCTGGCTACAAACACCTCCTCCATCTCACTCACCAAAATCGCCGCCGCCACCCAGCGCCCGGATAAAGTGATCGGGATGCACTTTTTCAATCCAGTCCCACTGATGAAGCTGCTGGAAGTGGTACGCGGTCTGGCTACATCGGATGAGACCACGGCAGTGGCCTTCGAGATCGGCAAGCGCATGGGCAAGGAACCGGTGGAAGCCATGGACTCTCCGGGCTTTATCTCCAACCGCATCCTCTGCCCCATGATCAACGAAGCCGTCTTTGTACTGATGGAGGGCATCGGTTCCCCCGAAGCCATCGACACCGTCATGAAGCTGGGCATGAACCACCCCATGGGCCCCCTCGCCCTGGCGGACATGATCGGTCTGGACGTCGTGCTCTTTGTGATGGAAGTCCTGCAGCGCGATCTCGGGGACGATAAATACCGCCCGGCACCACTGCTGCGAAAGATGGTGGACGCAGGCTATCTTGGCCGCAAAACCAAGAAGGGATTCTACGATTACGGAGCTTAAGTCCAACCCTAAAGTTTGAGATTGATCGGCGATGCCTATCTTTTCTTTCTCGACAAGGGGGAAAAGCACAAGGAATGCGTGTTGCGCTTGTTGAAGGATGGGCATCGCTGACGGCTCTGTGAACGATTCAAATCACGCCGTGGGAGGAGCATCATGCGAGCGAAAGCGCTTCTTGTAACCGTTCTGACGTTGATTCTTGCCATGCTGGCCTGCGATCTTCCAACCATCCCTACAGAATCTCCTGTCAGCACGCCAACACCCGATGAAGGGACGGAAGTGGACTACGTGGCAACGAACGTGGCCGCCACGCTGACGGCGATAGCATTTACTCCTGGTCCGACAAGTCCCCCAGAAGCAACACCAACAGCCACCGCCACAACCCCCGTATGCGCCACCGCCTCCGTACTCACAGTCGCCTACACCAACAATGGAAACGTCTGGCTGGTTGAAGGATCGAACCCTCCACTACAACTCACATCCGGCGGCACGGCTGAACGAGTCGTCGTCTCCGGGGATGGTCAGAAGGTGGCCTTCACAACCTGGGATCAGCCCACACAAACGACGGAATTACGCGTTGTGAACAGCGATGGCAGCGGGGAAATGGTGTTGCTGAGCCAGGCTGACCAGGACGCACTGCCGCCCTCACTGGGAAGCGCGCTTCACCACACTGTCCATCGCATGCGCTTCATGCCCTGCACACAGGATTTACTCTTCAACACCCGATCTGTGTACGAGGGCCCGGGGCTGGACACCAAGAACAATCTGCTCTCGGTCGATGTCAACACGGGCATCCTGACCACAATCCTGGCGCCAGGAGATGCGGGGATCGATTTCTTCATCTCACCGGATCGAACCCGGTTCGCGCTTTCCTTCCCGGAGCGCATCGGTTTCGTCGACAACGATGGTTCCAATCTACTGCCCAGCGTGCACACCTTCACGCCCGTGATCACCTACAGTGAATTCATGTGGAATCCTCCCGTTCAATGGGAGCCGGATTCCAGTGCCGTAATGCTGGCCATGCCTTCGGATGATCCCTTCATGCCCGGCGCCTACGGAGACATCTGGCACATTCCGGCGGATGGCTCTGCTGTGACCCATCTGGCCACCATCGTTGCCGACTTTTACCAAATCCAGTACAGGGAGATCACCATCTCTCCCGATCTCAGCATGCTGGCCTACTTACGCGATAGCGGAACGATCAATGTCGAAGAGATCTACTTCGCCAACATCGATGGCAGTGGGGAGACGCTCTACGATACGGCCGATCTCCAACCCCAAGGTTGGTCACCGGACAGCATCAATTACGCCTACATCGTCACAACCATGGGAGGCAGGGAATTGCGGATCGGTAGACCCGGATACGGTCCCTTCAACGCAGCCACAAGCAGCAACGCCATCCGGGATGCCAATTGGGTTGACAACACCAGGCTGCTCTACTTTGATGGTTCCAACCCCAATTGGGATCTGAAACTCGCGGTGCTGGGCACCGGCACCTACACGCTCGCCAGTGCATCGGGCGCGCTGATACCAAACTACGATTTCGCTCCTAAGCCCTAGTGCAGCTGGGGCTGAGTGAAGTGGAATTTCGAAGGTGGTAAGCACCAGGGGCTGTCCAGGAGGACAGCCCCTGATACTGCGGATGGAAATCCCTTCCCAAAACCAGTCCAAACGCACGACGATTGGGTTCAATCACGAACCGGCGAAGGCGATGATCTCTTGGGCGATTTCATGCGGCTTGTGCAGCAGCACGTCGTGCACCGTATCTTCCAACCAGCTTACATGCAGGTCCTGGATCGTGGCGCGTGCGCGTTGGATGGCGTCCTTCTTCAACTCGAGATGAATACGCTCCTCGAAATTAGGGGGGTTGATCGGAGTCACGGGCAGCATCAACACAGGACACCGCAGCTGATCGAAGCATGCGTAGGTTTGAAACTTCCACAGGGATTCGATCGCCTGCGTATAGCGTTCGGAAGGCAAGTGTGCTTTGAGCGTTTTATCTTCCGTGATCTCATAGTTTGCGAGGATGGCCTCAATCGCCTGCTCATCGGGCCGCCATTTACGCTCCTCGCTTCCGAGGTAAGCAAGGAAATTTTCGACCGAGGCTCCCTCATGCTTCGGTGGGGTCAGCACTTGTTGAACACCTTCCCATGAGGCGCCAGGGAAGGCATCGAGCTGAGCCATGCCGCCATCGATCAGGACGATGCCGACGGGCGCCTCGCTTCCTTCGGTGTATCTGGAGGCATAATCAAGAGCCACCATGGCGCCGTAGGAATGCCCGACGAGCACCGGCCCCTCCAGCAGGCAGTTCTTCACCAGCCCCCGAAGATCATCCGCCATCGTTTTGATGTCATAACCTGTGCTGGGCTTCGAACTTTGCCCATGTCCGCGCAAATCGAAAGCCAGCGGCCGCAGTCCTGCCTGGACAAGGCGCGATGCGACCATTCGCCAAACCTGGGCATTGGAGCCCAAGCCATGAATGAGGACGATCGGAGACCCTGCCTCATTGGTTGTCCAGGAGAGATAGTGAAAGCGCAACTTTTGATGGGAAACGAACGAAGATCGAACCGTCGGCAATGGCATCCTGCCTTTTCCCCTAATGGCGCCGCACTCTGGTCAATTGGCGAGCAATTCCTCGAGAATCTCCCGAACCATCTGAGGATTGGCTTTGCCCTTGGATTGTTTCATGATCTGACCCACAAACCACCCGATGACGGTTGTCTTGCCCCCCCGATACGTCGCCACTTGATCCGGATTATCCGCGAGCACCTGCTCGGCCATTTTTCGCAGCGCAGCTTGATCCGACACCTGAGAGAGCCCCTCTTCCTCGACGATGCTGGAGGGAGCTTTCCCGCTTTCCTGAACCTTATCCAACAATTCCTTGGCGATGTTGGTGGTGATCTTCTTGTCATCCAGGAGATGGATGATCTCAGCCAGGTGTTCAGGGCGCAGGCGCAATTCCGCTGCGAGCACATCGCGCTCGCGAATCAAACGCAGGACATCGTTCATCAGCCAATTGGAAACCGTCTTGGCTTCACCGCCATACTCGGCAAGCGCATCTTCAAAATAATCTGAGAAAGATCGCTCTTCGGTGAGGATTTCTGCATCGTATTCGGGGAGACGATACGCTTCGATGAAACGCGCCCGCCGCTCGAGAGGTAGTTCCGGAAGTTCTTCCAGGATCGCCCCTCGCCAGGAGCTCACGAGCCGGATCGGCAGCAAGTCGGGTTCACGGAAGTAGCGATAATCGGCTTCCGTTTCCTTCGCGCGCATCTTGAAGAGCGTGTTGTTTTCGTCGTCCCAATTGAGGGTCCAGGGATGGATCGCTCCACCCTCCCTTACCTCCTCAACCTGCCGCTCGATCTCCGCCTGCACGGCCATGCGTGCAGCATCGATTGAATTCAGGTTCTTGATCTCTGTTTTGGTATTGAGCTCTTCAGACCCAAGTGCTCGAATGGAGATGTTGGCGTCGCAGCGCATCTGCCCCTTCTCCATGTTCCCTTCGGAGACACCGATCCAGCGTACGATCTGACGCAGGCGGATGAGGTACTGGGCAACCTCATCCGCAGAGCGCAAATCCGGTTTCGTGACCACCTCGGCTAGCGGAACACCGCAACGGTTGAAATCAATGAGCCGGCGATCCCCCTGGCGGATCGTCTTGCCGGCATCCTCTTCGATGTGCAGCTTCTCGATTCCCACAACCCGTACCGATCCATCCGGCAGCGGCAGCTCGAGACACCCACCGCGCGCCAGTGGCTCGTTGTATTGACTGATTTGGTAACCCTTGGGAAGATCCGGGTAGAAGTAATTCTTTCGCGCCAGGTAGGAAAGGTCCTGGATGGCATCGGCCTGCAAGGCGGCTGCCAGGAGCACTGCCTTCTCCACGACAGCCCGATTGAGTGTCGGTAAAACCCCGGGGAGCCCCGTGCAAATCGGGCAGATGTTGGAATTGGCAGGATCCCCCCACGAATCCGCCTTGCATGCGCAGAAGATCTTGCTCAGAGTATTGAGTTGGACATGCGTCTCAAGCCCAATGACCGTCTCGAATGCTTCCATCCAGAACTCCAAGTCCGCGTTTCAATAGTCCTTGATCCAATGCCCACATCGCTTCCGGAACAGCTATAGCTGCGAAGTGCAGTGCGGGCAGCGAGAAGCCGCGATGGGAATCTCGGATACGCAGTAGGGGCATTCCTTCGTAGTCGGTGCTTCTTCGATCTCCTCCTTCTTCTGCTTGACCACTCCCGAAAAACTCCGTACGAGCAGGAACATGGCAACTGCAACGATCAAGAAATTGAGAATGGCATTGATGAACAAACCGTAATTGATCGTTGCCGCGCCTGCCTGCTGAGCTTCAGCAAGCGAGGCGAAATTGTCTCCGCTGAGATCGATGAACAGGTTGGAGAAATCCATCCCCCCCAGCAGCAGACCCAACGGCGGCATGAGGATATCGTTGACCAGAGAAGTGATGATGCTTCCGAAGGCAACGCCGATCACGATGCCCACCGCCATGTCGAGCACATTCCCCCGCAGCGCGAAATCCTTGAATTCCTTCAACAAGTATCTCTTCCTCCTTCAGCCGGTGTTTCCTCAATTGATGTCTGGGATCCTGAGGCGTTCGATCAAATCGAAACGGCGTCGAACTACGTAAAGGTTTCGATGCTTCTTCGTTGTTCATCGATCGTAGACCGAACTCCCCGCTCACTCGACGATGATGCTAAGAATCACGTCGTCAGCTGTCAGTTCGCGAACCACATCCATCCCCTCGGTAACGTAACCAAACACCGTGGGGTATGGATCCAGGTATTCACTCATGTCGGTCATCAGGATGTAGAATTGACTGCCGCTCGGAGCTGTCAAGTCGGCGCGATACCAAAAACCGACTGCGCCTTCCGAATTCGTCAGTTCCCCTTCGAGGTCAAGCGTGTAGCCGACATCACTGGTCGGCTCCCCGGAGGGCGCTCCCGTAAGAACGAACATATCCTCGTCCACATGCACGATCGGGAAACGATCCCAATAGCCCAGGTTCGCCAGCACGAAGAAATTATTGACGAGTTCCGGCACTTCATCGGGGCGCAACTCGATGAGGATCACACCCTTCGAGGTTTCGATTTGCGCCTGGTAACTCTGTGTAGGATCGATGACCATCTCCGGCTTTCCGTTGAACAGGTTCTCACGATTTTCGAGGGCAAGATAGGTATACGGCCGGCCCTCCTGCATTTCGGGGATGACACTGACGGGGGTTGGAGTGGGTGGCGGAAGCAGGCTGGTTCCAACCTCGACGATCTCTACCGTGATGAGCTCATCCCCATCGAAATCTGGATTTTGCGCCGGATCGCGCGGCGTGAGCGCCTCCACCACATCCATTCCTTCCACAACCTTGCCGAAGATCGTATGGTTGGCATTCAACCATTGAACCGGAACGTAGTTGATGAAGAATTGCGATCCATTCGTATTCGAACCTCGATTGGCCATGGCCAGATAGCCTGGTCCATCGAAGTCCTGATCAGGAAGGATTTCATCCTCGAAGGTATAACCAGGACCGCCCGTTCCGGTGCCTGTAGGATCTCCCCCCTGGGCCATGAAATCCGGGATCACGCGATGGAACGTCGTGTGATCGTAGTAGCCCTTTTCGGCCAAGAAGATGAAATTGTTGACCGTCATCGGTGCTCTATCAGCGAAAAGTTCAATGATGATGTCTCCCATATCGGTCCGCAGGGTGGCGAGGTAAATCGTATCCGGATCGATGCTCATCTCCGGTGGAGCGTCCCACTGCGTTTCGGTTGGGGTTTCGGTTGCATCTGCGGTTGCGCAGGAAGTGAGCAACAATCCCAGGACGAACATGCATGCAAGTATTCGGTTGATTTTCATATGATCACCATTCCATTCTCCGAGGACAGGCTTCCTCGGGAAAGTTTCATCAACTGTCGTTTGAACATCAAATCCTTCATTTTATAATTCTTCGCCGATGCTGACGTAACCATCCATCGCCCGATCCCCGCTGGAGAACCGGCTTACGGGATTTGTCCTCAGGTTGCTTCCAACACCTTTGGTTTTCCTTTGCGCCAAGCCTCAGCATCAGTCGCCATCTCGTAGGCGCGAGCTACACGCAGCAGCTTTGCCTCCGAGAAGTCGGGCCCCAGGAGTTGAATGCCGATGGGGAGGTTCAGCGAGTCGAGCCCAGCAGGAATGGAAATGCCCGGAATGCCGGCATGATTGGCGGGTACGGTGAGCAGGTCAGCATACTGCATTAAAACCGTATCGCCGTACACCCTGCCGATCTCGAAAGCAGTCGTCGGTGTCGTGGGCGTCAGCAGACAATCCAAGCGATGATCGCCTTGTGGATCGAAGGCTGTTTCAAAATCGCGACGAATGAGTGTGCGCACGCGCAGCGCTTTCTGGTAGTAATCCTTCTCGTACTGCTCGGCAGAGACATACATGCCCATCAGGATGCGCAGCTTGGGTTGCGGGCCAAATCCCTGCCCCCGAGATTTCTGGTAGAGCTCGATCATATCCTCCACCGCACCTTCGTAACGTAAGCCGTACTTGACACCGTCATAGCGATGAAGGTTGGATGCGGCTTCGACACGCGAGATCACGAAGTAAGCCGGAATGCCGTACTGCGTGTTGGGCATGGCGACATCTTCGACGATTTCAGCCCCAGCCTCCGCCAGGATGGCTGCTGCCTGGCGAACGGCGGCTGCGATTTCGGGGGCGACGGGCTGCTCCTGCAGTTCTCCCGTCTCCGGATCCGGGTACCTCAATCGGAAGTAATCCGGCGAGAGGCCGATGCGCATCCCGGCGACACCCTTCTCGAGCCCGGAAAGGTAATCGTCCACGGGGATGGCGGCTGTGGTAGCGTCGTAGGGATCCTGTCCGGCGATGACCTGCAGCGCTAAAGCGGCATCCGTGACATCGCGTGTCACCGGACCCGGGCAGTCAAGCGAGGAGGCGAAGGCGATCAGGCCGTAGCGCGAGACACGCCCATACGTGGGCTTGAGGCCCACTACTCCGCAGAATGAAGCTGGCTGGCGGATCGAGCCTGCCGTGTCGGTACCCAAGGAGATCGTCGATTCTCCAGCCGCGACAGCCGCCGCGCTGGCTCCCGAAGAGCCCCCGGGAACGCGCTTCGGATCCCATGGATTGCCCGGAGGGGGGAGGAAGGCCGAAGATTCGTTGGATGAGCCATAGGTGAACTCGTCCAGATTGACCTTGCCCAGTGTCACGGCCCCGGCGGCTTCGAGGCGCGATGCGGGGGTCGCTGTATAGGGCGAGATGAAGTTCTCCAAGATTCGTGAACCGGCAGTGGAGGGAGTGCCCCTCAAGCAGAAGATGTCTTTGATCGAGATCGGAACTCCAGCCAACACTCCCGGATCTTCTCCCGCCTCCAGGGCGCGATCGACAGCCTGCGCTTGCTCATGGGCTCTATCGAGCGTGAGTGTGATGTAGGCGTGGATCTTCTCCTGATCCATGGCTTCAGCCTGGTAGGGGGCGGTTGTGGGCGCGCGGCCTTCCACGGCGTCGATACGCGCCACCGTGCTCTCCAGGATTCCGACCGCCGTGATCTCACCCTGCTTCAAGCGACGGACGAGTTCATGCGCTGGAAGATCACAGGTTTCCACGATCACGAGAGATCCTCATGAGGGATGTCGGGTACGACGAACAGGCGGTCCTCGACCTCAGGCGCCTGCGCCAGGATGTCATCCGCTTCCTTGCAGGATGCGATGACGTCCTCTCGAAGTGGGGCGCTGATGGCCTCAGAGTAGGGAACGCCATGCGAAGTTATGGGAATGTCCTCGGCCACCTCGATCGATTCCAGCTCATGAATAGCCTTGAGTTGGCCATTGAGTTCGCGCCGCAGGTAGGAAGCCTCTTCGTCATCCAAATCCAATGCGGCCAGCTCGACAAGATGCTCGAAGATTTCGGGAGTGATCGTTTCGGCCAAGACATCCTCCGGCTGTGGGATGGAGCCATTGTACCCGCGGCTTATGGCGCGGTCAAAGGTGCGTGCTATAATCGCGCCGCATCGCTATCGCACATCATAGTTGGAGGAAGAAATGCCGTCCACAGAGGCTACGAACACAGGTCCATCCCTGGAACTCTCGCCCGAGCATGAGATGATCGTGCAGGCTGCGCGTGATTTCGCTCAAAACGAGATCGCACCTATCGCACCCGAATTCGATGAAAGCGGGGACTTCCCCCTCGAAACGATCCGCAAGATGGGTGAGATGGGATTCATGGGGATCCAGGTGTCGGAAGAGTATGGTGGCGCAGGAATGGATACGATGGCGTACGTGCTCGCCTTGGAGCAGATCAGCAAGGCGGATGCATCCCACGGCACGATCATGTCCGTCAACAATTCCCTGTTCTGCTATGGGATCGAGCGCTTCGGCACCGAAGAACAGAAGCAGAAGTATCTGAAAGAAGTCGCCAGCGGCCAAGCCATCGGCGCTTACTCCCTCACGGAACCGATGTCCGGTTCTGATGCGGCCACCATGGTTTCCAAAGCTGAACGCAAGGGAGATGTCTACGTCATCAACGGGCGCAAGTCCTGGGTGACGAGCGGACCGGTGGCCGACTACATCGTCATGATCACCATGACAGCCCCTGAGAAGGGTCATCGAGGCACCACGGCATTCATCATCGATACCGATCAATCAGGCTTCCAGGTAGGCAAGAAGGAACCCAAGCTCGGCATCCGCGCCTCCGCCACGAGCGAGATCCACTTCGAGGATTATGAATGCCCGGTGGCAAACCGCTTGGGAGAGGAAGGCGAGGGCTTCAAGATCGCCATGGTCGTCTTGGATGCCGGACGCATCGGCATTGCTGCACAAGCTCTAGGCATTGCCGTCGCTGCCTATGAGGACAGCCTGCAATATGCTCGTGAACGGGAAGCTTTCGGGAAGAAGATCGGCCAATTCCAGGGAATCGCCTTTCGGCTCGCCGATATGAAAACTCGCATCGAAGCCAGCCGCCTGCTCATCTATCAAGCTGCTTTGGCGAAGGAGAAGGCCGCCGAGACCCACGCGCGCTTCACCCTGGAAGCCTCCATGGCGAAGCTGTTCGCATCTGAAACGGCCATGTTCTGCGCTCATGCCGCAGTTCAGATTCATGCGGGTCTGGGCTACTCGAAGGAACTTCCCGTCGAGCGCTATTTCCGGGACGCAAAGATCACCGAGATCTACGAAGGAACGAGCGAGATTCAACGGCTGGTCATCTCACGTCTGGAGCTCGGTCTGTAGCTCGTCCAGCCTGACCTGAGGGATTCCGGCGTTCACAACGTCGAACTCAGCTGTAGGCACGGAAAACTGCCGCAGTGAGAATCAATCTATCGCCTCGCTCTTGGCGAATCGTTTGGAAAGCCATCGAAACCATGAAAGGCGCGGTGTGCTTCGATGTCGATGCTTGTATCTCAGATCCCCAGTTGGATTCTCGTTCTCACCGGCATCCTAAGCTTGGCCTGGCTGGCGATCTCCAAACGCTCCAGACCGGAGAACGAAAACCAGGACCTTCCCCCGGATGCTGAAGAAGCCGAAACCAGCCCCCCTGCAGCTCCCGTTCCCAAGCTGACCTGGAAGAATCTCCGCGCTCGCGCTGCGAATGAATTCCGCCAGAATCGAACCACCCTGACATGGATCGCCGTTGGCATCGCAGTTGCGATCATGATCTGGTATCTCTCCCCCCGAGCTTTTTCTCGCCAAACAACCGATCCAGGGCAACCAGGGCATCCTCTGTATGCATTCACCTTCGTACGTGGATTCCAATTGCGTAACGCGAGAAGTTATGCCTACGTGCTTGCGATTGCGCTTGGGCTGTTGAGCCTGGGCTTGTTGATCAAAGCCCACATTCAGAAGAAGCCCCAATGCGCGCAAACCAACCTGCTCCTTTCCGCCATCGGCCTCGCCTCGCTTGCCCAATTGATCCATCTCGAGTTCTACACAGGCTCGCTCTTCATTCAATACGTCATGGCGCTCAGCTTCCTCTTAGCCTGGTTTTTCGGATACCAGGCTCAGTTGAAGAACGACATCTTGACTACGCGATGGTCCAAACGCCTAGAAGTCGGGCTGCTCCTCATTCCTCTGCTGCTGACACTGCTGGCGCGCTTCAGCTTCCTCAACGACATTCCCTATGGTATTGAGGGTGATGAGAGCAAATGGACCGTGGAGGTCGTGGCCTCCATGATCGACGGGGTATTCCCCCACAGCACTACCTACCACCTGTCTTCGGTTCCTGCCAGTTTCTACATGCAAGCTCCCTTCCATCATCTCTTCGGGCCCAATATGCTCAGCGCGCGCATCGCCGTTGCCTTCTACAGTGTGTTGGGAAGTCTGGCCTTCTATTGGCTTGCACGTCAATTGACCAATCCACCCGTTGCCTGGCTGGCGAGTATGCTCCTGTCGGTATCGATTTTCGATGTGAGCGCCAGCCGGCTGGCGAATGTGGAGAGCTTCGTCAAGTTATGGCCCGTTCTGACCCTGGCTCTGCTCGTCCACGCCTCGCGCACCGGGAAGAAGAGCACCTACCTCTTCGCAGGCATCGCCTCCGCCATTGGCGTGCTTACTTACGATACCGTCGCACCGCTAATTCCCCTTGCGCTGGTGCTGATCGTCTACGAACTCATTCGTGCCAAAGTACCCATTGCCGAGAGTATCCGCCGTCTCACAGCCTACATCATCCCCATACTGGCGATCGCGCCGGTCACAGCCACATACCTGCTTGGACGCATGCAGTACTATGACTTGGCCAACAAGGGTTGGGGATCCAACACCCTGCAGAGCTTGTTCTCCCATCTCGGCGACATCTTCCACTCCATGTTCGAGCATACTTGGACCGATTTCCTCTACAATCGCGATGGTCCACTCTTCAACAGCCTGCTGATCCCCTGGTTGTTGGCGGGCTTCCTGCTGTCTCTCATCTTTTGGAAGCGAGGCAGGTTGCTCTGGGTGCTGCTCTTCGCTGTCTTCTTCTTCTTCCCGGTTCCAATCCTGACCAACTCGCCCATGGGGCGTGTGCTCTATCCGGGGTTGCCTGCTGCCTACCTGATGATGGCAATCGCACTCATGACCGGTCTGCGAGCCCTCCAACGCGCTCTCGGACCTGCACTCCAACCCCTCGTCAGCTCCCTTGCAGCACTCGCTCTGGGTTTCATCTGTGTACTCAACCTGTACATCTACTTCAACGAGGTGCAGGATCCCGGTGACCGCCGCATCCGTCGCGAGATCTACGAAGCTGTCCGTTCAGTCTCCTCCCCCGAATCCGTCACCCTGCTGCCCTATTCCCCCAAGGGCGATGATCCCATCCAGCAGGAAGGAGAGCAGATCACATGGCTGGCCGTTCGTTCGATCGCGGATTCTCCCGACGATCTCCCCCTGGCTTTGACCCTGCCGATCGCCGACCTTCTGCCAACGATCTCCGGCCTCCCAACGGAGATTGAAAGCGCGAATCTGATCTGGGATCATTTCTCCACACATGCACGCGACGAGCGTGAAGCCATCCTGTCGACCGTGCTGACATGCTATTCCGAGTATGAGTTTCAGGAAGGTGTGTTCTTCGATCGCTTCACGTTCTCCGCTGAAACCCTGCAGGCGCCCATCTGTTACAGTGGCACGCTCTCTCTCGAACCGATCACTACGGAGTTGATGGATGATCAATCGACATCACTCTCCTGGAAGATGACGGGAGCATCGGCCTCAGATCTCACCCTCGAATGCAGCAGTATCCGCGAGGATCTACTCTGGGTGCCGGGGGAGGATTTCCGAGGTACGGGCTGGGAGGGCATCGATCGATATGTAACCGGCTACTACGGAAGCGGTTTCCTGACCGACCATCAAGGCAGCCAAACGGCATTCCTCACCGTCGAAGCGCCTGACGAATCCCCCCTCTATGTTTGGCTCCGGACCCTGCGGCGGGTAAATGATCAATATGCAGGCTACTTGATCATAGAAAGCGAATCCTATACCTTTTCCAACGCTGGATCAGTTCCCCTCAATGAATGGACATGGGAACGGATCGGTCCCTTCCAAACCGATCCCGGTTTCATCGAGCTTCGTATCGAACGCCCCTACCCACGCGAGCAGGCAGGATACATGGCGCTCTTTATCGACACCCTCCTCATCACGGCCTCGGATAGTTTCGATCCAAATCTGGATTCCATTTGGGAGCCCAGTTTGAAGATGGATATCCCGATCCGTGGGGAAGCTTCAGAGGGCAGTTTCCTGCTGTCTCCCAATCCCGGTCGCTACCATTGCTCGTTGCATGCCCTGCATGGAAACCGCTTGATCGATCCCCTCGGCAATCTGGGATTGCGATCCAATTCCATCGAAATCCTCGTTCTACCTGCGGCTGAATGAGTTTGCGTGCCTCGGAGAACTGCAAAGGCTCGTGATCGGTAGGGGCGTTTCATGAAACGCCCCTACGTTTATCGCACCAACCCCCGCGGCTGCAACGTGGCTGTTCGCACTGCACATCGGGGATTCCTTGCCATAGAAAGGCTCGGAATGACCCAAAGGAAGCCCCCCTCCCCTGTCATTCCGTGTGAGACTGCAGGCTGAGAGAGGAATCCCCATGATGAAACTACAGAAAGCGCCTTTTCTGGTTCCAGTTCGTTTGTCGATGAAGAAACACACAGCTGCTACAAACGCGTTCCCGATGCGCTCCACAGCGAACGAGGAGAAATACGTCATTTGACAGGTCTCCATTCTGGAAGGATGACCATGGAATGGAAAGTCCAGGACACGCTATAATCATTCAGTCGATGAAACCCCTGCGATTCGTTTCCGGCATGGCATGCAAGGCGGTTGCCATCAACGCGACGAGAACCATCATCCCAGCAGGAGGACCTATGAAGGCAATTCTATTCCACGAGCATGGCGGCCCCGAAGTCCTTGAATACTCGGATCTTCCAACTCCCCAACCCGGTCCCGGTGAGGTTCAGATTCGACTGCATGCAGCCGCGTTGAACCGGCTGGATCTCTGGGTGCGAGAGGGCTGGCCGGGGATCAAATTGGAATATCCTCACATCCCCGGCGCGGACGGCGCCGGCGAGGTCGCTGCACTCGGAGAAGGCGTGGAAGGATTCAAGCTGGGAGATCGCGTGCTCATCAATTCCGTACTGAGTTGCGGAGCATGCAAACACTGCCAGGCCGGGAAGGACAACGTGTGTGTGGATTTTCATCTTCTCGGCGAGACCATCCGCGGCACCTACGCCCAGTACATCGTCATCCCCAAGGACAATCTGATCCACCTCCCGGATGATTTCGGTTACCATGAAGCTGCAGCTTCCGGCCTGGTGTATCAGACCGCCTGGCACTCCATGGTCACGCGCGGCAAACTGCAAGCTGACGAAAGTGTGCTCATCGTGGGTGCATCCGGTGGTGTGAATACGGCCAGCATCCAAATCGCCAAGCACTTTGGAGCCAAGGTCTACGTCGTGGGATCCAACGCCGAGAAGCTCGCCCTTGCGGAAGAGCTGGGAGCCGATGTGCTCATCGACCGCTCCAAGGAGGAGAATTGGTCCAAGGCCGTCTACAAGGCCACGGATCGCCAGGGCGTCGACATCGTCGTCGACAATGTCGGCGCTGGATCCATGCCGCTCAGCTTGCGTGCGGCCAGCCGAGCAGGCCGCATTCTGACGGTCGGCAACACCGGCGGCGCCAAGTTCGAGATCGACAATCGCTTCATCTTTGGCAAACATCTTTCGATCATCGGCTCGACGATGGGAACGCGAGACGACTTCGACACGGTGATGGAATTGGTATTCGAGGGACATCTGAAGCCGGTCATCGACCAGAAATTCCCGCTCCAGGAAGCACGCGCAGCTCAGGAGCGGCTTGCTGCTGGAAAGCAGATGGGGAAGATCACACTTGAAATCTCATAAACGACCGCGCCTGCTCTTCTGGTTGGGTCTTGGGATAGTGGGCTTTACGCTCTCCTACCTCATCCGCCTGGTGCTGAGCTTCGTCCCGCCTGATCTACCGCTCAGCGTTCCACCATGGTATCTCCCCCTCACAGGAGCAATCTGGTGCGCAGCCGGTTCAGCAACCGCTTATGGGCTCTTCCGCGGCCTTTCTTGGGCGCCAGGGTTAACGCGATGGGGATCCGTGGTTTATGTGGCCTGGTATTGGTTGGATCGCATCTTCCTGGCAGTCAGCGATTACCTGCGTCTCACATGGCCCATGGCGCTGGTCATTTCGCTGCTGGCTATTGTATGTATCTTCTGGGTTTTCAGTCGTCCTGCGGTTCGGGGACATTTCGGGGAGAAGCATTCATGAGTGAGGATTCCAAGATCGATCTGCTGCGGAGTTTACGAGAGCAGGCTCAGTTGGGAGGCGGCCAAGAACGCATCGATGCGCAACACGAGAAAGGTAAACTCACAGCTCGAGAACGCATCGAACTGCTGCTGGACAAGGGGTCCTTCCACGAAACCGACATGTTCGTCTCCCATCGCACCACAGATTTCGATCTCGACAAGCGGAAGTACCTTTCCGACAGCGTTGTCACCGGGTGGGGAACCATCGAAGGTAAATTGATGTATGTGTTCTCCCAGGATTTCACGGTCTTCGGCGGAAGCCTGGGAGAGGTGCATGCGGAAAAAGTTTGCAAGATCATGGACATGGCGCTCAAGAACGGCGCGCCAGTGATCGGCTTGAACGACTCGGGAGGTGCGCGCATCCAGGAGGGTGTCGTTTCCCTGGGCGCGTATGCCGATATCTTCCTGCGCAACACCCTCGCTTCAGGCGTTATTCCCCAGATCAGCGCCATCATGGGGCCATGCGCCGGAGGCGCCGTTTATTCACCGGCGATGACGGATTTCATCTTCATGGTTCGCAAATCCTCCTACATGTTCATCACCGGTCCGGATGTCGTCCGCTCAGTGACGCATGAGGATGTCGACTTCGAGGAGTTGGGCGGTGCTGAAGTTCACGGCACAACCTCGGGCGTCTGCCACTACATGGCCGATACCGAAGCGGATTGTCTGCACAAGATCCGCACGATGATGTCCTACCTGCCGCAGAACAACAGCGAAGACCCACCCTTTGTGGCCACCAATGACGATCCTCTGCGCACGGAAGAAGCGCTCGACACGATCATCCCCGAGGATCCGAGCAAACCCTACGACATGAGGGAAGTGATCCGGCTGGTTGTCGACGACGGCATCTTCTTCGAAATCCACGAGCATTACGCCCAGAACATCGTCGTGGGATTCGCACGCCTGGGTGGGCACAGTATCGGCATCGTCGCCAATCAGCCTGCGGTGCTGGCGGGCGTGCTGGACATCAATTGCTCAGACAAGGCGGGACGTTTCGTCCGCTTCTGCGATGCCTTCAACATCCCCATCATCACCTTCGTCGACGTTCCGGGCTTCCTGCCTGGGACCGGGCAGGAACATGGAGGCATCATCCGCCACGGCGCCAAACTGCTCTATGCCTATTGCGAGGCCACAGTACCCAAAATCACCCTCATCACGCGCAAAGCCTATGGAGGAGCCTACGATGTTATGTCCTCCAAACACATCCGGGGCGATCTGAACCTGGCCTGGCCCAGCGCCGAATTGGCGGTCATGGGACCTGAGGGTGCAGTCAGCATCATCTTTCGCAAGGAACTCTCCAAGGCCAAGGATCCCGAGAAACGAAAGGCCGAACTGGTGGCCGAATACCGCCAGAAATTCGCCAGCCCCTATGTTGCGGCCGCGCGCGGCTATCTCGACGATGTCGTCGAGCCGCGCTTCACGCGGCCGCGTTTGATCAATGCCCTGGAGATGCTGGCGAACAAGCGTGACACCAATCCGCCGAAAAAACATGGCAACATCCCGCTCTAAAGCCAGCAACGCACATCCGTCAGATTTGGAGGATCTGCATGATCGATAAGGTTCTTGTCGCCAATCGTGGGGAGATTGCGGTACGCGTGATCCGTGCATGCCGCGAACTCGGCATCGGCACCGTGGCTGTGTACTCTTCCGCCGATCGTTCGGCATTGCACGTGCGGCTTGCCGATGAAGCCTACCTGTTGGGACCTCCTCCGGCGCGCGACTCGTACTTGCGCGGCGACAAGATCATCGAGATCGCCAAACGCTCCGGCGCTCAGGCCATCCATCCGGGCTACGGTTTCCTGGCTGAGAACGAGGGTTTTGCGCATGCTGTCGAAGGCGCCGGCTTGATCTTCATCGGCCCGCGCTCGAGCGCCATCGCAGCCATGGGCGACAAACTGGAAGCTCGATCGACAGTGACGGCTGCGGGAGTGCCCGTGGTTCCAGGTACCGAGGGCAAGGGCAATCTTCAGGACGGGGAACTGATTGCCGTGGCTCCCGAGATCGGCTTTCCCCTGCTGATCAAGGCCACTGCAGGCGGCGGGGGCCGAGGCATGCGCGAGGTTCGAACGCCGGAGGAGATGCCCGATCTGCTGCAGTCTGCCCGGCGTGAGGCCGAGGCAGCCTTCGGGGATGGCAATGTCTACCTGGAGAAGCTCCTACTCGACGCCCGTCATATCGAATTTCAAATCCTTGCAGACAGCCACGGGAACGTCATCCATCTCGGAGAGCGCGAATGCTCACTGCAGCGGCGTCATCAGAAGCTGCTCGAGGAATCCCCCTCCCCTTTCATCGACGAGGAATTACGCAGCCGCATGGGCACCTTAGCCTGCACAGCTGCGCAGGCCGTCGATTACTTGAACGCCGGAACGATCGAATTCCTGGTCGATAAAGACCGCAATTATTACTTCCTGGAAATGAACACGCGCCTGCAGGTGGAGCATCCCGTCACCGAGTTCGTGACCGGCGTCGACATCGTCAAGGAGCAGATCCGCATCGCCATGGGCGAAAGGTTGAGCCTCACCCAGGACGATATCCACTTGAAGGGTTGGGCGATCGAATGCCGCATCAATGCCGAAGATCCCGCCCACAACTTCGTGCCCTCCACAGGCAAGCTGGATCAGATCATTCTGCCTACAGGACCCGGCATTCGGGTCGACACGGGCGTCTACCCCGGCTTCGAGATCTCCCCCTACTACGATTCCCTGATCTCGAAGCTCATCTGCTGGGGTGAAACCCGCCAGGAAGCCATCGTGCGCATGCGCCACGCGCTGGAGGAATACCGCGTGGTGGGCGTGAAAACCAACATCCCCTTCCATCAGTGCATCATGGACTCGCCCCAATTCCAGGCCGGCGACTTCGACACGCGCTTCATCGAGGAGCAGTTCTCGCTGGAAGAATCTCAGAACGGCAAGCACAAGCTGCCGGACATCGCGGCCATCCTGGCCGTGCTCGTCACGCATCGGGAGGGGCAGCGAGCGGCACAGATCGTGCGCCGGGGAGATCGAGACACCAGCAATTGGAAACGGATGGGGCGCTGGGAGCGCATGAATCACTAACCTCGGAACGACCGAACGCTGAGATTCGGAATGCTATGGAGGCTTGATGAGATACCTCGCCACCGTGGAAGGCCAAACCTACGAGATCGAGATCAACGGGGAAAACGAGATCACGGTCGACGGCAAGCCCATCGACGTCGACTTCATCGCCGTCGCTGATCACTCCGTCTTCTCCTTGATCCTGGACGGCATCTCGTACGAGGCGTATGTCTATCCCAACGAAACGGAGGTCGAGGTGCTCATGCGCGGCAAGCGCTATCCGGTGCATGTGGAGGACGAACGCCAGATTCGCCTGCGCCAGACAAGCAAGGACAGCGTGGCGGATACAGGCGAATTCTTGCTCAAAGCCCCCATGCCGGGATTGGTGGTCTCTGTGCCCGTCGTGATGGAGCAGGAAGTCAAATCCGGCGACAATCTCGTGATCCTCGAATCGATGAAGATGCAGAACGAGCTCAAGGCTCCGCGCGATGGGAGAGTCACGCGCCTGCGCGTTCAAGCCGGCGACAATGTGGACCAGAATCAAGTGCTGATCGTCTTGGAATGAGATGAACGAACCCGGTCGTGAGATCGAAGCGAAATTTCACGTTCAAGACCTGCAAGCCATACGCCAACGGCTGCTCGATCTCGGCGCGCGACAGCTGAAGGCACTCCATTTGGAACGCAACTGGAACTTCGACACCCCCGACCGCCGCCTCCAACAGGGCAGACAGGTTCTACGGCTGCGCGTCGACGGGCGTGTCATTCTAACCTACAAGAAGCAGCGGCAGGTTTTCGAGGAAAGAACCGAGATCGAGCTCGTGCTCGACAACCCCGAAGCCGCCCGCCACATGCTGGAGGGTTTGGGATTCGAGATGGTTCTGGTCTACGAGAAGCAGCGCGAGGTCTTCGAATTCAGGGGCTTGAAGGTGATGCTGGATGAGATGCCCTTCGGCGATTTCGTGGAGATCGAAGGTCCTGCGCTCGAGAGTCTCGTGGAAGCTGCGATCAAGTTGAACCTGGTTTGGGAAGAGCGCGCATCCTCGAGTTATCTCTCCATGTTTGAAGAACTGAGAGAACGATTGAAGCTGCCGTTCCATGAAGCCACGTTCGAGAATTTCAAACGCCTTCCCCCCGAAATCCGCGAGAAGATCGAATGGGGGGTAGCCGATTCGAAGCTGGCAGCGCCTCGGAGCGCATCCTGATGACTACCCTCAAGGAGGCCTTGAAGGCCTGGAAGCAGGGTTTGCTGGCGCAGAGTCTTCAACGCCGACCGGAACGAAAATCCAGCTTCGAGACCTCCTCGGGGATCCCTTTGGAACCTCTCTATCTGCCGGATGAAGCCCTTCAAAACCACCTGGAGCAGATCGGATTCCCCGGCGAATTCCCCTACACGCGCGGCATCCAGGCGACGATGTATCGCGGCCGCCTTTGGACCATGCGCCAATACGCGGGTTATGCGAGTGCCGAGGAGACCAACCAGCGCTTTCGCTACCTGCTGGCCGAAGGACAGACGGGATTATCGGTCGCCTTCGATCTACCCACCCAGATCGGTTACGACGCCGACGATCCACTCGCCGTGGGGGAGGTGGGGAGAGTGGGAGTTTCGATCTCCTCGCTGGACGACATGGCGCGCCTGCTGGACGGCATTCCTCTCGACCGGGTTTCCACCAGCATGACCATCAACGCTCCTGCAGCCATCCTGCTGGCGATGGTCATTGCTGTGGCGAAGCGCCAGGGTGTCGATCCTGCCAAGTTGCGGGGCACGATCCAGAACGACGTCCTCAAGGAGTATGTGGCGCGAGGGACCTACATCTTCCCCCCCGCTCCAGCGATGCGCTTGATCACGGATGTCTTCCGCTACTGCCGGGATCGCATACCGCATTGGAACACGATCTCCATCTCCGGCTACCACATGCGCGAAGCCGGAGCCACGGCCGTTCAGGAGCTGGCCTTCACGCTGGCCAACGCTGTGTGCTACGTTCAGGCCGCCCTGGATGCGGGATTGCCCATCGACGACTTCGCACCTCGACTGACCTTCTTCTTCGCCGCCCACAACAACCTGCTGGAGGAGATCGCCAAGTTCCGAGCCGCCCGCCGGCTCTGGGCACGCCTGATGCGCCATCGCTTCGGCGCAAAGGACCCAAAATCCTGGCGATTGCGCTTCCATACCCAGACGGCTGGATCGACGCTCACCGCTCAGCAGCCCGAGAACAACATCACCCGAGTCGCCCTGCAGGCGCTGGCTGCCGTGCTGGGGGGGACGCAATCACTGCATACCAACAGCATGGATGAAGCGCTTGGTCTTCCGACGGAGCATGCCGTTCGTGTGGCCCTGCGCACCCAGCAGATCCTGGCATTGGAATCCGGCGTGGCCAACACCATCGATCCGCTGGCCGGATCCTTCTGCCTGGAAAGCCTTACGGACGAGGTCGAAGCGCGCGTGGAAACCTACCTCGCGGCCATTGATGACATGGGCGGCGCATTGACCGCCATCCAAGCCGGCTACATGCAGCAGGAGATCCACGAATCCGCCTACCGCACCCAGCAGGCCATCGAGCATGGCGAGGAGATCGTCGTGGGAGTGAATGCCTATGAGAACGACAAAACCGCCACGCTGGAACGATTGAAGGTCGATCCTCGCATCGAGCAGGAGCAGCGCGTGCGGCTGGAGCGACTGCGCGCTCGACGCGATCGCAAGCAGGTGGATGCCCTTCTCAAAAGCCTCGCCGCGGCTGCGCAGAGGGAAGAGAACCTGATGCCGTTGTTCATCGAATCTGTGGAAGCCGACATCACGCTGGGGGAGATCTGCAACACTTTACGGAAACAGTGGGGCGAGTATCGACAAACGGTTACAATCTAAGTAGAACCCGTACTCGAATGAACGATCCAATCAAGGGGTACGCATGCCATACGTCAAACGCATCGACCATGTGGCCATCGTTGTGGAAGATATCGAAACCGCCCTCGGATTCTGGCGCGATGCATTGGGCCTTGAAGTAACACTCATCGAAGATGTCCCCGATATGCACTCGAAAGTGGCCTTCTTGGAGACCGGGTATTCCGAGATCGAACTCGTCAGGCCCACAGACAAAGAGAGCGGAATCTACCGCTACTTGAAGGAACACGGGCCGAGCATGCACCACATCTGCCTGGAAGTGAACAACATCCGTGCGTTCATCCAGCGGCTCGTGGGGCAAGGCGTACGCATGATCAACACCGAACCCGTCGTAGGCACGGGCGGCAGGTTGATCGCCTTCATCCACCCCAAGAGCGCTCAAGGCGTTCTGGTGGAGCTCTACGAACTCACAGGACAGGAGCTGGAGATGAGACCAAGCCGCTCACGATCGCTCCTGATCCGTTTCCTCTCGAGACTCAAAACCCAGATATCGAATTCTCTCCGTTCGCGTCGTAGCAACGACCAGCGCTGACCGCACGCAAGATCCTGGGTCGAGAAGCGGATTCACCTCACGACGGAACCTGGACTCCCCACGTGGAGCGCCGTTCGGCACGGGTGGTCGCGGAAATCCATGGACCCGGATGGCGCCGGGGCCTCCTGGTTTCCCCATAGAAAAGACCCGTGCAAGATGATGACGAGCACGGGTCTCGATGGTTCTACAGGCATGCAGCGAATCAGCCGGCCTCACGCACATGAACGACGAGCGATGCAGCCGTATCGCCTGCCGCACAGCCGGTGAAGAGGCCGTAACCACCACCCTGGATCACGAGCTCCTCGATCAACTCGATCACCAAACGCATGCCGGTGGGTCCTTGGGGATGGCCCCAGATCAGCGAGGAACCGTAATTATTCATCTTCTCGAGGGGGATGCCCAGGCCATTCGAGAGGCAGATTTCATTGACGGCAAAGGGATTGTGGGACTTGATGGCGTTCAGATCCTTCACCTTCAATCCCGCGAACTCGAGCACCTGCTTTGCAGCGGGAAGATTGGCCTGGGGCATGAAGCCCTTCTTTGCGCGCCCCTCCGCATAGGCAAGAATCTGGACTTCGATCTTGGGATCACGGCTCAATTGCGCAGCCTTCTCCTTGCTGGTGACGATCACGCCGGCGTTTCCGTCGGCGGGGAAGGTCTGGCCACCATAGGTCACGGTTCCTTCGGGCAGGACCGGCTTGAGGCGCTTGAGGCCTTCTGCCGTGGTGGGGAAGACGCCTTCGTCCCCGGTGACCTCGCCGATGACCTTGCGTCCTGTGGGATTGATCTCGATCGGAAGCGGCATGAAGCGCTTTAAAAAGGCGCTGTCATCCGCCAGCGCGGCCTGATACTGCTCATGGCGCATGACCACGACTTCATGCTGGGCTTCCGTGGTGATGTTCTCCTCCTTGGCCACGTTCTCCGCGGTCTCGATCATGGCGTTCTTGGCGAAGGGATCGCGGCCGAAGTTGTCCCAAACCCAATCCTCCGAATCCGGCCGTGCGCCAGGAGCGTGCGGATTGGGATAGACAAGGTGAGGGCCGTTGGAGGTACGGTCGGCGGTGATCCCCAGGATGATGGGCTCGATGCTCTGCTTATCGCCGATTTCAACCTCGTAGGCGGCGCTGGCGATCACCCGCGCCCCGGTGGCGCAGGCTTGCGAGATCATTGTCCCGCTGATGCCTTCCGCGCCGATCATTCCCGCCAGCCACGGACCTCCGTAGAACGAGGAGAGCGCGGGGACTGTGGTGCCCAGGAAAAATGCATCCAGGGTGCCGGGATCGAGCTCGCGCTCCGCCATCGCTCGCTTGGCGACATCGGCTGCAAAGCGAAAGGCGTGCAGGTTCGCGAAACTGCCCTGCCAGCGGCAGAAGGGGGTGCTCCAATATGCGCCGTAAGGAATGTATGCATGTTCGATTCGCATGACTCAGTCTCCAACCCATTCGAAAATGGTGGCTTCGCCCTGACCTACACCCACACAGAGCGTGGCGATTCCATAGTAGGGCCGCTTCTGCTTCGGAGCACGGCGGCGCATCTCATGCGCCAGCGTGGTCACGATGCGCGCTCCGGAACAACCCAGCGGATGCCCGAGAGCGATGGCCCCGCCGTTCACGTTGGTAATCTCTTGGTCCAAGCCCAACTCGCGGATCACCGCCAATGCCTGCACGGCGAAGGCCTCGTTGAGCTCGATCAATCCGATATCCTCGAGGGCCAAACCCGCTCGGTCGAGTGCCTTGCGGACAGCCGGGATGGGGCCGTAGCCCATGGTGCGCGGCGGAACGGCTGCAGCTGCGGAAGCGACGATGCGCATCCAGGGTTGAATGCCCAATTCTTCAGCCTTCTCGGCCGACATCAGCAGAACGGCCGCTGCGCCATCGTTGACGCCCGAGGAGTTGCCGGCCGTGACTGTGCCTTCCTTGCGGAAAGCCGGCCGCAGTTTGGCCATCTTCTCCAGGGAGGTGTCCCGGCGCGGACGTTCGTCGGTATCCACAAGAATGGGATCTCCCTTGCGCTGCGGGATCTCCACGGGCACGATCTCGTCTTTGAAACGCCCCTCATCGATCGCCGCCACGGCGCGCTGATGGCTCTGCAGCGCGAAGGCGTCCTGATCCTCGCGGTTGATGTTCTGCTCATCCCGGATGTTCTCGGCCGTCTCGCCCATGCCGTCGTTGCCATGCATCTCCTTGAGCCTGGCATTCGGGAATCGCCATCCGATGGTCGTGTCCCACATGGTGAGATTGCCCCAGGGGAAGCCGCGTTCGGCCTTGGGCACCACCAGCGGAGAGCGAGACATCGACTCCACGCCTCCGGCGACGAAGATGTCCCCCTCGCCGACCTTGATGGCCCGCGCCGCAGCGTTGATAGCGTTCAAGCTGGAAGCGCAGAGGCGATTGAAGGTCACAGCCGCCACGGAGGTGGGAAATCCGGCCAGCAGCGTGCCCATGCGGGCCACGTTGCGGTTGTCTTCGCCAGCCTGGTTGGCGCAGCCGAAGTAAACTTCCTCGATCGCTGCCGGATCGACACCGGCACGCTTGACGACCTCGGCGATGACCAGCGCCGCCATGTCGTCCGGTCGAACGGGGCTCAAACCTCCCGCATGGTTTCCGATGGGTGTACGCACTGCCTGTACGAGAACCGCTTCTCTCACAGATACTGCCCTCCATCCACCGTGATCACCTCTCCGGTGATGTGACGCGCCCCCTCGCTGCACAGGAAGGTGACCACCGAAGCTACTTCCTCAGGTTGTCCCAGCCGGCCGAGTACGATCTCCGCCAGCGCCATGTCGCGCACTTTTTGGGGTGCTTCCTTGACCATGGGGGTTTCGATCAAGCCGGGTGCGACAGCGTTGACGTTGACGCTTGAGCGTCCCAGCTCGCGCGCTACCGTCTTGGTGAGAGCGATCACGCCCCCTTTGGCGGCGGCATAATTCGACTGCCCGAATTTGCCGCGCAAGCCGTTGATCGAAGTGATGTTGACGATCTTGCCACTCGCCTGCTCCCTGAAGATCGGAGCTACCGCGCGAATGTAGTTGAAGCAGCCCTTCAGATCGACGGAGATGACGCGATCCCACTGCTCCTCGGTCATCTTCCAGATGACGCCATCCCAATTCATGCCGGCGTTGTTGACCAGGATGTCCAATCCCCCGAGCTTTTCAACCACTTCATCGACCAGGCTCTGGGCATCATCGAAGGACGAGACATCCGCCTTGAGTGGCAGCGCGCGCCTGCCCATGCCTTCCACCTGCGTTGCGATCTGCCGGGCTTCGTCCTCATGACGACGATAGGTGAAGGCCACATCCGCCCCCTGGGAGGCGAAATCGAGCACGATGGCGGTTCCGATGCCCAAGCTGCCCCCCGTCACCAAGGCAACCTTGCCCTGCAGCAACATCCCCCGTGGATCGGTCTTGGAATCTTGATTACCTTTCGCCATTGGGTTCCTCTTTCTCAGACGCCCACGCTGATGCCGCCGTCCACGAAGAGCGTCTGCCCTGTGACGTAGGCGGCCTCGTCGGAAGCCAGGAAGAGATGCGCAGCGGCGATCTCCTTCGGTTCGGCAAGACGACGCATGGGGATCTTTTGCAGCAGCCCTTCCATGAGCTTTTCAGGGATGCCCTCGGTCATGCGCGTGCGTGTGGCGCCGGGCGAGACGCAGTTTACGGCGATGTTATAGCGCGCCCACTCCAAGCTCAGGGTGGAGGTGAGGCCGATCACACCGGCCTTGGATGCACTGTAATTGGCCTGCCCGATGTTGCCCAGCGCGCCGATCGATGCGGTGTTGACGATGCGCCCGGATTTCTGCTTGATCATGGGAACGGCGGCTGCTTGAGCGCAAAGGAAGGTGCCCTTCAGGTTGACATCCATCACCAGATCCCACTTGTCGTCCCCCATGAGCTTGACCTCGTCGTCCTTGATCCTGACCACGAGGCCATCTCGATTGAGGCCGGCGTTGTTGATCAAGATATCCAGACGACCAAATTCATCGAGGG
Organism: Anaerolineae bacterium; assembly: GCA_011192015.1. Lineage (GTDB taxonomy): Bacteria > Chloroflexota > Anaerolineae > Anaerolineales > E44-bin32 > W1033. The sequence goes on from DUET01000086.1 coordinate 104,747, forward strand.
CGGCTTGCACGATGCGCTGCACGTCCTCGCGGTCGGTCACGCTGCCCACAACGGCAATCGCCTTCCCACCGACGCCCTCAACCTCCTTGACGGTCTCCTGCAGAGCGGCTTCATCGACATCCGAAACGACCACGCTGGCTCCTTCGCTGGCGAAAAGCACAGCCGTGGCCCGGCCGATGCCGCCTCCGCCACCCGTGATCCATGCAATCTTGTCCTTGAGTCTCATGATTCTCAGCTCCCTTTCCTGAAAGCCAATGGTTATGACGGCTCAGCGGCCTTGGATGAACACGCGCCTCAACCCGCGCGCATCAGCAACGTCCACTGCCCGTCGAGCACGATTTCTCCGTCCTGATTCACCATGCGCGCATCGAAGATCACCACGCCCCGGTCCTTCTTGGAGGTGGTTTTCTTCTCGGCCACGTTGAGCTCGAGATGCACCGTGTCTCCAAACTTGACCACGCCCTTGTACTGAAGCAGCTGCTGCATCAAGGCCAACGTGGTTCCCTCGAACACACCGGTCCAATTGGCCATGCCGGTAGCCATGGCGGCGATGAGCATGCCATGGGCAATGCGCTCGCCGAAGGGCGTACTGGCGGCAAAGGTTTTATCGGTGTGCAGCGGGTTGAAGTCACCGGAGAGGCCGGCGAAATTGACCACATCGGCCTCCGTGACCGTGCGCGCCTGGGAAATGAACGTATCGCCGAGATTGAACTGATCGAAAGTCAGACCGCGGGCCATTTTTCCTTCCCCTTTCTGGGTCTTAGGATTCGGGTGGAAACATGTCGCCCATATGTTTCGTTGGGCAATTACTGAGCACATCGCTCACAAAGCGTTCGGATGGTTCCTTCAACAATCGGTGGAATTCGGAAAATACCTCACTGGCTCGCGAGCCCTGCCAGGTGGAAGGCAGCAAGTCTGGAGGCAGGTTGGGATCACGGCGAGGGAATTGCGAATACTCGAGCGTCAGCCAGAAGCGCTGGCGGAAACAATCCGCGGGTTGAAGCGGTATGCCCTTGTTGATCTTGCGCCGGCAATCCAGGTAGGCCGGCTCGTACTTCTCCCGGAACGCTGCGTAATCTTGATCGAGGGTGTCCAGATCCCAACAGCGCTCGACGATTTCCTCGTTGGAGGCGAAATGCAGCTGCATGCCTCCGAAGTACACCACGTAGGAACATGCGCCCAGATCGTTCAGCTGGTTTTCAACCTCAGCGCAGCGATCATTGGGGGAGATCCAGGTACCCGGCGCCAAGCTGCCGAAACCAAGCCAACCAAGGCGCTTGCGCAAAACCGAACGCAACCTGCGCTTGTCCTCCGGAATCGAGTATACGACCATGTGCCATAGGCCGTCCCACTCCGTCCGGCGAGGTTCAAAGATGCGCTGCTCCCCTCCCCGAACCACACGCAGACCACGCTTGGTGAGGGAGTAGCGGCTGTAGCGACCTTGACGCTCCGACACCAACCACTGTTTGCGGCTCATGCGGGATAACACCGAACGAGCCGCCCGTTCCGTAACCCCGAGAACGTTCAGCAACCCCAGGAGGTTGGACGTCCAAGCGCGCTCTCCCCGGGGCGCGATGTATTCACCAAACAGTGTGAAGATCAGGATCTGGGTGCGTATATGCGGGCGGGAAATCATGTCTCACCTTACTTAATGCCGTCAGAAAAGTGCGACACATCCAGTATATCATTCACCTTCATGATGTCAACCACATGCCCATCGATATTCGTTCATCGCTTTGGGCTCAAACGTCCATCAACCGAACGTGGCAGATGGTGTTGACTGGTCTGGAAGTCGTGCTACACTGTATATGTCTCACTTTTGAGACGACATACGTGAAAATGGGGCATTTCTTGTCCCCAATGCCCAGAGGGCCTCGAACGACCGCGATGCAAATCCTGGCGGGCGTCTCCAGGCTCGAGAGGCTCCTGCATTCTCATTCATCCGAAGGGGAAAACTGATGAAAGCCGCAATCTTCCATGGTCCCAAGAAACCGCTGAGCATCGAAGAAGTACCCACTCCTGAACCCGGCCCCGGAGAGATCCTCGTCGACGTAGCCGCATGCGGTGTGTGCCATACTGATCTACACTACATCGACCACGGAGTTCCCACCTTCAAGAAACCTCCCGTCATCCTGGGGCACGAGGTCGCCGGCACCGTGGCAGCTCTCGGAGAGGGCGTAACCCAGTGGCAGGAGGGCGACCGCATCCTGCTGCCGGCAGTTTATGGCTGCGGGCAGTGCCGCATGTGCCGAGAGGGGCGTGAGAACATCTGCTCCCAGATGATCATGTTCGGCAACAACGTCGACGGAGGCTATGCCGAGTACATGCTCGCCCCGGCCAAGGATGTGCTGGCGATGCCCGAAGAGATCCCCCTCATCGAGGGATCGATCATCGCTGACGCCGTCACCACACCCTACCACGCCGTCGTCAATCGCGGCCAGGTCAAACCTGGAGACCAGGTTGTGGTCTTCGGCTGCGGAGGAATCGGTCTCAACCTGGTGCAGATCGCGGCCGCCCAGGGGGCGAGAGTGATCGCTGTCGATCTCATGGACGAGAAGCTGGATTGGGCGCGCGAGCTCGGAGCCCATGAAACCATCAACGCCGGCGAGACGGAGCGCGTCGACAAGGCGATCCGCAAGCTGACCGGCGGCGGGG
>DUET01000087.1 GCA_011192015.1 Anaerolineae bacterium
ATAACCCACACCTTGTACTTCGAGCGTCTTCTCAAACCCCTGGCTCACGCCCACGACCATGTTGTTCAGGAGGGAGCGAGTCAAGCCATGCAGGGCGCGCATTTGAGGCGCATCCGAAGGGCGTTCCACCGTGAGCACATTGTCCTCAAGGCGGATGGTCATCTCAGGGCGGAAGGTCCGCTTCAATTCTCCCTTGGGCCCCTTGACATGCGCTTGCGAGCCTTTCAATTCGACTTGCACACCCTCGGGCACTTCCACGGGCATGCGACCTATCCTCGACACACTTTCCTCCTGTTGCTCCCTGATGCGGTGAGTTCCCTCACCGCCTCGGGTTCATCTGGTCTACCACACTTCGCAGAGCACTTCACCGCCGACCCCTAGATTGCGGGCTCGCGCACCGGTCATCACACCCTTCGGTGTGGAGACGATGGCAATGCCGATTCCCGATTGAACCCAGGGGATGTCTCGCTTGCCGACATACACCCTGCATCCGGGGCGGCTGATGCGCTGCAATCCGCTGATTACAGGACGTCGCTCACGGCGAACACCGACATACTTCATGCGCATTCGCAATACTCGATGCGTCTTATTCTCAAGCTCTGCTTCCTCGAAGCTGTCGATGAAGCCCTCTTCCTTGAGAATGCGGGCTATCGCCAGCTTCATCTTGGAACTCGGCATCGAGACTGTGCTGTGACCCGCCATGACCGCATTGCGGATTCGGGTAAGCATGTCTGAGATTGGATCAGAAACGGGCATCTTTCTCTCTCCCTACCCTGGTTACCAAGACGACTTCACAATGCCTGGGATCTTGCCCTCGAGGGCTTGTTCGCGCAGGCAAATGCGACAGAGTTGGAAGCGTCGATAATAACCGCGGGGGCGGCCGCAAATCCGACAGCGATTGCGCACCCGAACCTTGTACTTGCGACGCGTCTCCCGAATGGGCATGCATTTACTAGACATGCTACTCAATTCTCCTGAACGGCACTCCCAACAACTCCAGCAGGGCGCGCCCTTGCTCATCATCCGGTGCGGATGTGACGATGGTCACTTCAAATCCACGGATCTTGTCGATCTTGTCGTAATCGATCTCCGGGAAGATCAATTGCTCACGAATACCCAGCGTGTAGTTTCCCCGGCCATCGAAGCTGTTGGGCGAGACGCCCCGGAAATCCCTCATGCGCGGTAGCGCAACGTTGATCAGACGGTCAAAGAAGGACCACATACGCTCGCCTCGAAGCGTCACTTTGACGCCGATGGCGCGGCCTTCGCGCAGCTTGAAATTGGCGATACTCTTGCGTGCTCGCGTGATCAAGGGGCGCTGCCCGGTGATGGTTGTGATGTCTTCCAAGGCTGCATCCAATGCTTTGGCGTTGTCCAAGGCTTCGCCCACACCGACGTTGATGACGATCTTCTCAAGACGTGGGGCTTGCTGCCGATTCTTGAGCCCAAAGCCCTTCACCAAGACCCCGGCCACTTCCTTCTCGTAGTGCTCTCGCAAATAATGGCTCATGATCGATCTTTCTCCTCACCCATCCACCCTAAATCACGGCCTCACACTTGCGGCAGATGCGCTGCCTGTCCCCACCCTCGACTTGGAAACCCACACGCACAGGATCGCCGCATTTCGGACAGACCAACATCACCTTCGAAACATGAATGGGTGCCTCAAATTGAATAATGCCCGGGCTCATCGTTCGCCCTGCTGCCTGAATCTGGCGCTGGTGCTTCTTGCGCACGTTCACGCCGCGTACGACGACACGTTTGTCCTTGGGCAATACGCGCAGGACTTCGCCTCGCATGCCCTTGGATGAGCCGTTGATGACTTCCACTGTGTCGCCGATCTTGATCTTCATTTTCGCCGCCACGTATTCCAACCTCCTAAAGCACTTCAGGCGCCAGGGAGACGATCTTGGTGAAACCCTTCTCCCGCAATTCCCGGGCCACAGGCCCGAAGATGCGCGTGCCTCTTGGATTCTTGCCATCCGTATCCAGAAGCACAGCGGCGTTATCGTCGAATCGAATGTAGGAACCGTCCTCGCGGCGGTATTCCTTGGCCGTGCGTACGATCACCGCGCGCACGATATCGCTCTTGCTCACTCCGCTGTGAGGCGTGGCGGATTTGATCGTGCCCACCACGATATCCCCAACGCCTGCATAGCGACGTCTCGACCCACCCAGCACACGGATGACGAGCAGCTCCCTGCCGCCTGTGTTATCGGCAACCTTGAGACGGCTTTCCTGCTGAATCATGCCTCGCCCTCCAGCTCAGGTATATCCTCGATCTCCTGAGCTTCGGCCCGGATCTCGGCCTCGGAAGCTTTTTGCACGATCGATTGGACCACCCAGCGCTTGCGCTTGGAAAGCGGTCGGCTTTCCACGATCACGACCTTATCGCCTGGGTGGCAACCGATTTCATCGTGCACCAAGTAATTCTTGCGTTCACGCATAACCTTGTGATACAGGGGGTGACGGTAGCTCCGGTCGACCTGAACGGTCACCGTCTTCTGCATCTTGGTCTTCGTGACCACGCCTGAAAGACGCCGTCGTGTATTCGTCATCCCTCACTAGCCTCCAACTCTGTTGCCAACTCGCGCTGGCGCAGGATCGTTTCCAATCGGGCGATGTCACGCCGCACCCATTTGAACTTCGAGTGGTCGGTCAACTGCCCGGTGGAGAACTGAAAGCGCAGTTTGAAGTATTCCTCGCGCTTTTCCTCGATGCTCGCACGGATCTCTTCCGTCGAGAGCGCATGGATATCCGCTACCTTCACGTCAATCCCCTCCCACGGTCTCGCTGCGCACAGCGAACTTGGTCTTCAAGGAGAGCTTGTGGGCCGCCAGACGCGTCGCTTCACGCGCGCCTTGTTCATCCAACCCGGATAGCTCAAATAGGATCCTTCCGGGCTTGACCACGGCTACCCAGTGATCCACGGCGCCCTTACCCTTGCCCATTCGGGTTTCGGCCGGCTTCTTGGTCACCGGCTTGTCGGGAAAGATGCGGATCCAGACCTTACCGCGTCGACGCATGTATCGCACCAAAGCGCGCCTTGCGGCCTCGATCTGTCGCGCCGTCACCCACCCGGGTTCCAAAGCCTGCAAGCCATACTCGCCAAAAACGACCTTGGTTCCCCGGCCCGCCTTCCCCTTCATGCGGCCGCGCATCTGCTTTCGATATTTGATCCGCTTTGGCATCAACATGCTTACACCTCACTCAGCCAACGAACTAGCTGACGTACACGTCCATCGACTCAGCTTGTTCTTCTTCTTCGCTTATCACGTCCCCACGGTAGATCCAAACCTTGACGCCGATGCGTCCGTACGTGGTCAAGGCTTCCGCACGTGCGAAATCGATATCCGCACGCAGCGTTTGCGCGGGAACGCGCCCTTCGCGCATCCATTCACGACGCGCCATCTCCGTTCCTGCCAAGCGGCCCGAGGCCATCACCTTGATGCCCTCTGCGCCAGCGCGCATGGTTTGCTGCACAGCGCGCTGCATGGCTCGCCGATGGCTGATGCGCCGTGAGAGCTGGTTGGCGATGTTCTCTGCCACCAGGCGGGCGTCCAAGTCGGGCTCCTCGATCTCCTGGATGTCCAACTTGACCGCCGTTCCGGTCAGCTCCTGAAGTTCCCGCCGCAGCTCCTTGACATTGGCGCCCTTGCGTCCGATCACGATCCCGGGTTTGGCCGTATGCACCGTGATGTGAACGCTGTTCGGGAATCGTTCGATTTCCACGAAGGAAATTCCCGCCCTCGGCGCAGTTTCCATCACCAGGTCGCGAATGGCACGATCCTCATGCAATCGTTCTGCATACTGGTCGCCGTCGGCAAACCAGCGTGAAGACCAGGTCTTGCTAATTCCGAGACGGAAGCCAATTGGATGGACTTTGCGTCCCATGCTTGCTCCTTTCGGCCTTCTTATTCCGAAGCCTGCTGGCTCTCTCGCAGCACGACGGTGATGTGGGAAGAGCGCCGCAGCAGGGGTTTGAAACGGCCCCGAGCGCCAAATCGTCGCCAACGCCGTGTGGGGCCCTTGTCGGCGTAAATCTTGTGTACGATTAATTCATCACGGCCCACGCCGAGGTTCTCTTCCGCGTTGGCGATGGCCGAACGCAGCAGCTTCTCGATGGGTTTGGAGGCCGCCTTGTTGGTGAAACGCAGGACATCCAGCGCTTCGATGACATCCATTCCCCGAATCAAGTCCAACACCAGGCGGACTTTCTGCGGTGACATGGGGATAAATCGGGCCGTTGCCCGTATGTCCATCGCTTCCGGCATTGTCGACTACCTCGTTCGCGTGGTTCGGTCCTTCGCCAAATGACCACGATAAGTGCGTGTGGGTGCAAATTCACCCAGCTTATGACCGACCATGTTCTCGGTGATGTAGATCGGGATGTGTCGCCGCCCATCGTGCACAGCGATCGTATGACCGACCATTTGAGGGAAGATCGTGCTCGCTCTGCTCCAGGTGCGAATCACCTTCTTCTCACCGAGCTGATTCATGGCCTCAATTTTCTTTAGAAGCTTCGGGGCTACATAGGGCCCCTTCTTCAATGAACGCGACATGTTTCTACTCGCCTCCGACGACCTTGCGCCTCAAGCTAGCGGCGCCGCTTGCTGCGACGTCGAACGATCATGCGATCGGTTCGTTTGTTACGCCGTGTCTTCTTACCCAAGGTCGGCTTTCCCCACGGGGATTTCGGACTGGGCATCCCGATGGGCGATCTCCCCTCGCCGCCTCCATGTGGATGGTCGCGAGGAGTCATGGCCGAACCTCGCACCGCCGGACGGAATCCCAGGTGGCGCTTGCGCCCAGCCTTGCCCAGTTTGATGTTGCCGTGATCCGGGTTTCCCACCTGACCGATCGTGGCCAGGCAGGCCTGCCGCACACGCCGAACCTCGCCCGAGGGTAGACGTACCGTGGCGTACTCACCTTCCTTGCCCAGCAATTGAGCCGAGGTGCCTGCTGAGCGTACAAGCTGACCACCCCGCCCTTCCTGGATTTCAATATTATGGATCTGCGTGCCTTCCGGAATGTTGGCAATCGGCAGGCTGTTACCGGGGCGGATACCAGCCCCAGAACCGGCCATCACCGTCTCACCCACCTTCAAGCCGATCGGCGCCAGAATGTAGCGCTTCTCACCGTCGGCGTAGTGCAGCAATGCCAACCGCGCCGAACGATTGGGATCATACTCGATCGCCGCAACCCGGGCGGGAATGCCTTGTTTATCACGCTTGAAATCCACCTTGCGAATGTGACGACGATGACCACCGCCGCGATGACGAACGGTGATGCGCCCGTGCACATTACGCCCACTCGTGGCCCGCTTCTTGATGAGCAGCGAGCGTTCCGGCTTGGTCTTCGTGATCTCTTCAAACGTTGAGCCGGTGCGGCCACGCATTCCAGGTGAGGTAGGTTTGTACTTCTTTACCGCCATCAGCCAACCCCTTCAAACACGTCGATCGATTGTCCTTCTGCCAGGGTTACGAGGGCCTTCTTGTAGCCCGGTCGACGCACAACCCTGCGTCGTCCACGACCCCGCACGCCTCGCTTGGCAGGAACATTGATCACGTTCACTCGTTCCACCTTGACATCAAACAGCTTCTCAACGGCCTCCTTGATCTGCGCCTTGTTGGCGTCCTTAGCGACCTCGAAGGCAAATTGGTTGAGCTTGCTGCTCTGATAGGTGGATTTCTCCGTAATGATCGGGCGGCGCAAGATATCATAAATCGTCGTCATGACTAACTCCTCATCCGCCCAGATTGGCTTCGATCACGGGAATTGCCTCCAGGGGCAGAATCACCCGATCGAAATGAAGCAGATCGCGCACATTCAAGTACTGGGCCAGCAGGGTTGCCGCCCTGGGAAGATTGTGCGCTGACTTTTCGACGCTCGAGTCTTTTTCAGGCAGCAGGATGAGCACACTCGAATCCCCCACCAGTCGCTTCAGGATGGCGGCCATTTCCTTGGTTTTAGGCTGCTCCATCACGAATTTATCCAGCACGGTGATCTCGGACCTGCTCGCCTTGACGCTCAAAGCCGAGCGCAGCGCCGCCCTCCGCATCTTGCGCGGCATTCGCATGGCGTAGCTGCGGGGTTTGGGTGCATGCGCCTTTCCACCACCCACCCATTGCGGAGAGCGCGTCGATCCCTGGCGGGCACGGCCTGTCCCCTTCTGCCGCCATGGTTTGCGCCCGCCTCCGGAGACCTCGCTGCGTCGCTTGACACTCTGCGTTCCCCTGCGAGCGTTCGCCAACTGGCGTACGAGAGCCTGATGCATCAGGTCGGGTTTGATCGGAGCTTCAAAGATCGCTGGAGACAGATCCGTCGTTTCGATCTTCTCGCCCTTCATGTTGAGCACGTCTACCTTCATCTTCCGTTCGCTCCCATACGCTATTGCTTGCGCGCCTCTTTGACGACCACAAGACCTCCTCGAGGACCAGGAACACTGCCTTTCACACCCAGCAGATTCCGTTCCAGATCCACGAATTCCACTCGCAGGTTCTGTGATGTCACGCGCTCGTTCCCCATGTGTCCCGGGCCGCGCGATCCTTTGAAAACCCGGCCAGGTGTTGAAGTGGCACCGTGCGAGCCGGGTGCTCTTTGGCGGTCGGATTGCCCATGCGTCTTGGGGCCACCACGAAAACCATGGCGCTTGACGCCCCCCTGAAATCCTCGTCCCTTGCTCGTACCAACCACGTCCACACGGTCGCCGATGGCGAACACATCAACCGTGAGCTTATCGCCATTCTTGAGGGATCCGGCATCGCGTACTCGGAATTCCCGCAGATAACGCACGGTGGGTGATTCGCTGCGTTTCAAATGACCCAATTGGCCTCCGGTCAAACGACCGGGTTTGGTCTCCCCAAAACCCAGTTGGATCGCGGAGTAACCGTCGTTCTTTTCGGAGCGAATTTGGGTCACATAGCAAGGCCCAGCTTCGATCAAGGTCACCGGCTGCACTGCCCCGGACTCGTCGAATATCTGGGTCATGCCTAATTTCTTGCCAATCAGCCCTTTCATCCGTTGTCTCCTAAGCCTTCTAGCTTCAGGACTGTCAGCCAGGGCTCGACTGCATCATCCTGGAAAACGGGGTAGTCAACCCTTCAGCGGCGGAAATCTTGTTGGAGGTCCACCAACTGATCAGTTCTTTCCCCGCTCAAGCGCATCGCGTGCGTTGAGCACCAACCGATTGTAACACCACTTAGATCGTAATTTCGATATCCACACCAGCGGGCAGATTCAACCGCATCAGCGTATCGATGGTTTTCGAATCGGGTTCCATGACATCGATCAAGCGTTTATGTGTACGAATCTCGAAGTGCTCGTGCGAATCTTTGTCGATGAAAGTAGATCGGCGCACAGTAAAACGTTCGATGCGTGTCGGCAATGGAACCGGACCTACCACCTTGGCTCCGGTGCGTTCGGCGGTTTCCACAATGCGCTTCGCCGACTGGTCGAGCACTCGGTGGTCATAGGCCTTCAGGCGGATGCGGATCTTCTGCTTCGCCATTGAGCCCCTACTCCTTGATGTCCGTGATCACACCCGCACCCACGGTCAACCCGCCTTCGCGGATGGCGAACTTCGAACCCTTCTCCAGCGCCACCGGTGTGATCAGCTCCACATCCAGATTCACGCTGTCTCCAGGCATCACCATCTCCACGCCTTCCGGCAGCGTGATCTCCCCTGTCACGTCCATCGTGCGGATGTAGAACTGCGGTCGATACCCCGTGAAGAACGGCTTGTGTCGGCCCCCTTCATCGCTCGTCAGCACGTAGACTTCGCTCTTGAACTTCCTGTGCGGTGTGATCGATCCCGGATGCGCAATCACCATGCCTCGTTCCACCTCATCACGCTCGATCCCCCTCAGGAGCAGCCCCACGTTGTCTCCGGCCTGCCCATCATCCAGCAGCTTGTGGAACATCTCCACCCCGGTGCACACCGACTTCATGATCTTGTCTCTCAAGCCGACGATCTCGATCGCCTCTCCCACCTTGATCTTCCCGCGTTCGATCCTCCCCGTCACCACCGTCCCGCGGCCCTTGATCGAGAACACGTCTTCCACCGGCATCATGAACGGCTTCTCCACATCCCGCGCCGGCTCCGGTATGTACTCGTCCACCACGCGCAGCAGCTCCTTGATCGACTCATATTCCGGCGCTTCCGGATCCGTGCTGTCGCTCTCCAGCGCCTTCAGCGCACTCCCCCTCACGATCGGGATCTCATCACCGGGAAATTCGTACTCTTTGAGCAGCTCCCGCAGCTCCAACTCCACCAACTCCAGGAGCTCGGGATCGTCCATCATGTCCACCTTGTTCAGATACACGACCATCGCCGGCACTTCCACCTGCCTCGCCAGCAGCACATGCTCGCGCGTCTGCGGCATCGCCCCGTCCGGCGCCGCCACCACCAGAATCGCCCCGTCCACCTGCGCCGCCCCCGTGATCATGTTCTTGATGTAGTCCCGGTGCCCGGGCATGTCCACGTGCGCATAGTGGCGCTTTTCCGTCTCATACTCCACATGCGCAATGGCGATCGTGATGCCGCGCTCCTTCTCTTCCGGTGCATTGTCGATCGAATCGAAGGGACGAAAATCCGCCATCCCCTTGAACGAACAATACTTCGTGATGGCCGCTGTCAGTGTCGTCTTCCCATGATCGATGTGCCCGATCGTGCCGACGTTCATGTGCGGTTTCGTGCGGTCAAATTTCTGCTTCGCCATGGTCGCGATCTCCTTGCACGTTTTCTTCTTCAGGGCGTGCCCCTGCGCTCTCCTATGGAGCCCTCAAGGGGACTTGAACCCCTGACCCCGTTCTTACCAAGAACGTGCTCTACCGTCTGAGCTATGAGGGCATAGGACACAACTACTCATCGCTATCAATAGGTCGGATTGTTCAGCGCGATGATTTTCAAAGACCTGTGGGCGGTGAAGGATTTGAACCTCCGTAGGCATACGCCAGCTGATTTACAGTCAGCCCCCTTTGGCCACTTGGGTAACCGCCCAGGGACGCACGTTCGGCATTTGAAAGCAATGTCAACGGTCTTCAAGCCTAGATCGTACGTCGGTTTCGAAGCCGACGACGGGGCTCGAACCCGTAACCTACCGCTTACAAGGCGGTCGCTCTGCCTTTGAGCTACGTCGGCACGATAAAAGCGCGCCACAAGCTCGGCGCAACCCTATTATATCAGGTGCGCACATCGCCGACAATGCGCGCCGAGTCTATCAAGAATCTCAGGCACCGTCAATGCCAGGCACCTGATCGGCTTATCCTCACCTGAGGATCGCCTCTTCACGCCGCCGGATTTTCCACCACACCACATCTTCAGGAGAGAAGATTTCACGCCCTTGCTCCCACATAACCGCGCTCCCGCCAGATGGTGTAGAGCATGATCGCACCGGCGACGGCTGCGTTGAGAGAATTGATTCCCTCCCGCATGGGCAAACTCACCCAAACATCACACGACTCGCGCACCAATCTGCGCATGCCCCCACTCTCCCCGCCCACTACCAGCCCTATTCCGACGGTGAGATCCAACTCATCCAAGGATTGGGCCCCTGTCCCTGGTTCAAGCCCCAAGATCCACAGATCCTCAGCCTTCAATCGATCCATGACCTGAACCAGGTTGCCGGTTGAAACCAGCAGATGCTCACACGTTCCAGCCGAAGCCGCCACCACGCCGGGAGTCACTCCCACGCTTCGTCTGGGAGGCAGGATCACCCCATGGACCCCCACCGCCAACGCAGTACGCATCAGCGTTCCTACATTCTGCGGGTCTTGAAGCACATCCAAGAGGAGAATGAGCGGCGCTTGATTGCTGTTTTTAGCACGCTCGAGAATTGGATCCAGGGAGACATATGGATAGGGAGTGGTCTCGGCAACAACGCCTTGATGGCCATCACACAGGAGATCCAACTCCGCACGCGGAACGCGCTCGATGGGGATTTCTCCATCCCGCCCGGCTGCCAGCACTTCCTGAAGGGCTCCTCGTTCCTTGGCCCCCTCAGCAACTCGCAATCGATGCACCTGACGCCGACCGGCACGCACGAGCTCCAACACGGCATTGCGTCCATAGATCGTCTCCGTGCCGCCGCCGGCAGGTTTGTGTTTGTCGCGTCGGGGTCTTCTATTCCGATGGGCACGCTCAGGAGGGCTCATTGGGCGCGCCAGGTGGTGCCTTCCTTGCCATCGTCAAGGAGCACACCCAGATCCGCCAGCGATTGCCGGATGTTGTCAGCCAACTCCCAGTTCTTCTGCTCGCGAAGCTCTGTCCTCAAATCGATCAACAATTCGATGAAGGGGGCCGCATCGCCCACCCGATCACGCATCTCCGCCAGGCGCAATCCCAGAACGCTGGTGAGTTCGAGCAAGGCGTCCTGAGCTGCGCTGAGGGCAACCTCACTCACTCCCAAATCACGAGCCTGATTGATGGCGCGAACCAACTCAAAGATGCTCCCCAGCGCTCCGGGAGTATTGAAGTCATCATCCATGGATTCGCGGAAACCCTTGCGTCCGTTTTCCACATGCGCGACCAACTCGGTTTCCGCTTCGTCGTGCTTTCCGGGTGTGGGAGACGCCGGACGTAAAGCGCCCCGCAAGCGTTCCACGGCTCGCGTTGCTTGCTGAATCACATCCTCATTGAATGTCAACGGATTCCGGTAGTGGGAATTGAGCACAAGCAACCGAAACACGTCTGCATCATGATCTTGCAGAAACACATCGATGTCGAAGACATTTCCTGTGGATTTCGACATGTCCGCACCCGCGAGGCGCATCATGCCGTTGTGAACCCAATAACGTGAGAATTCCTTCCCCGTTAGGCATTCTGTCTGGGCGATTTCGTTCTCATGATGCGGGAACACAAGATCATTGCCTCCCCCATGTATGTCGATTTGATCCCCGAAATAGTGCATGTTCATCGCCGAGCACTCGATGTGCCAACCCGGCCTCCCCTTGCCCCATGGGCTTTCCCAGGCAGGCTCTCCCGGTTTCGCCGCCTTCCACAAGGCGAAATCGGCGGGATCCTCCTTGCGTTCATCGACATCGATGCGGAAACCAGCACGCATATCCTCCAAGCGCCTGCCCGAGAGCTTGCCGTAATTTTCGTCCTTGGCCACCCGGAAGTAGACGTTGCCCTCCACTTCGTAGGCGTACCCCTTTTCTTCCAGCGCCTGGACCATCTGCACGATCTGATCGATCTCCTCGGAAGCTCTGGGTTTTACGCTCGGCGGCATGACATTCAAGTCACGCAGATGTCGATCGTACTCGTGGATGTACTTCTCTGCCAAGGCAATCGGATCCACGCCGATTTCATTCGCTCTCTCGATCACCTTGTCATCCACATCGGTGTAATTCATGGCGTGTGTAACTTGGTAGCCCGAGAACTCCAGATACCGTCGGATCACATCGAACACAACCGAAGACATGGCATGTCCCATGTGTGCCTTGTCGTATACCGTGGGCCCACAGACATACATGCGTACCTTGCCAGATTCGATGGTTTCGAAGGGCTCTTTGCTACGAGTTAATGTGGAATAGATCTTGAGCCCCATGGATTACTCCTTGCTCCTCTTGGTTTTCCGGCTAGATTCGGGTTTAGCAAAGATCATCCGCCCTGCCGCAGTTTGCAGAACCTTGGTAACGAGCACGGGCATGGTTTGCTCGAGATACTGATTCCCCCCCTCCACGACCACCATGGTGCCATCATCCAGGTATCCCACACCCTGGCCTTCTTCCTTGCCCTCCTGGATCAATTGCACTTCGATGCTCTCACCAGGCAGGAAGATCGCCTTGACGGCGTTCGCCAATTCGTTGATGTTCAAAACGGGAACGCCCTGCAATTCTGCGACTCGGTTCAGATTGAAATCGTTGGTCACAATTGGACAGCGCAATTGCTTCGCCAGGATCACCAACTTGTCGTCCACATTGCGTACGCCTTCAACATCCAAATCCGTGACGCGTAAAGGCACACGCGTGTCCTTGCGCAACCGATTGAGGATATCGAGGCCTCGACGGCCACGTTGCCGCCGCAGGTTGTCCGAAGAATCGGCGATATGCTGCAATTCGTTGAGTACGAAGGAGGGCACAAGCATCGGGCCCGAGATGAAACCCGATAAAGCGATATCCGCAATACGACCATCAATGATCACACTGGTATCCAGCAGCACCTTGCGATCCGCCTGTCCCGATGCTTCTGCTTCACGTGATGAAGAACCGACAAACCGGCTTCGAATAAGACTCATGATGTCGTTTTGGCGCATGATGAAAAGGGAGGCTCCCAGGTATCCGAAAACCACGGCCCCGATGAACGGGAGCAATTGGCCGAACGGGGCAGGCAGGAGAGAAAAGGGGAAGGAGACCAAGGCGGCGATGATCAATCCCACGACCATGCCAACCAAACCAGCAACCATCGTTTGTGCTGATAACTGGCCAACCTGACGGCGGATGGCACGCAGGGGCCTTGTCGTGATATAGGGAGTAATTACTAAACCCGTCAAACTGCCCATCAGCGTGAAAACCACTGCCCAAAGCGTTCGTATTCCATCCGCTAAGTCACCAAGGTAAACGCCTAAATAAAATCCCCCGACACCCATGACAATCATTCCGAGCAGGCGTGAGATCAATTCAACGCTCATTTGAATAATCCCTTCTTGAATGAACGCAGGGTGAGTAGCCGCTGGCGGCACTCACCCTGTTGATAGTCACATCCCTAATGTTGATTCGTTAGGCTCGGCCTAGCTTCCCAGAATGGCTCTTGCCTTTGGTTGCAACCCTTGAACAATAAGGATGATACACAATGAGTCCAGGTCCGCCGGGCTGCGAAAAAAAATGTACATCTTCTCGCAAAGGTATGATATCACGCCCTGCTCAGGCATGTCAACGCGATCCGTTAGCATAAGGCCATCTCGTGTTGCCAAGAAGTCAGAATCCGCATGCAGAACAACCGCTCCACAATCCACGTGAACGAAGCGCCTGTCGAATGCAGCCCATCGTCTGCTGGCATCACGGGTCCGATCCCATTCGAAGTCAGCCGGAAGTGTTATGTGAAAGACAATCGCCGACGCAGGTTTCTACGTCGGCGATTAGGGATCGGAAAGGTTGCCCCTACACACCACATCTCCAGCGATGGGTTTGCATACTCCCCTTACACCCGGCCTCCGGGAATCAATCGTAATGCGTGTAGTTCATGTTGCCATTAATTTGGAGGTTGTATTCTTCAGCCAATGTATTGTTATCACAATCGAGCAGCAGGATGTCGTATTCACCCGTCACCAAGGGAAAAACACTCACAGCTTCGGGAAAAACGATCTCCTGTGCGCCCAACTCATCCTGCCCCCAATTCTGAGCCAGGGAAGGAGATAGATAGGCATAGCAGATCGGATCGCTGGATTGATTGACGAGGGTGAAATCGATCGGGGTGTGGTTTCCACCCACGAAGATCGATTCGGTGGCCAATCTCTCGCCTTCCACTTCCAGGACAAGCTCATAGAGACCATCATCAAGACCCAAGTCGTTGAATATGCATGCCCACCAATTTCCTGCACTACCGCCGCCCCAAGAATCTTCGATGATGCTGCCGGTATCGCTCAACTCACGATCGATGAACCAGATTGCCGACCAGCTCATTCCATCGACCATGCCTTCAAATTCCCAAAAGACG
The DNA here is from genome assembly GCA_011192015.1 of Anaerolineae bacterium. Taxonomy (GTDB): domain Bacteria; phylum Chloroflexota; class Anaerolineae; order Anaerolineales; family E44-bin32; genus W1033. The sequence goes on from DUET01000087.1 coordinate 13,658, forward strand.
CACAGTTCGGGTATGCCGCTGGGAAGAACCCTCACCACGTTCACGGGAGTGTCATTGTCTGTTACGCCTGGGGAGAATTCAAGGTTGTAGAAGATGGTGTCGGTGAGATCAAAGCCTCCTGGAGGTTGCGTGGTCCCGCCAGCGATGTACTGCTGCCCCGCTCGAGCGGCATCGATGATTGGGAAGGCCAAGTTCACAGGGCGCAAGCCATTGATGAAGCCGCCAATGGGAATGCAAGTATCCTGGTCATCGACGACTCCATCCCTGTTGGTATCCACAACCGCTCGACAATCCACGATGTCGGCTTGATCATCCCCGGAGGAAATCTGCGTTGGGATTCCGATCAAATAACCCGAGCTGTCCACGGCCATGCCGCCACTGTTGCCTCCTGCGATCGTGGCATCAGTCTTGATCCAAGCTCGACCATCAATGCCGCGTTCGCTAGTGAAGCCACTGATGGCGCCTTCGGTGAACGTGATCGTCTCACCCCCAATTCCGGGGTATCCCAGAATACGAAGATCACCTCCCAATTCGACAAGGTCGGAATCACCCAACTCCACTACGGGCAGATCAACGCTCACGCTGTTCCCCGAAAGGTCGGAGATGATGCGTATCACCGCTAAATCAAGTCCGTAATCGACTGCTGCGATCTCAGCCAGATAGGACAGATTCGGGGGTTGATCTGTGCGTTCGATCAGCGCCACACCAAGATGCGAATACTCGTCATATCGATCATCTACAACATGAGCGTTCGTGAGGATCAAACCGCGTTCATCGATAACGCTTCCCGAACCGCTCCAAATGGGGACATACTGGTCGCCTTCTCGATACATCGCCAGGATCTGCACGGTTGCCAGTGCAAGATCGTTGATCGACCGATCCGGCTCACCGATCCGAGGAGGTGTGGCTGTGGGAGACTGCTGATCGCCATCCAGAATGACGCATGACATTGCAGTCATCAGACTCGCAACCAGGATGATGGACAACTTGAGTTTCAAACCATCTCGCGGCATGGGCATCTCTCCCGATTGAGAAGGATAAGAGACGAACACACTTGTGACTTCAATGGGATCTTTGTAAGCATACCTTTAGAGCCGATATACCGCAACAAGAGAACCTGTGTGTGCTTCGGTGTACAATGCAGTCTCCAAAGGGAGTGATGGCATGCATGTCTTGCTGACGAATGATGATGGGATCGATGCCCCCGGCCTGCTCAAGTTAGCCCAGGCATTGAAAACCGAATACAGAATCACCATATTGGCCCCTGAACGCAATTGGTCTGCAGGTGGACACGTTAAAACCCTGCACCGCCCCATTCGTGTACGCAGCACGAAGCTCGCAGATGGAACTCCAGCTCTGACGAGCGACGGCGCCCCTTCGGATTGCGTTGCGATGGCATTGCTGGGATTGATCGAGGATCCCATCGATCTCGTCGTATCCGGGATCAATCCTCACGCCAACTTGGGGCAAGACATGACGTACAGCGGTACGGTGACAGCGGCAATGGAGGCCGTGATCGCCGGTGTGCCTGGCATCGCTCTGTCTCTCGATTCTGCAAATGATGATGGTGAACCACCGGATTTCACCCACGCAGCCGCCCTCAGCGTTTTGCTGATCAAGCAATTGCTTGTTCATGAACTACCGAATGGTGTTGTCTTGAATATCAACATCCCCAATCGGCGCCGCGAGGAGATCCGCGATGTGGCCATCACGAGCCTGGGATCGCGCGTATACCGGGATACCCTGGTCAAGCGAACCGATCCTTCAGGTCGTCCATACTACTGGATCGGCGGGGATCCTCCGACGGGCATCACAGAGGTAGGAACCGACTTCTGGGCATTGGAACAGGGCTTTGTCTCCATCACGCCGCTCAGCCTCGATCTAACCGCTCGCAATCAGCTCGCCATTCTTGAAGCATGGGACTTTGAAATCTGAGATGGAAGTACCTTCCGTGCTAATGGCCAATCGGTCAAGATTGTGAGATTATTACCGCTTGATCCAAGGTTATGATGGTCAAGATGAGTGCACATGATAAATCTCACTTCATGTCAAACCCACCCCGCACCTATAATATGGTGTGCTTTCTTCCACAAGCTCTCGAGGGCAATGCGCGGCAAAGCCATTGAAGAGGATAGTCGGCACCCGTGATCCTCGATCATAGGCTATAGCTCGAAATGCAGGCAGCAGGAAGGAATGACAAAATGGCAAAGAAGCAATCCTCGAACGGCAAGGGACAATCAAAGGCTCCGCATCCCAGCGGCGACGAACGCTATAAGGTGATTGATCGCACAATGAAGCGCTTCAAGTATGAGAAGGATGCGCTGCTTGAAGTTCTGCACGCAACTCAGGAAACTTTCGGCTTTCTTTCTGACGATCTCCTGATCTACATTTCCAATCACCTGCAAGTTCCGCTCAGCCAAGTATATGGGGTTGCCACGTTCTACCATTTATTCACCTTCGAGCCCCTCGGAAAACACAACTGCATCATTTGTACGGGAACAGCTTGCCACGTGAAAGGATCCGCAAGCATCGCGGAAGCCATCTCCCAGAAATTCAACGTGCCGATTGGAAAGACCACGGAAGACGGACTTCTCAGCCTGACCACTGCCCGCTGTCTGGGCAGTTGTGGATTAGCCCCGGTTACCGTGCTGGATGGCGAGGTACACGGCAAAGCCACTGACGAGAGCACCATCGAACGCGTGGAGCGAGTTCTGGCAAACGAAGTCAAAGTATAGGAGAGGGGTCTGCGCATGTCGCGAGAGAAACTGGACCAGATGGCGGATCGCGAACGCGAACGCCAGGAAAAGTTCGACCGGCGTGTTTTCTGCTGCATCAGCACCGCCTGCCTTTCAGCCGGCGCCGGAAGGACCATGCAGGCACTGAAGGATGGTCTGGAGGCAAGCCAGTCTGGTGATAAGGTCGAAGTCGTCCAGACCGGTTGTATGGGACTTTGCAGTCGCGGTCCCCTCGTGCGGGTTCGAGAAAATACAGGGGAAGAAACCTACTATGCCGATGTCACTACAGAATTGGCGGAGGAACTCATCGCCAAGTACGTGCCTCTATCGGAACCCAAAGCCGGGGATGAGGCTCTGGCCCCTGAGATCATCGAAACCCGTAGCAGGCTTGAAGCTGCTCGACGCAAGAGAACACTCAAGAAGCACATCCTCTCTCAGAACCTGCCATTCTTCACGAAACAAGTCAAAGTCGTCTTGCGCGATGTCGGTTACGTCGACCCTGAAAAACTCGAGGATTACTTGGCCCACGGTGGTTATCAAGCTCTCTACAAGGCCATCACCGAGATGACGCCCGAGGAAGTATGCGACGAGATGAGTAGAAGCGGGTTGCGCGGCCGTGGAGGCGCAGGGTTCCCAACCGGCACCAAGTGGACCTTCGTTCGCAAAGCGGAATCCGACATCAAGTACGTGGTCGTCAACGGGGATGAGGGCGACCCGGGTGCCTACATGGACCGCACGATGATGGAGGACAATCCGCATCAAGTACTCGAAGGCATGATGATCGCAGCCTATGCGGTCGGTGCCTATCATGGGTTCTTCTACATCCGCGGTGAGTATCCCATCGCCATCGATCGTATTCGCAGAGCGATTCGGGCCGCCCGACGGGCGGGGATACTGGGCGATTCCATCCTCGGTTCAGATTTCAACTTCAATGCCGATGTCAGGATCGGTGCGGGAGCCTTTGTATGCGGGGAAGAAACTGCCTTGATTCATTCGATCGAGGGCAAGCGCGGCATGCCCCGCATGCGCCCCCCCTATCCCGCCACATCCGGTCTCTGGGGGAAACCAACCGTGATCAACAACGTTGAAACCATGGCCAGCGTTCCAGCCATTCTACTTAACGGCGCGGATTGGTATGCAAAAATCGGCACGGATCAAAGCAAGGGCACAAAGGTTTTTGCGCTCGCGGGTCAGCTCACCAACACCGGATTGATCGAAGTGCCGATGGGAATCTCCTTGCGAGAGATCGTGTACGAAATGGGCGACAACGTCCCCGGGGATGCGGAATTCAAAGCCGCACAGACAGGAGGGCCAAGCGGGGGGTGCATCCCAATGTCGCATGTCGATACGCCCGTCGATTATGAGAGGCTCAAGGAACTGGGATCGATCATGGGATCGGGTGGTTTGGTGATCATTGACTCAACCACATCGATGCCGCAATTTGCGCGTTTCTTCATGGATTTCTGCGTCGATGAGAGCTGCGGGAAGTGCGTTCCGTGTCGGGTTGGCACGGTCCAAATCCGCGCGCTGCTTGACAAACTTCTCGAAGGGCGCGGACAGGTGGGGGATCTGGAACGCCTCGAAGAGGTTTGTGAGATTGTGAAATCCACCAGCCTCTGCGGTCTGGGTCAATCAGCACCCAATCCCGTGTTGAGTACGCTGCAATTCTTCCGTGAGGAATATGAAATCTTACTACCATCCTGACCCAGGCATGCAAACTTTCAAGTCGATCACGCGTTAGGGAGTCGACCATGATCACCTTGACTATCGATGGTAAAAAGATCCAGATCGAAGAGGGCACGAATGTCCTCGAAGCGGCCTTACGAAATGGGATCGATATTCCTCACCTTTGCTACCACTCCGATTTGAGCGTTTCCGGAGGGTGCCGACTGTGCCAGGTCGAGGTGGAGGGTTACGACCAGCCGGTCACCAGCTGCGGAATGGCATGCGCCGAGGGGTTGGTCATTCAAACGCAATCCGAGCGGCTGACCGCTATCCGCCGCAACCTGATCGATATCTTCCTCGCAGATCACCCGCTCGACTGTGTGACTTGCGATAAAGCCGGGTCCTGCCTGCTTCAGAAGTACGCCTATGAATATGGGGTCAAGGAAACGAGTTACATACCCATTTACTCGAAGACCCTATATCAGGATGACAATCCCTTCTTCATTCGCGATCATCAGTACTGCATTCTCTGTGGTCGCTGCGTGCGCGTCTGCGATGAGATTGTTGGTGTGCATGCGATCGATTTCGCCAACCGTGGATTCGAGAGCCACATCGCAACGCCATACGACGGCCCCATGATTGACTCGTCCTGTGTCTTCTGTGGCAATTGCGTCGAGGTTTGCCCGACGGCTGCTCTGCTACCGGTCTCGCGACTCAAGCGCGGTCGTGAATGGGACCTGGAACGCGTGGATTCGATCTGTGGGTATTGCGGCGTGGGATGCAAGATCGAATATGCGGTCAAGGACAATGAGATCATCTACGCCCAGGCATCGGTGCAGGAATCCGTGAACGGCTCCTTCCTATGCACCAAGGGACGCTATGGTTGGGATTTCGCCGTCAATCCCGAGCGATTGACCCAGCCCATGGTCCGGCGCGATCTTGCATACTCCCTGGGCATCTCGACGGAGAATTGGAGACTTCCCAAGGTATCGCCTCTTGATATCGACAAACCCGATGTGGATGATTACTTCATTCCCGTGGACTGGGAAACTGCCTATGAAATCGTTTCGTCGAAGCTGGTCGATATCGTCAAGGAGTCCGGCCCTGATGCAATTGTAGGTTTGGCCTCCGCCCGCTGCACCAACGAAGAGAACTACCTGTTTCAGAAGTTGATGCGCGCAGTGATCGGAACGAACAACGTCGATCACTGTGCCAGGCTTTGACACAGCAGTACAGTAGCAGGCCTCGTGCAGGCCTTCGGCAGCGGCGCAATGACCAACTCCATCGACGAAATTCGGGATGCGGACTGCATTTTCATCACCGGTTCCAACACGGCTGAAGCCCATCCTGTCATCAGTTATGAAGTTGTTCGTGCGGTGAAGGGTGGCGCCAATCTCATCATTGTCGATCCTCGACGTACCCCGCTCGTCGATCATGCCACCCTCTATCTTCAACCGCATCCGGGAACGGACATCTACGTCTTCCTGGCGATGATGCACATCATCATTCGCGAGGGTTGGCTGGATGAAGATCTGATCCAATCGGAAACAGAGGGATTCGAAGCATATTCCGAGATCGTCAAGGACTATCCTCCCGAACGAGCTGCACTGATATCCGGTGTCCCCGAGGACCAGATCCAATTGGCAGCCCGGTTGTACGCGCTGGGCGAGCGCGCATATGGAGATTCCCACTACCAGGATGCGCGGGGACACAGCACGATCCTCTACGCCATGGGAATCACCCAGCGCAGCAATGGCACCGACAGCGTCATGACCATGGCAAACATGAGCATGCTCTGCGGACAGGTCGGCAAACCTTCCACCGGAGTGAACCCACTCCGAGGGCAGGCGAACGTCCAAGGTGCCTGTGACGTAGGTTGTCTGGTGAACGTCTTTCCGGGCTACCAACGCGTCACGGACGAGAAGGCTCGAAAGAAACTGGTCAAGACATGGAAGGTGGAAAGCCTTCCCGCCGAAGTGGGGCTGACGATCGTTGAGGCAACGCATGCCGCGTTGGAAGGCAAGGTCCGGGCGATGTACATCATGGGTGAAAACCCGATGATGTCCGATCCGAACACGAACCACGTCGAGCAAGCCTTCCGCAATCTGGACTTCCTGGTGGTCCAGGATATCTTCCCCAGTGAAACTGCGTTCCTGGCGCACGTGCTGCTTCCCGCAGCCTCATCGCTGGAGAAGGACGGCACCTTCACGAACAGCGAGCGCCGGGTCCAGCTTCTCCAAGGAGTGATCGCGCCGCCGGGCGAAGCCCTCCCGGATTGGGCGATCACATCCGCAATCGCCAGGCAGGTTGCCATCAAGATGGGGAAGGACAGCGCTTCCAAGCAATGGGAGTTTTCCGGTACAGCCGAGATCTTCGATGAGTTGGCCGCTTCAACGCCGATCTATGGAGGTATGTCCTTCGATCGGTTGGAACCTCAAGGCCTGCAGTGGCCTTGCCCGGATCAAGAACATCCCGGAACCCCCATCCTACATGTTGGAAAATTCGCCCGCGGCAAGGGCAAGTTCAATCCCGTAGAAGCTCGTGATCCTGCCGAGAAGACCGATGAAGAGTATCCGCTGAATCTATCCACCGGTCGTGTACTCTACCATTACCATTCCGGCACGATGACGCGCCGAAGCGCTCCTCTGCACTGGCGTGAACCGCATTCGTATGCCGAAATCAATCCCGAAGATGCAGCCGTCGTCGATCTCAAGGATGGCGACGATGTCGACATCCACAGCCGCCGCGGCGTCGTGCACACGAAAACCAGGATCTCGAATGACGTTCCACCGGGAACGATCTTCCTGGCCTTCCATTGGCGCGAGTCACCCGCAAACCGTCTCACTCAGGACTTCGCGCTGGATCCGGTGGCCAAGATCCCGGAATATAAGTTTTCAGCCGTACGACTGGAGAAACCAAGCGCAAAACGAAACAACTGAAATCTGCATCGACCACGTTTGTGCTCTAAGCACACCTTCCATCGGCATCCCAGGATTGGTGGAAGGTGTGTTTTTCTTGCCCCTCTTCTCAGAGCGACTGCAAAGATCCGATCACCATCCACATTCACAGAAGGCCAACGTATCGAGACCATGTCCTCCCAGAACCTGCCTGGGAGCCCTCGATCACGACCCGATGCATTTCAGGTCTTCCATGGAGGGAGTATTCCTCATCCACACATGATGGGGAAAAGTGTCTATTATAATACGCGGGCCATTACAATAAGTATGCTTTACTGGTTAATTATGCACTATTATTAATGCATAAGGATTCCTATTGCACAATTTGATGCGTTCGAGTTACAAATAGTGCGCAGCAGAATGAACGCATCGTACAAGGAGAGTACCCAGATTCTCGATCCTTGCAGCAATTGAAAACTCCATGAGCGGATTCCTTGGATCCAAAACAGGGCTGTGTAATCAATCGAACGATCTTCAACCGCCATCGTAAGCATGGTTATGAAAGGATCGAACGAAAATGAACCCCATCAAGCAGGATTCTGCAGTCGAACTCAATGAAGATTCCCGGTTCTCGATTGTCAATGAAGTGATGGAGCGATTCGATCACCAAGAGCATGCCCTCATCGAAGTTCTGCTTGCTGCTCAGGAAGCCTATGGATTCATATCCCGAGACGTGATGGAGCATATCTCCCAGGGTCTCAAAGTGCCCTTGAGCAAAGTCTACGGTGTGGCCACCTTCTATGACTCCCTCCAGGTCGATCAGCCCGCGACTACGGACTGCATCATCTGTACAGGACCTTCCTGCAGCATTGCTGGCGCAGACGAGATACTGAAGGAAGTTTGCGATCATGTTCACGTGTCCAAACCCGGTCAAACCAGCAAAGACGGCAAGGTTCGCATCCATCGAGGCTCTTGCTTGGGGTTATGCGATCAGGCACCGGCTGCCCTGGTTGATGGCAAAGCCCAAGTTCATATCCAGCCCGGGCAGGCATCGGCCCTCTTGAAGGGAGAACTGCAATCGCCGGGCACAAGCATACAGGGCGATGTGCGTGAGATCACAGGAGCCATCGGAAAACTGCCGGCAATCGACCTGGATGCCCACGTTGAGGGAGGCGCCTTTGCGGGCCTGGAAAAGGCCCTTTTCCACATGACGCCCGAACAAGTCATCGCTGAAGTGAAGGAATCGCGCCTCGCAGGTCGTGGCGGCGCCGGATTCCCAACAGGGTTGAAGTGGGAGCTTGCACGCAAAGCCCAGAGCGAACCGAAGTATTTCGTCTGTAATTTCGACGAGTCGGAACCGGGCACATTCAAAGATCGTGTCATGATGGAAGGAGATCCCTATCGTGTGATCGAGGGATTGATGATCGGCGCATATGCAACCAACGCCCATACCGGTTATATCTTCATCCGAGATGAATACCCTGAAGCCCTGGGGTGCATCGAGGAAGCCGTCAATCAACTATACAGCAATCACATGCTTGGATCACACATCCTCGACTCCGAATACGATCTCGATATCGAAATTCGCAAGAATGCCGGTGCCTATATCTGCGGCGAAGAAACGGCGCTCTTTGAAGCCATTGAAGGCAAGCGCGGTCTCCCCCGCATGAAACCCCCATACCCGACCCAGAATGGGCTGTTCGGTCAACCAACGGCCATCAACAACGTAGAGACACTGGCCATCGTGCCCAGTCTGATCGTCCATGGTGGTGAGTGGTTCCAACAGTGGGGAACCGAGAAATCGGTTGGACTCAAGTTGTTCTGCTTGAGCGGCCATGTGAACAATCCCTGTTTGATCGAATCGCCTTATGGGCGATCCGTTCGTGAATTGGTGGAGCACTTTGGCGGTGGTTTCAAGGGTCAACCACAGGCAGTCCTTATTGGTGGTGCCGCAGGAGGCTTTCTCACGCCTGATGAGCTGGATGTACCTCTCACCATAGAGAACCTGGCAAAATACGACGTGCCTATCGGCTCGGGCGCCATTGTGGTCTTCAACCAAAGCGTAGATATGTGGAAGATTCTCGAACAATTGGCCTCCTTCTTCGTAAACGAGAGTTGTGGCCAATGTGCTCCCTGCCGCATTGGTACGAAACAAATCTACAGGGTGCTCCAGAAGGTCAACAGAGGTGTGGGATCGGAGACGGAGATCCGGAAGGCGCAGGAATTGGCTGAAACGATTCGAGCTTCCTGTGTTTGCGGGTTGGGAATGACGGCCGCCAATCCCTTCCTGTCTCATATGCGGAATTCGTAGACACGCTCTTGACACACGTTCACGGTCAGCCATGAAAACCGGATGCTCTCCATTTACGATGGCATCCAGTTGACATAGCTTTCTTTGCGTTCATGATGACTCGTGGTCGTGCAATCAATCCGAAGTTGGGGGAGAGGTGAACGAATGGCTGTTGATGTACTTTACACCATCCTGCGGTGTGGACAGCACGATCAGCACTTCCGCCTCTTCCAGGCCGCTGTTCTGAAATCCGTGCTCGAGATAGGCATTGAACAGCAGGCTGTCGCCTGGATTCAGCACAAACGTCTCGTCACCGACCTTGTATAAGATCTCCCCCCGTATACAGAAGACGAAATCCTGCCCATCATGCGAAACCACATGTCCGCTGCGCGCTCCCGGTTCGATGCGCAGGAAAAGGGGCGTCACGAATTGTTCGATCAATCCAATGCCCAAATCTGCGAGCACGCATCCCGACAACAACAGACTCGGGCGTTGTCCGGATTTCGTGAAAATAATTTGAGTCCTATCCTGCGTTCCGAAAAAGGCATTAATGTCGACCCCCAACGCTACAGCAAGACGTTTGAGCGTGCTGACTGTGGGAGAGCTTAGCCCGCGCTCGATGAGGCTCAGGGTGTTTCGACTGAGCCCGCTCAAATCCGCTACCGCCTGTTGAGAGAGCCTTTTTCGCTCTCTCAAGCCCCGGATCTTCCGTCCAACATTTACGGTCGTCTGTTGGATCTGCTTCTCGTCTTGTGTCATATGAATCCTTCTTCTGTGTACGATAATCCGCATATCATCCACAAAGCAGATAAAGCTCAAAATGATTCATTCAGAGATGATATGCGTTGTGAAGTGATGCCCAGAGAGCTGTTCCCACCTTATTCCATTGCAATCATTTTGTGCCCACCAACATTGATTTTCACAAGATACTATGCAATGGAGCTAACAATAATAGCATACCGGGAATCATTTGTCCAATGCCGAGAAGTTTACGACACGAATGGAGAAGAATTCCTCAGAAGAGGAAATCATCTTCCTGCAAAAAAAGGGGGCTTACTCAGCGCTTGTGCCGTTGTTATCGTTCGAGAAGGTCAATCGGTGTGCGTGCGTGAAAGCACGCAATCTCCCCTGGCGTGCGTACCCCACCAAGGTAATCCCGGCCGCTTCAGCTAACCTTACGGACAGTGATGTAGGGGAATTCCGTGAAGCGATGATCGAGCAACCCATCGCAACCCCCTTCCGCAGCATCTCTGAAGAAACACGCCCGGTGGTCAACAAGATGAGCCCGCGAGTATCCAATCCATCCACCAAGCAAGCGCCTGCGAGCTTATCGATCGTATTGTGCCGACCCACATCTTCGGCGATGACCAGCAAACGTTCTCCGTTTGTCAATCCAGCCGTGTGGACGCCGCGAGCGCGCGCATGCAAACTCCCGGGGATGTGCAGACGATTGAAGAGCGAGATCAACTTCTCGGGCGCTATCTGCAGGCCGTCCTGCATGGATTCGAGATCGCCCAAGGGATCAAGGAAAGTCACACCACTTCCGCAACCGGAGGTGATGATCCGGCGATTCGGATGCTGAATGGCATGCGTGAGCCATATGTCGACACAGCATCCATTACCCCCGATGTGAACATGATCGACCTCTGTTAGATGTTCGATGAAGCCCTCATTCTTCAGAAAACCCAATCCCAGATGATCCAATTTCTGAGGCGTACACATCATCGTGGCCAGCTCGAGGCCATTCACGTAGATGGTGACCATTTCCTCGCCGATGATCTCGCCGGTCTTTCGTCGCCATCCCTGATGGTATTCGTTCCATTCGGTTTCGACTGAGCCTGCATCCATCATGCCCGCCTGCGCATTCACACTTTCGTCTTTTCCCGTTACCAGGAGCGAATCTTCTTCACCAGGTCCACCTTTAGTGAGGCATGCTTGAGTGGTGAAATCGTTCAACAGGATTGCGTTCGTTTGCATGGAAGTGATGCATGGGACCATCCAAGCTGCCGCAGAAATCAGACCTGAGAGCCATTTCGAGTATTATATCTTCCTCCGGATGAGTATCGCAGAGCCACAATCACGCATCGCGGCACTCACCAGGTTTGGGCACGCCATTACAATGTTGTTGAGGAAGCGAGGCATGCAAATCCTGACGGTCGACATCGGCACAGGCACGCAAGATTTCTACCTCTTCCAATCCGGTGTCGCGTTGGAAAACGGCTTCAAAATGGTTGCCCCATCTCCGACCATGGTTGTGAGTCGCAAGATCCGGGCGGCCACTTCACGCGGCGAGGATCTTCTCCTCACCGGCGTCACCATGGGGGGAGGCCCCATAACCTGGGCGGCGGATGCCCACCTACAAGCTGGATACAAGATCTTCGCTACGCCTGATGCCGCGCGAACGTTCAACGACGATCTTGAGCTGGTCCGACGCAAGATGGGCGTCGAGATCGTCAGCCGCGATGAGGCCGAGAGTCTCGATGCACACCGTCTCGAGTTAAAGGACTTCGATTATCCCACCATCCTCGAAGCATTTTCGGTGCTGGGCGTCCAAATCGATCCGCAGGCGGTTGCAGTTGGTGTATTCGATCACGGCGCAGCGCCCCCGGATGTCTCCGACCGGCAGTTTCGCTTCGACTATCTCAAAGCTCGGATCCAAGCCAAGAATCGCCTCTCCGCCTTCGCCTATCCCGCAGCCGATTTGCCACCCTTCCTGACACGCATGCATGCCGTTGTTCAAAGCGCTGCCAATCCCGATTGCCCCTTGATTGTGATGGATACCGCGCCGGCTGCGGTTCTGGGAGCCCTGCTCGATCCTCACGTACGCTCCTTGCGGCGCGTCTTGATCGCCAATATCGGCAATCTCCACACGCTTGCTTTTCGCATGGAATCGGCATCCATCGAGGGAGTCTTCGAGCACCACACCGGCTTGATCGATCGCACGCGCCTGGAAGCACATCTCATCGCCTTTGCCGAGGGCACGATCAAGCATGAAGATGTCTTTGCCGAGCATGGTCATGGGGCGCTGATCCTGCAGCCGGAACCGCTTTCCCTGAAGGGTGGCCTTGCCGTCACCGGACCGCGGCGGGACCTGCTTCGAGGTTCGATTCTCAATCCGCAATATGCCGTTCCCTTTGGAGACATGATGCTTTCGGGATGCTTCGGGTTGCTTTCGGCCTGCGCGGATCTGCTTCCCGATCTCGCGGAACCCATCCACGGCGCGATGCGTGGTGATTTTTCCCACATCTCCCCATGGGATGTTGATCCCTGATTCGCACCCGGAAACTGAACGCTTAATCCAGGAAGCTTGCCGCGGCATCCTGATCGATCGTTTGAAGGAACACACGGCCATCAGGGGATGACTTCGATTGTGAGGCCATTGATCTGCGTCAGATTGCCCGCCAGGTCATAGGCGCGCACGGAAATCTCATGCTCGCCCATGCCTGCGATTCGCCATGAGGTTGTAAAGGGAGGATTCTCAAGCGTTTTTATCCTGCGTTCGTCAACGTAGATCATGACACGCGCCAAACCAGTGTCATCCGCAACCACCACCTGGATGATGACTTCATCATCCAATCCCAATCGGTATTGCTGCCCCTGCTGGGGAGCGATCCATTCAATTTCCGGCGCAAGATTGTCAAGTGTCACAGGCACGGCCGTCGATTCCACACGATCACCCTCACGAATGACAACGAGTTGTAAAGTGTGCAGTCCATTGAGGTCGGATGTATCCCATAGCCCAAGAACGCCGTCCCAAACGGGCTCATCCAAATCCTCACCAATTTGGACCCAACGCGTGGGATTGATGCCCTCTCCGTATTTGAGACGGTAGTACAGGAAATCCTCCGGGTGGGCATTCCCTTCAATGCTCAGCACACCCTTCGCATATGAAAACGGCTCCAGCGACGTGATGTTTACATCGGGATCAAAAGATGGTTGGACGTAAATCGAATCGTACTCCTGGGGAGGTTGCGCTATTCCCATGTATTCAGCCCACGCTTTGGCTTCTTGCGGAAGCACCATGAACACCCGCTCTTCCACCAATTCCAGAGGTGTGAATAGCGTCGCCAATTTGCCGGTATCTCGATTGATCCTGAAGGGTTGGTAGAGCGTGTCGTAGGATGTGGGTTCCGTTCCATGGATGTAGACTTCACGCACCACATTGGGGCAGTAACTCGTGGGCAGTAAACCAGAAGGATCACAAACTTCCATCTCGCTTACGCCGGGAGGCATCGACCAGCCTTGAGTGGGGAGATCCATCGTAGCGTGAACCATGAGAGCATGCCAGAGTGGAGCAGCTCCATTCAGCGCGCCAACGCCCACCATGTTTTCATCGGTGGTGTTTCCGATCCACACACCGACGGCACGCGTTGGTGTAAAACCAAGAGCCCAATTGTCACTCGCGGTGCTCGTCGTGCCGATCATCGCTCCCGCAGGACGACCGATCTCCAATGGGTTGGATTGCCCGAGTGTATCCCAACGAGCGACCTCATCACTGAGCACATCGGCCATCAAATATGCCAGCTGGGGGCTGAGGACCGCACGAACTTCGGGGTTCGCAGCATAGATCACTTTCCCGCTCGCATCTTCGATCAAGGTAATAGCAATTGGATTGCGAGTCTGTGAGACGGCGTCTGCATCGCTGTTTGAAAGGTCGACTCCGATCATGCTTCCATTATTTGCGATGACTGCATAGGCGTAAATCACATCCATCAAACTGGCTTCTGTTTCACCCTGCAGCAACGCGTTTGGATCGTAAGTCTCGGGGGCATTCATGTTGATGATGCCCATCTGCTGCCCCGTTCGCAAGACATTCCCCTCTCCCGCCAACTCGATCGTACGCAAGGCTGCAGCTCGATAAGCCCCCACCAAAGCTGTTCGCATGCGTGCCGGACCATGGAAATCGGTCCAGTCGTAGGAATATTGGGCGGCAGTTTCTCCCACCCCATCATCCAATTCCAATGGCAAATCCATGACCATCGTTCCTGGAGCAAAACCTCTGGAGAAAGCCGAGAGAAAGATGAAGGGATAGAAAGCCGACCCTAAATCCCGTTCCACATTCGATCCAAGCAAGGTCGCAGAATGGGATGAGAGCCTTGCCTGGGTATCCACCATGCTCAGGATCTCTCCACGGAAGGGATCGAGAATTATGGAGGCAATGTCGCTGACGTGGTGGTCCAGCCCCACATCGCTCGGGCGGAGAGGGGGCAGTTCCAGACCCGCTTCGCACTCCGAACCATCCGATGCGGGTTGCACCTGCGGTGAGCTATCGCCCTTTAAACGTGCCAGATGCGTTCGCAGCGCGCAATCCGCTTGAAGTTGCAGATCGAGATCCAGGGTGGTTCGAACCTGCATTCCGGGCCGATGTACAAACTGAGGCCCCATGATGGCCAGCATCTGTTCCCAGGCATAGACCATGAAACCTGAAGTCCGCAAGCCATTACGCACTTCCGCGGGATCTCGCAGATTGATCGGTTGATCCATGGCTGCATTCACTTCACCCTCATCCAGGTAACCCAGGCGCAGCATTTCCTGAAGTACTTCGATTTGCCGTTGGCGTGCCTCCTGATATGCATCCATAGGATTGAGTTCCGGCGCTTGAACAACAGGCGCCAGCATGGCAGCCTGCGCCACGGATAGTTCAGCAGCCGTCACGCCGAAATAAACTCGCGCCGCTGCATCGATTCCATAGGCCAGGTTGCCGTAATTGGCGCTGTTCAGATACCACTCCAGAATCTGTTCTTTGGAAAAAGCATCGTTCAGCCGCGAAGCCAGGATCGCGCTCCTCAGATAACGAGCCATCGGGGACAGGCTCGTATCTTCGATAGGTTGAAGCACGGATTGCACAAGCTGCTGGCTGATGGTTCCCCTGCGATTATCGAAGCCGCCTTCAACATCCTCCCCCTTTAATACTTGAAGAAGATCGTTGAACTCAAATCCGGGATTGGTCCAGAAACCGGGATCTTGCGCCGCGATCGTGGCCGAAACGACGAATTCCGGAACGCCCGAACTGGTTGCAGCATCAACGCTCAGCCAAAGACGATCCGCTGCCAAGGGATGGATCCATGCCTGGAAGACGACCTCACCCGTGCGATCATAGAATTGCGTGGGAGCAGGGGATGTATTTGCAGCCGTCTCAAAGATGGTTGGCAGTTCCTCTATCGCCGGCAGGCCCCGCTGGAGTTCAGCATAGCCGATGGATACACCCAAACCCACCAACACCAGGATCGTGATGAGCGCGGCGAGCGCGATCACAGAAGCACGACCAAGATTCTGCAATCTCCGCTGCTTATCCCTATGCCGCTTTCGCATGCGGCGAACTTCAACGATTGAAGGCATGGTCAGATTCTACCCTTTTGTTGCTGTAGGCTATAATCTGTGCAAGACATGTGCCCATCCCAAGATCCGAAGTTCACGCGGATGAATTCCCTCTCAGTATCCTCCATCAGCATCAAGACATGCAAATGGGGCCGGGAGGATAATCATGGTTTGGAAAGTCCACTTTCCAATCGCCAGCTTCTTCCGGGCAGTGTAATCTAGAGAGAGACCTCAGCCGTGAAATCCCGGGTTGGGTTCTTCAAGCTGTTGCAGATGGTTTTCCATCCAGCGGCTTCGATCGGGGGGAAATTCCTTCGAAAGGCACTCAATCTGATACCACAGGATTATCACGTTCACACCATACATTCCTGCGATAGTCAGGCGACGATGTCTGAGATGTGCCGCGCGGCCCTCGCAAAAGGCATCCCCGAAATCGGCTTCAGCGACCACTTCGACCTGATACCCGAGGATCCCTGTTACGCCTTCTTCAAGGCGGACGCCTGGTGGCAGGATCTGGAACGCTGCCGAGAAGAATATGCCGGCGCGCTGCGGATCAAAGCCGGCATTGAGATCGGCGAACCGCACCGCTTTCCGGAGGCCGTGA
Source organism: Anaerolineae bacterium (assembly GCA_011192015.1). GTDB lineage: Bacteria > Chloroflexota > Anaerolineae > Anaerolineales > E44-bin32 > W1033. The sequence goes on from DUET01000087.1 coordinate 30,167, forward strand.
GCGAGTTGATCAACAACCACGCCTGGGATTTCATCATCGGTTCCCTACACTGGGTTGGAGATACGTTGGTCTTCGATCAGGATTACTATCTTCGCCCTCAGCAACAAGCCTATAGGGATTACTTTCAAGAGTTGCACCAGGTTGCACGCCTGAACACAGTCAGCATTCTTGGACACATGGATATCGTAAAACGCTATGGTTTCGACCACTACGGCCGCTTTGATCCCAAGCCTTACGAGCGCGAACTGCGCCCTTTGCTTCGATCCTGCGCGGATTCCGGCATGGCCCTGGAAGTCAACACAAGCACTTTGCGCCGTCCGGTCAAGGAGCCATCACCCAACACGACGATCCTCCGCTGGTTCCGGGAGGAGGGTGGGCATTGGGTCACCGTGGGATCGGATGCTCATCAGCCCGAGGATGTGGGTTTCGAACTTGAGAAAGCGATAGAATGTGTCAGGAGCGTCGGCTTCGAAACACTCACCGGATTCGAACGACTCTCTCCATATCCGATTCCTCTTCCTGCGAAAAGCTAGGGTATCTGTGCTTGTTCCCTGAAAGGGAATCCCGGCATCGAGAAGGGCGCTCCCCAGCTGACAATCGAAACAATCAACGCGTTACGCGCCATGTCTGATCCGGTCATCCACTTGGGAAACGCCCTGAACACCTCTGTGTGGATGGCCCCAGATCACTCCTCCGACTGGGGCTTGTTGTCCAGAATCGCTTCGATCCGCTCCAGGATCTCCGGTGACAACAATTCAACCACTTCGGAGGATTTCAGATTTTCCTCAAGATGTTCCATACGAGATGCCCCGGTGATCACGCTCGTCAATTGCGGAATGCGCAGGAGCCAACCGATTGCCAATTGCGGCAGGCTGACGCCCATCTCCTCAGCGATTTTGGCCAGCTCTTTCACCTTGAGGATATTGGCTTCATCCAACACCCCCCTCAGCCATTCGTGTTGATCCAGCCTGGTTCCTTCTGGGATGCCCTGGTTATACTTCCCCGTCAACAACCCGCTGCGCAGCGGGCTCCAACTGACCAATCCGAAACCGAGATCCTCAGCTGTAGGAACCAATTCGCCCTCGAATTTTTGGCGCACGAACATGTTGTAGTGCGGTTGTTCCACGCTCGGTGCGTAGAGCCCCCATTGTGCAGCAATGCCGTGCGCATTGGCAATTTGCCCCGCGCGCCATTCCGACGTTCCCCAGTAGAGGATCTTGCCCTGATGCACGAGATCATCCATCGCTCTCACGACTTCATCCAAGGGGGTTTCATCATCATAACGATGGCAGAAGTAGAGATCGAGATAATCCAATCCCAACCGTTTTAGGGATGCGTGGCAGGATTCCATGATGTGCTTCCGCGAAAGCCCACGTCCCGTCGGGCCTTCCATCGTCGGCCAGAAGACCTTGCTCGAGATGACGAGGGCCTCGCGCGGCAAATCGCGGATCGCCTCGGACATGACGGTCTCAGCCTTTCCTTGGGCATATACATCAGCGTTGTCGAAGAAATTCACGCCCAGCTCGTAGGCCTTGTGCAGAATCTTGGTCGCCTCAGGCGCATCGACCGTCCTGCCAAAGGTGAGCCATGCGCCGAAAGAAATCTCGCTCAGCTTGAGCCCGGTCTTGCCCATTCTGCGGTAGTTCATGAGTATCGCCTCCATGGCATGCGCCGGTCCTTCCGACGCAAGGTAAGAGGGATTATACACTCCGCCTTGACGGCAGTTGCTTCATGCTATACTTGCTTCCGTCCATACTTCATTCCGGAGGCGAAGCTCCACGATGGCAGACATGATGAAAGCAGTGGTAAAAACCAAACCAGGGCCCGGCCTGGAGATGGCGGAAGTGCCGATTCCATCCATTGGACCCGACGAAGTCCTCGTTAAAGTCCGCGCCTGCTCGATCTGCGGAACCGATCTCCACATTTACAATTACGATGATTGGGCCGCCAGTCGCGTTCATCCTCCCTTCGTGGCTGGACATGAGATCTGCGGTGATGTCGTCGAACGCGGCAGCGCCGTAACCACACCGGAGATCGGTGATTACGTTTCCTTGGAATCCCATGTCATCTGCAATACCTGTAACTACTGCCGCACGGGTCTCGGGCACATCTGCAAGAACACCAAGTTGATCGGTGTCGATCGTGACGGCGGGTTCGCAGAGTACATCGCCATTGCAGCCCAAAATGCCTGGCCCAATCCTCCAGACCTGCCCCTCGAGATCGCTGTCCTTCAGGAGAACTTCGGCAATGCCGTCCATACCGCATTTGCGGTTGATTTGCGCGCGAAGAAAATCTTGATCACGGGTTGCGGGCCGGTCGGGTTGATGACTATTGCGGTCGCTCGCGCCATCGGCGCGCGCGCCATCTATGCCACCGATATCAGCCCCTACAGGATCGCATTTGCCAAACGCATGGGAGCTGATCTAGCCCTACACGCCATCGATGATCCCGTGATGGAACTCGTACACGAAGCAACTGATGGTGAAGGCGTCGATGTACTGTTGGAAGTTTCAGGAGCGCCTGCCGCTATCGACCAGGGATTCAGTCTGCTCAAGCCAGGCGGTGATGCAGCCCTGCTTGGGGTTACGCCGGGTTCCTTCGATTTTGATTGGAACCACCATATCGTTTTCAAGGCTGCAAACCTGCATGGAGTCAGTGGGCGCAATCTTTGGAAGACTTGGTATCAAGCCCGGGGGCTGATTCGGTCTGGAGCCGTCGATCTATCCCCGATGGTGACGCATCGCTTCAAACTCGAGGAATTCGACCTCGCCTTCAAGACGATGGCTTCGGGAGAATCTGGCAAAGTCATGATGACGCCATAAGGAGAGATGATTGATGGGTAGTTCTATTCGCAATCGACTGATCATGATATGCATCTTTCTCCTCGTCGTAGCAGCTTGTGCGCGTCCGACGGAGATCTCACATTCGGATCTCGTTGCCACGATTGTGGCCGGTACACTCACCGGGCTCCCCCCGCTGCCCCCCAGCGCTACTCCGGATTCGGGGCCACCATCAGAAATTTCCAGTGCGACACCCAGTTCAGAGCCTTCTGCTACTGCGACCCAAACGCCCACACCAACGCAAACGGCAACAGCCTCCCCCACGCCCGGACCGGAGGATCCCCGTATCGGCCTCGATCTCGACAATCCGGATCATCGCGACGAATTCACCACTCCAGGAAGATGGTACAACGGCTACGATGGCCCGGATGCCTCGCTCAACTTCGAAGGACCGACCTTCGCCGCCATTGACAAAACAACGGATTACTTCGTGACGTACAGCGCTTCCGTTCGAACCGAGGTAAATTTCTACGTTGAAATCGACGCCACGATCCAAATCTGCTCGGGCAGGGATGCGAGTGGTTTTGCGTTTCGCGTCGGCGGCGCCAGCTACGATCAAGCCTACATCTTCGAGGTTGCTTGCAACGGTTCCTATCGCTTGCAGAAGTTCATCTCCATTACTTCCGATCCTGAATTGCTCATCAATTGGACACCGTCTCTGGTGATCAACAAGGGGCCTAACGCCACCAATCGCCTCGGTGTCTTCGCAGATGGAGACGAGCTTTACCTGTTCGTCAATGATGCCCTGCTGCGGGAGTTCCCGGTTGTCGACAATGCCTATTCAGAGGGCCGATTCGGCCTCTTCGCCAATGCAATCTCGACACCGAATTTAAAGGTGGTCTTCGACAATTTCGAGCTGTGGATTCTTGCGCCCTGAAGCTGCCATCGCGTTCGATCTTCAGGATGCATGCCAAGAAGGGGCCAATGGCCAGGGGAGGATCACGATCCAATCCGGATCAGGTTCGGCGTCCACCCGAAAGAGTGTCTCCCTTACCAAAACGTGGCGTCGCCCGAACCTCGCGCAAGCTTCTGCTTGCGATGCTCATGATCCCACTGCTCACCGGATGCCTCGACACGCGTCCTCTACCGACGGCAACGCCCTCGCCGCCACCCGCCACGATGACGCCTCCGTTTGTGATCCCCACGTTGATTCCCACCAGCACATGGGTGCCGGCCCCCCAACCATCACCCACGTTCGATCTCGGGGGATTCATCGGGGAGATCATCTTCCAAGATGATTTCGAACAAGACCGCGGTTGGCGTCTGGAGGAAGACATCTTTGGGGCTACAGCATTGGCATCGGGGCGCCTGACCCTGACCTCCCGGCGCCAAGGCGTTTGGCGCTTCGCCTACAGCCCCGTTGTGAATGCAACCGATTTCTACATGCAGGTCAATTTGCAAGCCGAGATATGCAGTCGAGGCGATGAGTTCGGAATCATCTTTCGAGCCAATCCGAGCACGGGTTATTATCGTTTTGGTCTTCGCTGCGAGGGAGGGGTGCGCGTAACCCGCGTCTTGGGCGAAACCGCGCAATCCCTGATCACCCCCGCCCAGGCTGAAACCGTTGTGCCTGGTCCCCCTGCCGAGAATCAATTAGGCATTTGGGCAAGAGGAAATCGTTTTCGTTTCTACATCAACCGAGTTGAAACCTTCACCGCTCTCGACAGCGCAATTTTCCAAGGAGCGGTCGGTTTCTACATCTTCTCGGGAGATGCCGGCCAAACCACGGTTTTCTTCGACGACCTCGTGGTTCGCAATCTGCTTGCAACACCCATCCAGACAGTAACGCCAACCCTTCCCGAGGGATTCGATGGCTCGTAAACGCCCCTTCCGCAATCGCCTCAATGAGCTCTCGCCCAAGGAATGGATCAAGTTCCAAAAATCCTGGTTCATCCATACCCCACCGCCGAGGGATCGTCGAGTCAAGCGCCATCCGGCCAAGTTCCCCGAAACCCTGGCGCAGGAGTTCGTGGAGTTCTTCACCAAATCCGGCGAGACGGTTCTCGATCCCATGGTGGGGACCGGATCCACGCTGTGTGCATGCCTGCGAACGGGACGGCACTCGATCGGCATCGAGCTCAATGCAGACTATGCTCAAACTGCTGCTCAGGTCGTCGACGAAGAGCGGGAACGACTCGGGGAACCTGCGGCTTCCCTGCGCGCAGAAGTCATCAACCGTGATGCCGCAGATCTGCTGGAACTGGATCTGCCGATGATCGATTATGTCTTTACTTCCCCACCATACTGGGACATGCTGCATGCCCGTGGAGCAGAAACCCAGAAACGGCGACGCCATGTTGCCGACCTGGATCTGACCTACTCCGAGGATCCAGCAGATCTGGGTAACATCCATGATTATGAGGAGTTTCTACGCAGGTTGACGACCATCTATGCTTCGCTGACCGACATCCTGCGCCCCAAGGCCTACCTGACGATCATTGTGAAGAATATCAAGAAAGGAGGCAAGATCTATCCCCTGGCATGGGATCTGGCCCGCGAACTGGGGCAGAGCTTCACGCTCAAAGATGAACGCATCTGGTGCCAGGACGATATCCGATTGGCGCCCTACGGCATGGGCAATGCCTGGGTCAGCAATACCTTTCACCATTACTGTCTTCAATTTCGCCACGAGCCCCCCACCTCTCCATGAGCGTCGGCTTGTCCGACCTTGTGACGCTGGCATGCGATCCCGCCATGCTCTCGGCGGGGATCACCTTCGGCTGCCGTGCTCATTTGCAGGATTTCCAAACTCGTTCCAAGATTCCGATCTCTTCCATACGACGTCGCTGTGCAAACGCCATTTCCAATACCGCCTTCCGGCGGTGGATGGCATCAAAGGACATCCCCTTCGATGTCATCCCCAGCGCTCCGCTCACAGAACCTCACGAACATCACCTCACCATCGGTGGGCGGAAGGTCGATATTGTCAACAACATGATCACCAATCGCCAAGCCATTCATCGTCTCTATGAACAACCCCAATCGCTGTTACAAATCGAGATTTCCATCCCCGCTGATCTTCGTTCGCAGGAGACCGGCTCTACAAGCGATCTGTTGGTCTTCACTCTTCTCATTGCGTATCTCTCCACAAGCCCTTCGCAAACGCGAAACCGTATGAACGCCTCAGAGATGATCTTCCTGCTCGCCATTCCTCCTCGTCGCATCTGGAGGCAGCAGCGCCCATGGAGCGCCCTGGGAGTCTTGATCCTCTCCAGCCAGGACCCAGAACCGATCCATCTGGATTTATGCGCACTGCTGCCCGACCATCGTCCCACGCTGGAGCGTGTGACCATTCCCGTTGGTCACGCCATCGAGTTGTCCAGGGATTGGCACAATTTGCTCTACATGCACACCTCACGCATGCCCAACACCACTCTCCGGTTTCATTCCCCAGCTCGAAAGGCAAACTGGTTCGTAACGCCCAGCCAATGGGCGAATTTATGCTTCTACGAAACACAATTCCTGATGGTGGGCTGGCTGACAAGGCATGAATTCAACAGGATCAACGCAAGCCGAACTCTCGATGATCAAGAACGCTATCACCGCAGGAAAACACCCCAAATCCCCATTCGCGAACTGCGACCGATGTCGGATTTATCGCGACGAATGCGCCATATGTAGGGGTTGAATGGAAATTACCCCCTAGATTTGCCTCCTAAGCTAAATGCATGTATGCTTGGCGCCGATCCGCTGGACATGTTCCTGTTGAGTGAAGCTATGTACTTGGCCATCGAAGGTGTCATTGGGGTTGGGAAGACCACACTGGGGCGATTGCTTCATCCGACCTTTGATGCCGAGTTGCTTCTGGAAGAATTCGAGGAGAATCCTTTCCTGTCCAAGTTCTATGGGGATCGCCAACGTTACGCATTCCAAACGCAGATCTTCTTTCTGCTCAGCCGCTATCGCCAGCAGCGGCAAACCGTCCCACAAGCCCTCTCCCGAGGCAATCTGATCGCTGATTACACCTTTGAGAAGGATGCCCTCTTTGCGCGCCTCAACCTTACCGGGGATGAACTCTCCACCTATCAGCTCGTACATGATGCGCTCGCCGAACGAATCCCGCGCCCCGATTTGATCGTGTATCTGCAAGTGGAAACGGATATTGCCCTCAAGCGCATTGCCATGCGCGATCGCTCTTATGAACGGGACATGGACCGCGACTACATTGATGCACTCAATCAGGCCTACGCCGCTCATTTCAACAACTACATACATACTCGGTTGATTACGATCGACTCGTCGAGATTGGATTTCGTTGCAAACGGCAAAGACCTGACCAGTATTGAGCAGGATATTCGACGCGCCTTGGAAACACCACCTATCCAACCAGAACTGCCTTTAGAGGCTTCCGAAGATGCGTGAGGGAGAAAACTGCATCGCCACAGGATTGTTCTGCATGGTTTCAATGCTTGTGCTTAACCAGGAGAAGTGAATCTGCAGCCACAGGCAACAGCATTGAAATCGCTGGGAGTGCACAATGAAGAAATGGATTGCGGTGGCAGGTAATATCGGCGTTGGCAAATCCTCTCTGGTGGATCTGCTTGCCAAGAACCTGATGTGGAAACCCTTCTTCGAACCCCAGGAGGAGAACCCCTACCTTGCGGATTTCTACCGCGACATGAGCACCTGGGGATTCCATAGTCAAATTTTCTTTCTCACACGCCGTCTGCACATCCATCGGGAGTTGGTGGATCATCCCACCTGCGCAATCCAAGACCGCAGCGTTTATGAGGACGCCGAAATCTTCGCACACAATCTATACCTGCAGCATTGCATATCCGAGCGCGATTATCGATCCTACCGGGACCTGTATCAGGTGTTGACCGAGTTTCTCCCCCCGCCAGATCTCGTTGTCTATCTGCGTGCCTCGGTTGACACCCTCCGCCATCGAATCGCCCACCGGGGTCGCGACTATGAACGCGACATCCAACCCGACTATCTGAACCGTCTCAACGACCTCTACGAAACCTGGATCGCGAGTTTTTCACTTTGTCCGGTGCTCATCGTTCCCGCCGATGATCTCGATTACGTTGCCCATAATTCTCATCTCGAGTTGATCGTCATGAAGATCCAAGACAAGCTTGCGGGCAAGGAAGAAGTGATTTTCGAGCCCGCAGAGGTAGCACTCGTCAACGGTTGGGATCATTAGTTCCGCCATCCCATTCCACCTCCGTTTCCTTCGAATACAAGTTATTCCGCTTGCCCGCTTGGGATGCCTTGCGTCGATTCGCATACGCGACTCCATGACCGGCATTTGGGCGCAATCACACGATGGTTTATCAACTTGAATGCTGATTTGGGAATCGAATCGGCATGCATGGGGTTTTGAATACTGAAGGGGGAGGTGATGAGATCATGAAGAAAACCCAACAACCTTGTGTTTTTTCTTATGTTAATACCTTTCAACAGGAGATCATTTAGGATTTATATGCAGATTCACAATGATTATTGCTTCACAGATATGATTGCTGTACAATGCAATCAGGAGAACGAACTCTATCGGGCGGTCACTGTTTATATCGCCAAGGAGAGGCCCGATGACCATCATCAAAGTCTCATCTGAGTCACGAACATCGGCTGTAGCCGGTGCAATTGCTGGTGTCGTTCGAGAGCACAATCGCGCAGATGTTCAGGCGATAGGTGCTGGTGCGGTCAATCAAGCCGTCAAAGCAGTCGCTATCGCACGTGGTTATCTGCAGGAAGACGGGCTTGACGTTATTTGCATACCTGAATTTACATCCGTGGATATCGAAGGCAAGGAGCGTACAGCCATTCGCTTGGTGATCGAGCCGCGTTGAAATCGATAGCCCTGTTCATCAACCCTCCCCCTGTCCTCTTCAAATGATCACGAAGCTTACCAGCACGGTGTGTCTTGACACACGGCTGCCGATGTTTGATTCCTCCAACAATGCTTGCATCCCTGAATCAACCCCAAGCAGAATGACCCCCTTCGGATGCGGGTTCATTTCACCTACGCATGGCTTGGATGGTCCAACCCTTATCGGGACATCTACAAGCGTGGAAAATCCAGCATGAGTGTTTCGAGTGCCAACTGCGGATTCGCGTTTCGGTCCAGCGCCTCCAGCGTGCGCTCAGTTGCACGCAACGCTGTCAGAAGATCTCGAATACCTACTTGAGAGCTGATTCGCTTCAGATCCTCGTGACGATCGGGATTGTTCATGGATGCGTCAGTTCCTAGCCCTCGGTGTGCGGCATCGCGCCAAAGCGCCAACCATGTCTCCAGCATCGGATAGAGGGAAGCCGGATCCTTTGTGAGTTTTTCCACACGCTGAAAACGTTCGGCTCGATTCATGAACAACAAGGCGGAGAGTTCATCCAACCGCTGCACCCGACGTTGCCGCCATTCAGTGTCTTCAGCCATACGTAGCGCCCAGCCCGGTCTCCCAGCCGATATCGCAGCCAGCAATTCTGCCTGCTCTGCCTCCTCGCCTCGCGCCATCAAGGCTCCTTCAAGCTCATATGCAGGCAGGCAGCGCAATTGCAGCACCTCACATCGCGAGACAATCGTCGGCAATAATTCCTCCGCTGTTCGAGCCGTGAGCAGCATGACGACTCTGTCAGCAGGTTCCTCAAGCGTCTTCAAGAGGGCATTGGATGCGCTTGCAGTGGCTTCATGAAATCGAAGCATCAAGGCGATACGCCAATGGGCTTCATAGGGCGTAAGCGCAAGCTTACGCTGCAGTTCCCGAATCTGACCCACACCAAGCGTTGCTCCGGCTCCCTCTGACTCCACCACGTGTAAATCCGGATGCATTTGATCCGCCATCAGCCGGCAAGTTCGGCACTCGCCGCACACCCCCCCTTTCTCCATCCTGGTTTCACAACACAGCGCCTGTGCGAAACGCAGGGCCAGCGTGCGTTTCCCCACACCATCCGGACCTGTGAAGAGATAGGCATGGCGCACTTGTCCACCCGAGATATACCGCTGAAGAAGTTGGACTGCCCAAGCGTGGCCGATCATCTGCCAATCCATACGCCCATTCTATATCAGTCACGCATCCAGCAACAGGTTGCCGATTCCGATTGGATGCCTTCGGCGGGATGGTGTATAACCTTGTTCAATGTCTATCCGAAAGGCTGCTTTCCTCCTGGGAGACATTCCCGTGCAGAGCGAGTTGGTCCTGGCTCCCATGGACGGTATCTGCGACATGGCGTTCCGCCGCCTATGCCGCCGCTTCGGTTCCGGCATGAGCATCATCCCTTTTCTTCACGCACGTGAGCTGATGGCATCCGATCTGGAGATGAATCCCTCTTTGCAGTTCACTCCAGACGAGCGACCGATCATCCTTCAGCTCTACGACAATTGCGAGGAGAACATCATCCTCGCAGCGAACAACTTGCAGAAAATCCAACCCGATGCCATCGACATCAACATGGGTTGTTCCATCCGCAGCATCTCGGCACGCGGCGCTGGAGCCGGGATGCTGCGTGATCCCCAGAAAATTGCCAGCATCATCCGGCGTTTGAGTTCCATGCTGGATATTCCCATTACGGCAAAAATCCGCATCGGATGGGACTCCAAGAATCTCAATTCCCTCGAGATCGCACGTACGATCGAGGAGAATGGTGGAGCGCTGATCGCCGTGCATGGCCGAACGCGCCAGCAGAGATTATCGGGGCTTGCGGATTGGGACTCGATCGCAGCCATCAAACAGGAAGTCGGTATCCCGGTGATCGGAAACGGCGATGTGCGCTCAATTGCCGACATCCAACGCATGAAATCCCACACAGGCTGCGATGCGATCATGATCGGTCGAGCCTCCATCGGCAATCCCTGGATCTTTGAACCCCGAACGCGCGCAAGCGTACCCCAATCAGAAGTCGGCGAAGTGATCGGCGAACACCTGGAAAACATGCTGCTCCTGTATGAACCCCTCAAAGCCATCAGTCGCTTCCGCAAGCACCTCGTTCGCTATGTGGAACCGCACGCTCTGTCCGACGATCTGCGTTTGCGTCTCCTGACAAGCGATCATCTCGTCTCCCTCCTCGAGCTTCTCGCTCAAGCGGGTTTCGCAATCCCAAATCGCCAGAAGCTCATGAACTGCGTGTCCTAGCTTCCCCGACTCGTTTCCATGGAGACGCCCAAAAGGCTTCCGCATACATTCTTTCCCGTTCGCCCTCCGGTTTCCCATGGCGCCGTTCGCTCTGGTCCAAGCCCAAGGGTATAATCCACTCACTTCGCCATTGAGGTTGTCATGCCGAATACATTGCAAAGCATACTGAATAACCCCACGATCTCTCGTATTCGCCGCAATCATGGATTGGAACATGCCACCATCCATATGATGAGCCGACGTCATCCAAATTCGACCTTCATCGGACGTTCGGACTGGCGTGGTTTCTTCTTCTATGGCAATGTTTCCACACAGGAACTGGAGGAAGCCGTCGACGAGGCCCTGGCCCGGCTGCGGCAAGGTGAAAGCCGGCTTGCCCTACATGCAAATTGCGGAACAAATTTCCTGACCACTGCTGTGCTGGTGGCTAGCGCATCCTTCTTGGCGCTCATGGGGACCGGCAAGGACGAGCGCCCAGGTGACCGCATGCTTCGTCTCCCCTTGGCGATTGTGGCAGCTGTCTTCGCCCTGATCTTATCGCAGCCTCTGGGTGCCATGCTTCAGAAAAACCTCACCACCTCAAGCGATCCTGGCTCTCTCGAAGTCATCTCCATCCGGCGTATCACCTCCGGACGCCCGACCATCCATCGCATCCTGACTCACGACTGATATGCAAACACAGAAACCCACCGTCTACATCCTTCACGGCGATAACAAACTCGCCATTCGTGAGTTCATCTCCAAGCTTCGCCAGAAGCTTGGAGATGCCCAAGCCTCCCAGATGGATGTCCAACGCTTCGATGGCGATTCGCTGGATTTTGGTTCCCTGGAGGAGGCATGCACGACGATCCCCTTCTTGAGCCCCCGCCGATTGATCACCCTCGAAAACGCTGGTTCGGTCATCGGAAAGGGCAATCGTGAGGATGCATTCTTCGATCTGCTCGACAGACTTCCCCAATCCACAGCGCTGATACTTGTGGATTTCCGCAACCTGAATCCGCAATCATCGAAATTACTGCAATGGGCTCAGGATCATGCCTCACAGTCATACGTGCGCGACTTTAAAACACCCAAGGGGCATGATTTCACCCGCTGGATGACAAAACGCTGCCGCGCAGTGGGAGGCGAAATCGATCCACAAGCCGCGGCTTTGCTTGCCGATCTGGTCGCCGGCGACACGCATCTTGCGGAACAGGAACTGGAAAAATTACTGGACTATGTCGATCGGCAACGCCCTGTCAACATCCACGATGTTGAGCAGCTCACACCCTTCCACGGACAAAGCAATGTCTTCGCCATGGTGGACGCGGTGGGGCAGCGCGATGGTCGCCAGGCATTCACTCATCTTCATCGGCTGCTTGAAGATCATCCTCCTCGCTACGCCTTCAGCATGATCGTTCGCCAATTCCGCCTTCTGCTGCAAGCCCGTGAAGCCATCGACACCCAGATCGATCCGCATAAGGTCCTCAAAGTTCATGCCTTCGTCATCGATAAGGTTTCTGCACAGGCACGGAATTTTTCTCTTAACGATCTGGAAAACATCTATCACAAGCTGCTCGACATCGACCTCGCCAGCAAGACCGGGCGTGTCGATCTGGATGTCGCCCTCGATAGCTTGCTTGCAGTTTTGACCGCCTGAATACCATCCCCTCTCTGGGCTGCTTCACAAGCCTGAAGAAACCATCCCCCGCATGCGAAGCTCCTGGTAGTGATGGAACCGCCAGTTCCATACACACCAATCCGTCAAGCGCTTGATCTTCACGAAGATAGGCGCTTGACGCATGCCTTCTGCGAAGGACCGATTTGAATCAAACCACATCCCACCCAACCACACGCAATTCGTTGGCCAATTACCGTGCGGAAGGGTTGAGATTCAACTCATCCATTTAGTTACGATCTTCGATACCCAGCCAGAAGTGATGTGGAAGCACGGAACCGCTCGAACACAGTTTCATGCCCGCAGCCGTCTTTGGTGGATTCTTGCCCAACGTTCGGGGATGCACAAAGCAGAGATCGGGTGTGCGACCGTACTTGCTGCGATAATGATCCGCAGCCCGGCTGACTTTGACGCCTAGATCCTGCCGACCATCATCATCGAACCAAAGCATGCCGATTTCCATCTCGTCCTCCTTGAATCCTCGCAGCCACATGCTCGATGCTCCAAGTTCCCCGTTTCAAATCATGGGAAAGCACGCAGTGCAGACCATTGGATGTGCATAGGGCAATACGATGTCGATCCTCAGATTCGTCCTTCGTTCGAGAAATTACAGCCAGCGAATCCAGCACACGACGCACGACATGGCGATGTCCGCGCCAAAGAAAAGCGCCCGGCAGATTTTCACCGATCCAGCGCTCGATGTGGATCAATTCACCACATTCCAGATTCGTTGTGTCCCGAGAGCCCATGCCCAACCTCATCCCAGACAAATAGAACACTTGTTCGTGTCTTCATCATACCAGAACATACGTTCCAATGTCAAGCATCCAGGCTTTGCCGTCTCCTGAATTCAAACAGTCAGGCTGCAGATGTGAGTCTTTGCTTTCAACATGCGGATTCGACTCAAGCGGCTATGCTACAATTGCATCACAGGTGGAGGTTTTCAATCCATGCAGGACGTTCGTCCTTCTCCAATCGCTGGAGCTTGGTATCCGGGGGACCCAGATAAGCTGAAAGCATCCGTGGATGCGCAGCTGGAGGCTGCCCAGATTCCAACGCTTGAAGACGAGATCGTCGGCGTGATTGCGCCACATGCCGGGCATCGATACTCCGGAGCTGTCGCCGCCCATGCTTTCCGCTGTTTGAAGGGATTGGATCCCACGGTTGTGGCCGTCATCTCACCCATGCATCAACCCCATGAAGGCAGATTGTGCACCACCGACCATCGCGCCTATGCAACGCCCCTGGGAGAGATCCCGGTGGATCATACACTCATCGAGGAACTTGAGAGCAATCTCGATCCCCAACTCGGGTTGACCATCGAACGCATTCGCTTCGATCAAGAACATTCCTTGGAGATCGAACTCCCGTTCCTGCAGCGTGTGCTGCGCACACCCTTCAGACTGCTGCCCCTGATGTTGCGTGACCAAACCAGGACCACTTGTGAAGACGTTGGACATGCGCTGGCTGCTGTGCTGAGATCGAAATCATACATTCTGGTTGCCAGTTCCGATCTCTCGCATTTCAAGTCCGACGCCGTCGCCCGTCAGCTGGATGCGTTCATGCTTGAACGCATCGAGGCCTTCGATCCCATCGGCATCCTCGACGCCGAGGAGCATAAGCTCGGTTATGCCTGTGGCAAAGGCGCCATGGCTGCTACGCTATGGGCGGCCAAGGACCTTGGAGCCACGGATGTCAAAGTATTGAGCTATGCCAATTCCGGAGACGTAACCGGTGATCTCTATTCAGTAGTGGGATACGGCGCGGCCGTAATCACCCGGAGCTATGAACCCCGCAGATGAGCTCACGACGTATGTTCAAATCCTTGCACGATCCTATCCCTGATTGGTGATACCAAAGATATGGACACATCACCCATAATTGTGATCCTGAGAATTCTCGCCCTGATGCTTCTCGTGCTGGCGAATGGCTTCTTTGTCGCTGCCGAGTTCTCTCTCGTCAGCGTCCGCCGCACACGTATCGCAGAACTTGTAGCCAACGGCAATCGAGCCGCACGCTGGGTTCAGAGAGCGATCGACGACCCCGACAGCGTCATCGCCGCCACACAGTTGGGAATCACCCTCTCCAGCCTAGGATTGGGCTGGATCGGCGAACCCGTTCTCGCGCAGCTCTTCCAACCCCTAATTTCCCTGCTCCCCGAAAGCGTCCAGAGCGGAGCTTCCCACGGCTTGTCCGCGGGCCTGGCTTTCGCTGTGATCACCTTCCTGCACGTAGTGATCGGCGAATTGGCTCCGAAATCGATCGCCCTGCAGAATCCCGAGCGAACCTCCCTCGTGGTGGCCCGACCGACGATCTGGACCGAGTATGTGTTCAAACCATTCATTTGGTTGCTCAATGGATCCGGCAACGCCCTCCTGCGTTTGATCGGCGTGCAACCTGCCGCTGGGCACGAGATGGTCCACTCGGTGGCCGAGTTGAAGATGCTCGTACGCGCCAGCGCGGAGGGCGGAAAATTCGGTTTCCGCGAGCAAGAAATGGTCGATGCCGTCTTCGACTTCCGCAACACCCTCGTGCGCCAAGTCATGGTGCCGCGCACCGAGATGGTGGCCATCGCCTCCGATCTGAATACGCAGGAACTGATCGACGTTCTCGTTGAGAACCCCTACACCAAGGTCCCCGTTTACGAGGGTGATCTGGATCACATCGTGGGAGTCATCTATCTCAAGGACATACTCAGGGAAACGAAAGTCGACGACACCCACCCTCGAACCGCCGCCGATCTGATGCGCGATGCCATCTTCGTGCCGGAGGCGGCACGCATCAGCACTTTGCTCGAACTCTTCCGTAGCAGCTGTCAACATATCGCCATCGTACTCGACGAGTACGGGGGAACCGCCGGTGTCGTCACGCTGGAAGACCTGGTCGAGGAGATCGTCGGAGAAGTCGGTGAGCCCTTCGATACCGAAGCAGTCATCCAACCGCTTCCGGACGGCTCCTCGCTTGTGGATGGTTTGACACTGATTGAGGAGATCAACGATCACTTTGCATTATCGCTTCAGGATGCCCACTACGACACCATCGCCGGTTACATCATCGGTCGTCTCGGGCGCCTGGCACAGGTCGGTGACACTGTCACAGCCGAGGGAGCACGCTTTCGTGTGGTATCCGTGGACGGGCTGCGCATCGATCGCGTTTCCCTCACGCCGATAGCCACCGGCGAAACCACTCAATCTCCCTCCTCTCCCAGCGATTGATCATGTTCGTAGAGGTCGCCGTCAATCTTCCCCCCGTTCGTGGGACCTTTGATTACCACCTGCCCGGTGAACTCGAAGGGCTTGTTCGACCAGGCCACCTGGTCACCGCGCCCTTTGGATCGCGACACGTGCAGGGTGTGGTCGTCGCCCTGCAACAACATGCCAAAGTTCCGGAGACGCGCCCCATCGATGGACTCGTGGATCCCGATCCGGTTCTGATTCCGGCCCAACTCATGCTCGCTGAATGGCTTCAAAACCAGACCCGGTCGACTCTCATCGAGTGCCTGACGTTGATGCTGCCTCCAGGTCTGAGCCAGCAGGCTGACTCGTTGTTCACACTCGCCATGCCGGACAGCCAGGGCGAGAATCCCTCCGAACATCGTCTGATCGCTCTGCTGAAACGTCGTGGCCCACTGCGTGGGCGCCAGATCCAGCACGCCCTCTCGCGGTTTCGTTGGCGCCCAAGCGCCGATGTGTTGGTGCGCCGCGGCATTCTCACGCGGGTTTCGGTCCTCGATCCACCGAGCGCCCGTCCCCGGCGCGTGCGTAATGCTCGCCTCGCTATGCCTCCCGAGAGTGCTCGCCAGGCAACTTCCAACCTCGGAAGGGCCGGCTCGAAGGCTGCGCAGCGCCGTGCCGCCATTGTGGAAGCTCTGATCCAGGAGCGAGAAACGCTGGATGTCAGTTGGATCTACGCCTCCAGCGGAGGCAATCTGGCGGATCTGCGCGCCCTGGAGGAGCAGGGCATCCTCGCACTGGGAGAGACCGATGTCTGGCGTGATCCGTTGGAAGCGATGGAATTCGTTCCTGCAGAACCGCCGAAACTCACGCCGGATCAGGCGAGCGCTTGGGAAGTCATTTCCAGTGCCCTGCGGAAATTAGATTCCTCGTCCATCAAGCCCTTCTTGTTGCATGGCGTAACCGGATCGGGGAAGACCGAGATCTACCTGCGTGCTGTGGGAGAGGTCTTGGAGCATGGCCGCCGCGCCATCGTGCTCGTGCCCGAGATCGCACTCACCCCTCAAACCGTGCGCCGCTTCCTGGCTCGCTTTCCGGGGCAGATCGGCTTGATGCACTCCAAACTATCAGACGGCGAGCGCTACGACACCTGGCGTCGAGCCCGTGCGGGTTTGCTGAACGTGATCATCGGGCCGCGCAGCGCCCTCTTCGCTCCGCTACCCGACATCGGTCTGATCGTGATCGACGAGTGCCACGACGATTCCTACAAGGACACCCATCAAGCACCGCGCTATCACGCCCGTCAAGCTGCGATGGCTTACAGCCGCATACTGCATGCCGGCTGCATCCTGGGCAGCGCCACGCCGGACGTGGTCACCAGCCACCTGGCTTCCAAGGGCGAGATCCACAGGCTGAGCCTGCCGCAGCGCATTCTGGGGCATCGCACGCGTCTCGAGCAGCAGGCGCGCCGATTGAAGGTGGAAACCCGCTATCGCGCAGCCCCCGGCGATGCCCGGCAGATCGATCTGCCGCCCGTGCGCGTGGTGGACATGCGCCAGGAGCTGCGGGCCGGCAACCGCTCACTCTTCAGCCGGCCGCTGCAGAAAGCGCTCGCTGAAACGGTCCAATCCGGTGAGCAAGCAATCCTGTTTCTCAATCGCCGCGGCACAGCAACGTACGTCTTCTGCCGTGACTGCGGAACGGTAGTGCGCTGCCCTCGCTGCGAAAGCCCCCTCATCTATCATGCCAGCGATGGAAAACTCCTCTGCCATCACTGCAACTACAAGCGCGATCCCCCCACATCCTGTGCGCAATGTGGCGGGGAGCGGGTTCGTCACTTTGGCGCGGGCACGCAGCGCGTCGAGAGTGAGGTCGTCGAGCTGCTGCCCGAAGCCCGCACGCTGCGCTGGGACCTGGACACCACGCGCACCAAGGGTTCTCACGACGTCATTCTCGCCCACTTCTCAGCCCACCGCGCCGACGTCCTCATCGGCACCCAGATGGTCGCCAAGGGGCTCGACCTTCCTCTCGTCACGCTCGTGGGTGTGGTATCGGCTGATACGGGTTTGAATCTGCCCGATTACCGCGCCGCCGAACGAACCTTCCAACTGCTCACCCAGGTCGCAGGCCGGGCTGGTCGCGGGTTGCTTGGTGGAAGGGTCATCCTGCAGACCTACCAACCTGATCACTACGCCATCCGGGCGGCTGCCAAGCATGACTACACCGCTTTCTATGAGCACGAGCTGAGCCAGAGGAAGTCGTTTGGGTATCCTCCCTTTCAACGGCTGGCGCGTTTGATGTTCCGCCATTTCTCCGAAAGCACGGCAGAAACGGAAGCCGATCGCCTGGCTGCAAGGTTACGCCATCGCATCGCCGCCGATCATGCCCGCGCGGATTTGATCGGCCCTGCGCCCTGTTTCTTCCGCCGCCGAAGGGGTGAATTTCGTTGGCAAATCATCCTGCGCGCCGCCGATCCAGCGCCCCTGATCCCCGAAGATCTACCTCAGGGTTGGATCGTAGACATCGATCCTGTGTCCCTGCTTTGAAACGCTGCCTCAGCGGTGATCGTGCCTCGATCTACGTTCCAGCTTCCTGCCCAGATCCACATTTTGATACCCACCCAGAACCGTTCGCCACCGATACGCACGCTCGTATCCGTCCACGCCCCGCCGGCTTGAAGTTCCGTCCTCTGGAGGTAGTCCCTTTGACTCCCCGGAACGCTGCTCACGCATCATGGCCGGTGCGATTCATGCGCTGCCGGCTCTGCATGTCGACAGGCGCAAGCGAATGGGAGGGACCTTTCGGCATGGAGGAGCCAGCCGAATCTGGCAGATGAACCAAATCGACGGCGGTGTATCATGGGTAAATCGGTCTGCGAGGGATTGCCAGGAAAGGAGAACTGTCGTTGGCAGCCAACCGCTGTGCTGATCAGAACCCGGGAAGCTTGTCGTCAATACAGTTTGGAAACGAGAAACCGAAGCTTTCAGACCGTGACCGGCACGCCATAGTAAAGCTTGCCGCGCATGGAAGCGACTCTACGCCGCAGCGCCTCGTCGGTCTCCAGCAGGGCATCGATTTTCGCACAGCCATGCATGATGGTTGTATGATCTCGGTTGCCGAGAATGGCGCCGATTTGCAGCAGCGAGGAACTGGTCTCCTCCCGAAGGAGATACATCGCCACCTGCCGCGCCAGGGCGATCTGCTTCTTCCGGCTGCGGCCGAGCACCTGCTCCCGCTCGATGTGGAAATGCTCGGTAACGATCTCGAGAATGCTTTCCGGCGTGATGGCTGCGCTGCTGTGGGAGAAATCCGTCAAAGTGCCTTCGACAAAGGCCGCATCCAGCTCCACGCTTCCCAGTTGGGAGGAAGCCATCACCCGTGTGAGCGCACCCTCGAGCTCGCGAATGTTGCGCTGCACTCGATGCGCGATCATCTCCAGGAAGGTAATTTCGACCCTGTAACCCGCCCGTTCTGCCTTGTTGCACAGAATCGCCACCCTGGTCTCGAAATCCGGTGTCTGGATATCCGCTGCCAACCCCCATTCGAAGCGTGATCGCAGGCGTTCCTCGAGGGTCACCATGGCCTTGGGAGGGCGATCGGATGAAATCACGATCTGTTTGTCCTGGGCATGCAGGGCGTTGAAGGTGTGGAAGAATTCCTCCTGCGTGGATTCCTTCCCCACGAGGAACTGCACGTCGTCGATGAGGAGCACATCGATCTGCCGGTACCGTTCACGGAAGGTGTCCGTGGTGTGTTTGCGAATGGCGTGGATCAGATCGTTGGTGAATTCTTCAGAGGAAACATAGAGCACGCGCATGCCGCGTGCAGCACAATCCTGCCCCAAGGCATGCAGCAGATGCGTCTTCCCCAATCCCACACCCCCGTAAAGAAAGAGCGGATTGTATGCCCGGGCGGGATTCTCCGCGACCGCTCGGGCGGCAGCATACGCCAGGCGGTTGCTGGGGCCGACCACGAAGCTTTCAAAGGTGTAGCGCGCATTCAAATTGCAGGAGGGAAGGCTTGCATTTTCTGCGAGGTGGAGGGGGTCCAATCCGGCCTGCCGGGTTTCCTGGACCGGTTCGCCCTGCCAGACCACAAAACGCACTTCAACGGTTCGCCCAGTGATACCTGCCAGAACCTGCTTCGCCGTGGGGAGAAGACGATCTTCGAGCCAGTCGCGTGCGTATGCGTTCCGAACTCCGATGATATAAGTTCCATCTTCATAGGTGAGCAGTTCCGCGTCGCGAACCCAAGTATCGTAGGTGGCACGTGGCATTTCAAGTTGGAATTGGCCAAGCGCCGCCTGCCACTGTCGCTCCGCGTTCATGCATCCCTCCGAGGACGGCTGTGGAATCCCTCAAGCCGGAGTGGGAATCTCACACACGAGTTGTTTTGTGTTCCAAGCCTTCGTATTTCGATCGACCTTATTGGGGAAGGTCGCCCCCGATCTGAAATCACTCACCACTCGCCGTTGCCCCCTTTTCACCCCATCCCAGCATCGAATGCCATCATAGCAAAAGCTGGGCTTGAATTCAATCAAAAGACCCCGATTCTTCCTTAAAAAACTCGAAGCTTTTAGAACCTGTTGTGTAAAGGATTCACACAGACCTTAAATTTCCAGCCCTGGCGAGCGCCCTCCCTCCCATCGATCCACACCCCCCGCATCTGCTCCCCTGAAAGATTGTGCCCCCACATTTGGGGGCATTAAAGCCGCCTTCGGAAAGCCACTGCTCCCGTACCTTAAATGTTAAAGGAAATCTTTTGTAAGAATCGCAGGCGCGGTTTCCACGAGGGGTGAAAAACGTGGTTTCCCCGGGCGAAGATCCATTCGGCCAGGCGAAGGAAGCCTTTGTTGGTCTGGAAGCAAGCGCTGATCAGGACAAAATCCCGAGCACACCCCACTAGGATCCGCCCAGCGCAATCTTGAGAGCATCCTGCAGCGACCGCGCGGGCAGGGCTTCAACGCCCTGCGGCAGTGCATCCTGCAAGCGAACGGACTGCGGGATCACGACTCGGCGGAAGCCGAGCTTGGCAGCCTCCCGCAAGCGAGCGGGCAGTTGAGAAACCGCCCGCAGCTCCCCGGAAAGCCCCACCTCCCCGATCAAGGCGAGATCGGCCGGAAGGGGAAGATCGCGCACGGATGATGCGATAGCAGTAGCCACGGCAAGATCCAAGGCAGGTTCGCTGAGCCGGAGCCCACCCACCACATTTACGAATACGTCCTGGTCTGAAAGTCGCATTCCCACACGTCTGGAAAGCACGGCGATGGTCAGGAGAAGGCGATTGGAATCCACACCGTTGGCCGTTCGCCGCGGGTGCCCGAAGGAGGTGGAGCTCGTCAATCCCTGAACTTCCACCAGCAGGGGCCGAGTGCCCTCCATCGTCACCGCGATTGCCGACCCCGGAGCATGGACAACACGTTCGGCAAGAAAAGCCTCGGAAGGATTGATGACCTCGCACATACCCGAAGCGCGCATCTCAAACACGCCCACTTCGCTGGTCGCTCCAAAGCGGTTCTTCACCGAGCGCAACAAGCGGTAGACATGGAAGGGATCCCCTTCCAGGTAGAGCACCGTATCGACGATGTGTTCGAGCACCTTGGGACCAGCGATGGCTCCTTCCTTGGTGACATGCCCCACGAGGAACACGGCCACACCCGTCTGTTTGGCCAAAGCCTGCAAGCGTTGAGCCGATTCGCGGACCTGCACGATCGATCCGGCTCCTGAATCGAGCTGCGGCAGATGGACCGTCTGGATGGAATCGATCACCACCATGCGGGGATCCAATGCCTGTGTGTGTTCCAGGATCAATTCCAGATCGGTCTCGGAGAGCATGTAGAGATCGCTTGGGATCTCATCCCCCCGACCGATGCGCGCCGCACGAGATTTGATCTGTTGCGGGGATTCTTCCGCCGAAACGTACAGCGTTCGGCCGCGTCCGGCCATCTGCATGGCTGCCTGCAGCAGCAAAGTGGATTTCCCGATCCCCGGATCACCGCCGACCAGCACTACCGAGCCCGGAACCACCCCGCCACCCAGGACCCGGGCGAATTCTCCGATCGGCAGTTCCAGACGTTCATCTCCGTGTCCCTCGACATCGACCAATCGCAGCGGTTGATCTCCCTTGCGCGCCGTCTGCCGGCGAGCGCCTCCCCGTTTCTCCACGCGTTCGGGCAGCATGCTGTTCCAAGCGCCGCATTGAGGGCAGCGGCCCATGGATTTGACAGTCGTCTTGCCGCACTGCTGGCAGACGTATTGCGTTCTCGATTTGGCCACAACTCCTCCCTGCCGAGCATTATACGGACCCCCTTCCCCTCCGACAAGCAGGAGCCCGACGAATGCCGTCGGGCTCCCGGAAATGTTCTGGTGCTGCATGATTTACTTGGTGGGAAGCGGCTCCTGCGCCTCATCCTCCGGCTCGCGGACCTCGCTATGCAGGACCACTTCTCCGTCCTCGGCATCGACGAGCACATCATCGCTCGTCGTGAACTCACCCGCAAGGAGCTTGTCGGAAAGCGGATCCTCGATCTTGTTCTGAATCACCCTGCGCAGCGGCCGCGCTCCCATCTCCGGATCGTAGCCCAATTCAGCCAGGAGCAGTCGAGCTTCCTCGGTGATCCGAATGGTCATCTGCTGATCAACCAGACGTGCCGAGACTTTCTTCAACTCCAGATCGACGATCTGCGTGATCTGATCCTTGGTCAGGGCGTGGAAGACGATCACCGCATCCACACGGTTGATGAATTCCGGTCGGAAGATCTTGCGCAATGCGTCCATCAGCTTCTTGCGCATCTCCTCATATTCGAGGCGTTCCTCAGCTTCTTCATCCACCTCGATGGCAAATCCAAGTTTGTCCTGTCGCCGTATGAGTTCCGCGCCCACATTGGAGGTCATCACCACGATGGCGTTGCGGAAATCCACCTTACGGCCCCGCGCGTCCGTCAGTTGGCCCTCCTCCATGATCTGCAGCAGCATGTTGTGGGCTTCGGGATGCGCCTTCTCGACTTCATCAAAGACCACGATCGAATACGGTCGACGGCGGATCGCCTCCGTGAGCTGCCCGGCGTCCTCGTAGCCCACATATCCCGGCGGAGCGCCCACCAGCCGGCTGACGCTGTGGCGCTCCATGAACTCCGACATATCGATCTGAACCAAAGCCTCCTCGCTTCCGAAGATGAATTCCGCCAGAGCCTTGGTGAGTTCCGTCTTGCCAACGCCTGTGGGTCCCAAGAAAATGAACGAACCAACGGGTCGCTTGGGATCCTTCAATCCGGCTCGCGAGCGACGCACCGCACGTGCGATCGCCTCGATCGCCTCGTCCTGACCGACGATGCGCTCATGAAGGACCTCTTCCATGTTCAGCAGTCGCTGGGATTCCTCCTGTGCGATCTGCATCACCGGCACGCCGGTCCACATCGAGACGACTTCGGCGATGTCTTCGGCGGTAACTTCAGGCCTTTCCTGCTTGTCGTCCCAGGCGGCGCGCATCTTCTCGAGTTTCCTTTCGAGCCTGGTCATCGATTCCATGATCTCTTGCGCATCGTCCTGGCGCGCCTCGTCCACTGCCCTGGCATGCGCCTCCTTGCTCGCCTTCAGTTCGCTGATCATCTCCTTCATTGAAACTGCGGCGGGGTTCTTATACATGCGCACGCGCGAGGCTGATTCATCGATCAGATCGATGGCCTTGTCGGGAAGGAATCTATCGGTCACGTAGCGTGCCGATAGATGTGCGGCGGCTTCCAACGCCGCATCCTGGATTTTCAGCTTGTGATGGTCTTCGTAGGGCTTCTTGACGCCTCGCAGGATGTTGATCGTCTCCTCGATCGAGGGTTCATCCACCATCACCGGTTGAAAACGTCGTTCCAGAGCGGCATCGTTCTCGATATGCTTGCGATACTCATCCAGCGTGGTGGCGCCGATCACCTGCAGTTCCCCGCGTGAGAGCGCGGGTTTGAGTATGTTGGCGGCATCCACCGAGGAACCTGCGCTTCCCGCTCCCACCAGCATGTGCACTTCGTCAATGAAGAGAATACAGTCGGTGGATTTGAGCTCGTCGATCACTCGCTTGAGGCGCTCCTCGAATTGACCGCGATACATCGTACCCGCCACCAATGAGCCCACGTCAAGTTGCAGCACTCGCTTGTCCAGCAGGGGCTCGGGGGTTTCTCCAGCGATGATGCGCTGTGCCAGACCTTCCACGATGGCGGTCTTCCCAACCCCCGGTTCCCCGATCAATGCCGGATTGTTCTTGGTTCTTCGGGCCAGGATCTGGATCACGCGCTCGATCTCCATCTCGCGCCCGACCACAGGATCCAGCTTGCCTTCAACCGCCAAGTTGGAAAGGTTGGTCGCTAATTGATCCAGCAAAGGAGTCTTGGTCTGTTTTTCTTTTCGAGTGGGAGCATCCTTACGGGCAGGTCGTCCGCTGGAACCTTCCTGGAGAATGCGCCGGGTTTGGCGGCGTACTTGCTCGGGAGTTATGCCCAAGCGCCGCAGAACATCGTTGCCGATGCCTTCACCTTGGCGCATGAGGCCCAGCAGGATGTGCTCGGTACCGATGTAGTGATGATTCAAGCGGCGGGCTTCTTCCACCGCCTGCTGTAGGACCTTCTCCGTGCCCGGTGCCAAATCTATGGTGCCCCCCGTGTGGCGTCCCATGCCCGTCAGACGTTTTACCGTCTCTTTCACTCGGGCCGTATCCAAACCCAATTCCCTCAGCACGCGCCCGGCCACACCGCCATCTTCACGAATCAGCCCCAGCAGAAGATGCTCGGTGCCGATGTAACTATGACGAAGGTTTTCGGCCTCTTCATGGGCAAGGCTGAGGACACGGCGGGCTCTTTGTGTGAACCGTTCCATCTTGTCCGCCACGGCTTGCTCCTCCACTCCCTAAAGGTACCAACGTTGATCAACAATGATTCTACCAGAACTCGTACAGCGAATCCCCAACCGGAAATCCATCCGATCGTGCTATATAGCATAAGGCCGGGGGCATCTGCAGCCTGCCACCCGGCCTTTTCTCTCCAAGCACCCTACTCCTGAGGGTCCTCGCCCTCCTCTTTGTCGGAGGGTTGCTCCTCGACGGAATCGGTCTCGCCTTCATCCGGAGGAGTGTCCTCGGAAGGTGTTTCATCCTCAGCCTCGGGAGTTGTCTCATCCTCGGTTTCAGATTCCGCAACTTCGGGCGCTTCATCGACCGCGTCCTCGGTTTCGTCTGTCTCGGCTTCTTCAACCGCTTGGAGTTCCCCCTCGACCTCGGCTTCGTCTTCAGCGGCCTCGGGTGTCTCTTCAGCCGCTGCTTCAATTTCCGGTGTCTCTTCAACCTCGGCCTCGGCGGCTTCAACCGCCTGGAGTTCTTCCTCGACCTCGGCATCGTCTTCAGCGGCTTCGGGTGTCTCCTCAGCTGCTGCTTCAATTTCCGGTATATCTTCAACCTCGGCCTCAGCGGCTTCAGAGGCTTTCTCTGCCGTGGTTTCGGCTTCCGCAGCATCCGGCGCCTCTTCCGCTCCGGATTCGTCCTCTGCCTGCTCCTCATCGGCTGTGATCTCCTGCATCGCAGCCTGCCAGTCCGCCTCAGCGTATTCGGGGGAATCGACTCGCTTGAGGCTCAAACCGATGCGACGGCGTTCTTGATCCAACTTGATGATGCGCAAGGCCAGAACTTGATTTTCCGCAACCGCCTCTCGAGGGTGTTCGATGCGGCGCTCGGATAACTCCGAGATATGGATCAATCCTTCGATTTCATAATCCCCAGTCTCACTCAGGCTGGCAAACGCCCCGAACTTGGTCAACTTGGTGATGGTTCCCTCGACAAGTTGACCCTCATGGAAGGAAGAAATGACCTTCGACCAGGGATCGTCTTCCAATTCACGCATCGAAAGGCTGATCCGCTTCCGGTCGGGATCCAGCGAAAGGACTTTGACTTCGACCTTATCCCCAACTTTGAGGATTTCGCGTGGATGCGAGATACGCTTCCATGAGATCTCCGACCTATGCACCAGCCCATCGGCGCCGCCGATATCGATAAAGGCGCCGAAGTCAGCCAGGCTGATGACATAACCGCTGCGGATCTCTCCTGGCTGGAGCTCGGAAATCAGCCGTTCCTTGAGGGCTTCACGCGCCTCTCTAGCCGCAGCTCTCTCGGATAGAATCAACCGGTTTCGACGTCGATCGACTTCGATCACCTTGGCGGCAATCGGTTCCGCCACCATCATGCCCCATCGCTTTTCAGGAGTATCCCCTTGGGCACGGCGTCTGCGCGATAAACTCACCTGCGAAGCAGGAATGAATCCTCGTAAACGCCCCAGCTTGACAATCAATCCCCCCTTGTTGTAGCCGGCGACTTCCCCTTCGAAAACCTCCTGGCTGCTCATTAGCTTTTCGGCGGTGTGCCAATCCTGTTCCTCTTCGGCGCGTTTCAAGGAAAGCAGAAGAGTACCGTCTCGGCCTGCGCGCTTCACGACGTAGACAGTTATTTCCTTGCCGACAGTCAACTCGGCTCGTTCTTCCTCTGGAAGCTGTTCTAATTCCTGGGAAATAATTACGCCTTCGGATTTCGCACCCACGTCAACGAGTATGTCGGTTTCTGTTACTCGAGCGATTTTACCGGTGCGAATCTCCCCACGTTGTGGGGAACGGAGGCCGAATTCCTCCTCGGCGAGGAGGGCGTCCATTGGATGGCTGTCTTCGGGTGTCGTTTCGTTCTCAGCAGCTGTTAGTTCGCTATTGACTATCTCCTCATCTCGTTCCATCAATGTTGCATTCTCCGCGTAAAGATGCTCGCATTATAAGGGTGTTCGATGGTCTTGTAAACCATTCCTTAGAAAGACTCTACCACATGCGATATAATGCCGGCTGAGGATTGCGAACATGACCATTGTCTATCCATTCACTGCCATCGTAGGTCAGGAGCGCATGCTTCGTGCCCTGATCCTCAACGCGGTCAACCCTCGAATCGGAGGGGTTCTCATACGTGGCGAACGCGGCACAGCCAAATCAACGGCTGCGCGCGCCTTGGCCGCCCTGCTTCCGGAAGTCCCCGTGGTCGCCGACTGCCGTTTTGGCTGCGATCCGGGTCGACCAACCACATGGTGTACCGAATGCAAGGAGCGAGCCACCTCGGGAGAAAGTCTGCCCGAAACCATGAGGCCCACATCCTTCGTGGATCTACCCGTTTCAGCCACGGAAGATCGCGTCGTGGGGACCTTGGATATCGAACGCGCAATCAAAGAGGGCGAACGCCACTTCGAACCCGGTGTGCTTGCTTCCGCCAACCGCGGATTGCTCTATATCGATGAGGTCAACTTGCTCGATGATCACGTGGTCGACCTGCTCCTGGACTCTGCCGCCATGGGCATGAACATCGTCGGGCGGGAGGGCATCTCCTTCACACACCCAGCGCGCTTCATCCTCGTGGGAACCATGAACCCTGAAGAGGGTGATTTGCGACCGCAGTTGCTGGATCGCTTCGCGCTCTCCGTGGACATCAGGGGGTTGTATGATCCCCACGACCGTGTGGCCATCATCGAGCGCAACCTTGCTTATGAAACCGACGCCGAAGTCTTCCGCAAGCAATGGACCAAACAGGAACGATCCCTTTCCAAGCAGATCATGTCGGCCAGAGAGCATGTCGACCAGGTTGAATACAGCAAACGCGACCTGTATTCCATCGCTGCGCTGACCGCCTTGCTGGGCGTGGATGGCCATCGAGCGGATCTCGTCATCCTCAAGGCCGCGCGTGCGCATGCGGCCTTCGAAGGCCGGAAAGCCATCACCGATCGAGACATCGCTCTAGCCGCCGAACTGGCCCTGCCGCATCGCCTTCGTCGTGGACCCTTCCAACAAACTGAGGTCACGCTCGAGGAGCTGCAAAACCGCATCGAACAGATCCAATCCGATGCGGATACAGTTGAGTCGATGGAGCCAGTGCCAACCGAAGCGGATGAGCAGTCTTCGAAAAAAAAAAGAGCTCCCGCGTAACCCTGGATAACTCCGAGCAAACCGAAGAGCGTGGAGAAGCGGAACCCGCAAAACAGGACGTGTCCTCCGCTCTGGATGCGCGCTGGTGGGAAGGCGGAGACAAGGTCAAAATCGGCCCCACCTTCACCCCGCGAAAGATTGAAGGACAGCTGGATCGAGTCTCCCGCCGTCAAACCGGCCGCCGCACGCGTTCGCGCACAACGCGCAAGCGTGGCCGCTACATTATGTCCCGCCCCGCCAGCGGAAAGACCACCGACATCGCCTTTGATGCCACAGTACGAGCCGCAGCTCCCTATCAGAAACGCCGCAAGCAGCAGCGGCGGAAGACCGCCTTGGCCATCGAACCCTCCGATCTGCAGCAGAAAGTACGCATGCGTAAATCGGCCAACTTGATCCTCTTCGTGGTAGATGCATCGTGGTCGATGGCGGTTGCAGAGCGCATGTCGGCCACGAAAGGCGCCATTCTCTCGCTGCTCACGGATGCCTATCAACGCCGGGATCGCGTCGGCCTGGTGGTCTTTCAAAAGGATCGCGCTCTTGCCGTGCTGCCTCCCACGAACTCCATACAGCTCGCTCGTCGATCCCTGGCCGACATCCCTGTCGGCGGCAAGACACCCCTATCAGCCGGGTTGATGCTCGCCCATGAGATCATCCAGCAGGATAAACTCACCCATCCCGACACCTTGCCGTTGATCATCCTGCTGACGGATGGCGCCGGGAACGTCTCCATGGGCAATCTGCCGCCGCAGGAGGAGGCACATCAGGTGGCTGATAAGTTGCGCCAATCAGAAACCCGTTCTGTGGTCATCAACATGGAGCATGCGGCCTTCGATCAGGGCTTGGCGGATGGGCTGGCCGAACGCCTGGGAGGCCCATGCTATACCTTGCATGAATTGAAGGCCGAGCATCTCTACAAGACCGTGCGCAGCGAGTTGGAGGCGGGTCAGACTCCATAACGCCAGTTACGATTATTATGGAACTTCCATGCGGTATAGCGTGGGGATGATAGTGAAAAGATGGGGATGAAACTTGCCGAATCAGTCCAGCCTGCCCAGCTTCCTGCTGATCCGCTCCAACCGATGTTCGATCTCTGCCCAAACCTGATCACGCCGCCAGCCCGCTTCCCAATGAGTCAAGCTGACAAGGGCTGCCTTTGCCCAGTGTAAGGCTTGATCCAAATCATGCTCCTTCCACTCGAAGTACTTCGCCAATTCGATGCAGGGTTTTGGATTCTCCGGCTCCAAAGCATGCCAAGCCTGCCAAATCTCGAGGGCTTCCTCGTAGCGCTCGTGATGTTTCAAGAAACTTGCGTGGTAGCGCAGGATGTCCAAACGCAGGGCTTGGGAGCCCTCCTCTCTCGCCTTCTTATATGCCTGGTCTGCATGCCGGGTTCTACCGGACTGCTGATGCCAACGGGCGACCGCCAGCGCTTCCGAACCCACTAAGGTCTCCAGACGATCAGGGCTGTGTCTCGCCAGAATTTGGGTCGCTAGTGTGACAAGTGAGAGTACGTCGATGGTATTGTGGTAGGCCACGCGCTGCATGGCCTTCCCATCACCCGTGCGCAGGAATTCCATGTACAGCATGGGGATCTGATCGCCGGGGACATCCTCCCCCGTGCGTCGGACTCCGCAAATTTCCCGTTCGAGCGTTCCCAGCGTGCAATCCGGCAACAAGTGCCGCCATAGCCTTCGGGCGGGAAAAAGCAGATCGAATTGGGGTTCGTTGCCGAGGAACCACTGCCGTTGAAGCCCTACAACATACCTCATCTCCAACAGCGGGACATCGAAAGCCCGGCCGTTGAAAGTCACAAACCCTCCCGCAGCCTCCAAATCCTCCTGCAGCGCATGCAACATCGCCGGCTCTTCCGCCGGATCACGCATGAAGTACTGTCGCAAGCGGAATCCCCCTTCGACAAAAGCTCCCACCCCCACCAGGAAGACAAGCGTCCCTGCACCGCCAGCCAATCCGGTAGTCTCGGTATCCAGGAAAACGAAATCCTTGAGCGGGATATCTCGCAGATTTGATTGGGCTGCGATATCTGCTGCAAGCTGCCCCTCACAACGAAGTAGATCCCCCATGGCACTTACACCATGCTTGTGTTCCATCGAATAGAACTGTTCCATTCGATAGGTTTCACCCAACGGCGTTTGGATCCCGTCCCCGGGCGGCAGACCTGCAGGGGCTGAAGACTCGACCGTTCGTTTCTCTGCAGGTTGTCTGCGCTTCCCCAAACGGTTTAAGCGACGTCTTAATTCCGATTGTTCTTGACTGTGCACGGAATCGCTTCCCTGATGGTGGTTTCGAATCTGTCGTTTTCCCTGTGTTTTCGTTCGGTCCTGGAACACGTTCGACCCTGCGTCAAGCACGATTTCAACGCCGTAAAGCCGTAGAAGAGACCAGAACAGAGGTTCCGCATGGTCGCTAGATGAAAGTCACCCGGCGCCGATGATCTTCGACATTATACAGCGCTGACTCACAGAAGTACGATAACAAACGGAGACATGAGACGGGGCACCCCTACGCTCATCGCTGTCTCCTCCTTTGGCGAAGGCTCCCGCCGGGTTTCCCCCCTCACCGCCCCGGCGGGGGCATCTGTTAACGAGAAGGAGCGCACGGATGATCGCTGTGCGCTCCTTTGGATTTCACTCCACACTCGCACTCACACTGGGAGTGTAGTTGGCAAAACCACAATGAAGGTCGATCCACTCCCTAATTTCGATTCCACCCATATGCGTCCGTTGTGGTTATCCACGATGGATTTGACAATCGATAGTCCCAAACCTGTACCAGGT
This sequence comes from Anaerolineae bacterium, assembly GCA_011192015.1. Taxonomy (GTDB): domain Bacteria; phylum Chloroflexota; class Anaerolineae; order Anaerolineales; family E44-bin32; genus W1033. Next base: position 60,685 of record DUET01000087.1, read on the forward strand.
TCAGCCTCTGGAATATTGCTGCCGCGATAGAACTTGTCGAACAGCATCGCCTGTTCACTGGGAACGATGCCGATGCCGCTATCGCTGACGCGCAGGATGATCTGATCGCCCTCGGTATAGCACTCCATCCTGACCTTGCCCCCCATTTCCGTATACTTGATGGCATTGTCGAGCAGATTTCCGATCATCTGTCTCAAGCGGAGCGGATCCGCCATCACCATGGGAAGATCCTCCTGAAGATCCTGCTCCAGGGTCAACCCGCGAGATACTGCTTTCGATCTCACACTTTCCAAGGCATACTCGGCGAGAAGCCGTACCGATGTGGGCTCCTTGGATTCATCCAGCCCCGCCTCGATGCGCTCCAGATCCAGGAGATTGGTGATAAGGTTGGTAATCTGATCCACACTGATATGAATACGGCGTACGAACTCCCTCTGCTGATCGTCCAAGGAACCGGCATGTTCGATTAACTCAACATACCCCAGAATCGCAGCCAGCGGGGATCGTAAATCATGCGAGACCGTGGTAACGAATTCGGACTTAATGCGATCGATCTTCTTGAGATGGCTGATATCGTGCATTACGATCGCCTGACCGATGCTATCGATCGGTGTGCGTTGAATGTTATAGATCTTCCCATCCTGCAACTCGATCTCTTCCCAACGCGGCAGATCGTCCCGCAAGCGCAGTAAATCCAGCAGTTGTTGATCCTCAGTAATCTCCATGATCGTGTTTCCCATCGCATCCTCATCAATCCCGAGGGCTTGGGATGCAGCGGGATTCACCCAGAGCAAGCGCAGGGTTTCATCCACAACGACAATCCCGTTCTGGGCTTGCGTGAGGATGGCTTCCCATCTGCTGCGCTGCGCTTCGGAGTTTTCGTAGAGGTTTGCTGTCTCGATGGCGAGAGTTGCGAGCTCGGCCATGCTGAGCAATACCTGAACATGCTCCTGATGGAATCCATGCCCTGGTTGTCGGTTATCCACACCGAGCACTCCAATGATCCTATCCCGTGCCTTGAGAGGTGCATAGATCAACGCGTGTACGAGATAACCTTTCGTGATCTTCATCGGGGATGGCTCATCAACAACAACCACTTCCCCGCTCTTGATCACCTGTCCCGCCAGAGAATCCGTTGATGCGAGATGAAAGGCTCGAGCGAAGTCCTGATCGAAATTCACGGATGCCCGCAGAAACAGCGCTCCGCTTTGATCGTCGTACAGCAGCAGGCATCCTTCCTCGGCTTTTGTCAACTGCACAGCAGCATCCACGACCTTCGTGAGCATCTCGTCCAAGATCCAATCGGAAGGGATCCCCCGACCGGTTGGGGTCAAGATTCCCAACTCTTTTACCTTGCTCTGCGCGGTATGGGCATTGACGCGTGCATGGACAAGAGCCTCCAACCTTGCTCGCCGACGACTTCCCTCCTCAAGCGCAAGCTCCACAGCTGCGAGTAATTCATCCGCATCGAAGGGCTTGATCAGATAATTCACTGCGCCGGCTCTTAATGCCGCTGCCGCCAATTCCTCTGAGCCTTCGCCGGTGATCAGAATGATCGGCAGCAAGGGCATCTCATCTTTGAGCTTTAGGATCAACTCCACACCAGTCAGCTTTGGCATCTGATGATCTGTGATCATCAGATCGGGCATGTCCTCGCGCGCCATCTGCAGAGCAGCCTCGCCATCGGCCGCAATGCGCACGTGATAACCAAGAGGTGTGAGTACGTTTTCAGTCAGGAATTCGCAGATCTGCTCGTTATCATCTGCGATCAAGATTTCAACTCTCTTCATACGGATCTACCCAGACAGACAAGATCAAAATAGACGGGATTTCCGCCTATCGAGAAACCTTCTTACTCCTAAAGTTGTGATTCACTCAGGCTTGTGCTCGATTGATTTCGCGAGTGGAGACGTTTCAATCTTCGCTTTGTTCGCATCCTTTTTCAGATCACCCAACTTTGCTACGATCCCTTGCAGCTCCACCTGAATCTGCGAATCCTGAATCTCGCCACTTAATCTCACAAGTTGCTGATGCAATTCATCCAGGCGTTTGCCATGATCCTCAAACCAGGATGCCTGAAGTTGCCCCCCCATTCGGCGCTCCTCAAGCACGCTCTCCAGTCTCTGAGCCCGCGCCGCAAGCGCTTGAAATAGTCGCGCGTTGACCAAGGATATGGATATGTAATCAGCGATTGCCGCCAGCATGATGTCTTCACGTTCCAAGAAGGGCGCGCCTGCTTCCCTGGCGACGCCGATCGTGCCGGCTGCCTCTCGATACAGTTTGATGGGTGTTACCAGCGCAGCACCAGCAAACTCACCAATTTGGAACGGGCTCAATCCCTCGCCATGCAAGTTCAGAGCTACACCGGATTTCATCACGATCGGACTGAGCCCATCGTTCCAGGGTTTGTGCATGAGATCTGCTACCGTTGTCGGCATCTTGTATTGCGTCCTCAAGACAAGCTCATTGCGTATATCATCCCGCAGAAGTATCCACCCCATATCGGCATCCGCAATCGATACACTTTCTTCCACAAGGTTCGAGAACAATTGCTGCTGGTTTGTCGTCGTTGTAACCACCTTGCCGATGCCGAACAGCGTGGTCAACTCTCGAATCCTCTTGTCATGTTGATGGCTGCTATGGGCGAGCCTGGCCGCTAAGTACTGCCGTTCCTTGCGCAACCGGTTCTCATCTAGCGCATGCTCTACCGCCGCTACGACCTCCGCTTCGCGAAACGGCTTGACAAGATAATCACGAGCGCCAAGTCTGAAAGCTTGGATGGCATCCGCCTCCATGCCTTTGTTGGCAGTAACGAGAACGGGAGATTCAATTCCTTGAGAACGCAGACTAACCAGCAGATCCTTGCCACTAAGTCCAGGCAGTGTAAGACTGGCAATGATCAAGTCAGGCACAAATTCGAGAGCCTGCTGGAGAGCCCCTTCTGCATTGCGCGCGCTTGCAACTGCATACCCGAGCGGTTTCAAAACCTGTCTCGTGATCAGATCGAGAATCTCCGCGTCCTCATCCACTACTAACACGCGCTCATGGAACTGTTGGGTGGTCATGAAGCTATCATAGCATGGAAGCCAAGTGATGTGGGACACCCGGGACAAACATATCGCCGCGATTTTCTCGTGAATTGGTAAAATTCCATTCCTGACTTGACGCGATTTCATCGGGCGTCTTACAATGCATTATAGAAAAGGAACGGCTTCCAAGGAATGGACTACAAGGACTATTACAAGATACTCGGTATCGATAAAGCCGCCACCGCCGATGAAATCATACGCGCCTATCGCAAACTTGCCCTGAAATACCACCCCGACAAGAATCCCGGCGACAAGAGCTCAGAGGAACGATTCAAAGAGATCAACGAGGCCTATGAGGTTCTCAGCAATCCTTCCAAGCGAGAACGCTACGATCAAGTGGCTGATTCCTATCAACGCTGGCAGCGAACAGGTGGAGCGCCGGGAAGTTTCGATTGGTCTCGATGGACAACCGGCTCACCGGGAGGCATGCGCGTTGAGTTCTCCGACATCGGAGAGTTGTTCGGCGGAGGCTTTTCCGACTTCTTCAACGCCATTTTCTCGGAAATGGGCGTCTCGCGAGCCAGATCCGGTCAAACGCAGCGCGCACAAAGCCGGGATATCGAGCAAGCTGTAACCATCAGCCTTGCTGAAGCTTACAAGGGCACGACGCGATTGCTTCAACGGGATGGACGCTCCTTGGAAATAAAGATTCCTCCAGGCGCAAAGACCGGTACCAAGATCCGGATCGCAGGGCAGGGTGTTCAAGCAGGCGGCGCGACGGGGGATTTATACCTGGTGATCCGTGTCGATTCGGACCAGGCTTTTGAGCGCAAGAACAACGACCTTTACACGGATGTAACTCTGGATCTCTTCACAGCCGTGCTTGGCGGTGAAGTGCTCATTCCCACCCCTGGTGGACCGATCATCCTCACCATTCCTCCCGGGAGCCAACCCAATCAATCCATGCGCTTGAAGGGGCGCGGGATGCCTCATCTGCGCAACCCGAAGCGCCGCGGCGACCTGTATGTACGTCTCAAGGTTCGATTGCCGATTGAATTGAGTGATGAGGAGCGTGATTTATTCGAACGTCTGGCATCGCTTGATAAAGTTGATTGATAACACAACAGGTTCTTTCATGACTGCGATAGAGGGTTTTAAATGAGAAATCGATCCATCCTAATCAGCGTACTTCTACTTACGCTCCTGGGCACGGCTTGCTCTTTGAATCAAGCCATTGCGGATGCACTTGTGTCACCGACAACGGAAATCGTTCAAGCCATCACACCTTCCTCCGTACAGGACACCATTCCACCCACAGAAACCCAACCTCACCTGCTCGCTCCGGAGACACTTGCTGAACTCTATGAGAGGGTCAATCCCGGAGTGGTCAACATCATGACTTTCGCTTCCACCGGACCGACCGCCAACGACCGCATCCTCATGGGACAAGGCTCCGGATTCGTGATCGACGATCAGGGGCACATCGTCACCAATCAACATGTTGTGCAGGATGCCGAGGAGATCGAAGTCGATTTCCCCTCCGGAATGAGGGCGTGGGCCACACTTGTGGGAACGGATCCTGATTCCGATCTGGCTGTGATCCGAGTGGATGTTCCACCGGAAACTCTCGTTCCCCTGCCTCTGGCGGATTCGGATCTTGTCCGGGTGGGGGAAACCGTTATCGCCATCGGCAATCCGTTTGGACTTTCAGGAACGTTGACCGTGGGGGTGGTCTCCGCGCTCGGACGCACGCTTGCCTCCGAAAGGGAAGCTCCAATTGGAGGCGTCTTCTCAGCTGCCGACCTGATCCAAACCGATGCCGCCATCAATCCAGGGAATTCGGGCGGCCCCTTGCTGAACATTCGAGGCGAGGTCATCGGCGTCAATCGCGCCATTCGCACTGAATCCTTCACCCTCAGCGGTGACGCGGCAAATTCCGGTGTTGGTTTCGCCATTCCCTCCAACATCGTGCGCCGCGTGGCTCCGGTTCTGATCTCCAACGGCAGTTACGACTATCCCTACCTGGGACTGACCAGCCTCAGTGAACTCAACCTGGCAACCCTGGAGGTGTTGGGGCTTCCTCCGGACACGATCGGAGCCTATGTCACCTGCGTCACTCCCAACGGTCCTGCCGACCAGGGTGGTGTGCAGGGTTCGGGTTCTTGTGACTCACTCGACCTCCTGCAAGCCGGCGGTGACTTGATCATCGCCATCGATGGCAATCCGGTTCGTGAGTTCAACGATCTGCTCTCTTACTTGGTCAACTACACCGAAGTCGGGCAGGCCGTAACCATGACCGTTCTGCGTGAGGGAAGGGAAGTGAGCCTCGAGATCCTCCTGCAGGCACGACCATAGCAGCCCAGTTCATCGGTTGAGGATTCGATAATGACAGAAGGAGGCAAGCATGCTCACCGAGCAGGATCTAAAAGGGCTAATTGCATACCGTCCAGGTAAACCAGTCCTGAGCGTCTATCTCAATGTCGATCCCTCCGCCGGTGCCGCCGACGACTACAAACTACGCCTCCGTCAACTGCTGAAGGAGCACGAGGACAGCATGCCGCGTGACTCCGATGCACTCGTTCGATTTGTCGAACACGAATACGATTGGTCCGGTCGCAGCTTGGCGCTTTTCTCCTGTGCTGCAGATGATTTCTTTCAAAGCTTCGCTCTGCGCATTCCAATCCGTGACCGCGCCCGCATTCACAACCGGCCCTACGTGAAACCGCTTGTCGATCTGTGGGACAACTATGGAAACTATGGCGTAGCCCTGGTGGATAAGCGCGGCGTGCGCATGTTTCACTTCCACTTGGGGGCGCTTCGCGAGGAAGAGGGCATTGTTGGAGAAGCGATCCGTCAAACCAAGCGCGGTGGAAGTCCCAAAGTTGCAGGCCGCCGTGGGGGCATCGGCAGCCAAACGCGCTATGCCGAGGAAGTCACACAGCGCAATCTCCGAGAAGCCGCGAATCTCGCCACGCGCTTCTTGAACAAGAACCGCGTCCGGCGTTTATTGGTTGGTGGAACCGAAACCACTGTGGCTCAATTCGTGGACACATTACCAAAAACCTGGCGCAGCTTGCTTGTCGGAACCTTCCCCATGAGCTTCACCAGCGAACAATCTCAAATATATGCTCGCGCCATGCAATCCGCCCAGAAAGCAGAACGGCAGCGCCAAGAACAACTGGTTTCGGCTGTGATCACCGCCGCCGCCAAGGGCCGTGAAGGCGTCGTGAGATTGGACGATACGTTGAGCGCCGTGCATGAAGGCCGCGTGCAAACACTTATTATCCATGAGGGATACCGCGCTGCCGGCTATCGCTGCCAGGGTTGCAATTTCCTGACAACTCAAGAATTGAAGCGCTGCCCCTTCTGTGATGATCGTTTCGAGACGATTGTGGACGCTGTCGAACATGCTGTACGCAGAGTGATCGAAGACAACGGAGAGGTTGAAGTCGTTCATGATAGCCCGGAACTCAAACGCGCCGGCAACATCGGAGGCCTGCTTCGTTACTGATCATCCATATCGGTCACGTTATTGAGAGAAACAAAGAATACAGCCCCCCGAGTTTTCGGGGGGCTGTGGCGTTCTTCTCGAACGATCAGTCGTTGAAATACTCGCTCTCCAGATTCATCAAATCGTTGGCGAGGATCTCGAGATCCCCCATTGCAGCAAATTCGTTCGTATCGATTTCAGAGATCACCTGCTGCAATCGGAAGCGCGCTCCTGCAACCGTATTGGCATACTCATCTTCCAGGTCTTTTTGCAGCGTCGACAATCGCTCATCAGTATCTACCAGTGCGATTCTTGCGGCTGCTGGATTGTTCATGGCTAGAGCAAGTTTCGCTGCATCTACATCGGATAAAATCCTCAAGAGGCTCAAGTGTAGTTCAGCATCCTTGAGTTCCGCTTCCAGCGATGCATGGCTCTCCTCGAGCGCCTCCATATCGCTCACGCGTTCCTCAAGTTCCTCAATATAAGCATTGGCAGCTGTCAGATCCGAGCGTACATCACGCAAATCTCGTACCAGCGGTCGCACACGCACTATCCACGTCAACACCACGCCGAAAGCGAAGAGCAATCCGATACCCGCTGCCCATCGCAACACCTTCTTGAAGAACAGCCCCAACTTGCTTGGTTCTTTGGGGGCTTCAACCTCCACCGCCGGTGGGGTTGCATCGACGTGGACTTCCTCCACGGAAGGTTCTTCCATGCTCATGTCTTTTCTCCATTGGGCACGCTCATCCATTCCCCTGGGGTGCCGCTGATTTTCAGCATGAATATCTCCGCACAGTTGGAGAATGTGTGTATTGTGCCGTCTCCATCCTCATTGGTCAAGATCGATCATGAAAACCGATCTGCCCATCGTCTACAAGTCCCAAAGGTTATCGGGGGAATCGATGACATAGGCCCGCGGACGACGGGCAAAGATTCGCACGAGCAGAAGGCCGAAGACGAAACCGCCTATGTGTGCCCACCAGGCTATGCCTCCAAAGGGCATCATGGCCCCAATGCTCAACAAACCCGACGAGATTTGGGAGAGGAACCAGACACCCAGGTAGATAACGGCCGGGATCTCGACAAACCAAGGAAGGATGAAAAGGGGGATCAATGTCACCACGCGAGCGCGAGGGAAGAGAAGCATGTAGGCTCCGAGCACTCCGGCGATAGCCCCACTGGCGCCCACTGTGGGTAGGCTCGAGTTGGAGGTGAACACAACGTGTGTCAACCCGGCAGCGAAACCCGAGGCAAGGTAGAAGACCAAGTAGCGCAGCGAGCCCATCCTGTCTTCCACGTTGTCCCCAAAAATATAGAGGATCCACATGTTGCTGATCAAATGGAACCAGCCACCATGTAGAAACATGGAAGTGAAAATGGGGATGTAGGCAATCGGATTGAGAAACGAGAATTCAGAAGGGACCAAGCTGAACTGCGCCAGAAAACGTGCTAAGGCCACCTCGCCGAAACCGAACTCGATCGCCTGCTCAAGCAAGAAGACCAAAACACTGGCGGCGATCAAGATCCAATTCACGATTGGAAAGGAACGGGAACGGATGCTATCTCGCAGTGGGAACATCTGTCACCGGTCACCCTCTCTGAAACTCAGTCAAGAGGAACAAGGGCGGCTTTCGCCGCCCATTGTACCTCAGGCTCATGTTTGGTTATTTCGCCTTGACTTCGATCAACCGCGGGCGTGCTTCCTCAGCCTTGGGGATCCGAACCGTCAAGATACCGTTCTCCACCTTGGCTTCCGTTCCCTCAGCTTCAACAGCATCGGGGAGACGCAGACTGCGTTCAAACTTCCCAGACTTTCGTTCACGCAGGAGGAATTTACCTGTCCCATTCGGCGATTCAGGAACTTCGCCTCGCAGAGTAAGAACATCGTCCAGGATCTCAACCGTGATACTCTCGGCTTCCAATCCCGGCACTGCTGCCGTGATCACGAAGGCTTCATCATCGGTATGCACATCAATTCCCAACCGGAACTGATCTTCACTGCGCTCGATGTACCCGTAGCGTCGGCGTAAACCTCGCGGCGTCCGAACATACATTCTCATCATCTTAGTACCTCCGTTTTGATTGATGAGTTCATATCCTGACTAGAAATTAGATCGCAAACATCAGAACCATGATAGCGATAGATTGGAGAAGCGTTAACTCATTCATCAGACAAACCGAAAAACCTACGCAGGCACCTTTCCCACACGTCCATGCTCCACTACAATCCATCCAGATCGAGACAGGAGATGAAAGCGTGCAGGCAGCGAAGCTCGATCGCCGCACGATCGCGGGCTTGATCCTCATTTCAGCCAGCATGTTGGCCTACGAGATCAGTCTCACTCGCCTTTTCGCCGTGCAGCAGTTCTACCATTTCGTCTTTGTCGTCGTGAGTCTGGCGGTATTGGCAATCGCCGCCAGCGGCACTTTGCTGGCGCTCAAGCCGACACGCGCTCCTTTGGCCCTTCTCGCCTTCGTCTACGCCATCTCGATGGTGGCGAGCTACCTCACGATCAACTTCCTGCCCTTCGATTCCTACAGCATCGCTTGGGACCCCAAACAAATCGGTATTCTGTTGTTGTATTTTCTGGCCGCGGGTACGCCCTTTCTCTTCGCAGGCTGGGTCATCGGAGCTTGTCTTTCCGCTGCGGGTGATGAAGCTCACCTTCCATATGCCGCCAACCTGGGTGGATCTGCGCTGGGCTGCGTGTTGGCCTTGATCGTACTCATGGCTTTTGGTGGTGAGGGAGCCCTGGCCTTCTCCGCATGCTTGGGATTTCTTGCGGCGTCCATCTTCCCTTCGAAGCCCATGGTTCGCATTCCCTGCTTGCTTCTAACAGCATTGGGGCTGGTGTGTGTGGTTCGATTTCCCAGCGGATTGACCATGCGGCTATCCCCCTACAAGCCTTTGGCTGTATCGCAACTGCTGCCCGATGCTGAAACCACCATCACCCATTGGAGTGCTTCTTCTCGGCTGGATGCCATCGAAAGCCGATCCATCCATGTCTTTCCGGGTTTGAGCCTCAACGCCGTCGTAACCCTGCCACAGCAGACAGCGCTTTTCATCGATGGGGAGGGACCCTTCCCAATCAGCAACCTGGATCCACAGGATGAAACAGCCAGTTTATTGGCGTCATACATGCCTTCTGGATTGGCCTACATCCTTCGTCCCGAGAGCCACGCGTTGATCCTGCAGCCTGGGGCCGGTTTGGAGGCCATCCTGGCGTTGGCTTCGGGAGCCAAGCATGTGACGGTGAGTGATCCGGAACCTTTGATCACCGAAACCCTTGCAGGTTTCTATGCCGGTTTCAGCCACGACCTGATCAAGGAGCCTCGGTTGGAAGTTGTTCCACGCTCAGATCGCGGGACGCTCCACGTTGCTTCCGGATCCTACGACGTGATCGTGTTCGCGCTCAGCGACCCCTATCGGCCAGTCACATCCGGAGCCTTCAGCCTGGGGGAAGATTTCACGTTGACAGTGGAGGCATTCCAGAATGCCTATGCTCTTGCTGGAAATGATGGTCTTCTCGTTATCACTCGCTGGTTGGGCACTCCGCCCAGCGAGTCGGCTCGCGCCTGGGCCACATTGTTGGCAGCGATGGAGATACAGGGCGTGGTCGATCCGGGAAAGAATCTGATCGCGTACCGCGGCATGCGCACGGCTACGATGATCGCCTCCCATCGTCCCTTCACCTCGGACGAGCTGCAGGCCACGCGCCGCTTCCTGATCTCAAATGCCTTCGATCCGATCCACCTTCCCGATCTGGATCCCTCTGAACTCAATCGATTCAACCGCCTGCCAAGCGATACATACTACGAACTCTTCCAATCCATACTCATCGATCGATCCGCTACCATTTCTGCATACAACTTCAATCTGGAACCTCCCCGCGATGATCAACCGTTCTTCTTTCATTATTTTCGCTGGCGTCAAACTCCCGAGATCTTGGCCACGCTGGGTCTCACTTGGCAGCCGTTCGGGGGCAGCGGTTACTTCGTTTTGCTCGCCTTGCTGGCTCTCATGCTCCTGCTGGCACTTCCGCTGATCGTCGCGCCCTGGCTCGTGATCCGACGCCGCCGCTCATCACAGCGAGCGACAAGGACTTCAATCGGCTACTTCGCCTTCCTGGGCGCTGGCTATCTGCTTGTTGAAATCCCGCTCATCTCACGGCTCACGCTGCTGCTCGATCGCCCAGCGCTCTCCTTGGCCGTTGTGCTCTTCACCCTCCTGCTGGCTTCCGGTGTGGGAAGCCTGCTCTCACCCCGCCTGCCGCTGCGTAAAATGCTCCTTGCGCTCGTGGCCGCTGTGCTCCTCAGCACGCTTTTGCTTCCGCTTGCAACGAAAACCAGCTTCTCCTGGAATCTCTGGTTGCGCCTGCTGCTCGCAGCCGTTTTCCTGAGCCCTATGGGATTGCTCATGGGCATTCCCTTCGCGGCCGGATTGCAGCGCCTGGAACGCCACATGCCCGGGATGATCCCTTGGGCTTGGTCGATCAACGGCGCGATTTCGGGGATATCGGGAGTCATGGCGGTCATGGTGGCGCTGGATTGGGGACACTCGGCGACGCTTCTGCTTGGAGCCGCGGCCTATCTGGGCGCCTGGGCGACCGTTCCGCGAATCGACAAATGAAAACTGCCTCCATGTTCTGCGAGGCAGTCAATCGATCATGGGGATAGCAGCGCGAGATCGTTTCAGGGCGATCCGCTGTCCCTGGTGAAAGGCACAAACGACACACCCCCCAGGCTGGTGGTCTGAACGGTCGTCTCCCCAGTGCGCAGAATACGCCAGAGCTCCTGATAGCCTCCAACAGGGCCAACTGGAATCACCATCACTGCTCCCACTTTGAGTTGCTCAAGCAAAGGCTGCGGCACATGATCCGGTGCTGCGGTAACGATGATGGCGTCGAAAGGAGCCATCTCAGGCCATCCATAGTAGCCATCAGCATGGCGTACTTGTACCCCGTCATACCCCAATCTCGGCAAGCGCTCGGTTGCCTGCTGCGCCAGAGGTTCGATGATTTCGATCGTGTAGACTTCCAACCCAAGCTCGGCCAGCACCGCTGCTTGATACCCCGATCCTGTTCCGATCTCCAGCACACGATCTCCAGCCTCCACATTCAACTCCTGGGTCATGAGTGCAACAATGTAGGGTTGAGAGATCGTCTGCCCATAGCCAATGGGGAGAGGGTGATTCTCATACGCCATGCTCAAGTACCCGACGGGAACGAACTCGTGTCTGGGAACAGTTTCCATCGCCTCGAGCACCGCTGGATCTTCGACACCCCAGGCAAGCACCCCGGTTTCAACCATGAGCCGTCGCTGCTCGGTAAAATCCAACTCATGAAATTCGGGCGCTGTAAAAGCCAATGGGGGAGTGGGTGTGAATGGAGGGGCAGCATCAGGCGTGCATGCCACAAGAAGAACGCAGATCATGAGAACCGCACGTGAGCATCGCATGTTCCCTCCTCCCTCCTCGCCTCATGAAGGCTCCCAACAGTCAATGGGGCCCAAAGGACATGTAAGGATCAGCATGTCGCTCCAATCTACCATACCACGGCTTCCATTCATTCGCTCCTCCGTTGAACATCACTTCCTCTGGCGGGAGATTGGGACTCACCCAGGCAGGATCATGCCTATTTGGGTACAATCTCATGGAAACCGCCGCTCAAGTGTATGGCACATGGTGAATCCACACGACCTTGCTCGATCGCCACCCCTCCATCCAACGAAGTCGTGGGCAAAGCATCCATGAAGATAGATCCCGCTTCTGCGTCAAGCAGTACTTCTCCATCCATTGTGTTCTACGACGGCAATTGTGGTATCTGCCAATCCTTCGCCTCGTGGCTCATGGGCTTGGATCAGACCCGAAGATTGAGTCTTGTTGCCTATCAGCAAATTGCCCCTTCCGAGCTCCCTGCGGCTCTCACGCCACAAATGACACAGCAAGCCATGCATCTGCTCGATTCCCAGGGGAATCTCTATCGTGGAGCGCGTGCGGTTTTCGAGGCCATGCGTTCATTACCCGGCTTTTGGGGCTGTCTGGGTGCTGTATTTTCGAATCGCCTGACGAGCACCATCGCTGAACCCTTCTACCGCCTCGTTGCCAACCATCGCACAACCATCTCTCGCCTGCTGGGTTTGCATGTCTGCGAACCCGCTCCTACTACATTGCGAAGACCTGACTCTTGGGATCACGAGTAATTCCCGGAGAGTATAGGATAAAGTGCTGTCCCTGATGCCTGCCTGAGCGACCCCTTGTAGAACGTAAAACGGGGCGGGAAATTCCGCCCCGAAAGCCAATCCCCTAGCCAATTGGACTACTGCAAATCAAGCAATCGCATCAAGACATCCAGGGGTGCGTAAAGGATCTCGTGATAGTTCGCATCCAGGAACCAAAAAAGGACTCCGCAAACCACGATCAAGATCGCAGCACCGATCCCAATGAGCCACCACTTACGATCTCTTTGTTCCTCCTTTGGCTCCGCGGGTGTTACAACTTCGAATTCCTCCCCCACGGCGGCGGCTTCAACCCCTGAAGGTTCAACGGCAGCGGCAAATTCATCCACTACTTCCGGCTCAACGCCAAGCATCGCATCGCTTGCTTCCGATGCCTCTTCAAAGGCGATGATCAATTTCTGGCTCAGGCCGATCTGATCCCCCACAAGAAGCAAACGTGGTTCCGTCAGTTGTTCTCCATTGACGAAGGTGCCGTTCGTGGAGTCAAGGTCCTCAAGCACATATCCTCTAGGTGTGAGACTCAAGCGTGAATGCATGCGGGAAACTTCGGGATCCGGGAAGATGATGTCATTCGATACGTCCCTTCCCAAGACCACGGACTCCTTATCGAGTTTAAAGACCCTCCCCTCATACGGTCCCGTTCGAACGGTCAGAACAAACTCACCTGAGGACATTGGCTTTCCTCCCCATTGCATTCATCCAATGCGAGTGTACTGGTATGAGGGCCATGAGTCAATTGCTCTTCTTGGGAACCTCCCGAACGTTGATACGCAGGCCATTGACGCTCATAATTTCCACCCGCGTTCCTTCATGAATCTCCCGCCCATCATCTTCAGACTCAGCGGACCACAGTTCTCCCCCCACCAGAACCGAACCCATGGGATCCAAGGTTTTTCTAACGATGCCGATTCGACCGATCAAGGATTCAGCGCCCACGGCGCGAGGTCGTCGCTGGGCACGGATGGCAAAGGTGAGTATGAACATGAATATGGCTGATGTTGCGATCCCCGCCGATACGACTAATGGGATCGACACTCTCTGAAAACTTGGTGTACCTGGTGAGTTGAACAAAACCAAGGCCCCAACAACGAAGGAAGCCACTCCCGCGGCGGCCAGTGCACCATGTGTGGTGGCTTTGATCTCCAAGATGAAGAGTACGAACGCAGTGATGATGAAGATCAAGCCCACCCAATTCACAGGTAGCACACCCAAACCATAGGTCCCCAAAGCCAGACAAATCACTCCGATGAAACCCGCCACCCACCCACCGGGACTCGAAATCTCGATCAGGATCGCCTGCACGCCAACCGTCAACAGCAGGAATACAATGTTGGGATTGGTGAGAGCCTGAAGCGCCTGCTCTATGAAACTCTGCGGCATGTCTTCAAGAAGCACTCCGACCGTCCGAAGTTGCTGCACACCTGAAATGGTCTCGACGCTCCGACCGTCCAACTGGATGAGCAGGTCGTCAAGGTTTTCGGCGATGATGTCGATCAAGCCTACCTCATGCGCTTCAACAGCCGTCGCTGCCTTCGCCTCTTCAATGGCCGCTTCCGCCAAGGCGATCGCCTCATCTCCCCGACCCTCGGCCAGGCTGCGCACTGTAGCCTTGAGAATTTCCACAGTCTTGGTTTCGATCGTTTCCCCGAGATCCTCCCCTTGCATGCCGACAGGGCTGGCCGCACCGATGGCGGTTTCCGGTGCCATGGCTGCAACATGACCGGCGAGTGTGATCACCGTTCCCGCACTGCCAGCCATGGCTCCTCGAGGGGCAATGTACACCACGACAGGAATCGCGCTGGCTCGAATGGATTGCACCATGCGGTTCATGAGATCGATCGCGCCGCCCGGTGTATCGAGCTGAAAGATCACCAGTTCAGCATTTTCCCTCGCCGCCTGTGCCAAGCCTCGATCAAGGTACTCCGCCATTGCCGGTGTCAGGGGGCCTTGTGCAGACAGCACCAGGACCAAGTTATCATCCTGCGCAGATGCAGAAGCAGGGAGTAGGCTGAGGACCCATACGAATACGATTGCCAGGTAGAAAGTTCTTCCACGCATGCTTGCACCTCTGCCTTTCATTATAGCCTCGATACCTTTCCTGTTGCCGGTCGACTTGTCAAGGGGCCTGCCGTATAATCCCAACACACTCAAAATGCACTCGTCGTTTGATTGGTGATGCAAGAAGAGGTGCTCCGTGCCGCCATTGCTTTCGGTCATCATCCCCGCCTTCAACGAAGAACACCGTCTCCCAGACAATCTCAAACGTATCTTGGATTTTCTAGGCACGCAGACCTATGCTTCCGAGGTGGTGGTCGTTGACAATGGCAGCCAGGATCGAACCTCGGCAATTGTCGATCAGTTCATGCAGGGAAATCCAAGCTTGCACCTCATTCGCGAGCCGGCTC